>PMZR01000131.1 GCA_003170135.1 Acidobacteriota bacterium
GCCGAACTTCAGGCTGAGCATCGCCGTCTCGCTGTTGATCGCGCGCAGGCGCTCCTTCTGCCGGGGATCGAGGTTCGCGCCGCCGCGGACGTAGCCCTTGTAGGTGTCGTCCACGAGCTTCTTCTGCTCGGGCGTCAGGTTGGCTTTGTCGCGGTTCTCCCACACGGTCTTGACGCGCGCAAACAGCGTCGCGTTCAAACGGATGTCGTCACGAAGCGCCGACTGCAGGGGCGTAATCTCGCGGTTGATCGCCTGCAGTTCCGGCGTCGTCTGCGCCGATGAGAGGTTCCCGAAGACGCTGCTCACCTTCGAGAGCAGCTGCCCCGTCTTGTCGAGCGCCTCGATCGTGTTCGCGAAGGTCGCCGGCTGCGGGTTGCCGACGATCGCGTCGATCTCCTTGCGGTTCTCGGCGATCGCCACCTTGTAGGCCGGGACGAAGTGCTCCGGTTTGATGTCCTGGAACGGCGGCACCTCGAACGGCGTCGTCCAGGGCTTGAGGAGCGGGTTGGTCTCCGTCTGCGCAGGCGCCTGGGCCCGGGCCAGCGCGCCGAGCGCCAGCGCGCAGGCGACGGCCGCCAGACCGATGCGGACGCGCCACGTCGTGCGATTGAGCATGGGAATGGACCTCATGGAGGAATCAGGACGAACTCACCGAATCAGGACTAACTGACGGTTGCGGCGGGNNCCGCCTGCCGGCGCCTGGCGGCCGCGACGAGGCACGCCATGCCGGACATCATGCAGATCGTGTGAAACAGCAGCGGCACGGGCAACTGGTCGAGGCGGCTGAGCGCCGGATTGTGTGAGAGGACCCCTCCCACGATCCAGATCGCTCACGCCATCCCGGAGAGAAGCAGCAGCCCACCAGCAATACGCAGCAGCAGTTGCATGGCTGACCTCACGCGCCGAGCGCTTTCATCAGGAACCACAGGGCGAGAACGGCCGTCACGCCGTGAAACAGGTAACCGGGCAGCGCTTTGATTTGTGACGATTTGCGGCGGAACCCGTCCGCCATCATGTAGACGATTCACGCGAACGACATCAGCCACGTCACGAGCGCCGCAATCCACCATCCCATGCGTGCACCTCCAGCCATACCCTCGCCGCACGGAACACCGGGGCTGTCGAGCGGGCGGGTTATTGTATTCCGGTTTTCGACAGCAAGATCAGCGAGAGGTCCCATCATGCCCCCAGAGCCGCATGCCGGCGTGGAGCCGCCGCCTTCCGATCTCGGCTTCGGCGGAATCGTCACCAAACGCCGCGGGTATCGCCTGATCAACCGCGACGGCTCGTTCAACGTGCGCGTCCGCAAGGGCAACTGGTGGCGGACGTTCTTCAGCTATCAGACGCTGCTCTCGACCTCGTGGCCGCGCATGTTCGCGCTGCTCACGGCCGGCTTCATCGTCGTCAACGGCCTGTTTGCGGCGGCGTACCTGGCCTGCGGTCCCGAGGCGCTGACCGGTGACGCGGCGCTCGGCCCGCCCGCCCAGTCCTTTTTCTTCAGCGTGCACACGCTGGCGACCATCGGCTACGGCAATATCGTTCCGACGACGCTTGCGGCCAACGTGGTTGTCGTGGTCGAATCGCTGACCGGTTTGCTGGGGCTGGCGGTGGCGACCGGCGTGGTCTTCGCGCGGTTCTCGCGGCCCGTGGCCGACATCCGCTACAGCGGGCACGCCGTCGTCGCGCCCTACCGAGACATCACGGCGTTCGAGTTCCGCATGGTGAACGCGCGCCGCAATCAGCTCGTGAATGTCGGCGCCACGGTGATGATGAGCAGGTTCGAGGGACAGTCGGACACCCGGCAGCGGCGGTTCCACCAGCTGGCGCTCGAACGATCGACGGTGGCGTTCTTCCCGCTGAACTGGACGGTCGTCCACCCGATAGACGAGGCGAGCCCGCTGTGGGGCTGGGACCACCGGAGCCTGCTCGAGGCCGAAGCCGAATTCAACGTGCTGCTGACGGCCGTGGACGAAACGTTCGCGCAGACCGTGCACAGCCGGTCGTCGTACACGGCCGAGGAAGTCCTGTTCGGCCATCGGTTCGAGATGATGTTTACGGAGTCGGATCGCGAGTACGTGCTGGATATGGACAAGCTCGACGCCACGACGCCAGCCGGCGAGACGCCGGCGCCGTAGGTTCCAGGCTTCAGCCTGGGACAACTCCGCGTGAGGTCCGTTCATGGGGCACCTGGTCGGCAAGGACATCTACCGCGACCTCGGTCGAAAGATCGACGGCCTCACCGTGCGCGCCCCGTGGAACGAGGCGTTGCGCGCCATTCTGAAGGAGCTCTACTCCGAGGAGGAAGCCGATCTCGTCATCCGGATGCCCTACAGCCTGGCCACGCTCGACCGGTTGGAGCGGGTGACGCGCTACGAGCGCGCCCGCCTGGAACGCGTGCTCGACGGGTTGTGCACCAAGGGCCTGGTGCTCGACATTGCCCTGGGCGGCGAGTACCGCTACATGCTGTCGCCCATCGTCATCGGCATCTTCGAATTCACGATGATGAGAACCGGCGACGGCCTGAACACGAAGGAGTGGGGCCGCCTGTTCCACGAGTACATCGAGAGCGGGGCCTTGTGGCGCGCCAACGCCAGCGGACGCGGGCACCTGCTGTTGATGCGCTCCCTGCCGCACACCGACGCCATCGCGCCCGAGGAGCGGGTGGAGGTGCTCGACTACGAGCAGGCCGCCGAGATCGTCCGGTCGCATCAGAAGTTCAGCGTCGGCCTGTGCTCCTGCCGGCACGAGAAACTGCATGCCAGGGCGGGCGGGGCAGGTG
>PMZR01000076.1 GCA_003170135.1 Acidobacteriota bacterium
CCGCCACCACCGCCGCCGCGACCGCCACCAGGGCCGCCTTGCCCACCCTGGCCAGGCAGCCCACCAGTCGCATCGCCCACGCCCGGCATGCCGCCGAAGCCGTCCATGCCGCCGCGTCCGCCACGCCCGTCACCGAAGAGGAACATATCGTTCATCTGGCCGGGGTTGCCGACGGCGGTCAGCGCCTCGGTCGGCGCCTCAGCCGAGAACCCGGGCGGCAACAGCATCTTGGCGGCGGAGTCCACTTCGGCTCCGGCTTCTGCCGTGACGGTGACGTCCGTGCCCGTACGCTGTCCCGTTCCCGGCGCCGGTGCCGCACCCGGTGCGCCCCGCTGGGCGGCACCTGGCGCACCCGGCGCGCCCGCCCGCTGGCCCCGCCCGCCACGGCCGGCTGCCTGTGAGGCCGTTTGGGTGGCAGGTGTCTGCGTGGCGAGTGGCTGCGCAGCCTCCGTCGCCACCGGCGGTGCTGGCGCACGCGACGCCAGCATCATGGTGACGTCCAGGGTATAGGGGCAGGCGACCGCCTGCGGATCGACGTCCCGCGTGATGGGTGCGAAGCCGGCAATCTGGAGCATCAACTGGTAATGTCCCGGCCCGGCGAGCGTGATCTTGTACGCGCCGTCGGGCCCGGAAGACGTCGCGCGGGCGGCCTTCGATTCAGCGTCGATGGCCACGACCGCCACGCCAGGCAGCGCGACGCCGTTCGCCTTCACGACGCCGTTGACGACACACCCCGATCCTTGCTGCGCAGCGACGATCTGCACCGCAAGATCGCAGCAAAGGGCGACGACAGCGCACGTCATCGCGGTTCGAACCAGCCGGCGTCCTTTGTCGGATAGCTTCTTGCGCACTCGCAAATCCTGTGGTGAAAGGGAAACGGTCCAGTTTTCTGCTCTGGTGATATTCGTGTATACGACGGAGGCGGCCCGAAATTGTGACTTTCGTGTGAAAACTCGGGCCTCAGAACCTGAACCGTGTCACCACCTGGACGGTTCGCATCGGCAGGACGCCGATGACGCGCCCGAAGGTGGGCGAGTTGACGGCCGTATCGACGAACGAGAACTCAGGCCTGTTCAGCAGGTTGGTGGCCTGCACGCGGATGTTCAGGCCCCGGTCGGTGCTGCCAAACCGGATGGCCTTGGCGAGCGACATCTCCACGTCGGTCGTCGTCGGCCCGCGAATCGAACCGGCCCAGGGGTTTGCGAACCGAGCCGTTCACGGAGCCATCTCGATGGCGCCACGCGCCCCTCCGCGCTATCATCCGCGCTTGAGGTCGGTCACCCGCCCGCAGCAATCGCCTTTCACCGGAGGCACCGACATGTATCGCCTTGCCAAGCGGCTCCCTGGTTGGCCCGTCGCGTTGCTCGCAGCGCTCATCCTCGTCCTTACGACCATGACGGCGAGCGGTCAGCGGGCAACCTCATCGCAGGTTGCATCGGCCGCGCACGCGAAAGCCGTGAAGCGGCTGCTCATCCGCAACGCGATGGTCATTTACGGCAACGCGAAGCCGGCCTTCGGCCCGGTGGACATCCTCGTGCAGGATGGCCTCATCGCGCGCGTCGGCCCCACGCCGGCCAACGATCCCCCGCCCGACGCGGTCATCGATGCCACCGGCAAGTACGTCATGCCGGGCATCGTCAACACGCACATGCACCTGCAGGACGAGCGCGGCGGCGTGCCGCAGCCGTTCCAGTACGAGATGAACCTGTATCTGGCGTCCGGCGCGACGACGGTGCGCGACGTCGGATCGGATTTCGCGAAGGCGAAGAAATGGCGGGCGGACAGCGCCGCCCACACGCTGGTGGCGCCGCGCATCCTCATCTACACGCCCGATTGGCGCGCGCAGGGCGATAGCCCCGAAGCGGTGCGCGCAGGCGTGCGGCGCGTCAAGGCGGAAGGCGCGGACGGCATCAAGCTGTTCGGCATGGACCGCGACGTCATGGCGAACTGCCTGGACGAGGCGCACAAGCTCGGCCTGCGAAGCGCCACGCACATGGCGGTCGAGGAAACCAACGCGCGGGACTTCGCCGAGCTGGGCGGCACATCCATCGAGCACTTCTACGGCATTGCCGACGCGGCGCTCGACGGCGTCCAGAACTTCCCGGCCGATCACAACGCGAACAACGAGGTGCACCGCTTCGGGCGCGCGGGCGAGCTCTACATCCAGCCGAATCTCAACCGGCAGAAACTGTCGGCGGTGCTCGACCTGATGGTGCAGAAAGGCGTGTCGTGGTGCCCGACGCTGTCCATCTACGTGGCCGGCCGCGACGTGATCCGCGAGCAGAACCTGCCCTGGTACAAAGACTACCTGCACCCCGTCATGGAGGAGTACTGGAGGCCGGACCTGCAGCACCACGGCTCGTTCTTCCTCGGCTGGACGAACACGCAGGAAGTGCGATGGAAGAAGGATTACCGGGTGTGGATGGAGACGCTGCGCGAGTTCGGCCTGAAGGGCGGCAACATCACCGTCGGAGACGATGCCGGGTTCATCTATTCGCTGTACGGCTTCGGACAGATCCACGAGCTCGAGTTGATGGAGGAAGCCGGCTTCCACCCGCTCGAGGTGATCAAGCACGCCACGGTGAACGGCGCGAAGCTCATCGGCATGGAGGATCGCCTCGGCCGCGTGCGCGTGGGCTACATCGCCGATCTGCTGGTCGTCAACGGCAACCCGCTCGAGAACCTGCGCGTGCTGAACCCGTACGGGATCGACATCCTCACCGCTGGCGGGAAACCGATCGACAACTACACGAACGTCGCGCCCGGCGATCCGAACCTGAAGATCGCGCACGGCGGCGGCATCGAGTGGACCATCAAGGACGGCATCCCGTACCACGTGCCGACGCTGATGAAGGAAGTGAAGGACATGGTCGCGAAGGCCCGCGCGGACCGGGGGAAGAAGCCGAGTGTGTAGTCCCTTGTCCCTCGTCCTTGGTCCCTGAATAGTCGATGGTTGATGGTCGATAGTTGATAGTTCACCAACAACGAACAACCAACGATCAAGCTCGTTCCTCTTGACATTCGACAAGACCAAGCGTAGCGTCTTGTCGATCGTCTAGAGGAGCGCAATGGCCCGCGAAAAGACCGACCTGCTCCAGGGCACCCTGGACCTCCTGATCCTGAAAACGCTCGCCCCCGAACCGATGCACGGTTGGGGGATCTCCCTGCGGATCCAGCAGATCTCGCGGGACGTGCTGCGCGTCAACCAGGGATCGCTCTACCCCGCGCTCCACCGGCTCGAGGTGAGGCGGTGGATTACGTCCGAGATGGGCACGTCGGAGAACAACCGGCGTGCGCGGTTCTATCGCCTGACAGCCGCCGGGCGCCGGCGCCTGGAGGCGGAAACCGAGAACTGGGATCGGATGTCGCTGGCCATCGCCCGCATCCTGCGGGCCGACGAGGCCGGCTGATCGCTGAAGGAGTTGATAGTCCACAGTTGATAGTCAATGGTTGAGCCCGCGGTCTGGCAGGACATCCGGTACGCGGTTCGCAGCTTCCGCCGCGACCGAGCGTTCACGATCACCGCCATCCTCACGCTGGCCGTCGGCATCGACGCCACGACCTCCACCTACAGCATCGTGGACGGCGTCCTCTTCCGGCCGCTGCCATATCCCGACCCCGATCGCGTCATCATGCTCATGGGACGCAGCCCGGCCGGCGAGGTCCCGCCGAGTACGTTCGCGGCGCCCGCGACTCATCTGATTTCCTTGCAGTGCTCGGCGTACACCCATTCATCGGGCGCGACTTCAACCCGCACGATGGCGAAGATGTCGGCATCCTCACGTACGCGTTGTGGCAGCGCCGCTTCGGCGGCGACCGCGCGGTCGTCGGCCGCACCGTGTCCTTTCTCGAAGGCCCCGTCACCATCGTCGGCGTGATGCCGCCCGAGTTCTGGTACCCGAGGACGACGGCCGAAGGGGCGCCGGAAATGCTTCGCGTTCTTCCCATCGAATGGGACAAGCCCCTTCCGCCAAACGCCGTGCACTTTCTCGTCGGGCGGCTGCGGAAGGGCGTGTCCGTGAGACAGGCGCAGGCGGAAGCCGATGTCATCGCGGCGCGCCTTCGCCCGCCCGCGCCGAGCCACACACCCTACGGCATCTTCGTGACGCTGCTGCGAAGTCAGATGGTGATCTTCCACCGCAGTCCGTTGATGATCGTTTTCGGCGCCGTCCTGTTCCTGCTCCTGATTGCGTGTGTGAACGTCGCCAATCTGCTGGTCGCCCGTGGCCGCGAGCGAGAGCGCGAGTTCGCCATTCGTAGCAGTCTCGGAGCGGGGCGGCGGCGCATCGTCCGGCAGCTGCTCACCGAAAGCGTCCTGCTCGCGCTCGCGGGGGGCGTCGTGGGCGTGCTCGGGTCGTACTGGACGCTCGACCTCCTTCTGGCGCAACTGCCCGGGTAGTTCCGCCTCGGGGGCGACGTCGTCATCGATCGCCGGGTCCTGGCTTTCTCTGCCGCGCTCACGCTCGGCACGGTGGTTCTGTTCGGATCGCTTCCGGCGCTCGATCTGTCAAAGCCGGACCTGATGTCATCGCTCAAGCTTGGCGCGCGGCAGCCACGCCGCCGGCCCGGTGGGATGAGGAACCTGCTGCTGGTGTCCGAACTCGCGCTCGTCCTCATCCTTCTGATCAACGCAGGTCTCCTCGTCAGCAGTTTCGTGCGGCTCCGGTCGGTCGACGTGGGATTCGACCCGTCGAACATCATCGCAGCGAGCGAATTCCTGACCCCCTCGAGATACCCCTCCAGCGAACGCGTCGCCCAGTTCTTCGAACAGGGCCTGGCCCGACTCCGATCGCTGCCGGGCGTGTGCTCGGCCTGTGTCGCCGACCTGGCCCCCTTCAATGGCGCGAGCATGGGGACGCGGATACGAATTGAGGCGCGCGCCGCCGAAGAGCATCCGCAAGCGTACCGCATGGACGGGGAGTACTTCCGCACGTTGGGCATCCCTGTGCGGCACGGTCGGGTCTTCGGACGGCGGGACGAGCAGCGCGGCGCAACGGTGGCCGTGATCAACGAGACGATGGCAAAGCGGTACTGGGGCGGCGTTGACGCTATCGGCCAGCGCGTCGTCGTATGGAAAGACACGGCGGTTCAGATCATTGGAGTCGTCGGCGACACCAGCAACTGGCTTCAGAACCCTCGGACCGGACTTCGCGCGTCGCCGGAACCCACGATCTATGTCCCCTACGACCCGTCGTACCGGCGATTCCGCGCCCGCACCTTCATCGTTCGCACGTCCCCGGGACATGGGAACCTGGTCGACGGCATCAAGTCGGCGATCGCGGCCGCGGATCCCGACCTCGTCGTTACGCCAACGCCACTCGGCGAACGGCTGGATGACCTGGTGGCGGATCCACGCTTCTACGCGCTCGTCGTCGGCCTGTTCGCCGCCATCGGCCTGCTGCTGGCGGCCGTCGGCATCGCGGGCGTCGCCGCCGACGACGTCGTCCGGCGCAGGCACGAGATCGGCGTGCGGATGGCGCTCGGGGCCAGCGCTGGCCGCGTGGTCCGGTCGATGACGACGCGTGTCGTTTTCCCCGTTGCCCTCGGCCTGGCACTCGGCATCGCGGCCGCCTCGGCCCTCACGCGCGTGCTCGCGAGCCTGCTGTTCGAGATCAAGCCGCGCGACCCGGCCACGTTTGCGGCCGTCGCTGCCCTCCTTGCCGCTGTCGCCCTCGTCGCCACCTACCTGCCCGCCCGGCGTGCCGCCAGGGTCGATCCGATCGAAGTGCTTCGCGCCGAATAGCCCGTGCGCAGCGTATAATTCGCGCGATTCGGCAACCGAGGTACCCATGGCGGACACACGACCGGTCGGGCACCTGCGTCCCGGGCTGGAGCCAATGCCTCAGGGTCATTCGTCGGTTCGGTTGCCGCCAGCCGAGCGCAGGCCGCGGCGTGCCCCAAAGCGGGCCGTGCGGAGCGCTTCGACGGGTCAGACGACGAAAACGGAGCGTAGGGAGCGCGTTTTTCCGGCCGCAGTCGCGCGCGGTCGAGCAAGCGCACTGGCGCGCAAGGCCGCGCAAGGATCCGAAAAACGCGCGGACGGAGCGACGTTTTCCGGAGTGCGGAGCCCGGCACGCACCGGGGCACGCCGCGGCCTGCGCCGGGCACGGCCCATGGATTTCCGAAAGGCATTCGGGCTAAAGCCCGGAACCTGCGTGACGGCCTGCGTCCTCGTGGCTCTGTTGTGCGTGGGCATGCCGCGGGTGGGCTTTGCCCAGGCGAGCAAGGGCACGCCCGCCGCGCGCGCGCAGTTCGAGCGCGGCCAGGCGGCGGCGAAGCAGAAGCACACCGACGAGGCCCTTGCCGCTTTCCGCAAGGCGATTGAGATCGATCCCGCCTTCTTCGACGCGCATGAGCAGTTCGTCTCCGAGACCTACGAGCAAATCGGGTACGACAAGCGCCCGGAGGCGATGGCGAAGCTGCGCGCCCTCTATGGCGAATGGATCGCCGCGCACCCGAAGAACGCCGTCCTCGAGTACTTTCTCGGCACGGTCGGGGAGACTCCCGACAAGGCCGACGCGCACTTCATCCGGGCCGTCGAACTCGATCCAAAGCTGGCGCAGGCCTACCAGAAACTGTCGTTTCACGCCGAGATGCGGGGCGACAACGCGCAATCGCGCGCGTTCCTCAAGAAAGCCGCGGACGCCGCGCCCGACGATCCCGGCTCCGCGTTCTACTACGCGTTCTCGTTCGACGAGACCGACGTTGCGCAGTGGACGCGACTGTCGCTGGCGCTCGTCGATCGCTTTCCGGCCAACGAGCGCGCCGCGCAGGCGCTCTACTGGCTGGGTGTGCGGGCCCCGACCGAGCCGGAGCAGCTCCAGTATCTCGAGCGGCTGAAGCGCGATTATCCCGTGACGAAGTTCTCGTGGTCGGCAAGCGGGATGGACACGCTCTTCGAGGTCTACGCGAAATCCAATCCAGACAAGGCGCTTGCCCTCGCGCGCGAGATGGCGACGAGCGGTCGCGCAGACGATCGCGACCAATGGAAGGCGATCCTGGCGATGCAGGAGGCACTGGCCACCTCGCGCGACCTGGTGGCCCGAAGCAAGGGCGCGGACGGGTTGGCGGCGCTCGAAGCCGTGAAGCCGCCCAAGTACACGCGACTGGTCCCGCTGCACCTGGCGAAGGCAAACGCCGAAAATTCGATGGGGCAGCCGCAGAAGGCGTACGACCGGCTGGCAGATCTCGTCGCCACCGAGCCGGTGCCCGACCTGCACGCGGCGCTGATGGAGCAGGCGAAGCGGATGGACCGCACGCCCGCGCAGGTGACCGCCGATCTGAAGGCGCGGCGTGACAAGCAGGCGAAGCCGGCCGAGGAGTTCGATCTCGAGAACTACCTCGACGGCTCGAAGGCGTCGCTGGCGAAGTACCGCGGGAAGGTGGTGCTGCTCAACTTCTGGTACCCCGGTTGAGGGCCCTGCCGCGGGGAGTTTCCCCGCCTGCAGCGCATCCTCGACAAGTACGCGAGCCGCGGCCTGGTCATCCTCGCCATCAACGTGGAGACCGACGAAGACAGCCTGGTGCTGCCGTTCCTGCGGAGCAACAAGTACGGCTTCATCCCGCTCAAGGGCAACCGCGACTGGGCCGAGAAGGTCTACAAGGTCGTGGGGACGCCCACGAATTTCCTCCTCGACGGCCAGGGGCGCGTCGTCTTCAAGCCGCGCGTCTACGACGCGGACACGGAGCGCACGCTGGAACTCGAGATCGAAGCGCTGCTCAAGTAGAAGGCCCAAAGCCAAAGGCCAATCGTCAAAGGACCCGATGACCGCTCTCTCCCCGAAGGTCGTGACGCAACTGATCGACCACGCGCGCGGCGGCGACCAGCGGGCCCTCGACGAATTGCTGCCGCATGTCTACGGCGAGCTGCGCCGGATCGCGGGCCGCTGCGTGCGCCGGGAACGGCCGGGCGGGACGCTGCAGGCAACCGCGCTGGTGCACGAAGCCTACGTGCGCCTCGCAAGAGACACCGACCTGTCGTTCCAGAACCGCGCGCACCTGCTCGGCATCGCGGCTCGCGCCATGCGCGAGATCCTGGTCGAGCGGGCCCGGGCGCGCGGCGCGCAGAAGCGCGGCGGCGGTGACGTGCGCGTCACGCTGGACGAGGGCATGATCGCCGACGCCGCCGAGCAGGTTGACACGCTCGCCCTGCACGCGGCCCTCGAGAAGCTCGCCGTCCTGGACCGGCAGCAGGCGCAGATCGTCGAACTCCGCTTCTTCGGCGGCCTCACCATCGAGGAAACCGCCGAAGTGCTGGACGTCTCGCCGGCTACCGTGAAACGTGCCTGGGCCGTCGCCAGGGCCTGGCTCTACCGGGAAATCGCGGGACGATGAGCGAAAAGTGGCGGCGGGTGAACGACCTGTTCGACCGGGCGCTGCAACAGCCGGCCGCCGATGCCGCCTTGCGCGACGAAGTGCTCTCGCTCATCAGCGCGCACGACCGCGCCGGCCAGGCCTTCCTCGAATCCCCCGCCCATCACCGTGACGAGGACGAATCCCCCGCCGATGGCGCCGACCCCGCCGATGGCGACGATGCCGCAGCGGCTCCGTTGCCCGGCGACCACGTGGGCAGCTACCGCATCGAGCGGGAACTCGGCCGCGGCGGGATGGGCATCGTCTACCTGGCCGAGGACCTGCGCCTGGGACGCAAGGTCGCGCTCAAGGTGCTCGCACCCGGCGGCGGGGACGATCCCCACCGGCGCGAGCGCCTGCGGACCGAAGCGCGCGCCGCCGCGAAGCTGTCGCATCCCGGCATCGCGACGGTGTTCGCCCTCGAGGAGATCGACGGCCGGCTGTTCAGCGTCTCCGAGTACGTTCCCGGTCGGACGCTGCGCGCGGAACTCGACACCGGCATGCTGCCCGTCGAGCGCGTGATGCAGGTGGCGGCGCAGATTGCGCGCGCGCTCGCCGCCGCGCACGCGCAGGAGGTCGTCCACCGCGACCTCAAGCCCGAGAACGTCGTGTGCGCCGAACAATCGGGCGTGAAGATCCTCGATTTCGGCGTGGCGCGTTCGGTGGCGCCGCTCGATCGAGCCGAGCCGCGCCTCACCGAGGCCGGCACCATCGTCGGGACGCCCGCCCACATGTCGCCGGAACAGATCGACGGACGCGACGTCGATTTCAGGAGCGACATCTTCTCGTTCGGGGTGCTGCTCTACGAACTCTCCACCGGGGCGCATCCGTTCGAGGGGACGAGCGCCGCCTCGACGATCGGGCGCATTCTTACGGTCGATCCGTGCGCGCCCGGCCAGCTGCGGAGCCTTCCGGCGGAGTTCGATCGCATCGTCCGGAAGTGCCTGCACAAACGACCCGAGGACCGGTATCAATCGACATCCGACCTGGCCCTCGATCTCGAGCACCTGCGGGCCAGCCCGCTCAGTGGGACCGCCGGTTCCTGGTCCGATCTCGGTGGGACCGCCGGTCTTCGGCCGGGCCCCCGGCGCGGCAGCCGCGCTGGGGAGATGGACCCCGGGACCGGCGGCGGGACCGCCGACAGCCCGCGCTGGTGGCGGGTGCACCAGATGTCGGCGGTCGGCGTCTACACCGTGATGATTGTCGTCGCCTGGCTCGCGCACCAGTCGGCCAGCCGCGACTGGACCGTCGTGCTGTTCTTCGCCGGTGTCGCGGCGGCCGCCTTGAACGGCACGCTCCGCGTGCACCTGCTGTTCACCGAGCGGCACAACGCGCCGGCGTTCCGCGCCGAACTGCGACGCGCAACGCCCTGGTTGCGCGCATCGGACACGGCGCTGGGCCTGGTCCTGATGGCGCTCGCGATCGCGGTTGCGGGCGTCCACTCGTCGGTTGCGATTCTGCTCGCCGCCGTCGGTGCGGCCTCGATCATCGCCGTCGAACCGGCCACGACCGACGCGGCCTTTCCGGAGACCACCACATGAGCCGCCTGTTCACGCCGATGACCCTGCGCGGCGTCACGATGCGCAACCGCGTCTTCGTGTCGCCCATGTGCCAGTACTCGAGCGAGGGCGGCTTTCCAACCGAGTGGCACCTCGTCCACCTGGGCAGCCGCGCGGTCGGCGGTGCCGCCCTGGTGATGCAGGAAGCCACGGCGGTGTCGGCAGACGGGCGTATCAGTCCCGTTGACATGGGTATCTGGTCCGACGAGCACGCGCAGCGCCTGTCGCGGATCACGCGGTTCATCAAGGCCGAGGGCGCGGTGGCGGGCATTCAACTGGCGCACGCCGGCCGCAAAGCGTCGACCGCGCCGCCCTGGGAAGGCGGCGGCGCCGTCGGGCCCGAGGCGGGCGGGTGGCAACCGATCGCCCCGAGCGCGATCCCGTTCAGCCCGGCGTATCCGATGCCCCGCGAGATGACCGTGGACGACATGGACCAGGTGTGCGACCAGTTCATCGCCGCCGCCCGACGCAGTGTGCAGGCGGGCTACGAGGTGGTCGAAATCCACGCGGCCCATGGGTACCTGCTGCACGAGTTCCTGTCGCCGCTGTCGAACCATCGCACCGACGAATGGGGCGGATCGCTCGAGAACCGGATGCGCTTTCCGCTTCGGGTCGCCGAGGCGGTCCGCGACGTCTGGCCGGCGCGGCTGCCCGTGCTTGTCCGGATCTCGGCCACCGATTACGTGGACGGCGGGTGGGACCTGGAACAGGCGATCGAGTTCGCGCGGCGGATGAAAGCGTCGGGAATCGACCTTATCGACTGTTCCAGCGGCGGGGCGGTGCCCGAGTCGAAGCCCCCTGTCGGCCCCGGCTACCAGACGCCGTTCTCGGCGGCGATCCGGGCCCGCGTGGGCATTCCCACCGCGGCCGTCGGGCTGATTACGGAACCCTGCCAGGCGGAGACGATTCTGGTGACCGGGCAGGCCGACGCGGTGCTGCTCGCGCGGGAATTGCTGCGCGATCCTTACTGGCCGCTGCGCGCCGCCCACCGGTTGCAGGCCGATATCAGGTGGCCGAAGCAATACGAGCGGGCCAGGCCACCGGTCTAACGGCCCATGCCGCTGGTCTGAAGACCGGCGGTGCCAGAGCGGCAGCTGGCAGACGGCAGGCGGAACGCGGCAGGCGGACCAACGACCAACGACAGCGGACCAACGACGAACGACTCCGACCAACAACCAACAACCAACAACAAACGACGAACGACTATTGCAGCATCGCTGCGTGACTCATATACTCTGTGAACGATCGCGTCAGCTCACAGCGCGCGAACTGAAACTACATGACCGTGTAGGAGGCAGCATGGCGACACCGTTTGATCCGACCCCAGTGCCCGAGATGCCCGTCCAGATCGAGCAGCCCGCCGAACCGGCGCCCGTCGAGGCACCGAAGCCTGCGCCGAAGAAAATCGTGAAGAAGGCGGCGAAGAAGGTCGCCAAGAAGGCGGCGCCGGCCCGCAAGAAGACCGTCAAGAAGGCGGCCAAGCCCGCGAAGAAGGCGGCGAAAAAGGCTGTGAAGAAGACGGCGAAGAAGGCGGCCAAGAAGACGGTCAAGAAGGCCACGAAGAAGACGACCCGGAAGAAGTAGCGCGCTGGGATCGGCAAGGACCGTCCCGACGCCGGTCGTCGTGTCGCCGACTTGGACGGGTCGCGGGCTGTGGGGTATGCTAAACGTCTTGGGGTTGCGGCCGAGCACGGCCGCACCCCGCACGGGTTCGCATCCCACGGACGTTCCCCGAGCAGGACCAGGCGGTCGTCCTCGGGCGTTCGAGGGCCCTCGCGAGGGCGACGGGCCTGTGCCGACGTGTCGGAGGGGCGCCGCACGGGGCTTGCCCCTGCGATGCGGCGTCGCGAAACGGTGAGGTGGCCGAGAGGCTGAAGGCGGCGGTTTGCTAAACCGTTATACGGGCTAAAACCTGTATCCAGGGTTCGAATCCCTGCCTCACCGCCATTCACTCCCACCTCTGTATCCTCGATTTTCCCGGTTCCACTCCTTGAGATGGTAAGAGTCCGCTTCGCGCCTTCCCCGACCGGCTACCTGCACGTTGGCGGCGCCCGCACGGCGCTCTTCAATTGGCTGTTCGCGCGCCGCCAAGGCGGCGTGTTCATCCTGCGCATCGAGGATACCGACGTCGAACGCTCCTCTCCGGAAATGGTGGACGGGATCCTCGAGGCGATGAAGTGGCTGGGCCTCGACTGGGACGAGGGGCCGGAGGTCGGCGGTCCTCATCAACCGTACTTCCAATCGGGCCGCCTCGAACGCTATCGGGCGATGGCCGAGCAACTGGTGCGCGACGGGCACGCCTATTACTGCTACTGCACGCCCGATGCGTTGAAGGAGCGGCGCGCCGCGGCGCAGGGCGCAGGCCCCGGCCAGCAAGCGCCGGCGGCGGGCCAGGACTTCACGTGGCAGTACGATCGCACCTGCGCGCGGCTGTCGGCGGAGGAAGTGGCCCGGCGCGAAGCCGAACACCTGCCGCGCGCGATTCGTTTCAAGGTTCCGCCCGGCCGCACCGGGTTCGACGACCTGGTGCACGGGGCCGTCGGCTTCGACAACGCGAACATCGAAGACTTCGTCGTCCTGCGCTCGGACCATCACCCGACGTATCACCTGTCGGTCGTCGCCGACGATGTCGACATGGAGGTGACCCACGTCGTGCGCGGCGACGACCACGTGTCGAACACGCCCAAGCAGGTCATGCTCTACGAGGCGTTCGGACGCCCCGTGCCGCGCTTCGCGCACGTGCCGCTCATTCTCGGCCCCGACAAGAAGCGCCTGAGCAAGCGCCACGGCGCGACATCGGTCACCGAGTACAAGCGGCAGGGCTATCTGCCCGAGGCCATGGTGAACTTCCTCGCGCTGCTCGGTTGGTCGCCCGGCAACGACCAGGAAGTGCTCACCAGGGAAGAGTTGATTCGCGCGTTCTCGCTCGAGGGCATCAGTTCGAGCAACGCCGTCTTCAATCCCGAGAAGCTCGACTGGTTCAACGGCCAACACATCTGCCGGATGCCCATCGATGAACTCGGCAGCCGCGTCCGTCCGATCCTCGAGGCCGCGGGCCTCTGGCGCGACGACTACACATCCACGCGCCGCACGTGGTACCTCGAGGTGCTCGATCTGCTGCGCGCCCGTGCGAAGAAGCTCGAGGACTTCGCCCGCCATGGGCGGCCGTTCTTTGCCGACGCGGTCGAGTACGATTCCGATGCGGTGCGCAAGCACCTCTCGACGCCGGACCTGCCGGTTCATCTGGAAGCGCTCGCCGCCGCACTCGGTGCCCTGCCCACGTTCGACGCGGTCGCCATCGAGGGCGTGTTGCGGGCGGTCGCGGAACGGCAGAGCATCAAGGCCGCCGCGCTGATTCACGCCACCAGGGTAGCGGTGACCGGAGAGTCTGTAAGCGCCGGTATCTTTGAGGTGCTCGCGTTACTCGGCCGTGACCGCACGCGCGAGCGTCTCGACAGCCTGATCGGGTTCCTGCGAACGGCCGCGCACTGACCTGGAGCGGAACCGGGGTTCCGCCTTCGAGCATTTTCTCGACGCCGCACCCACCTGGTCGGTCCCCAATCTGACGCGCCTGGCCGCGCTGTTACAGACGCTTGACGTTTGCTGCAGGCCCGCACCTCGTGCGCGCTCATCGCCCCGCACGCCGACTTTGCTGTGGATTCAAGCAGAACTGCGGCGACCCCCTTTCGTTTTCCTCCCAAAACCGTGGCACATCCGTTGCACCCCTTCAGCGCGCGACGACAACTTGCTTCCGGGGTCGAGAGGGCTTCGAGCCTGCCAGGAGGATACCGTGGCAAAAGAGGATCGTGGCTTCGCGTCGATGGACCGCAACAAGCAACGCGAAATCGCGAGTAAGGGCGGCAAGGCGGCCCATCAGAAGGGCACCGCGCACGAGTGGACGAGCGAGGAAGCTCGCGAGGCGGGCCGCAAGGGCGGGATGGCGAGCCATCGCCGCAAGCAGCAGCAGAAGGACGGCGGGGAAGGCGAGGGCGATTCGCCGCGAATGGGCGGATCCAGCGAAGTGCAGTAGCGGGCTGGGGCGGCGGTGGCGTCGCCCCAGCCGAGCGTTTGGTCTCGCGCGCGGTCAGTTGCTGGTGGCTTTCTTGAAACCCAGCCGGATGAGGAGCGCGTCGGCGTTCGGTTCGCGGCCCCGGAACCGTTTGTAAAGGGTCATCGCGTCTTCCGAACCACCCTTTTCGAGCACGTTCCGCCGGAATGACAGGGCCGTTGCCTGGTCGAAGAGATTACCCTTCTCCTTGAACGCCTGGAACGCGTCCGCGTCGAGGACCTGGCACCACACGTAGCTGTAGTACCCGGCCGAATAGCCGCTGTTCCAGATGTGATTGAAGTACGTGCTGCGGTAGCGCGGCACGATCTCGCGCGGGTTGTGGATCTTCGCCATCGACTGGTTTTCGAACGCGGTCGGATCCGCCGGGGCGGAGCTTTGCGTGTGCCAGTCCATGTCGAGAATCGACGCGGCGAGATACTCCACCTGGTTGAAGGCCTCGTCGAACCGGCTGGCCTTCTGGATCTTCTGCACGAGATCGACGGGAATCACCTGGCCCGTCTTGTAGTGCTTCGCGTAGACCTTCAGCACCTCGGGTTCGGTCGCCCAGTTCTCCATGATCTGCGACGGCAGCTCCACGAAATCGCGCGGGGTCCCGCCCAGGCCGCGGTACGGGACGCGGGAGAGCAGCGAGTTGAGCGCGTGACCGAATTCGTGGAACAGCGTCGACGCTTCCTCGATCGACAGCAGGACGGGGCCGTCACCGGTCGCGCGCGGGAAGTTGCACACGTTGACCACGATCGGGGCGATCCGTTTGCCGTTGACCATCTGCTGTGAGCGGTAGCTGCTCGACCAGGCGCCAACGCGCTTGCTGCCCGTGCGCGACGGGTAGTCGGTGTAGAGCAGGCCGGCCAGCGTACCGTCGGCCTCCTTCACCTCGAATGCCTTCACGTCGGGATTCGGCACCGGGACGTCGGGGCGTTCGGTAAAGGTCAGCCCGTAGAGTTTGTTGGCGACGTAGAAGGCCCCTTCACGCACGTTCTCGAGCTTGAAGTACGGCCGCAGCGCTTCCTGGTCCACGTCGTACTGCGCCTTTTTCAGCTTTTCGGCATAGTAGCGCCAGTCCCACGGCTCGATGGTGGACGGCCCGCCTTCCTTGCGGGCAAGTTCCAGCAGCGCCGTCTTCTGTTCCGCGACCGCCGCGACCGCGGGCCCCCACACCTGGTTCAGCAGCGCGTACACCTGCGCGGGCGTCTTCGCCATGTTCTCTTCGAGCACGTAGTCGGCGTGCGTCTTGTAGCCGAGCAGGACCGCGCGCTCCGCGCGCAGGGCGGCGATCTTCGTGATGACCGCCTTGTTGTCCCACTGGTCGTTGTGATCGCCGCGCGTCGTGTAGGCCTTCGTCAACTGCTCGCGCAACTCGCGCCTGGGCGACGACTGCACGAACGGCCAGATGCTCGGCGCGTCGAGCGTGAACACCCACTGGCCCGGAAGCCCCGCCTTCTTCGCGGTGTCGGCGGCGGCCGCGACGAGCGGCGCGGGCAGCCCGGCCAGGTCCTCCTGCTTGTTGACGACGAGCCGGAACGAGCCGGTGTCGTGCAGCAGGTTGTCGCCGAACTTCAGGCTGAGCATCGACAGCTCGGCGTTCATCTTCTTGAGCTGTTCCTTCTTCGCCGGGTCGAGGTTCGCGCCGCCCCGCACGTAGCCCTTGTAGACCTCTTCGACGAGCTTGACCTGGACCTGCGTCAGCTTCGAGGCCGCGCGCGTGTCGTAAATCGTCTTGATCCGCTTGAACAGCGTGTCGTTCAGCCGGACTTCGTCGCGCATGGCGGAGAGCAGCGGCGTCACCTCACGATTGATGGCCTGCAGCTCTGGCGTCGTGTCGGCCGACTGGAGGCCGCCGAACGCTCCCTGCACCCTGGACAACAGCTCGCCGGAGTACTCGAGCGCCTCGATCGTGTTGGCGAAGGTCGG
>PMZR01000005.1 GCA_003170135.1 Acidobacteriota bacterium
GGCGGCGGAGCCGGCTCGCGAGGGGGTGGGACCGCGCCAGCGACGCGTGCCGACGGTCCCTTCTCGCGTCGAACGATGCCCTCGGTGTCTTCTTCACGACCGGATACGCGCGAATGACTTGCGGCAGTGTCGGAGCAACAGTATCCGCAAGGCCGCGAGCCTATGGCCGCGTCGCCGGCTTCCGGCGCGCGGCGGCGAGCTTCCCGATCGCCTGCATGGCGATCGTCTCGACGTTGACCGTCCCGCCGCCCACGTTGCGCAGCACGATCACGCCCGTGCCCGAGGTCCGTTCGAAGTGCGCGCCCGCGGTGTAGCCGGCGACCGAGCCGCCGTGGCCGTACACCACGACGTCGCCCATGCGCAGCAGCTGGAAGCCGATGCCGTAGGCCGATCGCAGCGCCCCGTCCGACGAGTTGACGCGCGAGTAGTTGTCCTCGAGCGTCGTCTTCTTGAGGACGGCGGGCGACTCGGCGCCCAGCTCGAACGCCACGAAGCGGGCGAGGTCGCCGACGGTGGTGTAGATGGCGCCGTTCGGGACCTTGTAGCCCCGTCCCATGTGCTCGCGCGCGGGCGTGTCGGCGTCGATGGTGAACGGCGCCGCGGGTTGCGTCGGGGAGGGCGGGGCGGCCGAGGCGGCCTGTCCCGCCGGAGGGTTTGTCGTCGGCCGGGGCCTGCTGACGACGTAGCCCTTGGCAACCGCCGGGGTGATCGCCGGGTTCGGCTCAAACGCGGTGTGCGTCATGCCGAGCGGCGTGAAGATGTGCTGCTGCACGTATTCCGTGTACGGCTGGTGAGCGGCGCGGCCGAGCGCGGCGCCGAGGATGGCGTAGCCGATGTTCGAGTACAGATAATGCGTGTCCGGTTCGTAGGCGTAACTCGTGTGCGGCAGCGCGGCAATCAGGACCTTCTCCCATTCGGACACTGAACCCTTCAAGTACGTGTCGAGGTTCTCCGGCTCGCGGTCGAGACCGGAGGTCATCGTTGCCAGCTCCACCAGCGTAATTGGCGGCGCGCCCGCGATGCGGCCGCGCACTTGGTTCACCTCGGGGAAGTACTTCTCGACCGGATCCGACAGCCGCACCTTCCCTTGTTCAACGAGCTGGAGCAGCATCATCGCGGTGAACTGCTTGGTGATCGACCCGATGCGGTAGACGCTCTCGCTCGTGGCCGCCAGCTTCTTCTCCATGTCCGCGTAGCCGTAGCTGCGCGTCCACGCGAGACGGCCGTCCGCGACCACGCCGATGGTGATCGAGCCGATGTTGTCGCGCGCCAGCTCGGCCGCGACCACGTTGTCGATGGCGTCAACGGCCTGCGTGAGGTCGGCAGGGAGCCCAGTGGGGGAGGCAGCCTGACCGGTTGCAGCCAGGGCCGCCGGCTGCGCGGGTGCCAGCGCCAGCCACGTCGCGACGAGAGCAGACAGTCCGACGAGCGCCGTGCGAGTGGCAGCGAATCTTCGGCGTCGCATGTGGGTTCTCCCGGTGAGACGCTGCAGTCGGATTCAGCGTTGCGCGGATGCTAGCACAGGCGCGACAGCACCATCCAGGCTGCAACCGCGGCCGCCTTGTCGTCGGCGCGCCAGCCGCCTGCGACACCCCGGCCGAGGCCCGTGGCGGTTCGGTTCACCTGCTCGTTGGTCGTGCCGAGCTGCGCCGCCGCCCGCTCGTAGAGCGTACGTTCGATCCGGATTGCGCATTCCACGCCGGCCGCGTGCAACGCCTTCTCGGTGGCCTGCCGGAACAGCCGGCCTTCAGAGGCGTGCGCCCGGATGTGAGGGTTCGCGATGCGCTCGGGATCGATCTCGCTGCTGACCACCAGTCCGGCGCCGCGCAAGTTGTACGGGACGACGCGATACGCCGCGACACAGGCCGCCACCGACCGTTCGGTGCAGTCCTCGACGATCTGGATGAGCCGGGCAATCGCGTCGCCATCCTGCTGTGCGATTCCCATCGCCGCGTGATACGGCTGCTTCGAGTGCGGCACCGCGGGGTCGCACAACTCGATCGTGCGCCGCTCGGCAACCTGCGGCATTCCCTTCGGGCCGATCGACACCAGGACAAGAATGGCGCAACCGGATTTCACGCGGAGCCCGATCGCCGCATCAACCAGACGCGTGTGTGCCACGAGCATCACGTCCCGTTCACTGTACCACTATCATAGATGCTGCGGGTCCCGACCGCCGTCCAACCGGTTGCGACAATGCCCGAGCTTCCCGACATTCTCGTCTACATCGACTGCCTGAAGCCTCGTGTCATCGGCCAACCCCTCGAGCGATTGCGCATTGCGAGCCCGTTCCTGGTGCGAAGCGTCGATCCACCCGCGGCGAGCGCCGAAGGCCGGACGGTGCAGGCGGTTCGTCGTCTTGGCAAGCGGATCGTCCTCGGACTGGATGGAAATCTCTTTGTGGTCCTGCACCTGATGATCGCGGGACGACTTCACTGGAAGGCCCGAGGCGTGCCGGTGCCCGGAAAGAAGGGACTCGCGGCGTTCGACTTTCCGTCAGGCTCACTGGTGCTCACCGAAGCCGGGTCGAAGAAGCGGGCGTCGCTGCACCTCGTGTTTGGCCAGGAAGGCCTCGATCGCCTCGATCCGGGCGGCCTGGAGGTGTTGCAGGCCCCAGCCGCGCAGTTCGCCGAATGCCTTCGACGCGCAAACCATACGCTGAAGCGGGCGCTCACCGATCCGCACCTGTTCAGCGGCATCGGCAACGCCTACTCGGACGAGATCCTGCACGCCGCCCGACTCTCGCCGCTGCAGTTGACCCGAAACCTGGACGATGAAGAGATGGCGCGACTGCACGCATCCGTCGTCCGCGTGCTGCTGGAGTGGACCGAGCGGATCCGCGAGCAGGCGGGGAGTGATTTTCCCGAACACGTGACGGCGTTCCGCGAAGGCATGGCGGTGCACGGGCGGTTCGGCAAAGCCTGCCCGGTGTGCGGCGCGCCGGTGCAGCGGATCGTGTACGCCGAGAACGAAGCCAACTACTGCGCCAGGTGCCAGACCGGCGACCGCCTGCTGGCCGATCGGGCGCTGTCGAGGCTGCTCCGGGAAGATTGGCCGCGCCGCCTGGCCGACGAGTGACCGGGCGGCGCGTTAACCGATCACATCCACGGCTCGTCGTGGCTCGGCCCGTAGATCGACGGCACCTTGCCGTCCGCCATGCGCATCACCCAGCAGTAGGTCTGATGATAAATGGCGCCGTTCTTCCCCGACGAGCGCCCTTCCCATTGCAATACCACTTTGTCGCCTTCCGCGATGATATCGCGCACGGTCGGCACGATCAGCCCGGCGAGCTTGGCGGTGAGCGGCTTCACCGCCCCTTCGACAAATGCGGCGCGGCTGGGATAGGTGCGCGAGACCGGCGTGCTGCCGATCACGGTCCAGTGCACGTCCTCCGCCAGCAGGTTGAAGAACGCGTTGCCGTCGCCGCGCGCCCACGCCGTGAACGCATCCTGGATCAGTTTCTTGTTTTCCGCTGTGCCCATTTCGAATCTCCTATAGAGGTAATCATTACTAATTAATTCTAATCCCGGGTCATTTATTGTCCGCTAGCTTCTTGATGGCCTGCTCGACGCCCGGCAATCGCCTCAATTTGGTATCCTCGCCCTGATCCCACTTGATATACGCGGGCATCCGCGCGAGAAAATGATGCGAATGGGCATTGCGCACCGAGGTCCGAAAGCCCATCGCGTCCTGGGCCTGATTGACCGCGAACTTGACCATGCGCAACTGATACTCGTCACTCTCCGCGATCTTGGCCGCGAGCGCCATCGTCGCGCTTTCCAGGTCCGCGCGCGCCACCACCTGGTTGACCAGGCCGAGGCGCTCGGCCTCGCGCGCATCGATGAAGCGGCTCTGAAAGAGCACCTCCTTGGCCTTGCGCGCGCCGATGTCCCAGGGCGCCGAAAAATACTGCGTCAGCGANNCGCATCGTCGGCCGCGACGATCAGATCCATCGCGGAGGCAAACATGTAGCCGCCGAAAATGCAGTAGCCCTGCACCTGCGCAATGGTGGCTTTCGGCAGGTCGCGCCAGCGCAGCGTGTTATCGAGAAACACCTCCCACGATTTCCAATGCCGATTCGCGTGCCCGCGGGTGTTGAGATAGCTCGACTTGTCGGCACGCTCGTCGGGCGTGCCGAGATNNCGTCGGGATCGTCGGCCGCCGCGGCAAACGCGCGGTCGAGTTCCTTCAGCAATGCGGTCGATTGTGCGTTGCGATATTTCGGCCGATTCAGCGTGATCTTCGCGATCCGGTCGATCTTGTCATAGAGCAATGTGCTGTAGGCCATGGTCCCCTCCAGGATGGGCGTCGCGCGAAGGTCGATAATCCCGCGGACGGTTTCCCACGGCAAGCGCAACGACATGGAAGCATGTGACAGGCCGCCGAGGTCTCGGACAATTTAAAGAGGGACGGGGTCGTCCCCTCCTTCACAGTGATTGCAGGTATCCGAGGCGGATGTGAAATGCGACCCCGTCCCAATCTTGGACGCCGCGTGCAGACGAAACGGCTTATGACTAGCCTATCGGGCTCATAGCCGCATTAGGCTGCGTATGCGGTTCAACTGGGCAGACGGTACCGGACACCAGTCGGCCTGTCAACTGTTTGTTGTGGTTATGCTATCTAAGAGTTAGCAACACATGCGCTTATGTGCCCAAACTTCCTTCAAAGCAAGCGTTCATTCTCACCTGCGCCGAGTCGCCACGGCAAATTCTAGCGCGCCTCTCCGCGTTGCCCGCTCGAGACGATCCGGTGCAGTACGATGCCCCACAGAGAAATGTCGCCCTGAGGGAAACTTGATACCTGTTGTCGAAACGGAACTGACGCTCGCGCGGGCCGGCGCGCGCGCTTACGGGCGGCCGCCGATCCAGACGACACGGCCCAGTAGCGCGACCTCGTCGGGCTTCACCATTGACGGCTCATACGCCGGATTGTCGCTGCGGATCAGCAGGTTACCGTCGGGCTGGCGCTGCAACCGCTTGACCGCCAGATCGGCCCCCGTGCGCAATGCGTAAACGCCGTCGTGGCGAAAGCGCGACTCGCGCAAATCCACCAGCACCAGATCGCCCTCGTCGATGGTCGGCGACATCGAATCGCCAATCACCTCGACCAGCACCAGGTTGCGCTGATCGACGTTGAGCGCGCGCTGCAGCCATTCCGACTGGAAGCTGACGTAATCCACGATCTGCTGATTCTGAATCGTGCCGCGCCCGTTGACCGCGCGCAGCGAATGGCGCGGCAGCACAGCAACCTCCGCCGGTTCCGACGTGTGAATCTCGCTCTTGGCCTTGGTCGGAGCGCCGCGTCCGGTTGCGAGCCATTCGACCGAGACGCCCGCCNNGTCCGAGACCCCCACCGCGCGCGCAAGATCCGCGACCGATCCGAACTGCTGCATGATCAGCCGCAGGCGCCGCCGAAATTCTTCATCTACCAGTGTAGTTGACATAATTCTCCTACTGTGGGATAAGCCTAGGGGCGTTGATGCGCTCCCGACACTTAAGCCCTTTCATGAGCAGTTCAATGGGGACAAGAGTAAGTGGCTGACCCATCTATCCCTTTTATTCAATCTTTTTGGTTATACGACTAGCTAAAATAGTTCTTATACGACCAATCCAGCTCTTATAACTCTTTATTCTAACTGANNCCAAGAGCCATTGCAAACCGCGCGCCGCAGGTCGATCGACTGTCGATCAGTTCAGATATTTCGGCTCCGATTGCGTTAATTATTCCAACCGCAGTCAAATTCCAAGCCGCGAGATACCTCTGGTCGCTGGTGCCGAGTCCGTTCAACCAGGCCATCATGGTGGCGGCTACCGAGGAAAAGTCAGTCCCGTCGCGATCATTGTGACCGGCCTCGCCTGCCTGAGGCGAACTCTGAAACGATTCGGCGCGCCGCGGTCGATCGCTCGGTGAGGCTATGCGGATAGACGACTTTCATCGCGAGCATTGGGCGTGCCATCCGGGCACGATCGACCCACCGGCGCCAATTTTTTATTTTCGAGGGCATCGTGACCGCCATAAAAATGGCGGTCGAAAGATTCCTCGCCGACTGTCGCTCAGCCTGCACAATGCCAGCGGCGGCGATCGGCAAGCAAACAATTCCGTGCATGAAATCCAGATGGAAGGAGACGGGTCAATGATTCCTGGCAACTCCTCTCGCGGTATATCCATCCGCGAAGTCCAGCAAACCGTGGCGCTCGCGTTCAACCTCAGTGTGCGCGAGATGGTATCGCCCAGCCGTCGGCGAAACGTGACCTGCGCGCGCCACATCGCGATGTATCTGAGCCGCGAGATGGCGATGCGGGGATGGCGCGCGATGAGCCACACGGTCGCGTCGGCAGCGCCGGCACCGCCATCGTTTCCGCGGATCGGCATCGCGTTCGCGCGGGATCATTCGAGCGTGATTCATGCGTGCACGACAGTGAAACGGAGACTGCGCGACGACCTTGGCTTCGCGCTGCTCCTGAATCGTCTCGCCGGCGATTTGCGCCATCACGCGATCGCGTCGGCGACTGTGCGGGAGGCGATGTAATGGAAGCGCAGGGACCGATCACGCGGCGTGGGAATTTTTTGCCTCCGGAGAGCCGGGCCGGATTCGACCGGTCCGATCCCGCGCGCAAGTTTTCCTCGAAACCGGTCACCGGGCTGATGCCGGCGGGCATCACGACGGCAACCGCGGGCGACGCCGATGCGGCGTCGTCAGCGGCGTCAAGCGCGGCCGCCAGCGGCGCCAGCCCCCGCGTCGTCCAGTTCTGGATGAACGGCCGCGGTTCAACGCTCAAAGACCTCGTCAGCATGATCGGCATCGAGGGCGCGGCCCGTCTGATCGGCGCGTTCGCCGGCATGCGGCTCTACGTGCCGCACGCACCTGAACCC
>PMZR01000052.1 GCA_003170135.1 Acidobacteriota bacterium
CTACCTGCCCCATCCACCCCACTACCCGCCCCGCAGACGCAGCGCACCTTCGTGCTCCTCTTCGACCAGGAACACATGCTGCCGGGTGGACTCGATCACGCGCGCAAGGCGGCGCTCGAGTTCCTCAAGACCAGTTTCCACGAGGGCGACATCGGCGGCATTGTGAGCGGCGGGACGATGGTGAACAACCGGCTGACCAGCGTCAGGGCGGAACTCGAGTCGGCGGTGAACGGCCTCAAGCCGGCCGGCGATCTGCGGTCGCTGCAGGCGACCTTGCGCGAGTGGCCGCGCCTGGTGGACAGCTTCGAGGTGTACCAGATCGCCGAGCGGAACGACCAGGACACGATTTCACGGGCGGTTTCACGGGCGTGCAACGACGACCCCGACGGCTGCAAGCGCGTCCCGGTCGATCAAATGGTGATGGAGAAGGCGCGGCGCGTCATCGTCGATCTGCGGTCGTCGGGCATGCGGACGATGCACACCGTGACGGCGCTGGCAAGCGGCCTCGCGAAGCTGCCCGGCCGCAAGACGATCATCTTCCTGTCGGACGGGTTCTTCGCGGAGGACTCGTGGGCGAACCTGCGACAGGTGGTGGACGTGGCCAACCGCGCCTCGGTGCGCGTCTACTCGCTCGACACCCGCGGCCTGAATCGCGGGTCGGCGAGCAGCGACATCTTCGAGATGGGCTCGCACGGCGCCGTGACTCCAGCCGCGGAAGTCCCGGGATTCGACACCGCGTCGGACGGCCCGAACAGCCTGGCGGTCGATACCGGCGGCCTCGCCATTCGCAACGAGAACGATTTCGCGAAGGCGCTCGACCAGATCGCCGCCGACACGAGCAGCTACTACATCCTCGGCTACCGATCGACGAATACGAAGTTCGACGGCAAGTTCCGGCAGATCGCGGTAAGCGTGAAGACGAGCGGCTTGACGGTGCGGGCGCGCAAGGGATACCTGGCAACACCGCCGGTTGCATCCACTTCCGCCGGGACGGCGGCGACGCCCGGTGCCGCGGTGCCATCTAACGCTGGGACCGGCGGACCGCCAACCGCACCGCCAGTAGCCGCTCCGTCCGGAGCTCCGGCCGCTGCGGTCGCACCGCCCGCGGCAGCCGCAGAAACTCCGGCCGCTGCAAGCGCCGGCGCCGGTGCGCTGCGATTGCAACCGGACGTGAAGGATCGGCTCGCGGCGCTCGGCAAGATCGCGCCGGACACATCGCGCGGCAGCGCGAACACCGTGCCCGACAACGTCCTGGCGCAGGCCCGCGCCGGCTGGGAAGCGTACCAGCGAGGCGACGTGCGGGCGGCGAAAGCCGCATTGTCCGCGGCGGCGGCCCACCCGGCAACACCACCCTGGGTGCACTACGCGCTCGGCTGGAGCCAGTACGCGCTGCGCGAGTACGAGGCGGCGGGCACATCGTGGGAACACGTGCGCGGGGTGGCGCCGGCGTTCGAACCGGTCTACTTCGATCTCGCCGACAGTTACCTGCAGCAGCGGGAACTGGGCAAGGCGATCGACGTGCTGCGCGCCGCCGAGAAACGCTGGCCGAACGACGTCGAAGTCTACAACGCCATCGGCGTCGTCCAGGTGGGCCGCCAGGCGTTCGACGACGCCATCAAGACGTTCGAGAAGGCGGTGGAGGTCGGCCCCGACGATGCGACCGCGTGCTACAACCTGGCGCGGACGCACGAGATGCGTTTCATCCAGGCCCAGCGGCTGACGCACACGGCCGGCGCCGTGAACAGGATCTTCGACGATCGGGACCTGGCGATTGAGTACTACCGGCGGACCATCGCGATCGGGAAGCTGTTCGTGGAAGAGGCGCAGCGAGGACTGACACGGCTTGGAGTGCAGTAGGTGCAACGTATCGGGCGGTTGCTGCTGACCGAGATCATAGCAGTCGGGCGACCGCAGGGCGACCAACGCAAGGCGAGCCACCAGCGCGAGCCATAGACGCAGGACAAGTAGTCAGGCATCGAAATTTGCGGGCTGAGGCGGACCAAGCCCATGCCGTGGGGATGGGGGATCGTCCCCGGCGTCCGCCCCGCGGCGTTCGTGTGACGCTAAGCCGAAGCCGCAAATTTGCCGAGGACGGGGCTCGGGCGGTGGCTCGCCTTGCGCTGGTCGCCATCGCCGATTGCCTGCCGCGCGGGCGGCTCCCCTCCTGGGGCCTCGCCATTGCCGCCGGCCACGCAGATGTCCAATGAGTCGTCGGCAAGCGCCGTACCGATCAACCCTTCGACTCGCTCCGCTCGCTCAGGGCAAGCGACGAACGACTATTTGAGTTGTTCCAATATTTTCTTCGCGGCCGCCGCTTCCGGCGCGGTGGGCGCCAGTTCCAGGAACTTTGTCAGGTCGGCCTTGGCCGCCTGCAGGATCTTGTCGCCGCCCGCCTGGTCGTCGGGCCGCAGCGCCGTGCCGATCTGCAGGCTCGTAATCCCGCGGTAGTAATACCCGTCCGGGTACTGCGGGAAGCGGTTCACGGTCTTGTCGAAGAAGATCGCGGCGTCCTTCGGCTTGTTCTGGTTGAGCAGCGTGATGCCGGCGTTCAGGAACGCGGCCGGCTCGGTGACCTTGCTGTCGTCGATCGAGGCCAGCAGCTGCTTGCCTTCCTCGGGGTTGCCCTTCGACAGCATGATCCCGCCCGTGAGCAGCTTCATCCCGACGTTGGAGGGATCCTTCTCGATGTATTTCTTCAGGTGCTCGATTTCCTTGTCATAGGCGCCCTCGGCGTCATAGGCGCGCGCAATCTGGATCTCGAGCTGCGTGGCCTGCGGGTACTTCGCGAGCAAATCGGCGTAGACCGCCTGCGCCTCGGCAAACTTCTTGTCCGCGACCAGCGCGGACGCCTTCTTCAGATCGGCCGCGATGACCTCGTTGGGATCCACCGCCTTCTTCATGACGATTTCGATCGGCGGCATCCGCGCCAGCTCGTCCACCTGCGCGCTGATGCGGCGCGGCTCGTAGCCGGGCTTCAGGAAATCGATTTGCCACCCGCCGCGGCTGATGCCCCCGACGGCCCACTCGCCCTTGCCGTTGGTCTTCGTGTCGGTCCCGCCGTTCTGCTCGGGCAGGAACACCTTCACCTGCACACCGTCGAGCGGCTTGCCCGACTCGTCGGTCACCTTGCCGTTGACGTGACCCTGTCCGCGCCAGCCCTGCGCCGATGCGCCGGCGGCCAGCGCCAGCAAAGCGAACGAAACCAGAACCGTCCGTAGAATTCTGACCATGACCGTCCCTCAGAATTTCGGAAGTAGATTGCAGCCGGACAAAAAAGGACCCTGGAGGCGTCGTCGGGACGCATCCAGGGTCATCAGTCTATCGCAAGCGGTCGGGGCGGCGCCAGAAGGCGCCGCCCCTCCCCGTGCCCGATTAGAAGTGGATGCGGACGCCGAGACGGGCGATCCGCGGCTGCATGATTTCCAGCACGTTCGGATACGCCGTGGCCGCGGTCGTGCCGGCCGGCGCCGTGTTCGCGTTGTACTGCCGCCCGAGGACGAGGGCGGAGTTGAACAAGTTGAACAGGTCGAGATCCACGTTGAGACTCACCGTCTTGAACTTCAGCGTCTTGCCGAAACGCATGTCGAGCGTCTGGGTCCCGGGCAGCCGATCCGCACCGAAGTCCGACACGAGAAGAACGTTCTTCCCGCTGGCGGCGATCGGGTCGGTGACGCCCGGCGAGTTCGGCGTGCTCTTCTTTGTGGCCTGATACCACGGCATCGGATAGCCCTGGCGGATCAGGTAGCTCACGCCCAGGTCGAAGTCCTTCGGCAGCTGATACATGCCGTTGGCCATGATCTGGTACTTCGGCTGGACCATGTAGATGCCGCTCTTGCCGCTGCCGCTGGCGGCGCTGACGACGTAGCCGCCGTTGATGTTCGGGTTGCTGAGCGTCGAGGTGGGATCGCCGTTGCTCGAGAACGGCGTGCCGTCCCAGTACTCTTTCCAGCTGTTGGTGGAGAACCCGAACCGGCCCATCCAATGGTTCGACATCCGCTTGGTGGCGGACAGTTCGAGGCCGAGATACTTCGTACTGTACCCGGCGCGCGTCTGGTACAGGGTGCCCTTTGAAGGATCCCACGAACCGACGGTGAACCCGTAGATAGGCGTGCTGATTGGCGTCGCCGTGGAGCCGTCCAAACTCGGCGTCGTGGAACTCCCGCCATTCGTCTTGGTGAGCGTCCCGAGCAGCGTGTAGTTGGCGTTGGTGACCACGCCGCCGGTGGAATTCAGCAACTGCGACCAGTCCATGTCCACGTCCTTCCGGTACGTGAACGAGGCGCTGACCGCGAAGTTCGTCATCAGCTCATGGTCGATGCCGACGATGATCTCGTGCGTCTTCGGCACGGAGTACGTGCCGACACTGTTGATCGAGGTCCCGGTCGCGGTCGGGCTGTTCGGGTTGAAGCCGCCGTAGTTGATGATGTCCGCGGCCGTAATGGCGCCAGCGCCGACGACCTTGCCGGCGGCGTTCATCAGCTCGTTCGGTTCAGCCACCCCGTCGTGGTTCAAGTCGGTGGCGTAGACGTACATCCAGCGGTACTGGGCCACCGAGAGGAACCCTGCCGCGGTACTGCCGATCTGGTTCGTGAACATCGCGTAGGTGGCGCGCAACTGCGACTTGTGCGCTTCGTCCAGCGAGTAGGTGATGCCGACGCGCGGCTGCAGCAGGTTGTAGGTGAGCGCGTTGGGCACGGCAGGCGCCGTGACTGCCGGCAGGAACTTCTCGTACCCCGGAACCGCGCCCGACACGCTCGGCAGCACCGACCCCACCTGGTTGTCGTACCGCAGGCCGAGGTTCACGGTCGCCCGCTTCATCGTGATGGTGTCACCGACGTAGAAGCTCTGGTACTTGCTCTCGCCGTCGGACGCGTAGGTCGCGGTCGGCTGGGCGATCATCAGCCCGGTCGTCGCGTAGCTCGAGTCCCAGAGCGTCCAGGTCTGGTTAGGACCAGGCCACGTGGACGTGGAGTGCACCTGCGTCTTGCGCCAGGTGAAGCCGAACTTGAACTCGTGCGCGCCGTGGAAGTAGTTGCCGTCCACGACGAACGCGTTCTGCGGGCGATCGGTGTTGTAGTTCTCGTAGGACCCGTGATATTTCCCGGCGGCGTCGGTGTAGGAAGGCGTCGCCATGCCGCCCTCGGGAACGAACGTGAAACCGCCCTTGACGTGCGCGAAGCGGCCGGCGATGAACAGGTTGTTCCCGAACACGTAGTTCAACTCGCCCTTGAACATCTGGTTCGGGCCGTTCTGATCCAGCGTCGTCTCCTGCGGCCGCAAAGAGCTCGCGTCGCGGCCCCACTTCTGCTTGTTGGCCTGGAAGAAGGTGAACGACCCGCGAAGGCCCTTGCTGATCTGCCCCTGCGTCTTGAACGAGTAGTTGGGCAGCACCGTCCGGTCGCTGACACCAGCCAGCTTCATGATCCGGATGTCCTGCTTGCCGTACGCGCCCCAGAACCACAGCCGATCCTTCAGGATCGGTCCGCCGATGTCGCCGCCGTAGTCGCTGTACTGCTGCGTGCTGTCGCCCTTGTGGTAGAAGGCGCTGTTCGGATCCTGGTTGGTCAGGTACAGCAGGTTGTCAGGCACGTTGAACGCCTGCATCCCGCTGTTCTCGAAGTACGTCCGGGCGTTGCCGTGGAAGGCGTTCGTGCCCGACTTCAACATCATGTTCAGCTGGATGCCGCCCGTGGCGCTCTTCACGTCCGCGCCGCCGGTCGCCACGCTCATCTCCTGGAACATGTCGAAGTCGTAGTAGAACGGCGAGGACAGCGAGGACATGTCGGTGATCGGCATGCCGTCCACGTTCCACGTCGTCTGGCCCGAGGCCGCGCCCTTGCCCATGAAGCCGGCCTGCTGGCCCGATTCGGACCCGCCCACGTTCACGCGGTCCATGACGATGCCAGGGACCGACTGCATGACGACCCACGGGTCGCGCGCCGTCGGGATGTTCTGCAACTCGTCCAGGCTGACGCTGGTCGACGTCCCCTGCTTCTTCGTGTCGATGACCGGCGCTTCGGCCGTCACCTGCACGACTTCCTTCGTGCCCGCCACCGCCAGCTTGATGGGCAGGGGCACCGAGCCGCCGGCCACGACCGGCACGTTGGTGTTCCTGTACTCGTTGAAGCCCTGGATGGCCGCCTTCACCTGGTAGGTGCCGACGGTCAGGTTCAGAAAGTGCGCTTCACCACGAGCATCGGACACCATCGTCTGGTTCAGTGGACCGCTGATGTCGATGGTGACGCCGGGGAGCCGCGCGCCCGTCGCGTCCTCGATCGTGATGTCGATTCGCCCGGTGAACTGCTGGGCGAAGACCGGCGTCACGAGCCCGAAGATCGCGAACAGGGCGACCGCGGTCAGAACCCGCGATGTGCGAAACGTCATGGCCTACATCCTCCAAAAAGGGAAATGAAGAAACACGCCGACGATGTCGGGACGTGTCCAAACGCGAACCGAGCGCTCACCCTCCTTTCTCGTCAACGACACCGGGCGTCGTACATGCCAATAGCACAAACACGCGTGGCGTGCAGAGACAACGATGCTTCAGAGGGCATCGTTCCCTCGATCACCACGGCGCGCCGGCAGAACGGGATACGCCTCGAACGGCGACATTCTTCGACTCCGGGTAACGGTGCCGACTCCCGAACGACGCCCGAGTGCACTTACAGATGATGAGGTATTAGCGAAGCATCATGACAGAAAGCAGTCCCGCCTTCAACGAGACCGTGATGATGCCTGCCGGTTTCTGCCCCAACGCCACCGGGCGAAAGGGGGGTAGAACGACCCAGAACGAGCCGATTACCTACAGTGGGGGCAACGAGAGAACGGAGGTCACCAAGCGGACCGCAGGTGCGGTCAGATGGGTGGTGTCCACTTACGGAGCAGTACGGGTGCCACGAGGACGCGTCCCAAAGATGGGAAAAATCGCAGGATCGCGTGCCGTTTCCGGACACGTTTCCAAATTCATGGATTCCCGAATCCGACCGGCAGGATCCGCTGCGCTGCTCACCTCACCACCAGGCTCACACCGCCCGCCTGCAGAAGCGTCCCTGATGTCCCGGTGATCGCCACCTGGTAGGTCCCGGATGGGGTCCCGTTGGTGGCCTGGCCCGTGCCCGTCAGGCTGACCGTCTGCGGACTGTTCGCCGCGTTGTCGGCGATCGTTACTGTCCCGCTGCGCTGGCCGGCCGAGGTGGGCGTGAACGACACGGTGATCGCGCAGTTGCCGCCGGCGGCGACCGAGGTCCCGCACGTGTTCGTCTGCGCGAAGTCGCCCGTGGCCGTCAGGTTCGTGATCGCCAGGGCCGCCTTGCCGCTGTTGGTCAGCGTGATCGTCTGCGGCGCACTCGTCGTCTGCAGGAACTGCGTGCTGAAGCTCAGCGTCGCGGGCGAGAGCGACACCGATGGCACGGGCGTCGGGGGCGGAGGCGTGGAGGAACTGCCGCACGCCAGCTGCGCCATGAGAAATGCCGTCGCCACCGACACGGCGGTCATCGTCGCGAACCGGCGACGACCGCCGGCGCGCACACCGAACGTGATCGTGAGGACGAACGCAAGCAGCGCAAGGGTGAGGGACCCCACGCGCCGGTCCGACGCCGTGGCGGTCAACGTCTGCGGCGCGGTCGTGAAAATCGTGAGCGTCGATTGCGCAAACGTCGCGCCGGGTGTCACCGTGGGCGGATTGAACGAGCAACTGGCCTGCGGCGGCAGGCCCGCGCAGCCGAGCGCGACGCCGCCGGGAAACGGTCCGCTCTGCGCCGACACCGTGACCTGGTAGACCGCGGATTGGCCCGCGTTGACCGTCGCGGACGCCGGCGTCCCGGTCAGCGCAAAGCTCGTGACCGCGATCTGAATGTTCGACGGCGGCGAGAAGGCGACGCCGTTGTTGCTGGCCGACACGCTCACGTTCGTCGTCCCGAGCGGGCAGGTCAGCGTCGTGCCGGGTGAAGTGCCGCAGCCGCCCGTCCACTTGAGCATCGTCAGCGGGCACTGGCTCGGGTCGGAGAAGCCCAGTTGCGACAGCGATACGCTCGCGCCACTGGATGACGTGCCCGGCACCGTCACCGTGCCGCTGCCGGTCAGGACAGGCAGCGCCGCCTGGATCGAGGAGAGCGCGTTCGCGCGGCCGGACCCGAAGGTGTTCGGGTCGCCCAGGCCGTCGGCATTCTGCACGAGCAGTTTGCGCAGCGTGGTTCGCGCCGTCACGGGATCGGCGGCGCCGGTCGCGCCAGCCACGAGACACGGCGCCGACTGCAGCGCGAGCGCGGCGATGCCCGCCACGTGAGGCGCGGCGGCCGACGTGCCGAAGAACGGATTCTCGAAGCTGCCCGCGGCGGTGATGACGACGCCGTCGATGCCGGAGATGTCCGGCTTGACGCGCCCGTCGATGGTCGGCCCTCGGCTGCTGAAGAACTCGATGGTCGAGTGGCTGGCGTCGAAGCAGGACTCGTCGGGCGCGGCACTGGTCGAGAAGACTGACTGCGCGGCGGACGATGCCGAGCAGATCGCGCCCACCGAGATGACGCTGACCGGCGACCCGCCCGCGTCGCTCTGCGCGGACACGCTGCGGGTGACGGTGTTGTAATTGTGGCGGTCGTGGTGGGGCGGCGCGAGCGTCAGTGGCCCGCCGGTCGCGCACTCGGGTTCGAACGAGAAGATGTTCAGTTGCTTGGGCGCGGCCTGGTCCTTGACGTTCTGCACGACGATCCAGAACGAGTCCGCCGCGCCGGTGTTCACGTAGTCGATGAATTCGACCGGGTCCAGGGCGCCGTTCTGGTTATCGGTGCTGTGGGCGACGACGGCGCTGGTGCTTCCACGAACCAGGTAGAGGTCGTAGTTGTTCGATGATTTGCCGAACGGATCGTCCCACGTCAGGAAAATGGCGACTTCGCCGCCGCTTGGCAGCTTGATCTGGTTATACGGTTTGGCGCCCAGGCCGAGCACGTCGGTCGTATCGGAGCCCTGGCTGAACTGGTGCAGGTGGCCGGCCGCCGCGATGCCCATCGACGCCGGACTGGCGGACGATGCGAGATAGGTGCCGATGTAGTGCTCGTCGGCCGCATTGCCGACCGAGGTGACGTAGGCGCGGATGCGGTTGGCCGGGTTGTTGAGTGCCGCGGCGGTGTTGCTCGACACGGAACTCGTCCCGTCGGACGCGTCGCCGTAGAAGCCGATGTCGTCGACGACGATGTCGTTATTGGCCGCAAGGAAATTCACGGCCTGGTTGAAGGAGAGATCCGTGTCGAAGTTCGCGAACGACAGCTGCGCGGCGGGCGCGATGTCGTGGACGATTTCGAGCAGCGCCGTCCCTTCCGCGCCCGCACCGGCGAATCCCGGGCACCCGCCCGGAACCAGGCCTTCGAGATCGCTATTGGCCTGGAACGACCGGCCGCTGATGCCGCCGCTCGACGAGGTCAGCACACCGGTCGCGGTCCCGTTGGATCGCGTGCCGGTTGCGTTCGGCAGATCGCCTTTCGCGATCGGACCGTTGGCCACACCCGCGCAGGTCGCGCAGGTGGTGGCGAACACGCCTTTCAACCCGTCGGAGATCACGCCCACCTTCACGCCGGTGCCGTCCAGGCCGAGCTGCGATCGCACCGCGTCCGAGTGCAGGATCGCGTCGCCTTCGGTCGTCACCGACCCGATGCGGCGGACGGGATAGTTGGGAAGACGGATGAAGGTGACGAATGGCAGCGCGGCGACGGCGCGAAGGCGCGTGACGGGAATACGCGCCTGCACCCGGCGGTGCGGTGCGTCGGTGATCTCGATGACGGCGCCGGCAGCCTCCAGTTGCTGCACGTTCTCGACGCTGACGTCCTCGACCAGGACGTAGACCTGCACGCCGTTGTTCGCATCGATCCGCAGCCGGCGGGTGGTCATCGCGTCATGGACGGGCGCCGGTAGCGCGTCCGCGGACAGACGCGTCGTCTGACCGGAGCGATCCGCGGCGGCCGTCCCCAATCGCTGCGGGACGGACTGCGCGAGGGCCGCCAGCACCGTCGTCAGCTTCGGGTCCGATGAGGGCGCGCTCCCGCCGCCCGACTGCATCGCGAGCGGAAGAACCGCCAGGAGAACGAAGACGCCGGTCAGCAACACCCGCCGCCAGCCGGAAGAAGGAATGTGCGCGTGGGACATGCCGCGTGCCTCGACGGGTCAGGAATCAGGAGCCAGGATTCAGGATTCAGGTGCTGATTCCTGATTCCTGATTCCTGAATCCTGATTCGTAGTCTGTCCGAAAATCAACCCAACCTCATGATAATCCGAGTGCGAAAGAAAGTCGGGGCGGAATCTCCGTGGGGTAGCGCTGGCGCATCGGCCGGCGACTTGCGAGGATTCTCTGGCCGTGGCAAGTGGTCGGGGCCGACCTGTCGAACGCGACGATTCCCAGACGCGCACGGGGCGGACGCAGCGCCTTCCGAGCCGGGCTCCCGCGGGGCGGCCAGCGCGAGGCGGGCCACCAGCGCGAGCCGTAGACGCAGGACAAGCGGTCAGGCATCGAAATTTGCGCGGAGACCAACCGCACACGGGGTCAGGTCTCAGACCTGACCCCGAGCGATGGGGGCCACGCACCCGGCCTGCACCCCGCGCCGTTCGCAGGACGGTAAGCCGATGCCACAAATTTGCCGAGGACTGGGCTCGAGCGGTGGCGCGCCTTGCGCTGGGCGCCTCGCCCGCTGCCTGCTACGCGGGAGCGGGTATCACCCACGGAAGTATCCGAAGATGTCAAAGAGAAATGCCCCGGGGCGCGGGCCCCGGGGCATGGTGAATCACGATTCGCGCGCGCGGAAGCAGCCGCGCGCTACCCGTCCGTCCGGCCTAGAACGGCGTGTTGGGCAGCGTGCCGACCGGCGTCAGCTTGCCCCACCCCTGGTCGTGCGCGGTCTTCATGTCGTTGATGAGCTGATCCGGCAGCTTCGCATTCAGCTTCGGCCTGGTGGCCGAGTTGGCGAGCACCCAGCCGGAGGCCGCCACCATCTTGGTGACCTTCTCCATCTCGAGGAAATCGATCTTCTCGGGCGAGTCGGTCAACCGGTGGTAATCCGGGTGGAGCCCGGTTGTGAAGAACGCGATCGGGATGCCCATCTTCGCGAAGTTGTAGTGATCGCTGCGGTAGAAGATGCGCTGGCCGTTCGGCTGCGGTCCCAGGTTGTCGTGCGTCGCATCGGGCGCGGTGACGTCATAGAAGTGATTGATCTTCAGTTTCTGGTAGCCGTTGTTCACGGTCTCGAGCGTCTTCTCCAGCTCGTCGCTGCTGATGTTCGGGCCGACGACGAAGATCTCGCCCTTTTCGACCAGCTTGTAAGAGGGCGGATCGACGTAGGCCGTGTCAGGCTTCGTTCGGCCGATCATGTCCATGTTGAGATCCGCCACAACCTTGGTGATGTCGATCGGCGGGAACTGGTTGAAGTATTGCGAGCCCCACAGTCCCTTCTCCTCACCCGCCACCCACGCGAAGATGATCGACCGCTTCGGCCGCATCCCCTTCGCCGCGCCCTGGGCGTAGGCATGGGCCATCGCCATCAGCGCCGCCGACCCCGACCCGTCGTCGTCCGCGCCGTTGAACACGCGGTCACCGGTGGCGGGGTCGGGAACGCTCAGCCCGAGATGATCGAGGTGGCCGCTGAACACGACATATTCGTTCTTCAGGACCGGGTCACTGCCTTCGACGATGCCGATGACGTTCTCGGTGAGGCTGTGATCGCTCGTGACCGCCGTGTGCAGGGCGACCTTCTTCTCCGCGGTGAGGTCGAACGATTCCAGCTTCGTGTTGGCCGTCGCGCCCTCGAAGACCTGCGTGGCGCTGAGCTTCTCCCCCTGGAAGATCGCGTTGGTCAGATCGACGCCCGCCACGATCGAGGGCACCGAGGGCGGGCGGGCCGCCTGAAATTTCACGACCTGGTAGGCCGGGCCGTTCGGACCCGCGGCGCGCCCGCCCGCGTTCGGGCTCGCCATGGTGCTCAACTGCTGGAACGTGGCGATTGTGATGATCGCCCGCGCGCCGTTCTTCACCGCGTAGCCCTGGGGCGTGACGAAGTCGGTGTTCTCGACGCCAAGCGGATTGGGCGCCGCACCGCCGCGTCCGCGTCCGCCACCCGCGGCCCCGGCCGCGCCGCCGCGCGCTGTCGCTGCTGCCGCCTGCGCCGCCGCCAGTTCCGGAGGCACCCCCGCGACGACCATGATCTTGCCGCGCACGTCGAGGCCCTGGTACGGATTCGTCTTCGTCTTGTTGATGACGTACCCGTTGCCGACGAAGACCAGCTGCGCACCGGCGATGTCAATCGGATCGATGGCCGGGCCGCCGCGGCCGCCGCCCCCGCCGACGGTCCATTCCTTCGCGTACTCGAAGCTACGCGGACCCGCCGGTGCGGCCGCCGCACCGCGCCCGCCGCCACCGCCCGCTCCGCCGCGCCCGCCGCGGCCGGCCGCCGGCGCCGTCAGCGACAGCTTCATGTTGGCGGCGTCGATCTGGTTGCTCACCAGCTCGAACGGCATCAGGTAAGGCTGCAACGGGCCGTTGGTGGAGGCCTGGTTGCCGCCCGGCTTGAGTCTCCATTCCTTCAGGTGGCTCGCGATGTACAGTGCGGCCGTGTCGTAGCCGCGGGACGGCACATTGCGGCCCTCCAGCTGGTCGGCGGCCAGGAAATAGTCGTACACCTTCAACTCGTCCTGGGTGATCGCGTCCACGTTGCCGTAGCCCTTCCCCTTCGATTGCGGCGTGGCATAGACCGCGAACGTGAGCAGCATCGCGCAAAGAAGCGCACTCGTTCCGATGATTCGACGCATGGCAGCCTCGGTGTTTCGCTGGTTGACCGCGCAGGCCCGGCGGGCCCTGACGCCCCTGCTTGGGTGCGCGGCAGGATATCACTCTTCTACTTCGGCTGTTCCGACATTTGCGTAGGTGCCTTCGGCGTGCGTGCGCGCACATCGTGCGTGCGACGAGGGCGGATGCCGGTGTGCACGGAGCGGCCGCACCCCCTACCGAGCCGCTCCGCAGCCCGGGC
>PMZR01000086.1 GCA_003170135.1 Acidobacteriota bacterium
GGCGGGAGCGGCGGCGGCGCGACGTAGACGCGAACGCCCGGGTGATAGCCGATGCGGAACTGGAAATCCGCGTAGTCGCGAAGCCGGCCGACCAGATCGTCGGCGGAGAACGGGCGCTGGTCGATCGCGTCGCCCGTGAAGACGTAGTTGAAGCCCGCGCCCAGGAAGAACCCGCTCTTGTGCTGCCAGGTCAGGCCCACGGTCGCCAACGTCGGATTGCGAATGTTGCTGACGAGCGGCGATACGCTGCCGTCCAAGGCCATGAGCGCCGGCGTGGTGGTGATCGAACTGCTGAAGGTGCGCTCACCTTCCAGTTCGGCCGTCAGGCGGATCGGGGACCGGCTCGGAAAACCGGCCCCGAACCCCCATCTGAAGCCGCGCGAGACGCTGACCGTCGTCGGCGTGTCGGGACGCCCGCGAATGGCGACGCCCCCGAATCCGGACAGCTCCACCGCCTGCCCCGCTTCGCCGCTGACGATGCCGTCGATGTAGAGGTCGGGCTTGCCCGTGCTCACACCGGCGTCGCGATTGCCCGTCGGCACCTTCACCATGCCACGGATGGCAAAGGCCGCCGGCTGCTGCCGCCACTGTGAACTGAGATTGATCTTCGCGCCGAGGAACAGGTCCCCGAGCTTGTTGCCGGACCACTGCGACGTGACGAAGGGATACTCGTTGACGAGCCCGCCGACGTCCGGATCGGCGGTGAACAACGGACGGATATCACGGTCGATGCGGGTGATGACGCGAAACGACCCGAAGATTTCGGCGCGATCCTTGATGCCGGCGCCGAACGTGACGGCGTAGTGCGAAATGTTGGTGTACCCCTGCTGGTCATTGAAACCGGCCCGGTACCCGCTGATCGACCACTTGCCGTCAGGCAGCAGATCCGCCGTTGGCACGAACCACAACCCGGTGTCTCCGAAGAAGGTCGTGGTTGCCGGCCTGGTGTCCTGAGAACTGGCGCCGGTCGTCGACGCCGCTTGTCCCTGGGTGGCTGGCTTCCCCTGGTCGCCCTGGGCGGTCTGCGCGGTTCCCCGCGCAGCCACGCCCAGCGCGATGACCAGCAGACAGACGGTCGTTGCGCGTCGCATGTGTCTTGCCTCCAAGTCGAACTGCAGGCTCCGTCGCTACTCGCTCCTGCTGGCTCCGCTCCCGGTAGGCGCCGGCATCATGGCCGGGGGGGCATCCGCCCGTAACGCGGACGGTTGGTCGGACGCGATGACGAGACGACCGCGACCGCCGCGGCTGACCTGCCCACCTTTGCGACCGGCCTGGCGCGCCTCCTCGGACGTCCATTCATGCGCGGTGCCTTTGGTGTGGGCGGCGCGGCCGCCTTTGCTCGCGATCTCTCGCTGCTTGTCCGGGGACATCGACGCGAAGCCGCGTCGTTCTTTGCGTTCGCCGTTCACCTGGGTGCCTCCATCATCTCATGGGCTGGTTGGCCCCGGGGGGCTCCCCGACCGCGTGATTTCCCGCTCGCCCTGGACTCGCAACATACGGGCCCGTTTTGCCTGGCGGCGGCGGTTCCTCGACGGGGACAGGAGGCGGTTCATCCCGGGGGCGTTTCGCGCGTATCCGGCTCGTCGTCGGGCTCGTGCCGATCGGTTTCCGGGTCGGAACTCCTGCGCTGCACAGTGTGGTCAGTCACAACCGTTTCCGTTGCTGAGGCCTGCCGCTGCCCGGTAAGGGAAGGCCGCTTCCCAGACCGCGGCACACCCGAGCTTTCGGAACGGCTGCAGTGCCAGCTGATCAAATCCCATGCCACCGCCCGGCTTCGGGGCATGTTGCCGGGACATCGTAAATCTCTGAAGAACGTGGGCTTACCGACCGTGGGGCGCGGCGTTGTCCCCTTATGCCTGACGCGGAATAGTACAGACCTGTCCAGCTTTCGGAGACTTTTGATCGCCGGTCCGGCGACGTCGGGATGGATGCAGGCGCGGTGTGACATGACCTGACGTTCAGCGAGGGTAATGGACCTTGACCGGGCGATAGTAGTCGCAGCCGTCGCAATTGCGGATGTCGAAGTGGTTCCCGACGACCGGCAGCATCATCGGGTGCGCGCAGTACACGAGCAGGCCGTCCTCGATCGTGTGGGAGGACAGGTTGATTGGAATGTGCGGGCTCCTGCGGCTGTACCAGCAGCGCGCGTGGCCCAGATCTTCGGCGGACGGGTTCACACAAATCATGATACGCGTTGGTCTCGAAACCGTCCAGCCGCAGGGCGCGGGTGGTAGAACCCGGCCGTGCGCGTGTAACATCAGGGGACGCGCGCAGGCGAGCGACAACGCCGGCGGAAGGAGCATGGCGACATGGATGTACGCGGCAAGGACCCGGACGGCCCGACACCCGGCGGACGGATGGTGTTCTGCGTGAAGCTTCAGCGGCAGATGCCCGGTCTCGACGCACCGCCCTGGCCGGGCGACTTGGGGCAGCGCATCTATGACAACGTGTCGGCCGAGGCGTGGCGGGCGTGGGAGGATCGGATGCGCATGATTCTCAACGAGTACCGGCTGATGCCGTGGCAAAAAGAGGCGCAGGACCTGGTGGCGCAGCTGATGGAGGAGTACTTCTTCGGAACCGGAACCGCGGTGCCGCCCAACTACGAACCGCCGAAACGCTAGCGGGAACCAGGGATCCGGAGGCTCATGCCCCTGGTCCCTGGTCCCGTCGCCTACACTCCTGCGGGCGGCGTCTTCGGGAACAGCCGCTCGAGTTGTTTGGCCGTCGGCGCGGGTGTCAACAGGCTCACGACAACGAGCAGGCCGATCGAGATGAGCGCGGCCGGGTAGATACTCGGGATGCCGAAGGCGTCGCCGCCTTCCATGACCGACGGCGCGAGCCAGGGCAACAGGATCTCGAAGAACACCGCCGCGGCCGCGCCGCCGACAATCGAGGCCAGCCCGCCCTGCCGGGTGGCGCGTTTCCAGGTCAGCGCCGCGAACAGGGCCGGCGTCACCGCCACGCCGTACATCGTGTAGGCGAAGTAGGCGTACTGCAGGATCGAGATATCGGACTTCAGGTAGGTGGGCACGAAGATCATCAGGAACGCGCAGAACCCCATGATGACGATGAAAACCTTCTGCAGCGCCACCATCTTCGTTGGATCGGTGTGCTGGTTGATCATGCCCTGGTAGATGTCGCGCATCACGTTCGAACTGGACGACAGCAGGTAGTTCATGCCGGTCGACAGGACCACCGCGCACGCCGCGCCGAGCAGCAGCACGCCCACCGGCCCCGGCACCATGTAGCGGGCGGCGTTCAGGACCAGCGCCCGGCCGTCCCAGTTCAGATGGTGCTCGACGTTGTACGCATTCGCATAGACCGCGATGCAGATGACGATGGTCTCGACGACGATCGTGCCGACGATCCAGATGGCGACCGCCTTCTTCGCTTCCTTCGGCGTCCGGGCCGCGTAGAACTTCTGGTACATCGACTGCACGCCCATCAGGAGCATCAGCGTGGAGAGGAAATACCCGAGGGCCTTGAGCGCCGGGTACTTGCCGAAATCCGGCGAGAAGACCTTGAAGTGCCCGGCCGGCAGCACCTGCGCCGCGTGCGCCCACCCGCCCGCTCCGGCGATGACGAAGGGCACGGCCAGCAGGCAGGCCGACACGATGATGATGCCGTTGGGCAGGTCCGTGTGCGCGACGGCCACCATGCCGCCGATGGCCACGAACAGGATGACGAACGCCGCGGCAATCGCCTGCCCCGCCTCGAGCGAGATGCCGCCGTCGGTCGCGACGTTGAGGATGTAGCCGCCGGCGCGGAACTGGTAGGCGACGATCGTCGTGAAGGCGATGATGAGGGCGATCGCGCCGAACAGGCGCGCGAACTTGCCGTAGCGCACCTCGAGAATGTCGCCCACGGTGTACTGGCCGAACGTGCGGATCTTCGCCGCCACGAAGTAGATGATCGCGATGCCGAGGAACGCGCCCGCCGGCTGCCATACCGCGCTCCAGCCGGCCTTCGACGCGAACTCGGCGCCGGCAATGAAGGTGCCGGATCCAATCCACGTGCAGACCAGCGTGAACACCATCTTGGTCAGCGACAGGCTGCGCCCCGCCACCATGAAGTCGTCCTGGGACTTGACCTGGCGGGAGCGGTAGACGTTGTAGACCGTCAGCACGAGCAGGTAGCCGAGGATGACGTACAGATAAACAGCCACGTGAACCTCCGGGGGCCTAATCGGCTTCCGGCCCTCGGCCGTCGGCTTTCGGCGTTACTTGCGTGTTTCGTCGGCCGGCTCGTCGCCCAGCCTCAGCTCGCCGAGATCGGCTGCCTTGAGCAGATCGCGCGCCTCGGCAACCTGCGACTGCCGGACGAGAATGGTCACCTCGCCCATGCCGTCGAGCGTCAGGCCGTACAGCTCGCCGGCCGCTTCGCCGCGCGTGCGCGCCGCGATGCCGTTCGCGCGCAGGGCCGCCACGACCGGCTCCGCCTCGAACTTGCCCGAGACGCGACACAGCTCCACTTCGTCGTCCTGTCCTTCGTCGTGTCTTTCGTCGCGTTCGCCTCGCGCAGTCATCGTCCACCTCAGCAGGGGCACGACATCCCAACCGGTTGTGCCGGCCCCATCAGACATCCATCGGGTCCCATCAGACGTCCATCAGGATCAGGTCGCGCTGCATGTCGCCGGCAACGTCCACTTTGCCCGCGGGCGTGATGAACACGTCGATCTCGCTGCGCGCCGCCATCTCGCCGGCCAGGTAGATGCCGGGCTCGATGGAGAAGCAGATGCCTGGCGCGAGCAACCGCTCGTCGCGCGTCTCGAGATTGTCGATGTTCACGCCGTTGCCGTGCACCTCTTCGCCGATCGAGTGGCCCGTCCGGTGGATGAAGAACTGCCCGTAGCCCGCCTTCTCGACGACCGCGCGGCACGCGTCGTCCACTTCCCACCCATGGACGGCCTTGCCGCCGCCAAAGCGGGTGCTGACGAACTCGAGCGCCGCATCGCGCGCGTCGCGCACCGTGTTGAAGATCTGCACGTACTTCGCGGGCGGGGTCTTCCCGACGAAGCCGCACCACGTGATGTCATAGAAGATCGAGCCGGGCTGCTCGAGCTTCGCCCACAGGTCGATGAGCAGCGTGTCGCCCTTGCGGATCGGCCGCGCGTTGGCGGGCGTCGGTTCGAAGTGCGGATCGGCCGGCTGCTCGTTGGTCCCCACGATCGGGAACTCGCCCTTGCACGTCAGCCCTTCCTCCGCGTAGCGCTTGACGATGAACTGCTGCACGTCGTACTGGGTGAGCGTCTTGCCCCCACGCACGTCGCGGGCGACCAGTTCGAACGCCTCGTTCTTGATGCGCTGCACGCGCGCGCCGGCATCGAGGTGCGACCGGTACTGGGCCTCGTCGAGGATGGCCTGGAAGGTCTGGACCAGGTCGGCCGACGACACGACCTCGTAGCCGAGCGACCGGATGAGATCGACGGTGCCGCCATCGACGATCGACACGTACGGGATGTTGGCCGTCGGCGAGTACTGCATCGCCACCTTGCGCGCCTTCCCCATCATCTCTTTCAGCGAGGCATGGAGTTCGCGCCAGGACAGGTAGAGGCGCTTCTCGCCAGGCAGTCGGTCGAGCTTGGTAGACTCGACCTTCGAGCAGAGCCGGATGGCGTCGCCCGACGCGGGAATCCAGTAGAACCAGCGGCGTGAGGTGAACTTGCCGTAGTCCAGGCCCAGGACGTGATAGGCAATCGCGTCGCGGTTGTGGAAATCGTACAACAACCAGCCGTCGAACCCGGCAGCCTTCAGTTCCTTCTGGATGCGTGCAATATCGGCCACGTCGAACCTCCTTCTGTAGGCGAGGAGCATAACATGCCTTTGTTCTACAATGGCCCCGCGAGGAGGACCCGATGACCGCACGCATCGACTTCAACTGCGACATGGGCGAGAGCTTCGGGCCCTGGCGGCTCGGCTACGACGATCAGGTTATCCGGCACATCACCTCGGCCAACATCGCGTGCGGCTTCCACGCGGGCGATCCCGGGCACATGCGAAAGACCGTGCAGCTGGCCGAATCACACGGCGTCGCCATCGGCGCGCACCCGGGGTTTGCCGACCTGCGGGGCTTCGGCCGGCGCAACGTCGGCGCCGCGGCCCAAGAGGTGAAGGACGATGTGGTCTACCAGGTTGGCGCCCTGACCGCCTTCACGCGCGCCAGGCGGCTGCAGCACGTGAAGCCGCACGGCGCGCTCTACAACATGGCCGCCGGCGGGGGGGACATGGCGCGCGCCATCTGCGAAGCGGTGCTCGAGACCGATCCCGACATGGTGCTCGTCGTCCTCGCGGGCTCGAAGTGGCTCGAGATCGCGGAGGGAATGGGCCTGCGCGTGGCGCGGGAGGTCTTTGCCGACCGCGCGTTCAACGCCGATGGCACGCTGGTGCCGAGAACGCGCCCGGGCTCGGTGATCCACGACACGTCGGCCGTCGTCGAACGGAGCCTGCGGATGGTGACCGAGGGCCGGGTAACGGCCATCACCGGCGAGGAGGTCTCCCTGCAGGCCGACACCATTTGCCTGCACGGCGACACGCCGGGCGCCGTGCAGCTGGCCGACGCCCTGAAGTCCGCCTTCGAGACGGCCGGCGTGCGGCTCGTCGCGATGGGGCAACGGTGAGCGACGCGTGGGTCCGCGGCAAACCGCGGCTGCGGCCGGCCGGCGACCAGGCGCTCGTCGTCGAGATCGGCGACCGGATCGACGACACGGTCAACGAGCGGGTCCACGCGCTTGCGCTCGCGCTCGCGCGCCGGCAGATCGCGGGCATCGTCGATCTCGTTCCGACGTATCGATCGCTACTCGTCAACTACGACCCGCTGCGCATCGCCTTCGATGCACTGACCTCCGCGGTCACCGAAGCGGCCGCGTCCCTCGCCCCCGACGCGGTGCCTGCCCCGCAGCGCGTCGACATTCCCACCTGCTACGGCGGCCAGTACGGGCCCGATCTGCCGTTTGTCGCAGAGCACAACCACCTGGCCGAACACGAGGTGGTCGCGATCCACGCCTCGGGAACCTACCGGGTTTTCATGATGGGATTCAGCCCGGGCTTCGCGTACCTGGGCGGCATGTCATCACGCATCGCGACGCCGCGCCTGCAGACGCCCCGGACGTCCATTCCGGCCGGTTCAGTAGGCATCGCACAGCAGCAGACCGGCATTTACCCGATCGAAAGCCCCGGCGGGTGGCAGTTGATCGGACGCACTCCGGTGCGCTTGTTCGATCCGGCTCGCATGCCGCCGACGCTGGTCGAGCCAGGAGACGTCATCCGTTTTGTCGCGATCGACGAAGAACGATATCGCGAGATGGAACGCATCGCCTCCGCAGGGGCGACCCGCCGGGTCGCCCCGACGCCCGGTTCTGCCGACCTCGGACCTCGGACATCGGACCTCGGACGACGGGGAGGCTGTCCCGTCATCGAAGTCATCGACGCGGGCGCCCTGACGACGGTGCAGGACCTCGGCCGCTACGGATTCCAGCGCTACGGCGTTCCGGTGTCGGGCGCGATGGACGCGTTTGCGCTGCGAATCGCGAACCTGCTCGTCGGCAACGCGGAAGACGCGGCGGCGCTCGAAATGACGGTCACCGGCCCGCAGATCGAGGTGCTCGACGACACGGTCATCGCGCTGGCGGGCGCCGACATGCAACCGCGAATCGACGACCTGCCGGCCCCGACGTGGCGGGCGGTGCCGGTGGCGAAGGGCGCGATCCTGTCGTTTCGCGGTCTGCGCGCAGGCGCTCGGGCCTACCTGGCGGTGGCGGGCGGCATCGACGTCCCCTTCGTGCTTGGCAGCCGCTCCACGTATCTGCGATCGCATTTCGGCGGATTCGAGGGCCGCGCGCTGCAGCCAGGCGATCGGCTTTTCCGAGGAGCCGCGTCAACGTCGATCGAGGCGAGAGCGATGCCGGCGTCCTGGTCGCCGACATATGTCGGCAGTCACCGGGTGCGCGTGGTGCCCGGCCCGCAGGACGATCTCTTCACCACGCGCGGCATGCAGACGCTCGTCGGCTCCGCCTACACGATCGGGTCGCAGTCGGACCGGATGGGATATCGACTCGAGGGCCCGCGCGTCGAACACGCGGGCGCCGCCGATATCCTGTCGGACGGCACGCCCGCCGGAGCCGTGCAGGTGGCGGGCGACGGCATGCCGCTCGTGCTGCTGGCCGACCGCGGCACCACGGGCGGGTATGCGAAGATCGGGACCGTCATCAGCGTGGATCTGCCCCGCCTCGCCCAATCGCGCCCGGACGATCGGATCTTCTTCGACGCGGTGAGCGGCGCTGACGCTCACGAAGCGCTGCGGCGACAGGAGACCTTCTTCGCGCAGATCCGAGATGGCGCGCGGATCGTCGTTGACTGGCGCTTTGCCGGCGCGCCCGCGATCGGGCGCCCGTCCACGGCGGTCGCCGCCCGCGCGACGGCCGCTTCTGCGACGGCGCGGGCGCCGCTGCCCGGCAAAATCATCGAGGTGGCGGTCGGGCCGGGAGACGAGGTGACGCGCGGTCAGAAACTGTGCGTGCTCGAGGCCATGAAGATGCACAATCCGGTGTGCGCGACCCGCGCCGGACGCGTGGCCGCGGTGCATGTCGCGCCTGGCGACGAAGTTGCGGGCGGCCAGTCGCTCGTGGAGATCGTCGATTGTTGACACCCCGCGCCGGTTTCTTCGCCTGGTGGCACGACGCCTCGCCGCGCGCGCGCCGCGCGCTCGCGGCCGGCTTCGGCGGCTGGATGCTCGACGCGTTCGACGTGCAACTGTTCGCGCTGATTCTGAGCGCGGTCCTCGCCGATCTCCACATCCCGAGACAGACCGGCGGCCTGCTCGCCTCGGCCACGCTCGTCGCCGCCGCGGCGGGAGGCCTGTTCTTCGGGTTCGTCGCCGACCGTTACGGCCGGCGGCCCGCTCTCATCGCGAGCGTTCTGCTGTACTCGGTCTTTACCGGCGCCTGCGGGCTGGCCGGCGGCGTCACGGGGCTGCTCATCTTCCGGATCCTGCTCGGCCTCGGCATGGGCGGCGAGTGGGCCAGCGGCGCCGCGCTCGTCTCCGAGACCTGGCCTGCCGAGCACCGCGGCAAGGCGCTCGGCTTCATGCAGAGCGCGTGGGCCGTCGGCTATGCGCTGGCCGCGCTCGTCACGCTGGTCATGCTCGACCGCTGGGGCTGGCGCGCCGTCTTCTTCGTCGGCGTGCTGCCTGCGCTCTTCATCGTGTGGGTCCAGCAGCGGGTCGAAGAGCCGGAGATCTGGCAGGCGCGGCGCGCGACGGCGCCGGCCGCCCGCGGGCGCTTCATCGACATCTTCCACGGCCGGCTGCTGCCGCTCACGGTGGCCGTCACGCTGATGAACGCCTGCACGCTCTTCGCGTGGTGGGGCTTCAACACGTGGGTCCCGGCGTACCTGAGGCTGCCCGTCGCCCAGGGCGGCATCGGGCTTTCCACCCAGGCGATGTCGATCCTCATCATGGTCAACCAGGTGGGCATGTGGTTCGGCTACGTGACCTTCGGCTACATCAGCGACGCGCTCGGCCGGAAGAAGACCTACGTCGCCTACCTGCTGACGGCCGCCGCCCTGCTCAGCCTCTACGCGACCACGAAGCAACCGCTGCTGCTGCTCGCGCTCGGCCCGTTCGTCGCATTCTTCGCGACCGGCTACTACAGCGGCTTCGGCGCGGTCACGGCCGAGATTTACCCGACCGACGTGCGCGCCACGGCGCAGGGCTTCACCTACAACATCGGCCGCCTCGCCAGCGCCTTCGCGCCGTTCACGGTGGCATCGCTGGCCGACTCGCACGGCTTCGGCGTCGCCTTCCTCATCTCGGCCCTCGCCTTCGTGCTGGCCGCCGTCTTCTGGATCTGGATTCCGGAGACGAAGGGGAGGAAGCTGGACTGAGGGATTGTACGGTGCGAAGTGCGACGTGCGAAGTGCGACGTGCCGTGCGAAGTGCGACGTGCCGTGCGAGGTGCGACGTGCGATTGCGACGTGCCGTGCGAGATGCGACGTACCGGCACGGCACCGTGCACCCTGCACCGCACCTCGCACTCCGCACCGCGCACCCCGCACGTTCAGCGGTAGACTGGACCCATGCCCCTCGACAAGTACCGCGCGAAACGCGACTTCACGAAGACGCCCGAACCGAAAGGGGCGCCGCGTCCGACAAAGGCCCGGCAGCGGTTGTTCTGCGTCCAGAAACACCTCGCCAGCCACCTGCACTACGATTTCCGCCTCGAGCATGGCGGCGTGCTGCTCTCCTGGGCCGTGCCGAAAGGACCGTCGCTCGATCCAACGGTGCGCCGGCTGGCGATGCACGTCGAGGATCACCCGCTCGAGTACGGAACGTTCGAAGGCGTGATCCCCGAAGGATACGGCGCCGGCATCGTCCTGCTGTGGGACGAAGGTTCGTGGGAACCGGAAGTGGACGACGTCGACGCGGCGCTGAAGAAGGGCGATCTGAAGTTCCGGCTGAACGGCTACAAGCTGAAAGGCTCGTGGGTCCTCGTGAGGACGCGCGGCGCAGACGGCCGCAGCTGGCTGCTCATCAAGCACCGCGACGAGTGGGCCGGACCCGTGGACGTCACCGAGTTCGCCCAGAGCGTGAAGAGCGGCGGCGACTTCGCCGACATCCTCGCAGGGGACCGGCCGGACGTCTGGACGTCGAACCGCCCCGCACGGGGCGGAGAGGCCGGGGCGCTGTTGGAGCGGATCATCGAGCAGGCGCTTGCGCTGAAGACCGAACGGACGACGAGGAACGAAGAACCGAAGCGGCCGGCACGAACCGCGAAAGCAACACCACGCGCCGCAGCAAAAGCCACCGCGACGCCCCGGAAGAAGACCGCGCCGTCGCCATCGAAGCGACGCGCGCCAGCCACGAAGCGCCAGCGCGACTGAAGTCGGGCGAGCGAGAACCCGAAGTCTGCCGTCAGGCCAGCAGCCGCTGCGCGAGCACCGACCACACCGCATACGCCAGGCGACGCCGGTCGTGGCGCGCCATGTCGCGCACCCAGAACGCGCCTTCCACCGCCTCGCACCCGGGCGGCAGCGTACCTACCGCAAGCGGTTCCTTGTGCTCCGCCGCGTAGCGGGCCAGGGCTTCCGGGGACGGCAGCGCCGTATTGATCACGGCGACGTCAACGGGCCGGCCAATCGCGGCGTTGATACGGCACACCTCGTCGGCCACCGAGAACCCGTTCATCCCGCGCCCTTCGGTGAGCAGGTTCGCAACGAGCACGACAGGCCCCTGCACGGCGGCCAGCGCCTCCTGCATGCCGCGGACGAGAAAAATCGGCATCAGGCTCGTGTAGAACGAACCCGGGCCGATGATCACGGCGTCGAACCGGGGAATCGCCTCGGCGACGGCGGGATGGATGTTCACCTCGGGATCGAGCCAGATGCGCTGGACGAGCCGGCCCGCGCTCTGGCCCGCGTCGACCTCGACCTCTCCCCGCGTCGTTGTCCCGTCGTCGTACTCCGCGCAGACGGCCGCATGCTGGACGCTCACCGGCCAGACGCGGCCGGCACAGCCGAGCAGCGCCCGCAAGCCGTCGACCGCCGCGAGGAAGTCGCCGCTGTAGCGCTCCATCATCGACAACAGCAGGTTGCCGCCGGTGTGGCCGGACAGCCGCGCGTGCTCGAGCGTCGGCAGGCGCGACAGGAGCACCCGCCGGGCCTCCGATTCGTTGCGCGCGAGGGCGAGGGCGCACTTGAGCACGTCACCGGGCGGGAGCACGCCGAGCTCGTCGCGCAGTTGGCCCGAGCTGCCGCCGCTGTCGAACATGGTCACCACGGCGTTCAGGTGCAGCCACGGGTTGGTCTTCAGCCCCCCGAGGAGGCTGGGCAACCCGGTGCCGCCGCCGAAACACCCGACCTTGATCTCGCGCAACCGCATGAGGCAATTGTACCTAAATCGGCGCGGGCGCCTGATTGAAACGACTCGCCGATGGAGCTGGTCGGTTCCGGTAGAATACGCTTATGGCAATCGAGAACGCGTGGAGAGCCGGCATCGATCGCCTGCATGACGATCTGCGCCAGATTTTCGGCCGACGGCTGCAATCGGTGGTCGCCTACCACACCCGCTTCGGCCTCGAGACCGGCTCCCCCGATGCGGCCGGGACGACCGACGATGACCAGGTGCACGCCCTGGTGTTGGTCGAGAGCCTGACCTACGCCGACCTGGTCGCCTGCGCGGCGACCAGTCGCGCCTGGACCAAGGCGCACGTCGGCGCACCCCTGCTGCTGACGCGCGAGGAATTCGAGCGGTCGCTCGACGCGTTCCCGCTCGAACTCGGGGCCATCGCGTCCCACCACGTGCTCATCGCGGGCAGCGATCCGTTCGCGGACCTGCCAATCGACGACCGGGACGTCCGGCGCGCGTGCGAGACGCAGGCCCGCGGCCACCTGCTGCACCTGCGCGAGGGCTTCCTCGAAGCGCACGGCGAACCGGCGGCCGTCGCGCACCTGGTGGCCGCCTCGGTGCCGCCGCTGCGCACGTTGCTGCTGAACCTGGCGCGGCTGGACGGCGTGCACGCGCGCAGCCGTGAGGCGCTCGTGCGCCACGTGGCGGCCACGGTTGGCGTGCCCGAGGCGTTGATGGAGCAGGTGCTCGCCGTGCGGCGGCCGGCCGATCTCGACAAGTCCGACACGCTGCGCGTCTATGCGGCGTACCTCGATGCCGTCGAGCGGATCGTCGCTTTTGTGGACGGATGGACGGCTCAATGACACACGCCGCACGGATCGATTGGCGGCGCCCGGGCCGTCCGAGGTCCGAGGTCCGACGTCCGAGGTCCGACGTCGGACTCCGGACTTCGGACTTCGGACGACGGCTGCGAAGGATCGCCGCGGCGCTGCTCGGGTTGCTGGTGTTCACCGCGCCGGTTTGCGCGCAGGAGCTGCCCGAGCTCACCCAGCCGGTCAACGACTTCGCGCACGTCATCGACGCGGCCCACAGCGAGGCGATCGACCGCACGATCCGCGCGCTGCAGGATGCGACCGGCGACGTGATCGTCGTGGCCACGGTCGACAGCTTCGCGCCCTACGGCAGCATCGAGCAGTACGCGAACAAGCTCTTCGAGAATCGCGGCCGGGGCGTCGGCGTCAAGGGCAAGGACAACGGCCTGCTCATCACGCTCGCCGTCAAGGAGCACCGCGTCTGGGTGGAAGTCGGCTACGGGGTCGAGCCCTATGTCACCGACGGGTTCGCCGGCGAGACGTCACGCCTCTACATGATCCCCGAGTTCCGCCACGATGCCTATGGCGCCGGGCTCGAGGCCGGCGTCGAGCGGATCGCCGGGCGGATTGCCGAGGCGCGAGGCATCACGCTCGAAGGGGTCCCGAAGCCCGAACACGCGCAACCGCACCGAACGAGCGGCGGCCTGTCGACGCTCGGCATCATCCTGCTGGTGGTCTTCTTTCTCTTCATCAGCGTCCTCAGGAGCGCGGCCAGCGGCGTCACCGGACCCCGGCGCTGGGGCCGGGGACCGTGGAGCGGCTGGAACGGCGGCATCGGCCCGTTCGGCGGTGGCGGGTTTGGAGGCGGCGGTTTCGGAGGCGGGGG
>PMZR01000113.1 GCA_003170135.1 Acidobacteriota bacterium
TGTGAGAATCTGCGGCCCGGTACGCATCCGCGGAAATCTGCGCAAATCTGCGGCTCGGTGCAATCTGAGAGAATCTGTGGAGCAAGATGAATAGACTCGCCGCCGAGAAGAGCCCCTACCTGCTGCAGCACGCGGGCAATCCCGTGGACTGGTATCCGTGGGGGGAGGCCGCGTTCGAGAAGGCGCGCGCGGAGGCCAAGCCCATCTTTGTCTCGGTCGGCTATTCGACCTGTCACTGGTGCCACGTCATGGCGCATGAGTCGTTCGAGAACGAGATGATCGCGCAGACGCTCAACGCCGACTTCGTGCCGGTGAAAGTCGATCGCGAGGAGCGGCCCGACGTGGACCGCGTCTACATGACGTTCGTCCAGGCGACCACGGGCAGCGGCGGGTGGCCGATGAGCGTCTGGCTGACGCCGGACCTGCAGCCCTTCTATGGCGGCACCTATTTTCCGCCGACGTCGCGCTGGGGCCGGCCTGGCTTCATCGACATCCTGGCGGAGATCGCGCGCCTCTGGCGCGACGATCCCGGGAAGGTGCGGCAATCGGCGGCCCAGGTGACCGAGCAATTGAGGCGCTTCGCGGTGGCGGCCCGGCCCGCGCAGCCGTTGGCAGGAGAGGCCGGCATCGAGGCGCTCGCGCGCGGCGTCGCCGAGTTTGGCCAGGCGTTCGACCGCGAACACGGCGGCTTCGGCGGCGCCCCGAAGTTCCCCCGGCCGAGCGAACTGTTCTTCCTGCTGCGCGAGTTCTCGCGTGCGGGAGACGAGGCCGCGCGTGACATGGTCGTCGACACGCTTCGCGCGATGGCGCGGGGCGGCATCTGCGATCACCTCGGCGGCGGCTTCCATCGCTACTCGGTCGACGCGCGCTGGCACGTGCCGCACTTCGAGAAGATGCTCTACGACCAGGCGCAGCTGGCGCTCGCCTGCCTCGAAGCGTTCCAGGTGACACGCGACGCAGAGTTCGCAGACGTCGCCTCCGCCATCCTTCGCTACACCGCGCGCGATCTGGCGCGGCCCGGCGGCGGCTTCCATTCGGCCGAAGACGCGGACAGCGTGCCGCAGTCGGCAGCCGGCCAGTCGTCAGAGACGCCATCCATCGAGCCGGCTCACCCGTCGGAAGGCGCCTTTTACGTCTGGACCGACGCCGAATTCGACCGGCTGCTCGGCGGCGACGCGGATCTGGCGAAGTCGAGGTTCGGCGTGCGCGCCGGCGGCAACGTCGCAGACGATCCCCACGGTGAACTGCAAGGGCAGAACGTCCTGTATCTTGCCCGCTCCGTGGACGAAATCGCCGCGGCCGCCGGACGTCCGGTCTCCGAGATCGCGGCTCGACTGGACGAGGCGACGCGGCGCCTGTTCGAGGCGCGGGCGGGCAGGCCGCGCCCGGGTCTCGACGACAAGGTCATCGTCGCGTGGAACGGGTTGATGATGGCCGCGTTCGCGCGGGCGGCCCGCGTCCTTCGCGAATCGAGCGCGGCATGGCTGAAGGCGGCGCGTGACGCGGCGGATTTCATTCGCGTGAACATGTGGGACCCGACAAAACAGCGATTGCTGCGGCGCTACCGCGACGGCGAGGCGGCGATCGACGCCTATGCCGACGACTTCGCCTGGCTGATCTTCGGCCTGCTGGAACTGTTCCAGGCCGACGGCGATCCGCGGTGGCTCGAGTGGGCCCTCGTCCTGCAGCGCAGGCAGGACGCCCTCTTCGGTGACGAATCGAACGGCGGCTGGTTCAGCACGACCGGCGATGATCCGTCGGTGCTGCTGCGCCTCAAGGAGGACTACGACGGCGCCGAGCCCGCCGCCAGCTCCGTCTCGCTGTGGAACCTGCTGGCCCTCGCGCGACTCACGGGCGACGAGGAATGGAGCGGCCGGATTGCGCCGACGCTGGCCGCGTTCTCGGCGCAGTTGCAACAGACACCGAGAGCGCTGCCGATGATGCTCTCAGCCCTTTCAGCTTCCCTCGCTCGTTCGCATGAGATCGTCATCGTCGGGCCCGACGGCAGGGGAGACACCGAGCGCCTGCGTGAAGCGCTGGCGCTACGCTACCTGCCGTTTGCCGTCACCGTTTTGCTGGCGCCCGATGCGCAGGCCCAGGTCGCGCGGTTGCTTCCCTTCACCGCGGCCTTGACGATGAGGGAGGGCAGGGCAACCTCATACGTTTGCCGGGACTTTGCGTGCAGCCAGCCGACCACCGATGCTGCCGATATGCTGAGCCGGATCGACGCCCCGGGGTAAAATAAAGGAACAGGCATCATTCAACCTTGGAGTCCCGATGGACACGCATTCCTGGTGGCAGAAGATCGAGGCGCGCAGCAACGAGCTCCTGGAACAACTGAAGAGCATCCTGCACGAAGGGAACGTGCGCCGCGTCGTCGTCAAGCAGCACGACCGCACCGTGGCGGAATTCCCGTTGAGCGTGGGCGTGGTGGGCGCCGTTGCCGCTCCAATCCTCGCGGCCGTGGGGGCGGTGGTGGCGCTTCTCGCCGACTGTTCGCTGGAGGTCGAGCGGACCGGGGATCCGCCAGCCTCAGCCGCTGGCGGGACACAGCCTGGCCCGCCTCGCTGAAGTGGACATCTCGTCCGTTCCGTTTGCCATCCCGGCCGGGCGTCCACCCCAGCCGTTGCAACGAGGTTGGGGGCATTTCTTTCCCCGAACGAAAAATGGGGCTGGGAGTGTTTTCTCTAACGCCCGTGCTGCGAATTGACTTTCCGGCCTCCGATGCAAACAATCTCCGAGCTCGGCAGACACGCCCGAAGCGCAGGGCTTGCGCGGTGTCCGGCTTGAATCTCGTGCGGTGCGCAGTTTGAATACAGTCCGGTAGTCCGTCGCGGGGCGGACTCCGTTTCAGGAGGCTCGATGCGACTCGGACGATGCGGGCGACGGTTGGGAGCGATGCGGACGGCGTTCGTGCTCGCCGCAATTGTCGGGGTCATGGTGGCGGGCCGGGCCGCGGCGCAGGACGATCCCATCGGGTGGACGCTCGCGAAGACGCCCACCTCGGCCACCGCCGGCCAGACGTTCCGCATCCAGCTCACGGCCACGATCGAAGCCGGCTGGCACCTCTACTCGATTTCGCAGGGGCCCGGCGGTCCGATTGCGACCCGCATCTCGGTTCCGCAGGGTCAGCCGTTCACCTTCGACGGCGCCATCGACGCGCCGCCGCCGCACGTCGTCTTCGACTCCGGGTTCAACATGGACACGGAGATCTACGAGGAGAAGGCGATCTTCACGCTGCCGGTCAAAGTCAGCGCGCAGGCATCGGGCGCGCAGGTCCTGCACGTGCAGGCCTACTACCAGACCTGCAACGACAAGTTCTGCCTGCCACCGAAGACCGTCAAGCTGGAGACGCCGATCGCGGTGAAGGGCGGCACCGAAGCCGCGGCGCCCGCGTCATCGGCAGCCGGCGTTCAACCGCCACCGTCTGCCGCGGGCGGCGGGGCGGGTGCGCAGGGGCAGGTCCAGGCACCGCCGGTTGCGCAGGCCGCGCCAGGAACCGTTGCGCAGGGGACCACCGCGCCGGGCGCCGGCACGTCGCCACTGCCGCAGGCGGCGGCCCCGTCAGCGTCTGCTGCTCAGCAAGCGCCGGGTGCGGCGCCTGCCGTTGTTGCGCCGGCCGGGGGCGCGCCGGTGCCGGCAGGCGTGGGGCGGACGGCCTCGCCCGCGGGTGACGCGTCGCTGCCGCCGCGCGATTCATTGCTCTCGTTCATCTGGCTGGCGATGGGGTTCGGCGCGCTGGCGCTGCTCACGCCCTGCGTCTTCCCGATGGTGCCGATCACGGTCTCGTATTTCACGGGCCACGCGGCCGGCAATCGCAAGCGAGCCGTGCGCAACGCGTCGCTCTATGCCGCCGGCATCATCCTCACGTTCACGGCGTTCGGCATGCTGCTCGCCCTGCTGGTGGGCGCGACGAGCCTGAACCGGTTCGCGGCCAATCCGTGGATCAACCTGCTCATCACGGCGATTTTCATCGGCTTCGCGTTGAACCTGTTCGGGCTCTTCGAGATGAACCTGCCGTCGGGGCTCGTCACGCGGCTGGACAAGGTGACGCGGCAGGAGGGCGGCAGCGAGGTGGTGGGCACGCTGCTCATGGGGCTCACCTTCACGCTGACCTCGTTCACGTGCACGGTGCCGTTTGTCGGCACGCTGCTCGTGATGGCGGCCGGCGGCGACTGGGTGTGGCCGGTCATCGGGATGCTGGCCTTCTCGAGCGTGTTCGCGCTGCCGTTCTTCGTGCTGGCGCTGATGCCGCAGTGGGTGTCGCAGATGCCGCGCTCGGGCGCGTGGCTGCACGCGGTCAAGGTGCTGATGGCGTTTCTCGAGATCGCGGCTGCCATGAAGTTCCTCTCGAACGTCGATCTCGTGTGGCGCTGGGGCATCTTCACGCGCGACGTGGTGCTGGCGATCTGGGTGGTCATCGCCGCGTGCATGGCGCTCTACCTGCTCGGCGTGTTCCGCTTCCCGGGCGAGCCGCGCATCCGCAAGGTGCGCGCCGGCCGCTGGCTGATGGCGACGGCGTCGATCCTGCTCGGCGTGTGGCTGTTCAGCGGCGTGATGGGCCGGCGGCTGGGCGAACTCGACGCGTTCCTGCCGCCCGCCGACGGGGCGCAGGCGTTCGCGGCGGACGACAACGCCACGGGCCTCGCGGGCGAACTGGGCTGGATGATGAACGACTACCAGGGCGCGCTGGCGCGCGCGAAGCGGGAGAACAAGCGCGTGATGGTGGACTTCACCGGCTACACGTGCACGAACTGCCGCTGGATGGAAGCCAACATGTTCCCGCGCGAGGACGTGCGCACCGAGCTCGGGAAGTTCGTGCGCGTCAGGATGTACACCGACGGCGAAGGCGAGATCTTCCAGAAGCAGCAGGCGCTGCAGCAGGCGATGTTCAAGACGGTCGCGCTGCCCTACTACGCCATCCTCGACGCGGACGGGAACCCGCTCGTGACCTATCCCGGCCTGACGCGCAACCCGGCGGAGTTCGTGACGTTCCTCAAGAAGGGCGCCGGAGTTCGGAAGGGCACCGGGCCCACCAGCAACTGACCCGCCTTCGCGCCGGCGCCCTCCGCTCGCGCTTCGGCGGGCAAGCTCGCCTCCGCTCCATGCTACACTCGCCCCGGAGCCGGGGTGGCGGAACTGGCAGACGCTCAGGACTTAAAATCCTGTGGGGGCAACCCCGTCCGGGTTCGAGGCCCGGCCCCGGCACTATTTAGAATCAATCACTTACAGCGTTTCGCCTTTCGGCCTTCCCGCCTTGCGCTAACCGTTCCGCTAACCGTTTGCTTGACGGCGGTCCCTGAAGTGGTCTTCGTGACAGAGGCAAGGATCGCCTGGGCTTTTGGCGTCAACACTCCGCCCGCCTTTCCCCATTTCTCGGCTCTCGCCAGAAAGCCCCGGTTCCGGGCGCGCGTGACGCGGCTCTTGATGGTGGCGGGCTTCTGGTTGTACATGCGAGCCAGCTCTGCGATCGGCTTCCCTGTTCGGCTGTCGGCGGCGACGTAATCGCGAGCGAGGCGCGCGTACTCCAGTTCGGGGATCGGCCGACGGCCGCGCTTTGATCTGCCCGGTTGCTTCGGTGTCGCCTGGGCGAACCCGGCTTCTGTCAAGTACTCCGCAAACTCTCGTGCTGCCGGGACGAGCGGGCCAAGTTGTCCTGCCATTGCGAAGCTGCTGCGGACTTTGCGCTCGTACCGGCTCAGCTCGATGTGGCGCCGGACGATCGTCGCGGGTAGCCCACCGCGCGGCACGCTGCGAGCGTGGGTGCCGAGCAGTTCGGCGCTCCATCGGCCTGCAAAGGCTAGGCTCCGGCCTTCGTTCGGAAAGATCCGCAGCTCGCCGATCACTGGCTGCTCGCTCTCGCCAACCACCACGCGCACGGCCGCGATCCATTCTTCGCCCTGTAGAACCTGCTCGAGCCACAGATCCTCTACCTCGAGCGGCTGCGACGGCCCGCCAGTGGGCACCCCGTAAGCGGCCGCGATCCTCGGGTCGACGATCACCCGGCGAGTTACGGGGACGAGGTTCGGAGCGATACGTGCTCTTGCCATAGACGGAGTATACCGCATTAGTAGAACTGTCGCATTATCAGATTTTAAAAACTGTTGTATCGACAGTTGTGGAGGCGCATAGTTAGCGCATTAGCCGGGTGGCCGGCTACGTGTTTAGGAGCGAGGCCGACATGGGCGAGATGTTGTTGACGATCAGCGAGGCGGCCCGCGTGCTGGGCGTGTCAGCTCAGACGGTGCGGGTCTGGGCTGACAGCGGCAAGTTGCCGACCACGCGGACGGAGGCGGGGTCGATGCGTCTATTTCAGCGTAACGACGTCGAGAGTTACGCGGCCCGGCGGAGCCATCGCGATGACGAAGCGGCCTGACGTGGTGCCACGGCTGCTCGATCGCGGCGGTGCGGCGGCGTACTTGTCGTGTTCGACCGACACGGTCGACCGATTGATCGCAACAGGTGCGCTGTCGGTCGTGCGTCTGCCGGCGGCCCGACATCGCAACGGGGCGGCGGTCGTCGCGAGTTGCCGGCGCATTCTGGTGGACCGGCTCGATTGCGATCGGCTCGTAGACTCCTGCCACGATGACGGCGTGCGGCCATCACGTACGCCGTCTCCCTCCACCGACCGCGGGGCGACCCGATGAGCGCGACGCCTATCGCTGACGGGTTGCCGACGTTCGGGCTGTTGTCGCAGCCATATCCGGCAGCGGTGCGGGCCGCCCTGCATCCGGCGAAACCGCAGGACCAATTCGACTTGGACCCGCGGCGGACCGCGGGACTCACGGATGCGGGGCACGCGGAACGGTTCGCAAGCGAACACGGCGATCGGTTTCGATGGGACGCGACTCGAAACCTGTGGTTGACGTGGGCTCGCTGCCGGTGGACGGAAGATCGCGGCGGCGAGCGGCATCGGGCCGCGGTTGATTGCGCGCGTAACGTGTACCTGCTCGCGCTCACCGAACAGAACCTGAAGAGACGCGAACTTCTGAGCCAGTGGGCGATCCGTGCGGAGAGCCGCAAGGCCATCGAAAACACCCTGGAGCTGGCGAAATACGTCGCGCCGATTGCCGACTCGGGCGAACCGTGGAACGTGGATCGATGGGTCCTGAACACGCCTGGCACGTCCGGCCTGATCGACCTTCGGACGGGGTACGACCGGCAGGCGAAACCCGAAGACCGGCTGACGTTCGCTACTGAAGCGCCGTTCGATCCGGCGGCGAAGGCGCCGACGTGGGACCGGTTCGTGGCGGAAGTCTTCGATCACAACGAAGAGTTGATCGCGTTCGTGCAGCGGGCCATCGGCTACACGTTGACGGGCGACGTGCGCGAACAAGTGTTCTTCCTCTGCTACGGCTCAGGCGCGAATGGAAAGTCAACGTTCCTCGATACGCTGGCCTGGCTGTTCGGTGATTACGCCTACGCGACGCCCTTCTCGACATTCGAACTGAACCAGCGGACCACGATCGGGAATGACCTGGCGGCGCTCGCGGGGCGCCGCTTCGTCACCGCGAGCGAGACGAACGCGCACACCCGACTAAACGAGGCCCGCATCAAGGCGCTGACCGGCGGCGACCGCATGAACGCGCGGCATCTCTATGGGCATCCGTTCGAGTTTCATCCGGTCTGCAAGATCTGGCTGAGCGTGAACCATCGGCCGGCGATCGGGGATGACAGTTTCGGATTCTGGCGACGCGTTCGGTTGATCCCATTCGTTCGCACGTTCACCGGGTCCGCAGAGGACAAGGGCCTGAAGGACACGCTACGCGCCGAGGCGTCCGGCGTTTTGAATTGGGCGTTGGCCGGCTGCCGGGCGTGGCTCGTTTCCGGGCTGAGCGCGCCGGCCATCGTGACTGATGCGACCGACGCATACCAGCGAGATAGCGATCCGCTCGCCGACTTCCTCGATGACGCCTGCGATTTCACGCCGGGTGCATTCGTTCGAGCGGCTGACTTGTATGCGGGATACCAGGCATGGGCGACGCGGCAAGGCGTGGGGGAGCACTCACGCGACCGACTGAGCCGTAAGGCGTTCGGTGCGCTTGTGGGGCGGCGAATTAGCCGTGACCGGCTGAGCGATGGCACGCGCGGATACCGTGGTGTGGAGATCCGCCGATGACGTATGACGCATCGGAGGGCCGTTTCGAAGACTTCTCCCTATTCATTCCCTCGCGGGGAAGGTTTCAGAAAACACGTCGAATGCGTCATACGACGGAAACGTGCAGGCGGCACTTTCGGGCGATCTTCGAAAGGACTCGGCCCGTTTGCCCTGGCTGTCTTCAGCGCTTCGATCCTGTTCGACCGGGGCAAAGGCATTGCCGACCGAGTTGCATCGCGGCAGAGGCCGACCGGCGGCGCGGGGCGGGCAACCTGTTCGATGTGGGGGTGTCCGATGCGCGGATGTGACGTTCGGGTCTCGCGCCGAGCATTGGGGCGGCCGGCGCTCGAACGTCGGATGCGCGGGCTGCTGATCTCGATTGCTCGATTCGCTGAGCAGCGGGCGCCCGGCGACGTCGATCGGGCGTGGGCGCAATCGGTCGCGGGGTCGCTCGAAATTCTTCTGGAATGCGGGCCGACCGTCTCGCGCCCGAATCGGGGGATGTGATGGCAACAGACACGGCGGCGGGAATTCAGCGACAGATCGCGACAGCGGACGCTGAGATGCGGGCGCACCTCGGCCAGATTCGCGCAGGCATGGGCGCGGCGGCGTCTGCCCTGGTCCACGCGAAGATCGCGGCTGCTCGCAAACGGCGGACGGACTTGTACTCGAAGTTGCCGACGGTCGACGTCGAACCTCGGTACGCCGACGCATTCCGACGTGACCAACTGGAGCGTCTGCTATGAGTCCGGCGGCACTGCCGCGCGCCTGTTCGGTGGCCGGCTGTCCCGGGCGGGGCGGTGCCGGCGGGCGCTGTGCGGCGCATCAACGGCAGGTGAATCGCTCGCGGTACAACCCGGTGTACGGCACAGCGAAGCATCGGCGGTGGCGATTGATGGTGCTCCGGCGCGATCCGCTCTGTGTGGGTTGGCCCGCGGGCGTGCACGGCGGGTCGGTGGTTGGCTCAAATACGGCCGACCACATCATCCCGTTGCACGCCGGCGGAACCTGGGCGCTGACCAATGGTCAGGGGTTGTGCGAATCGTGTCACGGCGTGAAGTGCAATGAGGAGCAGGCGCGAGGGCGGTAAGTGCTGATGATGCAAGGGGATAGGGGCGGGTTATTCTCTGGCAGCACGGCCGTCGCACACCGCGCTTCAGTCGAGCGCAATCGTCTTCGAGTCTGAGCGAGGGGTCGGGTCTGACAAATGGCGAACCTGAAGCGCGATGATCGGCCGGCGGTGGCAACCTTGGCGCGTGGGCGGCGCGGGCGCCGGGTGCGCGAGGCGTTGAACGCGAGGACCGGGGCTGAGGCGTTCGGGGTGCTCGAACCGGGCTGCGAGGTGTTCTGCCTCAGCAAAGGGTTGCTCACGTTCGGGGATGCCGTGGCCTACATGCTCGAAACCTCGGGGCCGGCGGATCTGCTCTTGAGCACGTGGGCGGCGGCACCGCCGGAAATACGCGGTCTGCGGAGGCTACTCGACGTCGGGGCGATCCGGTCACTGCACTTGTTGATCGACCCGTCGTTCGTGTCGAGGCAGAAGGCGTACACGGCGCTGCTGCGCGCCACGTTCGGGGCTGAGTCGATCCGGCTGGTGAACGTCCACGCGAAGATCGCGGTTGTCGAAAATGAAATCTGGGCGCTCGTACTGCGGTCGAGTGCGAATCTCAACTCAGCCGTCCGCTGCGAAGCCTTCGATTTGTCGTGCGATCGCGCACTCGCGGATCACATTCGGGCAACGCTCGGCGAGTGGTTCGAGGCGCCGGCGGCCGGTCAGTGGGACACGCGGCCCGGTGAGCATCGGCGGCGGTTCGAGGCGTGGCATCCGGACGCGGCACCGTCGCCTGGACCGGCTGCGCCCGTCGCCCCGGGCAGGCAGTGCGGTCGCACGCTGGCGCCAGCAACAGGGGCGGACGCGGCGTTCTTTGGGTCGGGGCCGTTCGATACGGACCTTCGGCGGGTTGGGCTCACGTACGAGAGGTGACGCGAATGGCAGGACACGGACCGGCACCGATGCCGGGTGCATTGCGAGTGCTCACGGGGAAGCGGGCGAAGCGGGGTGAACCGGCAGCGGTGACCGGCGAACCGACGATGCCGGCGGACCTGTCGCGAGAAGAGCGCGCGGCGTGGCGGCAGTTGATCCGGGAATTGCAGACGGTGCCGGGCCTCCTGGCGCGTGCCGATCGCGGGGTGCTCGAACTTGCGGCCCGCATGACGCCGATGTTCCGCGAGGCAGCCCGGCACGTTCGGGAGAACGGCTCCACGCTGGTGGCGCGCGATGAGCGGGGCGCAGTGAAGTTCGTGCAGACGACACCGCAGGGCCAGATGGTCGTCAAGCTGGGCGCTTCCCTCAAAACCATCTTCGCCGAGTTGGGTTTGACGCCTTCCGGCCGTTCGCGGTTGTCCGTGTCCGCGGCCTCGGGGCCGTCCCGTCTCGATGCGTTCCGCGGGGGTCGGCATGGCGCGTAAGCCGGCGAAGTGGGATCGGTCGTGGGTACGGACGGCGGCCGATGCGCTGGCCGTCGAACGGGGCTGCTACTTCGACCTGAAGGCGGCGAAGCGCGTGCGCGATTTCTTTCGAACGTTCCTCCGTCATTCGAAGGGCGTCTTTTCGGGGCAGCCGTTCGAATTGCAGCCGTGGCAGTGGTCGGACGTGGTTGCACCGCTCTTCGGGTGGAAGCGCGCGGACGGGTCGCGGCGATACCGTCGCGCCTACATAGAAATTCCGAAGAAGAACGGCAAGTCCGCGCTCTGTTCGGGCATCTCGCTGTATCTGCTCGTGGGTGACGGCGAAGCGGGCGCGGTCGTCGCGAATGCGGCGTGTGACCGCTCGCAGGCGGGGATCGTGTTCGATGAAGCGGCCGAGATGGTGCGCTCGTCTCCCGACCTGGCCGGCGCGCTCGAAGTAATCGACAGCCGAAAAACGATCGTTGATCGTGCGCACGGTGGACGTTACTACGCGATGTCAGCGGACGTGCCGCAAAAGGAGGGGCTGAATATTTCCGGCCTGGTGACGGACGAATTGCACGCGCAAAGGTCGCGGGAGATGTCCGACACGTTGCTCCACGCGGGCGCGGCGCGGCGGCAGCCGTTGTCGGTGACGATCACGACGGCGGGCGTCTACGATCCCGGCTCGATCGGATGGGAGACGCACGAATACGCGCGGCAGGTGCTCGACGGAACGATCGAGGACGATGCGTTCTTTGCCTACATCAAGGCGGCGCCGGCTGATGCCGACTGGACCGATCCGGCGACGTGGCGCGCGGCGAATCCTTCAATTGGCGTCACGGTGCATGAGGGCGAACTGGCCGAACAGTGCAAAGCCGCGCAGTTTTCCGTAGCGCTTCAAAACGTCTTCCGTCGGTATCGTCTGAATCAGTGGACCTCGCAGGCGTCGCGCTGGATCGACCTGGCACTTTGGGATGCGAACGACGTCCATCCGATCGCCCCTGACACGTTGCCGCGGAAGTGCTGGGGCGGCCTCGACGTGGCGGCCGTGTCCGACCTGACCGCCGAAGTGTTGCTCTTTCCCTGCCAGTCGGACCCGGCGGCGCTCGACGTGCTCGCGCGGTTCTGGCTCCCCGAAAACGTGCTGCGTGAGAGTAAGCACCGGGCCTTGTATCAACAGTGGCTGTCGGGTGGCTGGCTGACGCTGACACCGGGCGACGTGGTCGATTATGCGTTCGTCCAGGCGCAGGTGGTCGCGGACGCGGCCCGCTACGGCCTGGTGGACCTCGCGATCGATCGGCTCTTTCAAGGGCAGCAGTTGGCGACGGACCTACAGGACGAAGAGATCGCGGTGTTTCCATTCGGGCAGGGATTTCTGAGCTTTGCGGCGCCGATGGTGGAATTTCAGCGGCGCCTAGAGGCGAAGCGCCTGCACCACGGCGCGAATCCGATTCTGAGGTGGATGGCCGATCACGTGGTGGTCCGGACGGACCCGGCCGGGAACCTGAAACCCGATCGCCAGCGGAGCAGCGAGAAGATCGACGGCGTCGTGGCGCTCGTCATGGCCCTGGATCGCGCGATTCGGCAACCTGCGGTCGTGCAGAGCGTGTACATGACTCACGGGGTGATGGGTCTTGAAGAATATCTCTGATCCGCCGAGTGCATACACCGAATTGGCGGGCGTCATCCGTGTTCGTCGGCCTGGTGCCCGCCCGCGCAGCGCAGCGCGTCTCCTGCCGGGCCGATGTTTTTCGACGAAAGGCTGAAGATGGCGACTGACAAGGCGAGCGCGAAGGAAAAAGTAAAGGCAGCGTTTCAGGCGCAGGTGGTCCGGTACTTGGTGGGTCCGATCAAGGCTGCGCGGACGGACGAGGAGGCGCGGGCTTGCGCGTTGACGTTCTTCGCCCTGGCCGAGCGCCACGGGTGGCGCTTTATCACGCGGGCCGAGCAAGAGGCGGCCTCGCGACCGCCAAGGGTGCTCAAGCGGATCGACTTTCAGAAAGACGCGGACGGCAATCCGATCGGCGCGGTCGTTTCCGAAGTGTTGGAGTCAGCATGACAGTCAAGTCTGCGGCATACGTTGCGACCGGGGCGGCACCCTGGGCGACGGCGGCAGGGCGCGAGGCCGCCGGTCGCGGCGCACACGAGAACGAGGCACGCGAGCGGCAAGAGGCGGCGGCGTCCCGGGTGCGCGAGCTTGGGGCGCGCGAAGGGGAGCGGTGGTTCGGGGACTTTGCGGCGTGCGTCGTGGCGGCGGTGCGCGCGTTCAACGCCGAGGTGGGCCGGGACGTGGTCCGCGTGGTGACGCGCAATGGCGGCCCCGAGCTGTCGGTTCGCTGCGATGGCTCGAACGCCTTCGCATGGGGATCTTACGTCGGACGCCATGAGCCTTGCGTGTACTTCGCCGAACGGTTACACGGTCGCGACGCGATGCGCTCCTTGCCTTGCACGGTCAGCGATGACGGCGACCTCGCGGTGCTCGTGGCCGGGGAAGTGCTGGGCCCGGCGCTGGCGGCCGAGCGTTTGTTCGGGCCCTGGCTCGCGGGGCTCGATGTGGATGCGTAAACGACAGAGAGCGGAGGCGGCTATGTTTGGTTTTGGTGCAGCGGCGACACGGACCGACGAACGGGGCCAAGCGATTATCGAGAGGGCCGAACGATTCCTCGCGGGGCCGCAGGCGCGAGCGTTCGAACAGGCCGAGCGCGAGCGGGCGTTCGCGGATCGGGTTCAGATGGTGGCCGAGCGGGATCGCTTGCGCGCGGCCGCACTCGATCGCGTGACGAGGCACCGCGCGGAGCGGGAGGCGGCCGATCGGGACGTCGCACGGGCGCAGGGCGAGCTGCGTGCGGCCGAAGACCGGCGCGCGGAGCTGGCGTGGCGCCATCGCGCCGATGGTCTGGAGGACTCGCGGCGGATCGACAACCTTGAAGGGACAATCCTCGCGACGGCTCCGGCCGCGATTGGCGCGTTCATCGACGAGATGGGCGAACTATTGAACGGCACGTATCAGTTTTCGCGGGCGCTGCGGTTGCGGAATTTTAGAGACGGGAGGCCGTTCACTGCCTGGACGAACAGGGAGAGTGTCCGGGCGCGCGTGGACGCGATTCTGGCTGCGATTCGGGCGGCTCAGAAGCTGCGGCCTGAAGCGCTCGACGGCGCGGCGCTCGAGGCGCGGTTCGCGGCGTTGCGCGCAGCGCTTCCCGCGGTGGACATGGATGTGCCCGCCGAGTACGCCGAGTTTGGCAACGCTTTGCTTCCAAGCGCGGGCGAGATGTGGTGAGCCTGGGTTGTACATGCAGGGTTGAGAACGAAATGCGAGGGTGAGGCGATGCGACTGAGAGGGCGGGTCGTTCAATGGACGGACAGGGGCTTTGGGTTTGCCAGGATCGAAGACGGGGGCGCCGATGCGTTCATTCACATGACCGCGCTGCCGGCGCAGGGCGAACCGCCTGCGATTGGGCAGTCAATCGAATGCGACGTGGTGGAGACGACAAGAGGCCGGCGCGCCGAACACGTCGCGTATGTCGAAGAATGTGAGGCGTGACCACGTGGCGAACCAAAAGACCGACGTTGATCTCCTGCGCGCGCTCCAAGAGAACACGCGCGACTGCTTCGCGTTGATTGATGGGCGTTTCGAAAAGGTCGGGCGCGCATTGCCGCATTCAGCCCGGTCCGCGGGGCCGATGTCATGCAGTCTGCCTGAGGTTGGTCCGCGATCGGGAGATGGGAAATGAAAATGCAATCGTCTGCACGACGACTCGCACTCCTGGTCGCGCTCCTGCTGCTGGCGCTGCCGGCGGTGGCGAACGCCAGCCTCGCGCTGATTCTGTGCTCGCGCGATCGCTGCGTGGCGGTGAGCGACTCCCGGGCGTGGTTCAAGGACATCGTCACGGGCAAGCGGTTCGACTCTCACGACGACGCGATCAAGATCGACATTCGCGACGGCTACATGTTCGCGACAACCGGCGTGATCAGTGGCCCGGGCTGGCCCGACGCCTGGGCGGCCTGGCGCGCGGTGACTTCGCGGCCGGGGGAGTCGGCGCAGCAACGTCTTGATCGCGTGACGGCTGCTATCCAGGCGCAGCGGACCAACGTCCCGGCCCCGACGCGCCTGACGGTGGCGGTGTTCCGTTTCTGCGGCGCGACCGCGGACGGCGCATCAGTCGAGCTCGACAATGCGGGCCGAGCACCGGCCAAGGTCGTCGAGCCGAGAGTGCTGCACGAGGTGCCCTACGTGCAGGCGTTCTCGCCGTGGGGCGGCATCGACAACGAGCCGAAGATGGGCACCCTGCTGCGCGCTCTCTACAACCTGCTGCTGACGAATCCGGCCGAGGCGCAGCTGGTGGCGGCGGCACGGGCCGTTGTCCTCGACGTGGAAACCTGGGAGCCCGCTGTCGGCGGACCCGTACACGCGGCGGTGTGCGACTCGGCGGGGTGCCGATGGATCGCGCGATGAAAGGACACAGGACAATGCGAATCAGGCTTCTCGTGTGTGCGCTGCTCCTGCTGCTGCTGGTGCCCGGCCTGGCGCGGGCCGATGGCGTGAATCGGATCACGATCGAGGCGGCCGGGCTGAGTGTCGGGAGCGCCGGCTCGATCCGCGGCGGGCAGACGGCGTACAACACCGGGACCGGCTGGTGGCTGGGCTATACCGGCGGCGCCTACAAGTTCTCGATCGGCGATCCGGCCGCGACGTCGATGACGTGGGACGGGACGAATCTCGCGCTCGCCGGCAGCAATGCCACGGTCACCGGCGCCACAATCCGCACGGCGGCGAGTGGCGCGCGGGCGCAGATGGACGGCACGTCCCTGAAGTCGATCGACGCGGGCGGGAACACGCTCGTGGAGATGGACGGGACCGGCATTTCGATCACGCCGAGCACGAGCGGGCCGCTGGAGGCGCACCGGATGTATCGGTTCGGATCGGGCGCTGTCGGCATGGGCTACCTGGCGAGCGAGTCAGCGCCTACGCTGATTTTCGTTTCACCATTCGCGATCTTGTTCGAGGCAGACAGCACCACGGCCTCGCTCGGCTCCAACGGCTCCGGCGGGTCGATTTTCTCGGCGAATAACATCCTAGCGACGAGCGGGTATCAGGTCTACTCGGGCGGAAGTGCCGTAGCTGGCGCGACGTTCACGGGGTGTCCGGGACAGTTCGTGCAGAGCATGACGACTGTCGGCGGCATCGTCACCAACGTCGATTGCGGCTCGCCGCTCGACGCGAGGGCCACTGACCTGGCGGCGCTGCGCTCGCGCGTGGCGGACCTCGAAACGCTGGTAGCGCGGCTGCTGCCGGCCGGGACGAAGTAGATCAGGCGGGGCGCTGATGGGCGAATGTCCCGGGGCGCCCGGTTCAGGGGGATGCAATGCTCGAACAGAAGACCGAAGTCGCGCCAGAAGCGCAACGTGCGCCTTCTACGGGCCGCCTGTGCGAGTACTGCGGCGAGCCCTTCGAGCCGACGCGCCGGGATCAGAAGTTCTGCCGGCCGTCGTGCCGGGCTGCGGCTAGTCGCAAGGAGCGGGAAGACCGGCGCGACCGGGCCGGCTACTTCCCCGGGTTCCTCGGATGCTGACTCTCCGTCCGGCTCGCCGGGTAGCTCTTGCCGTCCTTGCCGGTCACGCGGGAGGGCCTGCAGCTGTCCAGGTTATTAGCGCTAATGACCTGCGACCCGAGCCCCTGCGTACAGCCGATCTGCTCTGCAAGTTGCGTCTGGCTCTTGTCCGGCCACGTCTTCAGCGCCAGCAGGATCGCGTGCCGCTTGTCGGCGGAAGGCAACCATGAACATCGAACGTCAGACCTCGGACTCGAAAGCGGCCTTCCGTGACTTCCAGCAAGCGCTCGGGCGGTTGCTACGCGCGCACGGCCAGCGGTTCACGGACCGTTCGCGGCTTCGCATGGACGGGCGGCCGGGGATGTTCCTGCTCAGCGAGGTGGACGGGGCCGAAGGCGAACGGCCGCGGTTACTGATCGCGTGCGACGATCGCGATCCGGGCACCTTCGGCCGGCGGCTCGACGTGGCCGATGTTGCGGGCGTGAAACGGTGACGGGCGGGGGGTTGACAACCTATTGCGGCCTTCATATGATGGCGGCGAGTATGTCTCCGAAGAAAGCGTGCACGTTCCTGATCGATGAGGACTTGGCGAAGGCGCTGAAGGCGCTGAAGGCCCGCGACGGCGCACCGGAGGGCGAAATCATCCGTCGCGCGCTGGCCGAGTACCTGAAACGAAAGGGCGTTTTCGGAAGGGACAAAGCGGCCCGCCCGCGTGCGAGAACACGCGGACGAGCCTAACCGTCAACCCGTCCTGACCGGGCCAACGGCTGCCACATTGTAGCAGTCCCGCCCGGCCTCTTGGAGGCCACGATGCCACGAACGAAGAAACCCGCTCTGGAAGCTCCGTTGCAGATCGCTGCGCAGTTGGCCGAAGGCATCTTCGAGAACCTGTTCGACTTCGAGCTGCTGCTGGACCGCATGGATACTGTACCGGGCAATCCGTACGACCGGCTGACGAAGGCGCTCGGCGCGAATTACGATCTGGACGATCGCGGCCGCGATTTCGAGCACGCCCTTCCAACCGACGATCTGATGAAGCAATTCGAGCAGTGGGCGCAGGACGGCTATCGGCACAACGCGGCGCTACAGCAAGCCGCGTATCTGGCCGGGATCGCGATGGGCCGGCGACTCGGGCGGCTCGAAGGCGGTGCGCGATGAAGGCCGCCTGTCTTGATTCGATCGACCGGGCGCTTGAGGGCGTCGAGTGGATCGACGGCCGGTGCCCGTGGTGCAACCGGCGGGAGAAACATGGGCACGCATCGGATTGCGATCGTGAGGACGCGCGGCTTGCGCTTGCTGGATTGCGCGCACTCTCTGAGCCGGAAGACGACAAGCGGGGTCTGCGATGACGGCCCGCAAGCGCCCGCCGGTGGAGCGGAAGGCGCAAGAGACGATCGATACGATGCTGGAGGCGCGGCAGCGGTTCGTCGCGCTCGAAGCGGCCCGCGGCTGGGCCGGCCGCATCGTCCTGGCCGCCGTGGTGGGCGACCGGGAGGACGTGGTCCGCGATGCGTTGAACTTCCTGATCGCGAGGTTCTTCGAGGGCAAGCGGCTCGACGATCAACGCGACAAGCTGCGGAAGGCGATCGAAAAACAGGCGCCGGACTTCGCGCCGTTCATTGATCGGCTCTTGAACGACCGCATGGCGGCCGTCTCAGAAGCGGCGCTGATGCTGGGCGTGGCAGTCGGGCAGCAAACCCGGCTCACCGTGGACGAGATCAAGGCAGCTCGGGTGCAGTTGATGCTCGACTCGGGGGACGTGCGGGCCGAGGTGGAAGAGCACCAGCGGGCACTCGGGCCGGCGCCGTACGACTGGCAGTGTGACAAGGGCGGTGTGCGACGGCCGGGGTGATTCCGTTAACCTCCGGTCGGCTCCAGACGCTCGGACTTGGGCAATGTGCGGGGTGTCACATACCGCAGCGTCAATGCAGCTTCACTTAGTAGGCGTGGAGATGCTTCTCGCCATGTGGTCTCACAGAGCCCCTGCAGCATCCGGCGCGTCAGGTGGCGGTAGCGACGGTAGTGGCGCAGTTCGAAGACGACCGCGATCTGGCGATCTAGTCTCATTTCGTGACTCGGTTTCGGTTCAACGAGTTTGCGGATCAGCCTGTGGTAGCTGTCGAACTCACGCTGGCGCGATTCCCGACGTTTCTCATGGAAGTACTGAAACGTCCTACCCGCCATCGCAAGCAAGGGAATCAACAGTGCGGTGAGGAGCGCGTTTGTAATCATGGCAGGACTGGAGTATAGCGCCAAGCGAGGCGCGGGAAAACGGTGGAAGAGAACGACGACGGCCCAACGGCGAAGAGGGGAGACCCGATGACAGCGAAGGCCGCGCGGCAGTGGGGCTGCGTCTACCGACAGGCCGGCCGGACGATCTGGATGCTGAAGTACTACCGGGACGGCCGGCCGATCGTCGAGAGCTCGCGCACGGACGATGAGCGCAAAGCGGGCAAGTTGCTGAAGCAGAAAGAGGCCGACATCGATCGCGGTCTTCCGGTTGGTCCGCAAGTCGGCCGGCTGCGTTTCGAGGACGCGGCAAAGGACATCGTTCGCGACTACCGCGTGAACGGCCGGCGCTCGCTGCCCGAACTGGACCGGCGGATCAAGCTGCACCTGGCACCGTTCTTTGCCGGGCGGCGACTCTCGACCGTGACGACGGCTGACGTGCGCGAGTACACCGACAAGCGGCAAAAGGCCGGCGCGTCGAACGCGGAGATCAACCGGGAGCTCGCAGCGCTCAAACGGATGTACACGCTCGCGGTGCAGGCGGGCCGGTTGCTGCACCGGCCGCACATTCCCATGCTCGAAGAGCACAACGTGCGGGTCGGGTTCTTCGAGCGCGAGCAATTCGAGGCCGTCCGAAAGCATCTACCGGAAGACTTGCGGGACGTGGCGACGTTCGCCTACATCACCGGTTGGCGCGTGCCAAGCGAGGTGTTGACGCTGAAGTGGCGTCAGGTGGACCTCGCCGAGAAGACGGTCCGGCTCGATCCGGGTTCCACGAAGAACGACGAAGGCCGGCTGTTCCCGTACGGCGCGATGGCAGACCTGGCGGCTGCGGTGAAGTCCAGACGCACGGCCACGGACGCCTGGCAGGACGCGCACGCAGCGATCTGCCCGTGGGTCTTCCACCGGGACGGGGCCTCACTGCTCGACGCCAGCGGGCGCCCTACGAAGGACTTTCGGGACGACTGGAAGGCGGCGTGCAAGGCGGCCGGGTGCCCGGGGAAGATCCCGCACGACTTCAGGCGGACGGCCGTGCGGAACCTGGTGCGCGCGGGCGTGTCCGAGAAGACGGCCATGCTGCTCACCGGGCACAAGACGCGGAGCGTGTTCGACCGATACGACATCGTGAACGAGGCGGATCTGCGGGTAGCGGTTTCGAAGTTGGCCGCCGTCGGGACGAGTACCGCGGCGGACCGACGACGTTCGTCGAAAGGTCGCGGCCAGGAGCGGTAGAGCGACGCGCGGTTCGTCAAATGTTCGCCACGTCCGGCCCGGGACCGGCGCAGCGACTTTTGGCGTCTAATCTGAAGACAGTCAGCCCGCGGCGTTGTAGGGTATACTCACGATCCGGCATGGGTCTGGTCTGCAGGTGCTAGCTCGACGGTCCGATAGGGTAGGCGTGGAATTTGCTGCGCGGTACTGGCGGTACGCCCAGCTTGGCCCATATGGCTCAGACGTTAAACCTTACGAAAACTCCGGCCCTGCGCTATCACTACAACGGCAACGATGACGTGCTGTACGTGTCGTGGAGTCCGGAGTCCACGACGCATGGGCAGGAGTTCGGCTCGAATGTCATCCTTCGCCTGAACGACCAGCGACGCGTGCTCGGAGTGACCGTGTACGACGTCCGCCGTCGTTTCGATTTCAACCCACAGGCGGATCTCCTCCCTCAAGTTTCGGCACTCGCTGCCTCGATCCTCAGCGACTACGCCATCTCCGGCCGCTAGCGCTTCTTCGGGAGCGTGTCGTCGTTGAACACCACGGGCGTCCCAAGTGTTGTCGGCAAAGCTGTGGCGGTGTGGTTGTAGGCCGTGATGATCTTCGCACGCGACCCCGTACTGTCCACGGCCGCCACTATCATCCGGAGCAGAGGAGCGTACGCTGGGTCGGAGGGATCCCACGCGTGGCTCAAGTAGATTCGCCGGTCGGATGATTCCACATGATGGGCAACCAGGGCGGGGTCCTCGACGGCATCGCGGTGGCCGTCGAAGTCGTCAATTTCGGGGTGGTAGGACTTGGCCTCTAGCGTGTCGCCGGTCATGTAGACCTCGACGCCAAATGGGTCGGTCGCCGAGAAGACAATCTTCGGCGCCGTCGTGGTGACGATCGGCCGATCCTCGGGCCCGCCCTTCATTTGCTTGATTCGATCAATTCGGCCGGCGGGTCCGCGATCTTTCCGAAGCGTTCCTCATACTTCGCGACATTCGAGGCGAGCGCGCCCAGAAACATCTTTGCGTGTTGCGGAGAGAGTTGGACGCGGGCCATGAGCTCCACGACGGGCTCGATCTTGCCTTGATCGTCCTGCTTTATCTCCGACACGCGACTGAAGGTGAGCGTAAAATCGTAGAACGCGGACCGAACCTCGATGTGGTTGGAGTAGACGGCGTCGGGCAAGTCGCGCCTCCCTTCGGAATTCCTTGGACGTCAGTTTGCTGGCAGTCTAGCAGAAATGGCAGCGCTAACCGTAGCGCTAACCGTGGGCGGCGGATTCGGGCGGACCAGGGCGGACGCAGGCGGCAGAATCATTAGGAAAACAGCAGATTCAGGCCTGTTCTGACGGGCTTAATCGGACTTAAAATCCTGTGGGGGCAACCCCGTCCGGGTTCGAGGCCCGGCCCCGGCACCAGAGATTCCATATCTTGCGCCGTGGGCGGCGGCGCGGGGTGCCACCGCCGCCACGCCCGACACGTCGGCCCGACCGCCCTGAGGCCGGCCGCTACATCTTCCGGTCCGCCATCGCCTTGCGATAGGCGGTGAGCTCCTTGTCCATCAGATCCCGATAGGCGGTGCGCGCCGCGTCCAGGTCCTTCTCAATCTCGTCGAGCGTTGCCGCCGACGAATCGGTGGGCCTGAAGTCCTGGCCGCCGGCGACGTCGCCGGCGCCCGGCCCCACCTCGCCGTTGAGCCACAGCAGGCTCATGTAGACGCGGTAGCGCTGCTGGAAGTACTTGTCGTCGCTCAACCGGGCCGCGGGTTCGAGCAGTCGATCCTCCACCGCGGCAAGTTTCTCCCCCATGCCGGAGACGGCCTTCAGCGTGTCCTCCTGCCCCTTCTTCGCCTGCAGACCCCGCTGCACCTCCTCCAGCTCGCGGCGGACGTTTTCGATCTCATTGATCATGTCCGCGGCCGCGCTGATGTCCTCGCGAATCCGCAGCTGCATCTTCAGCGAGGCGGCCAGGTCAGAATCGCTGCCCGGCATCTTCGGGTCCTTGAGGATTTCCAGGGGCTGGGTGGCTGAGCGGTCGCCGACCGTCAGCCTCACGGAGTACGTGCCCGGCACCGCGATCGGGCCCGCGCCCGCTCCCTCGAGGCCCCAGTGCGTCACCGGGCGGCTGTCCTTGCCGCGGAACCTCGGTTCCTCGAACAGGTGCGCGTTCTCGGGCGGCGTCGCGCGCAGCGCCACGAGCCTTGGCCCGTCGTAGCGAAGATCCCACGGCACGCGGTTCACGCCTGCCTGCGCGGCCGTCTTCCACGTGCGCACGACGGCGCCGGCAGCGTCGAGCACCTCGAGCTTCACCTGGTCCTTCGGCGTGGCCGAGAGGTTGAAGGTGATCAGCGCCTGGCCGCCCGTGCCCGCGTAGCGATAGGTCGGGCGCGGCGCGAACAGGCGGAGCGGAGCCTCGCTTTTCTCCGACGCCATCTGCTCGAGCGGCGACACGTCGTCCAGCGCGTAAAGCCCGCGTCCGTAGGTCGACACCACCACGTCGTGATACGCCTTCTGCGTGGCAATCCACGTAACCGGCGCACGCGGCAGGCCTTCCTGCAACTCGGTCCAATGCCCGCCATCGTCGAGCGAGTAATAGAAGCCGTGCCCCGTCCCGGCGAACAGCAGCCCCTTCCGGTTGGGCGACTCGGCCACCGACTTCACGTATGCCAGCGGATGCTTGCCCGGCAGGCCGTCGCTGACCTTCCTCCACGTCTGCCCGAAGTCCGAGGTCTTGTAGATGAACGGCTCCCGATTGTCCATCAGGTGGACGTCCACCGCGACATAGGCGGTGCCCGCATCGAAGTGCGACGGTTCGATCGTCGTGATGGTCCCCCAGGCGGGCAGGCCGTTGATCTTCTTCGTCACGTTGGCCCACTCGGCGCCACCGTCCTTTGTCAGCCACACCTGGCCGTCGTTGGTGCCCGCCCAGATGAGGCCCTTCTGCACGGTGGACGGCGCGATGGCGAAGACCACCTCGCCATAGAACTGCCCGAGGTTGTCGCCGACGATGCCGCCCGACGACACGATGCGGGCGGGATCATTGGTGGAGAGGTCCGGGCTGATCACAGTCCAACTCTGGCCGCCGTTGCTCGTCTTGAAGATCACCTGGCAGCCATAGTAGACGCTGTCGTGATCGAAGGGATCGACGGCAATCGGCGACGTCCAGTGGCAGCGGTACTTGGCGTCGTTCGGCGGCGAATCGAGCGTGATTCGATAGGGCTGCACCGACCGCGCGACGTCCGTCCTGGCGTCGTAGCGCGTCACCTTGTTGCCGTAGCAGCTGGCCCAGACGATGTTCGGGTCGACCAGGTCCGGGATCGTGAAGCCCGACTCGCACCCGCCCAGGTGGTGCTCCCACGGCGCGCCCGTGTCGTAGCCGCCCGCGATGCGTTCGGGCCTGGTCACCGGCCCGCGCAGCGTCCCGTCGTCCTGCATGTTGCTGTAGACGTTGTAGGGCACCTGGTTGTCGAGGGCGACGTGGTACATCTGACCGATCGGCAGCACCGGCCGCATGAAGGTGCGCCCGTGCTGCGTCGTAATCACGAGGCCGCCGTCGTCGGTGATGACGAAGCGATCGGGGTTGCGCGGATCGAACCAGATGTCGTGGCTGTCGCCGCTCCAGTCGGTTTCGCGGAACGTGAGGCCGCCGTCGGTGGATTGCCAGAAGGAGCTGTCGGCGACGAGGATCTCGTCTTCGTTCGACGGGGAGACCGCGAGGCGGATGTAGTAGCCGGCGCGGCCGATGAGGCCGCGCTGCCAGTTGACGACGCGCCACGACTGGCCGCCATCGTCGGAGCGCCAGAGCGAGCCCTGGTCGCGCGTCTGGACGAGCGCGTAGACCCGGCGCGAGTCGGACGGGGCGACGGCCACGTCGATCTTGCCGACGGGCGACGTCGGGAGGCCCTGCCCTTCGATCCGGCTCCACTTCGTCCCGCCATCGTGAGACACGAAGACGCCGCTCCCGGGACCGCCGCTGAACATCGCCCACGTGTGCATCTCAACCTGCCACGTGCCGGCAAACAGCGTTCGCGGATCGTTCGGGTCCATCGACAGCCCCGAACAGCCCGTGTTCTCGTCCACGAACAGGACGCGTTCCCAGCGTTGGCCGCCATCGGTCGTCCGGTACACGCCCCGTTCCTGCTGCGGGCCGGTCATCCGCCCGACCGCGCAGACGAAGACCACCTCGGGGTTCTTCGGGTCGACCACGACCCGGGCGATGCGGCCGGTTTCGTCGAGGCCCATGTGCGCCCACGTCTTTCCGGCGTCCACCGACTTGTAGACGCCGTCGCCCATCACGTCGGTGTCCCGGATGGCCCAGGCTTCTCCGGTGCCGGCCCAGACCACCGCCGGGTCGGACGGCGCGACCGCCAGGGCGCCGATCGCCGCAACCGGCTGGCTGTCGAACACGGGCTTCCAGTCGACGCCGCCGTTGGTGCTTTTCCAGACGCCGCCGGATGCAGCGCCGACATAGTAGATGCTCGGATCGCCAGGGACGCCCGCGACGGCGGCGGCGCGGTTGCCGACGGCCGGGCCCAGGAATCGGAATTTCAGCCCTTCGGGCTTGGATGCGGAATCGGGACGCTCGGCGGCGAGCGTCGCCGTGACGATCGCCGCGGCGAGCACGACCAGGCCGAACCAGACGGACAGACGGTGCCAGTGGCGCATGGTGAGGCTCCTCGTACGTGTGGAACCTCATTCTGTCATGGCCGGGCTGGGCCGGCGCGGCCGTATAATCTGGTGGCATGAGCATCGACTTCCATCCCACCGAAGTCTGGAGCCTCGTCACGCGCGACGGCAGGCGCGTGCGCGCCATGCTGTTCCCGCGCGGCCTCGAGGTCACGCTCGTCTGGTTCGTCAACGACCACCCGGCGGGCTCTGAAGATCTCGAGGATTGGGACGAGGCGATGCTGCGGGCAGGCGATCTGCGCGCGACGTTCGAGAACGGCCTGCCGGCCTGACGGTCGTTCGGCCTCGGGACCCTCCCTTCGTTTGTGGCAAGCGGCTTGCTCAGCAGGAGCACGCACGTAGCACCCAGCACGAGCACTAGCACCAAGCACGAGCACCTGGCACTACTGATGGAGACGCGATGCTGAAAGGCTTCAGACAATTCCTGATGCGGGGCAACGTCGTCGATCTGGCCGTGGCCGTCGTCGTGGGCGCCGCGTTCGGCGGCGTGGTCGCGGCGTTGGTCAAGGACCTGGTCACGCCGTTGATTGCCGCCATTGCGGGAAAGCCGGACTTCTCCGCGATTATCTTCACCGTCAACGGCAGCAAGTTCATGATCGGCGACTTCATCAACGCGCTGGTCTCGTTCCTGCTCGTCGCCACCGCGGTGTACTTCTTCGTCGTCGTGCCGGTGAACGCGATCGTGGCGCGCAGCCGCCGCGGCGAGGCTTTGCCGGACCCGACCACCCGCAAATGCCCTGAATGTCTGAGCGACGTGGCCATCGCCGCGCGTCGTTGCGCGTTCTGCACGTCCCCTCTGCCGCCCAGGTAGCGGCCGAGAATCCGCTCCCGCCGAGAGATCGTTCTGCCGCGTGCGGACCGGCGATCGCCGTGACCGCCTGGTCGCAACCGGCAAACCGCCGCCGGGGGGCGCCCGACACGTCGATCGGGATGCCGGCCGCGGCTTTGCAGGATTGCCTGCCTCAACGGCTCGCTGGCGACCTGGAGGTCGCAGCGGGCAACCTCATCATTACCGGTCCGCGGTGACACTCCACCCGGACTGCCAATCGTTTATCGATGACAGGCCGTGCCGACTCGAGCCATGGCCTGTCAGACAGGGAGACACACATGAGCGGAATACGCCGTTGGTCGATCGTGTCGATCGTTTTCGTGCTTGTTGCGGCTGCGGCATCTGCGCAGACGGGCTCCTCACAACCGAAGGCGCCGGGCGACACCGAACAACAGGTGAAGGCTGCCCAGCAACAGATGCTCGAGGCCGCACAGCAGGGCAACAAGGATGCGGTTGGCAACTTCGTGACCGACGATCTGACCTGGATCTCCGCCGGCAACGGCCAGGTCACCGGCAAGGATCAGATGCTGTCGATGCTTCCGGCACCCGTGCACACGGTCGATGTCCAGCGCGTCGTGGTGTCCGGCAACTCGGCGGTCCTGACCGGCGTGGCGCACATGAACGACGGGACCGACGTTCGTTTCCTCCAGCAGTGGGTGGATCGCGACGGGCAGTGGAAGCTGCGGGCCCATGAAGGCGTCAAGGTGGCTGCTGCGACGCCGGCGGCCGGCAGCCCGGCCATGGCGACGACCGGCACGACCGGCACGACCGCGATGGGCGGGAAGCCCGGGTTCCACAGCGTGGCGCCGACGCTCAGCTCCGACGACGAGCGCGCCGTGTGGCAGGCGCAGGAGAACCTCGGCAACGCGTTCGTGGCGGGCGACGCGAAGGCGTACTCGAAGCTCACCGCCGACGCCTACGTCCGCATCACGCCCGAGGCCGTCGTCGGGAAGACGGAATTCCTGAAGTCCGTCCAGGAGAACGCGAAGAAGTCGGGCGGCGTGCTGGAGAACAGCGACGTCCAGATCCTGGTGGACGGAAACACGGCGCGGGTCGTGTTGAAGAACTCGGGCACGCTCCCCGGCGGCGAGCAGGTTCCGCCGACGCGCGTCATGCGCATCTTCGAGAAGAAGAACGGCCAGTGGCAGCAGGTGGCGGCCATCTTCACGCCGATCGTCGGGCAGTAGGGGAGAGTCGGCTCCAGGCTCCGGGCATGTTCTCGGCTTCCGGGGGCGGGCCTCAGCCTGGAGCCACCTATTGGCCGGAGCCTGGAGCCCGGAGCCTGGAGCCTGACGTCCGCCAGGCGATCCTCAACGGCCACGCGAGCCCGATGAGCACGATCCCCCAGAACACGAGCCGCGGGCCTTCGCGCAGCAGGAACAGGAGCAGGTCGAGCGCGCTCTCGATCGCGGTGCGGTAGCCGTCGATCATCGCGTTGCGCAGGCGGGTGCCGGTCGAGACGGGACCCATGTCGAGCGATGCCGTCTGCACGCCGCCGGCGAGCAGGGTTGCGAGAGCCGCCCGCGCGCGGAACAGCCGGGATCGCACGGTGTTGATGGGCACCTCAACCAGTGCCGCGCGGGCCGCAGCCTTACCGTCGGCCCTGGTGATGTAATGTCACGAGCGGCGGAAAAGTTCCAGCCGCCCGCCTGGTAACCGGCGCGCGCCTTCTTCAAACGTCGGGACTCGGCTCTTGTGCAGGGTCGCGAACGGTGTTAACGTCTGCGAACACTGTTCGCGCCGTGAGCGGTTCCGAAGGCCGAAAGTCCAAGGCCAAGAGCCCAAAGCCGAAAGCCTCAACCCGAGCGTCAGAGCGCGGACGAGGGCGCCGCAGCCGATGGGCGTGAGAGAACGACGGGACCGGGATCACGAGCAGATGCGGCGCACCATCCTGGCCGCCGCCCGCGAGCTGTTCCTGAAGGAAGGCTACGAGAACGCCTCGATTCGGAAGATCGCCGAACGAATCGACTACAGCCCGCCCGCGATCTATCGCTACTTCTCGAGCAAGGAAGACATCTTCTTTGCCATCGCCGAAACCGGCTTTCGCCTGTTTCACCGGGCGATCAGCGCCGGCGAGCCGGCCGCCGATCCGCTCGACACGCTGCGCCGCCGCTTCTGGCGCTACTACGAGTTCAGCAAGGCGCGGCCGGAGTACTTCGCGCTGATGTTCGTCGACCGACAGGTGCCGCGCATCAGCCGCGAATGGGACCGCTTCGCCTTCATGCGGCCGACGCGCGACGAGCTGCGCGAGGTCATCGCGCGCTGCGTCGCGTCGGGCACGTTCCCGGTTGGCACCAACCCGGACGTCGTGTTTCACATTCTCGCGACGGCCATCCACGGCGCCGCCGTCATCCGCCTGAGCGATCGCTTCATTCCCCGCCGCATCGCCGACGCGCTCGCGCGCGATGTGCTGGAGACAACGCTGACCGGTCTCCGCCACGGCGTGCCGATCACGTTCAATGCCGATCGGTGCTTTCATGCGGCACGCCAGCAACCGCCGGTGACGCGACGCGCGCCAAAGGCGGCGAAGGGTGCCAGGTCGTGAAAAAACTGGCAAATCAAGACCTGACCCCGGCAACGCGGAGGACGTTCAGTATGGTTCGCGATGTCGCCCTGGTGCTCATCTGCCCGGTCCTGCTCGGAGCCACGTTCGGGTGCGGGCGCACGGCGCCGCCGGGCGCCGCGGCTGGCCCGGGCGCGCTGGTCGTTGACGTGACCGCCGCGCGCGCGGCGTTTGTGCCGGTCACGCGCCTGCTGAAGGTCACCGGGAGCCTCACCGCAGACGAAGAGGCCGAGGTGGCCGCCGAGACCACCGGCCGCGTGGTGGAGACCCCGGTCGAGCGGGGCAGCCGCGTGGACCAGGGCTCGCCGCTCTTGCGGCTCGCCGAGACCGAGGCTGACGCGTCGCTGAAGGAGGCCGAGGCCAACGTCGGCCAGATCGAAGTCCGCCTGGGCATCGCCGGCGACCAGCCGTTCGACGCCGAGCGCGTGCCTGAGGTGTCGAACGCGCGGGCAGGGAAGGAACTGGCCGAGGCCGAGTTCGCGCGCATCAAGAAGCTCTACGACGACCACGTCGTCTCGGGATCCGAGTTCGACCAGCGCCGGACGCAGGTCGAGCTGATGGCGCGCCAGTACGACACCGCGCGCAACACCGCGCGGCAGCTCTATCGCTCGCTCGAAGGGGCGCGGGCCCGCCTGACGCTCGCGAAAAAGGCGTTGACCGACACCACCGTCCGCGCGCCGTTCGCCGGGCTCGTGGTCGAGCGCAAGGTGAGCGTCGGCGACTTCGTGACGCGCGGCACGAAGGTCGTCACCGTGGTCCGCATCAACCCGCTGCGCGTCGAGTTGACGGTGCCCGAGCAGTCGTTGTCCTTCATTCGCCGCGGCCAGTTGCTCGAACTCGAAGTGGACGCCTACCCGGGACGCAAGTTCAAGGGAGAGGTCCGGTACGTGTCGCCGTCACTGCGGGTGGACCAGCGCGCCCTGACGATCGAAGCCGTCGTGCCCAACGCCGACGCGACGTTGAAACCGGGCCTGTTCGCCACCGCGGCCATCGAGCAGCCGGGCAACGCCCGCGCGTTGTGCGTGCCGTCGGCCGCCGTCCGCACGCTCGCAGGCAGCACGCGCCTCTACGTCATCAAGGGCGACCGCGTGGAAGAACGCATGGTGACCCTCGGGCAGGCGGTGGGCGACGGGATCGAGATCGTCAACGGCATCGCCGAGGGCGACGAGGTGGCGCAGACGGGCGTCGATCGGCTGGTGGACGGCGCGCGGGTCCGCGTCGGCCGCCCGGCCACGACCGCGGCGGTCGCGACCACGGTTGCTGAACCAGTTTCGGGCAAGGGGCCCGCGCGGCGGGCCCCTGCGACCGGGTCGCGATAGGAGCGAGATCGATGCAATGGCTTGCTGCCCTGTGCGTGCGCCGGCCCGTGTTCGCCACGGTGATCATCCTGGCGCTGGTCGTCATCGGCGTCTTCGGCTACCTGCAGCTCGGCGTCGACCGGATGCCGAAGGTGGACTTTCCCACCATCATCATCACCACCGCCAATCCGGGCGCATCGGCCGAAGAGATCGACCGCGAAATCACGGATACGATCGAAGAGGGCGTCAACACGATCAGCGGTCTCGACGAGTTGCGCTCGACCTCCGCCGAGGGCGTCTCGATCGTCGTGGCGACCTTCCTCCTCGAGAAGAACGGTGACGTGGCCGCGCAGGAAGTGCGCGACCAGGTGAACCGCGTCCTGCCGCAGCTGCCCCAGACCATCCGGCAGCCGGTCATCCAGAAATTCGATCCGGATGCGGCGCCCGTGCTGACGGTGGCCGTGTCCTCGAAACGGCCCATCCGGGATACGACCGAGTTCGCCGACAAGGTGCTGCGGCGCGCGCTCGAGAACGTGAACGGCGTCGGCCAGGTGCTGCTGGTCGGCGGGCGCCAGCGCCAGATCAACATCTGGCTCGATGCCGGCCGGCTCCAGGCCTACAACCTGACGGTCAACGACGTCTCCCGCGCGCTCGCGATGCAGAACGTCGAGGTGCCCGGCGGCCGCCTCGAGACCGGGCCGCAGTGGATCAGCGTGCGCACGCGCGGCCGCGTGCAGTCGGTCGGCGAGTTCAACCAGATCGTCGTGCGCGAGCGGGAGGGCCACCCGGTCACGATCGCCGATGTCGCCAGCGTTGAAGACGGCATGGCGGAGCCCACGTCGCTCTCGAACGTCAACGGCGCGGCGGCGGTCACCTTGCAGATTCGCCGGCAGTCCGGCACGAACACGGTCGCCGTGGTAGACGAGGTGAAGCGCCGGCTCGAGGAACTGAAACCGACGCTGCCGCCCGACTACGACATCCGGACGCTGCGCGACTCGTCGGAATACATCAAGGCGTCGATCGACACGGTGAAGGAACACCTCGTGCTCGGGTCCCTGCTGGCCGCGCTCGTGGTGGCGTTCTTCCTCTGGAACCTCCGCTCCACGATCATCGCCGCCATCGCCATCCCGACCTCCATCGTCTCGACGTTCGGCCTGATCTGGTACGAGGGCTTCACGCTCAACTCGATGACGATGCTCGCCCTCACGCTCTCGGTCGGCATCGTCATCGACGACGCGATCGTCGTCATCGAGAACATCTACCGGTTCATCGAGGAGAAGGGCCAGCCGCCGATGCAGGCGGCGGTCGAGGCCACCAAGGAAATCGGCCTGGCCGTCCTCGCCACGACGATGTCGCTCGTCGCGATCTTCCTGCCGATGGGGTTCATGGGCGGCATCGTCGGGCGCTTCATGCAGAGCTTCGGCCTCACGATGGCGTTCGCGGTGCTGGTGTCACTGCTCGTCAGCTTCACGCTGACGCCGATGCTGGGTTCGCGGTGGCTGCGCGCCGTGCCGCAGGGCGGGAAGGGCGACCGTCACAGCTCGAAGGACACCTGGCTGTTCAGCCGGATGGACCACGGCTACACGCGGCTGCTCGACTGGGCGCTCGCCAATCGGCGGATCGTGGTCCTCGTCATGGGGCTCGTGTTCCTGTCCACGATTCCACTGGCGATCGTGGTCCACAAGAACTTCCTGCCGGTGGACGATCAGTCGGAAGTCCTCGTCGGCATCCGCGCGGCGGAAGGCGCCAGCCTGCAGTCCACCGAGCTCATCACGAACCGTGTCGCCACGATGATCCGCGACCGGGTCCCGGAAACCGCCTACACCCTCGTGACGGTCGCGAGTGACTCCGCCACGACGCCGAACGTGTCGTCGATCTACGTGAAGCTGTCGGAGATCGAGCAGCGCAAGCGCGACCAGTTCGAGATCATGGACCAGGTGCGGTCGGCGATCCTGCCGATGTTTGACGCCGAGCACCTGAGGACCTCGGTGCGGCCGGCGTCGAGCATGGGCGGCGGAAGCGGCGACATCCAGTTCCTTCTCAATGGACCGGACCTGGGCCAGATGGCGAAGTACGCCGAACGCATCGAGGCGGCCACGACGAAGATCCCGGGCGCGGTTGACGTGGACACCTCGCTCAATCTTGGCAAGCCGGAAGTGCAGGTCACGCTGAACCGGCTGAAGGCCGCCGATCTCGGCGTGCAGGTGAGCGACGTTGCGGGCGCTCTGCGGCTGCTCGTGGGCGGCGACGAGGTGACGACCTACAACGAGGGCGGCGAGCAGTACGAAGTGCACCTGCGGGCGCGCGCCGCGGACCGGGCGAGTGCGAGCGACCTGGCCGGCCTGACCGTGCCGTCGACGCGGCTCGGCAGCCTGCCGCTCGAGAACCTGGCGATGCTGACGAACGGGGAAGCGCCGACCGAGATCGACCGCTACCAGCGGCAGCGCCAGGTGACGGTGCTGGTGGACGTGCTCCCCGGGTTCTCCCAGACGCCGATCATGACGTCGATGCAGCAGGCGGCCGCGGAGTTGAGAATGCCGGCGTCCTACCAGGTGCGGTTCACCGGGCAGTCGCGCGAGATGGGGCGCGCCGCGGGCAATTTCCTGACGGCCTTCGGGCTGTCGCTCATCTTCATGTACCTGATCCTCGCCGCGCAGTTCGAATCGTGGCTGCATCCGGTCACGATCCTGATGTCGCTGCCCCTGACGCTGCCCTTCGCGATCTTCTCGATCGTGGTCGTCGGGCAGTCGATGAACATCATGTCGGCGCTCGGCCTGTTCGTGCTGTTCGGCGTGGTGAAGAAGAACGCGATCCTGCAGATCGACCAGGCGAACCAGCTGGTGGCCACGGGCATGCCGACCACGCAGGCGGTCATCCGCGCCTGCCGCAACCGGTTCCGGCCGATCCTCATGACCACGGCGGCCTTTGTCGCGGGCATGGTGCCGCTGGTCGTCTCGGGCGGTCTCGGCGCGGGCACGAACCGATCCATCGGCTTCATCGTCATCGGCGGGCAGTCGCTGGCGCTGGTGCTCACGCTGGTCGCGATCCCGGTGGCCTACTCGCTGTTCGACGACGCGCGGAAGCTGCGGTTCGGGCGGCGGAAGCTGGCGCCGGAAACGGCGGTCAGAACGTAGTGACTCCATCGATCACAAGTCGGAGCTGTCCATGAAGGCCGGTATTACACGTTCGATCGTCGTCGGCTGGTTGCTGATGGTTGCCGGATCGGCGGTCGCGGTCGCGCAGACGACGGCGGCTCCGCCCTCCTCGCCGGGCAGCGCGCCGACACGCCTGACGCTGGACGATGCGGTGCGGCTGGCGCTGCAGAACAACCTCGACATCGCGGTGGACCGGCTCGAACCGCAGGTCGCCGAGCAGCGGGTGGCACAGGCGTCGGCGGCGTACCTGCCGGCCCTGTCCGGCAACTTCGGCCGCACGCACCAGCTGCAGCCGCCGAGCAACCTGCTCGTCAACGCAGGAGGCACGACCACCGACGGGGTCAATTCGACGCTGGCGGTGGGGCAGCGCCTGCCATGGGCGGGCGCCAGTTACAGCCTGTCGTGGAACGCCTCGCGCCAGACGACGAACAGCTTCTTCCAGAGCTTCAGCCCGAGCCTCGGGTCGGTGATGCAGATCTCGTTCTCGCAGCCGCTGCTGCGTGATTTCGCCATCGACAGCCCGCGCCAGCAGCTCGTGGTGAGCAGGCGCAACAAGGAAATGTCGGACACGAGATTCCGCGAGACGGTGGTGCGCACGCTGGCCGACGTGAAGCGCGCGTACTGGAACCTGGTGGCGGGACGTGCCTCGGTCGCTGTGCAGCAGAAATCGCTCGACCTGGCGCGGGAACTGGTGCGGACCAACGCGGCCCGCGTCGAGGTGGGCAACGCCCCGCCGCTCGATCTGCTGTCCGCGAAAGCGGAGCAGGCGCAGCGCGAGGAGAACCTCGTGCTCGCGCAGGTGCAGGCGCGCCAGGCCGAAGACGCGCTGCGGCTCCTCATCTTCGACGCGAATGCGCCGTCGTTCTGGAACGAAGCGATCGAGCCGACCGACTCGACGCCGGTCGGCGTGCCGCTCCCCGACGTCGATGCCGTGATCCAGAAAGCGATGAAGACGCGCCAGGATCTGATCCGGGCCCGCGACGACGTCGCGAACGCGGAGACGGGCGTCCGGTTCTCCCAGAGCCAGCGGCTGCCCGACCTGCGGCTGCAGGGCAGCTACGGCACGACGGGGCTGGGTGGCACGCAGTTGGTTCGCACGGGAGGGTTCCCTGGGGTCGTCACGGGCACCGCCATCAGCAGTTTCGGCAGCGTGATGAACCAGGTGATGGGCCGCAACTTCCCGACGTGGACCTTCGGGCTGACGCTCAGCTATCCGATTGGCTACAGCTTCGACGATGCGGGGCTCGCGAGCGCGCGCATCCAGGAGACGCAGGCGCGAAGCCGGCTGCAGGCCGCGGAGATCAGGGCGGTGCGGCAGTTGCGCCAGGCGGCCTGGCAGATGGAGGCCAACACCAAGCGCATCGAGACCAGCCGGGCGGCGCGCGACTTCGCCGAGCAGCGGCTCGACGCCGAGCAGAAGCGATTCGAGGTGGGCATGTCGACGAGCTTCCTCGTCGTCCAGGCCCAGCGCGATCTCGCCCAGGCGCGCAACAACGAACTGTCGGCGGCGCTCGACTACGTGCGGGCGATCATCGACTTCGAGGCGCTGCAGGAAGCGGCCCCGGCGGGAGGCGCGACGGGCGGAACCATGACCGTGGCGGGCGGCTCGGTCGTGTCCTTCCCGGCGGTGACGACGACGACGTCTCCGAGCAGCAGCGGCACCGCAATACCGGGAACTTCGACGTCCGGTCGTCCCGGCGGCCTCTAGTGGAGTGGCAATTCAAGACCTGACCCCACGCGCTCGAGCGCGAGCAGCCACTGCTTGGTCTTCAAGCCGCCGCCGTAGCCGGTGAGCTTGCCGGTGCTGCCGATCACGCGGTGGCACGGGATGACGATCGAGATCGGATTGGCGCCGTTGGCGAGGCCGACGGCGCGCGATCCGTTCGGGTTCCCCAGGCGGCGCGCCAGCTCCCCGTAGGAGATGGTCTGGCCGTACGGGATGTTCAGCAGTTCGCGCCAGACGCGCTGCTGGAACGGCGTGCCCTCGGGCGCGAGCGGCAGCTCGAACGTGCGCCGCTGGCCCGCGAAGTACGCACGCAGTTGCCCCACCGCGTCGGCCACCCGAGTTCCGTCCTCACGCCAACCCGGCTGCGGCTGTACCTCGGATCGCCCGTCGGCGAAGAGTAGCTGCCGCAGCCCAGCCTCATCGGCCGCGAGCAGGAGCCTCCCTACCGGACTGTCCATCCACACGTAGTCAACCACGCCTGCCATCACCAACTCCTTGTCACGCACGTTTCGCCATTGCGGGGGTGGCGTTGGCGCCGCCCGTCCAGAAATGCAGCGCCGCATACGCGCGCCACGGCCGCCACGCCTGCGCCCGCTTCAGCAGATCTCCGGCGCTGCCGAGCCCGGTTGCCCGCAGCAATCCCAAATCGCCGGACGGAAACGCATCCGGATCGCCCAGCGCGCGCAGCGCGATGTACTCCGTCGTCCATTCGCCGATGCCCGGCAGTTCGAGGAGACGCTCGCGAAAGGCGCCGGCGGCCACGCCGCCCTCGAACGAGACGACACCGCGCGCGACCGCGTCGGCGAACCGCTGGATCGCTTCGCCGCGCCTGGCGGGTACCCCGATGTCCGAGGCGCGCGCCGCGACAACGGCCGCCGGCGGGGGAAACGTGTGCGTCAGGCCGTCGCCGGCCTGCGCCGCCGGTTCCATGGGGCGTCCGAACTGTGCCGCCAACCGTCCGGCGAGCGTGGTGGCCGCGGCCACGCTGACCTGCTGCCCGAGGATCGCCCGGACGCCCAGCTCGAAGCCGTCCCACGCGCCGGGCACGCGCAGGCCCGGACGCCGCGCGACCAGCGGCGCCAGCATCGGATCGCGCGCCAGGTGCGCGTCGATCGCCATCGGATCGGCGTCGAGGTCGAACATGCGCCGCACCCGCGAGACGATGCGCAGCATCTGCGCCGGCTCGGGAAATTCGATGGACACCTGGAGCGCGCCCGGTTCGCGCGCGGTGACCTCGAGCCAGCCAGTCGCGCCGGCAATCTGGATTGACCGCCGGTACGCGCTCCCGTCCACCAGTTCCACGCCGGGAATCGCTCGCGGCCCGAGGAACGCGAGAAGGGCGTCCCAGTCGAACGGCGGGCGATACCGCAGCTGGAATACGTAGCGGGGCAGGACGGATTCGCCGGGTGTCGTCCGATGTCCGATGTCCGATGTCCGATGTTCGGAGTCCGGTGTCCGGAGTCCGGCGTGCGGGTCCCGTCCGCGACTTCGGCGGTCGGTCGTCGGATTTCGGACGACGAGCGTGTGGCGGCGCAGATCGCGGGGGCTGCGCCCGTAACTGGCGAGGAACGCCGCGTTGAAGCGACGGATGCTGCCATAGCCCGCGGCCATCGCGATGGCGGTCAGCGGCAGGTCCGTTTCGTCGATGAGCCGCTTGGCCGACAGCAGCCGGCGCGTCTGCGCGATGGCAACCGGGCTGGCCCCGAGATGGTCGAGGAAGAGGCGGCGCAGGTGCCGGGCGCCGACGCCGAGGCGGTCGGCCAGCGCGTCGACGCCGTCGGCCTCGAGCGCGCCGTCGCCGATGAGTCGCAATGCCCGCGCAACCGTGGCCGAGGCGCCCGTCCACGCCGGGGTTCCCGGCGCGCACTCGGGACGGCAGCGCAGGCATGCGCGGAAGCCGGCTTCGGCCGCCGCCGCCGCGGTCGGGAAGTACTCGACGTTGCATTCCCTGGGCGATACCGCCGGGCAGATCGGCCGGCAGAAGACGCCCGTGGTCTTCACGCCGACGAAGAAACGGCCGTCGAAACGGGCATCCTTCGCGAGGCGCGCGCGACGGCAGGTGACGGGGTCGAGGTCCATGGGGTTCGTCCTCGGTTCTTGATTGCGACTATAGCGCGGGGGCGGCGGGCAGACTAGCCGTTTTCGGCTGTCCAGCCGCTGACGGGCCCGTCCGCAGACCCGCTGGACAGCCGCCGCCCAATGGCGCGCCCGCGAGTCACTCATCCGCAGATCCACGCAGATTCACGGGCCGATCCCGCAGATTCACGCGAGATTCACATGGATGGAACCGATCCGCAGATTTACGCAGATTCTCCCGGATGGGTACCGAGCCGCAGATTCTCACAGATTTCCGCCGATGGGTACCGAGCCGCCGCGGGTTGACAGACGCCCGCCTCGCCGCTATCCTCCCATAGTCATTCTATGGAACAAGCCAAACGCGCCCGCGCGGACCTCCTGCCCGGCACCCTCGACATGCTGATCCTGAAGACGCTCACGAGCGGCGTCATGCACGGCTACGGCATCGCCGAGCACATCAAGCGCACCTCGGGCGACGTCTTGCAGATCGAGGAGGGCTCGCTGTACCCGGCGCTGCAGCGGCTCCAGGTGCAGGGGCTCGTGGCGTCCGAGTGGGGGCACTCGGTCAACAACCGGCGCGCCCGCTACTACCGCCTCACACGGGCCGGGCGCAAGAAACTGGGCGAGACCGAGACCGGCTTCGAGCGCCTGATCGAGGCGATCGGCCGCGTGATGAAACCGGTTGATCCGTCGACGGCCTAGGGAAGACACAGAGTCCGGAGTCCGAAGGCCGATGTCGGGAAGGGCAGCATGTCACTTCTCCGCCGCCTGTGGTTTCTGCTTCGCCGCGGTCGGCTCGACCGCGAACTGCGCGAGGAGATGCGCTGGCACCTGCAGCAGCGCATCGACGCGCTCGTCGCCGAAGGCCTGTCCGAAGCGGCGGCGCAAGACGAGGCGCGCCGCGCGTTCGGCAACCTGACGCAGATGCGCGAGCAGAGCCGTGACTTCTGGGGATTCGTGTGGCTCGATCTGCTGGGCCAGGACCTCCGGCACGCGGCCCGCGCGCTCGTCCGCAATCCCTTGCTGACCCTCATCGCGGTGGTCTCGCTCGGCTGCGCCATGGCCGCCTGCTGCGCGGTGTTCGCGCTCGCACATACGACGCTCTTTCGGGCGCTGCCGGTGCCCGAACCGAACCGCCTCGTCGTGCTGCGCTGGGTCTTTGGCGCGTCCGGTGAGCAGGCGCCCTACGAGTCGCTCGATGGCTGGTCGTCGGGCGACGAGCATGAGAGCCACTCGACCTCGTTCTCCTACGATGCGTTCCTGGCGGCGCGCAGTCGCCTGCGTGGTCGCGCCGACATCTTCGGCGTCGCCGACTTGTACCACGTCAACCTGTCCGCATACGGCCAGTCCGAGATCGCCACCGGCCAGGCCGTGTCGGGCAACTACTTCGACGCGCTCGGCATCCGGCCGGTTGTGGGCCGCTTCTTCGGGGCGGCCGACGATCGCGCGGATGCGCCCACGGCGGTCGCCGTGATCAGTCACGCGCTCTGGCTGCGGCGCTTCGGCGGCCGCGCGGATGTCGTCGGCGCCACCGTGCATATCAACCAGGTGCCGGCGGTGGTCGTCGGTGTCGCGCCGCCGGGCTTCAACGGGACGCGACAGGTGGGCGAGACGTCGGATGTCACCGTCCCGATTGCGCTGCACGATCGATTCGTCCGCGAGGCTGGCGCCGGGCCGGGGCAGACCGCTGAGGAATCCCTGTCGTACCGGGACCCGCGCTACTGGTGGGTGATCATGATGGCGCGCCTGGGCCCGGGCGTGGACGCGAGGAGCGTGCTGCCGGAGCTCGGGCAGGTGATCCGCCGCACGGTGGTCGCCGCCAAGCCCGAAACCGCGCGCCACATGTTTCGCGTGGAACTCGAGCCCGGGGCGCGCGGGATGAGCGAGATGCGCCAGGAACTGGTCCCGACGGTTCTCGTCATGGCGGTCATCGTCCTCCTGGTGGTGGTGATTGCGTGCGCCAATCTCGCCACGCTGCTGCTGGCGCGCGGCGTCGCGCGCGACCGCGAGGTCGGCGTGCGCTATGCGCTCGGTGCGTCGCGCGGCCGGTTGCTTGGCGCGCTCATGCTGGAGAGCCTCATCATCGGCGTCCTGGGAGGCGCCGCCGGACTCGTGGCCGCAAGGTGGCTGGCCTACGGCCTGCTGCCGGCCCTGAACCTGGACGCCGCGGCGATTGACATCACGACGAGCGGGGCCGTGCTGGCTTTTGCGTTCGTCGCGGCGCTGGTGGCGTCGCTGCTCTTCGGCCTCGTCCCCGCGTGGCGCGGCACCGACCTTCGCTCGATGCGCGCCATGAAGGATGGCAGCGGATCGGTGGCCACCCAGGTGCCGCGGTTGCGGACCGCCCGCGCGATCCTCACGTTCCAGGTGGCGATGTCGGTGGTCGTGCTGGTGGCGGCGGGGTTGCTGGTGCGGACCATCCAGAACCTGGAGCGCGTGAAGCCAGGCTTCGATGCGACCAACGTGCTGCTGTTTCGCGTCGATCCCACGCTCAATCACTATGACGCCGCGCGAATTCGCCACCTGTACTCGGAGATCCTCGCGCGGGTGCGGGCGCTGCCGGGTGTCGAGGCGGCGTCTTTCTCGCACCATGCGCTGGTCTCTCGATCGTCGTCCATTTCGACCGTGAATGTCGTCGACGGCGCGACGCTCCACCGCGCGCTGCAGGCAAACCGGCTGATCGTCGATCCCGCGTTCTTTGGCACGATGCGAATCCCGCTGCTGGCCGGCGCCACGTTCACCGGCCTCGCCCATCCGCCGCTGGTCCGCCCCGTCGTCATCAACCAGACGTTCGCGCTGCGCGCCTTTCACGCGCGCGCGCCGCTCGGGCGGCGGTTCCGATTCGGCGAGCGCGCAACCGCCCCGACCTACGAGGTGGTTGGCGTGGCGGGCGATGTGCCGATCGTGGGTCTTCGCCGCCCGATCCCGCCGACCGTGTACTTCTCGTATCTGGACGAAGAGACGCGCGAGGCGAACTTCGCCGTGCGGTCCGCGGCGTCGCCGATCTCGCTCGGCCCCTCGGTGCGTCGCGCGGTGTCGGCCGTCGATCCGGAGGTGCCGATCGATCGCATGCTGACGCAGGAAGACCAGATCGCGTCGGGCGTGGAGCGCGAACGGCTGTTCGCGACACTGGCCACGGCGCTCGGTCTACTGGCACTGTTTCTTGCCTGCGTCGGCATTTACGGCGTCATGGCCTATGCCGTGTCGCGGCGGCGGACCGAAATCGGCATCCGCCTCGCGCTCGGCGCCGCGCCGGATCGAATCATGGCCATGGTGCTCGGCGAAGCCGGCCGGGTGCTTGCCGCCGGCGTCGGCCTGGGGCTCGCCGCCGCGTTCGTCGCATCGCGGTACCTCGAGAGCGTGCTGTTCGGCCTGGCCGCGCGCGATCCGCTGACGCAGGTGGGCGCCGTCACGGTGCTGGTTGGTGTCGCCCTCGCCGCCGCGCTGGTGCCGGCGCGCCGCGCCGCGCGAACCGATCCGCTCATCGCGCTCAGAAACGAATGAGCGACAGGGGCGACCCTTGGGGCCGCCCCTGCCGCCGGATCATGCGGTCCTGGGGACCAGTCGCCGCAGTCGAAACGCCAGCACGAGAAGCGTGACGCCGATGACGAGGGCGTAGATGCCGATGAGCAGCGCCACGGTCAGCAGCCCGGCGCCCGGATTTGCCAGCAGCAGCAGCCCGAACACGATCGACAGCACACCGCCGACGACGTACCAGGCCTCACCAGTCAGTTCGCGGCGGAGCTCGATCGCCGCAACAATCTCGACGACGCCGGTGACGATGGCCCAGGTCGCGATGACGACCAGCAGGGCCAGGGCCGAGATGCCCGGATAGGCGAAGGTCACCAGCCCGGCCGCGAGGTCCAGGACTCCGCCGAGCGCGACCATCGCGCGCCGCGACTGGCCGGCACGTCCACTGACCACCATTGCCAGCGTGACGATCCCTTCCACGAGCACATACACACCAAAGAGGAACACGAGCGCGAGCAGCGTGATCCCCGGCCACGCAAGCGCCAGCAGCCCGAAGAGCACTGCCACGACGCCGCGAAGCAGGAGCAGCTCCCAATTCCCGGAGAGGATGGTCTGCATGGATTTCCCCTTTTGCGACAGGCGATGCGCGACTCGCTGGCCGTCTTGTCGAGGGGCTCAGCGATACCGGCCTCGCGCAGGTACGCGATTCGAGCCGGCCGGCTCACGCGTGCATGTTCGATACCTGTCGGCGGGCGGCGATCGGTGGACCGTCTGAGCGAGAGCGGTAGCGGGTCGCTCCGTTGTCGCGGTTCGACGTGGCGCTCACGGCGCCCCGGGCGACGCCGAAGGGCGCGGGTCTGGTACAGCCCACTTGTACCGCGACGGCTGCACTGACGAGCGGGGTAACGGCACTGGTACGGCCGGTGCTTTCTCGAACTCCGGCGCGGTCGTGCGGATCGCCGACGCGGACCCCGCGACGGACCGTGCCCGACAAGTAACCATGCCTGGCATCTCGCGCCGCACCGGTCGCGTCTGCTGCCTGCTCCTGTTGCTCCTGGTGGCCCCGCCGCCCGCGCGTGCCAAGCCATTGGAGGCTGCCGGCGGTCGAGCCCGGAAAGCGGCGTGGCGACGCGGCGTTTTCCCCGGCGACCGACGGCTCATCGAGGGCCGTGGCTGCGCCCGTGCTCGCGCGACTCACGCTCGCGGACACCGATCGGTCACCACCCCTAGCCCTTCCCCCGGTTCATCAGCAATCCGCCGGCGCCGATCGCCATGAAGATCGCGGCCTGCACCATCATCTTGTAATCGGCGGCTGCCGCGGTCGCCGCCTGGATCAGGAAGAGAAAGCCGAGCAACCCGACCAGCGAATAGACGAAGTACATCAGGACCCGGGCGGTGAACCGCGTCTTCGGCGCGTCCACGCTGAGGTAGCGCGCGAAGAGAATCAAGGCGACGACAGCCACCGCGTCGAGGGCCACGAACAGCAACCAGAACGTGCGCGCCGCCGAGGCGGCCGCGGGCGTGCCAATCGCCGGTTTCAGCATGTACGCGTAGAGCCGCGACCCGAGGCTGGCGCCGACGAGCGATCCGAACACGCCGTAGAGAAACCCATAGCCCATGTACAAGGCCTTGCGATCTGCAGGCGCCACCAGGCCGACGAAGCTGTAGTACTTGGGGTGCGCGGTCATCTCGCCGATCGCGAAGACGGCAATGCCGGCGGCAAAGACCCAGGCGTTCTCGGAGGCGGCGAGCAGCACGAAGCCCAGGCCGCCGATCGCCATCCCGCTCACCATGGTCGGCAGCGCCGCCCGGTTCTTCACGATGCGGCTGACGAACACCTGCAGGAGGATGATCATCCCGGCGTCGATGACGGTCACGTGCTCGGCGTCGAACACGAACGTCCAGGGCAGCCCGACGGCGTGCAGCAGCCCCGTAATCGCGTGGCTGACCGGCGCGCGATCGACGAAGGCCCCCAGGTACCAGAGGATCGATCCGAACTGCTGGAAGTAGAGGATCCAGAAGCCCGAGTAGATGACGATCATCAACATGAACCGCGCGTCGCCGAGCACGTCGACGGCGCCCATGAGCACGTCCTTCAGCTTCTTCGTGCTCTGCGGCCGCGGCGGTTCGGTGTAGAGGAACACCGTCGGCAGCAGCATCAGCGCCGAATACAGGCACGACGCCAGGAAGACGTACCGCCACGAGAAGCCCTTCAGCACGCTGACGACGAGCGGCGCGAGGAACGCGCCGACGTTGATCATCCAGTAGTAGATGCCGAAGCCGAACGCCGAATTGCGCTCGTCGGTGGTGCGCGCGATGGTGCCCGAGATGATGGGCTTGAAGAGGCCCGACCCGGTGGCCATGACCAGCAGCGCGAGGAACACCATCGCGTAGGTCGACATGAACCCGGTCGCGAAGTAGCCGGCGGCCAGCAGCGAGAAGGCCACCATCAGCATGCGGCGGTACCCGTACCGATCGGCGAGCGCGCCGCCCAGGATGGGGATCACGTAGGTGGCCGCGTACACCACCCCCAGCAGCAGGCCGGTGTCCTGCTCTCTGAAGCCGAGGCCGCCCTGCACGACGGTTCGCGTCAGGTAGATGGCGAGCACCGAGTTCATGCCGTAGTAGGCGGCCCGCTCGAAGAGCTCCATCACGTTGGCGATCCAGAACGTGCGCGGGAATCCCGGGCGTGCCGGCGGCGGGGCGACTGTCTGGGCGATGGTCATGACGGGTGGTCCTCCTGCGGGACGGCGGGGGCTGAGCGGCAGAAGTATACAGGCGATCGGCGGAACCGCCGACCGCCAGTCATGGCGGGGGGGTGTCGAGCGGAGTGCGTGCGGGACCGCGTTCAGTGGCGCCCGAGGTCGTGCCACGAGGACCAGAAGATCCACGCGCCCAGCAGGAACAAGACGACGACCGCGACGGCGAGGTCGGGCCGCTTGTAGCCGAGGTACAGACCGGCGCCGGCGATGGCGAGCATGATGACGAGCCACGCCGGCACGAACAGCCACGGCAAGAACTTCGTTTGCATGATCGCGGAGCCGGCCGATCGCGGGAGCAAAGGTGGTACCTTAGAAAGACGCGGGCTGGGCGATACGTCGCACCGCGACATTATCGTCCGAGCGCAGGCACGGGAATTGTAGAGAAGGATAAGCCATGGACGCCGACGACGTGAAGCGATTGACGGAGCGAATCGCCAGGTTGGAATCGTTCAATCAGCACCTCAGCCGCGTTGTGGTCGTGTTGCTGCTCGTGCTGGCGTCAGGGGTGTGGATGGCAGCCCAGCGCCCCACCCCCAAGGCGGCCCAGCGGAAGAAGGCGGCGCCACCATCGCCATCCGTCCCCAAGGTGGTGGAAGCCGAGCAATTCGTCCTGAAGAGCGCGACCGGCCAGGTGCTGGCCACGCTGGGTCTGACCGGCGGCGGTCCGACGCTGCGGCTCGTCGGTCCCAACGGCACGGACCGCGCGGTCGTCGGCCTCGACGCGACGGGCACCCCCCGCGTGGCGTTGATGCGCGCCGACGCCAGCCAGCCGCTCGTCATCGCGCTCACGCCGGACGGGGTTCCACGGGTCGAGTTGGTGGCGCCGGACAAGTCGGCGGCGAGGCTCACCATCGGGGCCGAGGGGCCGGGCCTGGGCCTGGTCGATCCGGCGGGCGTCGTTCGGCTGGCCCTGGACATGAAGCCCGATGGTCCGATGATGGCGCTCATCGACAAGGACAAGGTGACCCGCGCAAGCTTCAACTCGATCGAACGCGGGCCGAACCTGGTGATGTTCGACGGCGAGGGTCGTTCGCGCATGATGTTGAGCGTACGCAATGACCAGTCGGCGTTCAATCTCCAGGACAGCCGGGGGAACGTGCGCGCGGGTCTCGAGGTGCGCGCGGACAATCCCGCCTTCGCGTTGTACGGGCCCAACGGAAAACCGGTGTTCGAAAAACAGTGAGCCGAAGACCATGCCGGTGGCGTCCCGCCGCGGACCCGTCCTGCGTCGCGACGGGTACGCGCCGCTCTGCGACTACGCGATGATCGGCGACGGGCGCACGGTGGCGCTCGTCGCGCGCGACGCGCGATTGACTGGCTCTGCCTGCCGATGCTCGACGCGTCGGGCGTCTTCGGGGCGCTCCTCGACGCGTCGGGCGGCGGCGCGTTCACGCTGGCGCCCGCGGTGCCGTTCGAGGCTGAGCGCCGCTACCTGCCGTCCACCACGGCCGCGGGACTCCGATCGTGACCGTGCTCGCGCACGTCGCCTACGGAGCCATCATCGGCGGGTTCGTGGGGATGCGGTAGAAGCCGTGCGCGAGGCGGCGAAGACGCTCGCCGCGTAGCCGACGCCGGTGCAGATGACGGTCCCCACCAGAACGTACCACGTCCAGGCGAGCGGCGTGTAGATTCTCACGAGCAGCATGCACGCCAGCGAGACGGCGATGCCCACGATCACCCCGTTCTCGGTCGCGCGCGTCGTCCCGACGCCCAGCAGGAACGCGCCGAGCATCGGGCCGTAGACGAGCGAGGCAATCGTCAGTCCGGCCGTGAACACGGATCCCCAATCCTGCGCGAGGATCGCAATGCCGATGAGGACAACGCCCCACAGCGCGGTGCACCAGCGCGACAGGCGCAGCAGCTTGGGCTCTGTCACGAGGCCGCCAGTCATCGGCTGGTAGAAATCGAGGATCGTCGTCGAGGACAGCGAGTTGAGCGAGCCGCTCAGGTTCGACATGGCGGCGGCGAAGATCGCCGCGATGACCAGGCCCGCCACGCCGTGCGGCAGGCTGCGGACGATGAAGGCGGGAAAGATCTCGTCGGTGGTCGTCAGGTGCGGCGCGCCGGCGAACTGGTAGTACACGAACAGCATGACGCCGATCACGAGGAACAGCGCGAACTGCGCGAAGACGATGAAGCCGCTGGCGATGAGCGCCTTGCGACTGTCGCCCTGGTTCCGGCAGGTCAGCAGCCGCTGCACCATCAACTGGTCGGTGCCGTGCGACGCCATGGTCAGGAACGTGCCGCCGATGAGGCCGGCCCAGAACGTGAACGGCAGCGTGAAGTCCCACGAGAACGAGAACATCTGGAGCTTGTGCGCGGCCTGCGCGCGCGCCACGAACGTCGTCCAGCCGCCCGGAATCATGTGGAGCAGCTCCCAGGCCGCGAGCAGCGAGCCGCCCAGGTAGATCACGAGCTGGATGAGGTCCGTCCAGATGACCGCGGCGATGCCGCCTTCGAACGTGTAGACCAGCGTCAGCACGCCCACGCAGAGGATGGACCAGAGCCACAAGTGGGGCATCCCCGGAAAACTCGCGGCCAGCACCGCGCCGAGCACGAGCGACGCCGCAAAGACGCGCACCCCTTCGGCCAGCGCGCGCATCACCAGGAACAGCGACGCCGCGAAATGTTTCGCGCGCGAGCCGAAGCGCCGATCGAGCAGCGCATAGGCCGTCAGCAGGTCACCCTGGAAATATGCGGGAATGAAGATGAGGCTGATGATGACCCGGGCGACGATGTAGCCGAAGACGACCTGCAGGTAGGTGAGCGCGCCGCCCTGTTCCGGGTGCGCGAAGGTGCCGTAGGCAATCGCCGGCACGCCGATGAGGGTCAGGGTGCTCGTTTCGGTGGCGACGATGGACAGGCTGATGACGATCCAGGACGTGTTCTTCGCGCCGACGAAGTAGTCCTTGACCGAGTGGTGCGAGCGGCGGAAGCGCGTGCCGAAAATCGTGATGCCGGCCAGGTAGACGGCGAGGACCAGGTAGTCGACCAGCGAGAAGCCCATGCGGCAGCGCTCCCTCCGGTTGCCGGCTGACCGCCGGTCGTGCTCCCGGCAAACCCGGCCAGTGTAGACTAGCGTCGGAAAAGGCGAAAGCGCAAAGGTCAGCCTTGGCGGCCGGGGATTAGTATCTACTTGGTGATAATCGGAGTCGGCGAGGGTGAGTCGCCGAAGGTGGGCGCGGTCGCGGCCCCCGACGAGCCGTCGGTCGCCGGGGAAAACGCCGCGCCGCCACGCCCGCCTGCGCTCGCGCGTGAGCCGAGCGAGCTAGGGCGAGGCCTCGCGGTAGCTGCGCGGTCGAATCACACGCGCAGCGAAGGCGGGTCGCTTTCCGGCTGTCGACCGCCGGCGGCCTCCAATGGCTTGGTCTACGTCAGTGGGCGCCAGTCGGCCGTCGGGGAAAGCGCCGTGTCGCGCGGCGTTTTCCGGATCGACCGCCGACGACCTCCAAGGCTCGTCGCTGGCCGCGACCGCGCCCGCCCTCGGCGATGCGCCCAACGTCGGCAATCTGACAAAGCACACTTAGAGGTTGTGGGGCGCATGACGTACAACTTCGATCCCGATCGCTGGTACGAAAACCAGCGCGCTTTGCTCGAGCATCGCCGGGCGCGCGGCGAGATCGATCCCGCGCAGTTCGAGGCGGAGATGGAGCGTCTCGGCGAGCGGTACGACCAGATGCTCGAGCGGCTGAGCGGACCATTCGACCTGCCGCCCGGTCGGACCGGGCCGGCGTCGTGAACGTCTGATCTGGCAGGAACACGGCTCCTGCCGAAGCCAGACGTGCCAGAAGCCAGGAGCCCGGAGCCGCGGGAGAGAATGCATGCGAGTTGACGCCTACACGAAAGTCGTCCTCACGATCATCGCGGCGTGTCTTGTGTGGCTGTGCGTGACCGACGCCGGGCTCACACCGGTGGCGGCACAGGGGCCGCGCGAACCGCAGGAAGTGGTGCTGTTCGGGACGCGGACGCCCGTGCCCGTGCTGACGCCGCCGCGCACGTCGCTGTCGATGGTCTATGGCGACAGCGTGTCGCTCCCGGTGCGGCCCGGTCCCGAGTGGGACGCGAAGCCTGCGACGGTGACGGCGAGCGACCCGCTTCCGGCGAAGCTCGTTGGCATCGAACGCAGCAAGAGCGACCACTGGGACGCTCTCGACGTCAACGTGAAGGACCAGCCGCGGAAGGGCACGCCAGGCCACCAGTGACGTGGCGGCGCCGGTCCCCTCGGGCCGGCGCCGTCTCGCCACGCGGCCACCGACCGGTCGACCAGTTGCAGAAAGCGCGCGGGCCGCACACAATGTGCGGGCCGGACGCGTTCGTTCCACGGGACGCGGCAGCAGACGACATCCGCACATGATCTATCTGGCCATCGCGCTCGGCGCCTGCTTCTGCACGTACTGGGTGGCCCAAGTCATCTTCGTGTACCTGCACATGCGGTGGACGCGACGCCTCCTGCCCGCGGACGCGGCGCGGCCCGAGCCGCCCGTCACCTTCATTCATCCAATCAAGGATCTCGATCCCGATCTCGATGTGAACCTCGCGAGCTGCATGGTCCAGGACTACCTGGGCGCCGTGCAGCACATCTTCAGCTTCCAGGCCGTGGAGGACCCGGCGATCCCGGTCATTGAGCGCTGGAAGGCCGGTCATTCCGAGCAGGACATCACGATCATCGTGAACCCGCGGCAGCCGGGCCTGAGCGGCAAGAGCTCGAACATGGTGTGGGGACTGAAGATGGCGCGTCACGCCATCGTGCTGTTTGCCGACAGCGACGTCCGCGTGCAGCCGGATCTCATCCGCAAGATGGTCCTGCCGCTGCTCGATCCGAAGGTCGGCGTGACGACGTGCGGGCAGATCAATCGGGGCGGGCGCACCTTCTGGACGCGCTTCTTCACGTTCCTGCAGAACTGCGAGACCGACTTCAACTGGGCGTTTCTGACGCGGCTTGGCATGGACGTGGGCATCACGGGCGCGGCGTTCGCCATGCGGCGGGAGGTGCTTGCGGAGGTCGGCGGGCTCGAGCGGTTCGGCGGGAGCCTGCTCGAGGACATGTTCCTCGGCAACCTCCTCTACCAGAGAGGCTATCGCATTGTCCTCGGCCCGTTCGTCGAGTGCCAGGTGGACGAATTGGGGCGCGAGAAGTCGACGAACTACGCCAAGCGGCTGGCCATCGGCATCAAGACGCATATCGCCGTGGAAGCGCCGCTCTTTGTCGCGATGCTCGGCTGGCATTGGGCCCTGCTCATCGTCGCGCTGGCGCTCGGGAACAGGCCGCTGCTGCTGGTCGCGCTCGGGTTCATGGCATTCCGCACGGCGCAGGGCCTCGCCCAGCGCCTGGTGACAGGCAATCGCATCCTGCCGGTCGACTTCGTCCTGCCGCTGTTCTTCGATCTGTTCGGCGTCTTCTTCCTGCTCTATCCATTCAGCGAACCGACGGTGACGTGGCGGGGCATCTCCTACCGCATCAAGGCAGGCGGGTATATCGATGAGACGCAACGGTAGATAGTCCGAAGTCCGAAGTCCGAAATCCGAAGTCCAAGGGTCGGCGTTGGACCTCGGACCTCGGACGACGTTCGTCAGACGTTCTTCCCGTACACGCGATAGGTCTTGTAGCGCACGCCGCCCATCTTCTCGATGTCGGCGCGCATCTGGCGGTTGGTCTCGCCGATGGTCGAGGCCTCGCCCGTCAGGTAGCCCCTGGCGGAGCCGCGCTCGAAGATGCGGTGGTAGATCGCGTGCGCGACGCCTTTCTGTCGGAACGCCGGCACGACGAACATGATGAAGACGCGCGCGCGGTTGATGCGCCGCTTGTACCAGAATGCCTTCACCGCGCCGAGCGGCGTCAGGCGTCCGTTCAGGTGGATGAGCACCTGGTTGTAGTCGGGAAGCCCCAGGCCGAATCCCACCGGCTCGTCGCCGGCCCAGGCCATCGCCGTCAACGCCGGGTCAACCAGGGGCACGAGGCGGCCGGCCATCTTCCGGACTTCCTCGATGCCCGGCGGCACCATGTCGGTCCATTCGGCCGGAATGGCCAGATCGAGCACGTGCTTGATCGCGCGCACCGCCTCGTCCACGCGGCGCAGGTCGAACGACTCGGTGCGGAAGCCGTAGCGGCGCTGCGCGTAGCGGACGGCCCTGGCCGGATCCTTGGCGAACATCTGCGACGTGTCCAGGTGATACGCGTAGACGTCGGCGTCTTTTTCGAAGCCTGCGCGATCGAACAGGCCCGGGTAGTACGGCGGGTTGTAGGAGGTGAGGACCATCGGCGGATCGTCGAAGCCGTCGACGAGCAGCCCTTTGTATTCGTCGATCGCCGGACCCGACGGGGAGCCCGGGCCGCGCACCAGCCTCACGCCATGTTCCTTCAGCCATGCGAGGGCCCGTTCGAACAGCGCGCCGGCGACGTCCCCGTCGTTGATGCATTCGAACAGTGACAGGTGGCCCGCGTTCAGTGCCTTCTGCTGGTTGAGAATCGGATCGTAGGCGGCCAACACGCGTCCGACGACCTGGCCGGCGCGGCGTGCGAGGAACACCTCGTGCGTGCCCGCCGCGCGGCCGAGGGCCGGCAGGTCCACAGCGTGTTCGATGTCCGAGACGAGCGGCGGGACGAAATCGCGATCGCCGCGATAGATCCGCCACGGCAGGCGAAGGAACTCACGCAGGTCGGGGCGCGATCGGACGGGGCGAATGTCGATGGGCATGCGGGATGGCTCCGGGCCGATCCTACAGCCCCGACTTGTGCCAGAAATCCGAACGGATCGCCTTGTAGGCGTTCTGCAGGGCGACCAGGTGCTGGCGTTCCCAGACGGCCAGGAACTGGTAGAAGGCGCGGGCGCGGTCGTCGGTCGCGTCGTTCGCCGCGCCGCTGTAGTGCGCGATCGCGTTCGATTCCACCGTGCCGATCGAGAGCACCCAGGCTTCGAACGCCGCGCCTTCCGCCTGCCGGCGAAGTTCCTCGGTGAACACCGGGTCGGCGAATGCCGACAGGTCGGGCGCATGCACGGGAATCTCGAACACGGCGGGGCCCTTCTCGCCGTAGTTCCTGGCGACCTCGCGCAGGTACTCCTGGTGCTGCCGTTCATCCTTGGCGAGCTGCGCGAACAGGGCCTGGACCGCCGGCTTGCCGGTGTGCTCGGCGGTCATCGAGTAGAACGTGTAGCCGTCCACTTCGATCTGGTAGGCGCGGCGGATGATGTCGAAGATGTCGGTGCCCATGGCCGAAGGAGGATACCACGGCGACAACCCGGCACGCTCGGCGGACTCAAGCCGCGGCGTCGGCGGGCGGCTCCGATCGCACGGCGCGATCGGCAGGCAGGTATTCAAGCGCGCGGGTCGGGCAGAAGGGAACGCACCGCGGTTCGCCGCCGCACAGATCGCATTTCTGCGGGCCGTGGCAGGCGTCCTCCCAGACCATGTTGCCGAACGGGCACGCCGCAACGCAGGCACGGCAACGGATGCACCGATCGGGGTGGACCTCGATGGCGCCCGTGCGCGCGTTCCGTTCGAGCGCGCCGGTCGGGCAGACGGCCAGACACCCGGCGGTTTCGCACTGGAAGCAGACGACGGGGAAGCCGGTGTCCGGATCGCGACGCGTGACATGGATGCGCGGCTGTTGGGGCGTTCCGCCGCGGCCGTGCGCGAACGCGCACGCCAGCTCACACTTGCCGCAGCCGATACAGCGAGCCACGGTCACCCGGAAGATCATGTTCATCACGGCTCCTGGCGGGCTGCATCCTCGAGAGCGGTCGCGGGTCGCTCCGTGGTTGCGGTCCGCAACGCGCAGGTTCGCAGCCCGATCGCGTCCGGGCGAATCAGTTGATACGCGCCCCTAGCTAGAGGACGCCCTCGGCCGCCTGCAGCGACGCGAAGGTGGCGGCCGTCTGGCGGCGCTTGCACGCGTCGCACAGCTCGACGTCGGCGGCCGGTACGCCGTGACGTTCGATTTCGCGCGCCGCCTGCGCACGCGTGATGGACGCCCGCCCGCAGGTCCTGCACCGCACCATGTCGAACGTGCGGCCCCAGATCGTTCGCGTCCTGTCGTTGGTGTCGTAGCGGATGTGCCCTGTCGGACAGATCTCGGCGCACGCGAGGCACCCCACACAGGCCGGCGGCGGTTCGCGGAACGGCGGAGCGATCTCGCGGCCGGCGCCGCGGCTGATGCTCGCGATGGCGGACACGCCGATGTGGTCGCACGTCCTCGTGCAGAGCCCGCACAGGATGCAGTTTGTCGGCTCGGCGCTGACCTGGTAGGACGTGCGCTCGATGCCATGGTCGCGCGCGAGCCGCTGCACGAGCGGCGTCTCGGGGCAGCGGGCGAGGAGCAGGTCGAGGACGACGCGCCGCGCCGCTCGTACGCGCTCGGTCGCCGACCGGACGATCAGGCCGTTCTCGGCGGGGTACATGCACGAGGCGACGAGCCTGGGCGCGGTGCGCCACGTGTCCTTCGTGACCTCGACGAGACACAGGCGGCAGCCGCCCCATGGCTCGAGCGCCGGGTGATGACAGAGCGTCGGGATGTCGATGCCGGCGCTCTGTGCGGCCACGAGCAGGGAGGCGCCGTCGCGCACCCGCACGGTCCGGCCGTCAATGGTAAGTGTGGGCATCACGCCACCGCCTCGTCGCGTCTCGGAAAGACCCGGATCGCGTCCATCCTGCAGGCGTCGAAGCAGGCGCCACACGACAGGCACTTCTGCTGATCGATCGCGTGCCGGGCCTTGCGTTCGCCCGCGATCGCGCCGGCCGGGCACGCGGCCACGCAGGCGTGACAGCCGTTGCACGCCGCCACGTCGATCCCGTACATCGTCAGCGCGCGGCACGTGCCGGCGGGGCAGGTCCGGCAATCGATGTGCGCCTCGTACTCGGCGCGGAAGTAGCGGAGGGTCGACAGCACCGGGTTGGGCGCGGATCGGCCCAGCTCGCACAGGCTGGCCTCCCGCATCCCGGCGGCGAGCGTCTCGATTCGCGCGATATCGCCCGGGCGGCCGCGGCCGGACACGAGGTCCTCGTAGATCGCGAGCATCTGCCTGAGGCCTTCGCGGCACGGCGTGCACTTGCCGCACGACTCGTCCTGCGAGAAGGTCATAAAGAACTTGGCGATGTCGACCATGCAGTCGTCTTCGTC
>PMZR01000030.1 GCA_003170135.1 Acidobacteriota bacterium
GGCCGGGTGGGCGCGGGAACGGGCGGCCGCACGATCCGTGGCGGGACCGACGGCGTCGGTCCCGCGGTCCGCGGCTGGGCCGCGGAAGAACCGGCCGGGTGCTCCACGTGCGTTGCGGCCGGCGCGGTGGAGACCGGCAGCCGGATTTCGCGCACCGGTGCGGGTGTCGGCGTCGGCCGGGATTCCTCGATGCGCAAGCGGATCGTCGGCGGCACCAGTCGACCCCGGGGCGCCGGAGCCGGTGCCGGTGGCGCGGCGGGTGTCTCGGGCACCTTGGGCACTGGGGCCGGCGTCTCCTGCGGTGCGGCCGCGACGGCGGGCGCTTCATCGGCATGAGGCTTTGCCGGCTGGACCGCCTCGGGCGGCGCTTCCGGTTCGGCGACCGCTTCGGCTTCCGCCACGGCATGCCCTGCGGCGGCGGCCGGCTGTACTGGCTCGGGTGGGGCCGCGGGTGGCGCTTCGACCGGCGGCGGCGCCGGATGCTCGACATCCGCGGCAGCCTCGCCCGGTTCCTGGGCCCACTGCTCGGCGGCTTGCAGATCCGCAGCTTCAGCGTCTGCAAGGGGGGCCGGGTGCGGCTTGACCGTCTTCACGAGTCGCGGTGGAGGCAGCGTCGATACCGGCTTGGGCGGTTCGACCTTTCGCGCCGGCGGGTGATGTTTGCCCCGCACCGGTGGCGCCTCGGCGAAGATGTCGCCCGAGGGCAGGGACACGCCGCGCTGCCGCGCGAGGCGATCGACGAACTGCCGTGCGACGACTTCCTCGATCGTGCTCGACGCGCTCTTCACCTCGATGCCGTGGTCGCGCTTGAGCAGCGCCATCACTTCCTGGCTCGAGGTGCCGAGCAACTCCGCGACTTTGTAAATCCGCACAGTGGCCAACGCGTACCTCAGTTGCTGTGGAGCATTCTCAATACGAGTAGCGGTCGTCTGTCGTGCGCTTTACCCTTCGGGCTCCGGCTCGGCCTCCCTGTTGCTCTCGCCCTGTCCTTCGGCCGGCTCGCCTTCCTGCGGCGCCACGGCCTCACCCTGGTCGCCCTCGGCGGTTCCCGTTTGGCCGGCTTCCGCCGCCTCCGCCAGTTCGATCGCGGCCGCCTCGGCCGCGACTTCCTCGGCGCGAACCGCCTGCGCCGCCTCGAGCACCGCCTGGGCGGTCTCCTCGTCGAGGCCATGCGCGGTCAACCCTTCGAGGCCGCCCTCCAGGATGGCCTGCGCTGTCGCGTAGCCGGCGTCCTGCACCTGCGCGACGACTTCGTCGTGAATGCCGGGCAGCGCCAGCGGCACGACTTCGGGCTGCGCTTCGAGCGGAGCCTCGAGGACGAGCTGCGCCTCGACCTCCCGGCGCTTCTCCTCCTCGCTCTTGATGTCGATGCGCCAGCCGGCCAGCTTCGCGGCCAGCCGCACGTTCTGCCCTTTCTTGCCGATCGCGAGCGAGAGCTGCTTGTCTTCGACGACGACTTCCATGACGCGTTCGTGATCGTCCACGATCGCCACGTGCTGCACCTTCGCGGGGCTGAGCGCGTTGGTCACGAACGTCACGGGGTCCTCGGACCACTCGACGATGTCGATCTTTTCGCCGCGCAGTTCCCGGATGATCGACTGCACGCGCGTGCCCTTCATGCCGACGCAGGCGCCCACCGGGTCGACGTCGCGCTCGCGCGAGTACACGGCGACCTTCGCGCGGTCGCCCGCCTCCCGCACCGCGCCCTTGATGACCACCGTGCCGTCGTAGATCTCGGGCACTTCCTGCTCGAACAGCTTGATGAGCAGCGCCGCGTCGGTGCGCGACAGCATGATCTGCGGGCCCTTGGCGCCGCGGTTCACGGCCCGGATCACGGCGCGGACGCGGTCGCCGGGCGAGTAGCTCTCGGCGCGCGACTGTTCCTTGCGGGGCAGCACCGTCTCGATCCGCCCCACCTCGATGATGATGTCGCCGTTCTCGAAGCGCTTCACGCTGCCGTTGACGACATCGCCGATGCGCTCGTTGTACTCGGCGAAGATGGTCTCGCGCTCGGCCTCGCGCACCTTCTGGAAGATCACCTGCTTGGCCGTCTGCGCCGCGATGCGCCCGAGCACCTCGGTCGGCTTGGGGAACTCGATCTCCATGTCGACCTCGGCCTCTTCGCCGTAGAGCTGCTGGGCTTCGGCCAGCGCGATCTCCGTCGCGGGGTTGGTCACCTCGTTGACGATCTGCTTGACGGCGTACAGCTCGACCTGGCCCGTCTCCGTGTTGAACCGGGTCCGCAGGTTCTCGTTCGTCTTGTAGTACTTGCGCGAGGCGGTCAGGACGGCGTCTTCAATCGCCGAGATGATGACCTCGGGCCCGATGCCCTTTTCTTTCGCGAGGGCCTCGATTGTCTGCTGCAGTGGATTCGTCGTCATAACAGATAACTTCGGGCTTCGGGCCTCGGGCGCATGAAGCCACAAGCCGGTTAGAACTCAACTTCCAGGCGGCCCCGCGCGATGTGCGCGAGCGGAATCCGGTGCTCGCGGCCCTGGGCGTCGTCGAAGATCACGCACTCCCCGTCCGTGCCTCGCAACCGGCCCTTGAGATGCGACTGGCCGTCGACCGGTTCGGTCACCACGAGGCTGGCGGCGCGCCCGGCAAATCGGCGGTAATCGGCCCCGTGCCGGAGCGGACGGTCGAGCCCCGGCGACGACACTTCCAGCGTATAGCGGTGGTCGACCACGTCCTCGACATCGAGGACCGCGCTGATGTCGTTGCTGATGCGCTGGCAGTCCTGGATCCCGATGCTGTCGCCGACAGGTTCCGGCGATCCGTCCGCCGGAGCGAGCCGATCGATGACGATACGCAACACCGGGCCGATCGACTCGCGCCGCATCTGGACATCGAAGATCTCCAGCCCGTGCGAGTGCGCCACCCGTTCGGCGATGCTGCGTATTCGTTCGATCGGATCCACCTCAGCTCTGCTGCCTCGCTTCAATCAGACGGCTCGGGGGGACTTCCATGCGCGACAGGGGCGCCAACCGTGACGCTGCGGATGTCCACAAAAACAAAAAGCCGGCACGCGCCGACTCCAGCTGTCCCACGAGACACCCGAAGTAGTTCAGAATATCACATTTACGGGCACCGGTCGACCGGTCGAGCTACAAAATCGTAATCCCGTGCATCGACGATCTCGGCGGCCACCAGGGAGCCGGCGGCGAGCCGGGCCGGGTCGCAATCCGTCAGGTACACGACCGAGTCGATGTCGGGTGCCTGGCCTTCCAGCCGCCCCTTCAGCACCATGTCGTGCTCGGCCGACACCCCGTCCACGAGCACCCGAACCGGCTCACCGATCCGCGCGCGGTGGCTCTCCCGCACCAGGGCAAGCTGGGTGCTCATCAGTGTCCTCTGGCGCGCGGCTTTCACGCCAGCGGGCACGTCATCCGCCATCGCGTAGGCGCTCGTGCCCTCTTCGTGCGAATAGGTGAAGACGCCGACGTGGTCGAATCGCATTTCGCGCACGAACTGCCGCAATTCCTCGAACTCGGCCTCCGTTTCCCCGGGAAACCCGACGATGAAGGTCGTGCGCAACGCCACGCCCGGGACGCGCCCGCGAATACGGCCGAGCAGCCGCCGGTAGCTGTCGCCGGTGCCGGGACGCTTCATCCGCCGAAGGACTGCGGCCGACGCGTGCTGCAGCGGCAGGTCCACGTACTTGCACACTTTCTCGCATTCGACCATGGCCTCGAGCACGCCGTCATCCACGGTCGTGGGATAGAGATACAGCAGCCGGATCCAGTCGAGGCCCTCGACGCCATTCAGCCGGCGCAGCAATCGGCCGAGCGCGCCGCGTTCGCCGCGGTCGATGCCGAAAAACGTGCTGTCCTGCGAGATGAGGATGATCTCACGCACGCCCTGCTTCGCGAGGTTCCCGGCCTCCTCGACGATCGACTCGGCCGGCCGGCTGCGATACGCGCCGCGCAGCTTCGGGATGATGCAGAACGCGCATTTGTAGTCGCAGCCTTCGGCGATTTTCACGTAGGCGTAATGCCTGGGCGTGGTCAGGATCCGGGGCGTGTTCGCGTCGTAGATATAGGTGGGCAGGGCGGATGCGCGCCGGCGATCGTGGAGCAGGACCTCGATCTGGCTCTCGCCGTTGCCCGGCTGTTGTCGCCGGTACATCTTCACGGGCAGGGCAGGACCGCCCGCCGGAATGGTCGTGGGGCCGCCGGCCCGAATCGTCGTGGAATCGCCGGTCTTTAGACCGGTGGCCGCGGTAATTGCCTCGACGATGTCCGGCACCTCGTTGGTGCCCAGCACGACGTCGATCTCGGAGATCTCGCGGCGCAACTCCTCGCCGTACCGCTCCGCCAGGCAGCCGGTGACCACGAGCCGCGTTGTGCCGTTCCGTTTGTGGGCAGCCATCTCGAGGATCGCGTCGATCGATTCCTGCTTGGCCGAATCGATGAACGCGCACGTGTTGACGACCAGCACGTCGGCATCGGACGGGTCGGGGGTGAGCGTATGTCCGGCCGCCCGGGTGAGGCCGAGCATCACTTCGGAATCGACGAGGTTTTTCGGGCAGCCGAGCGAGATGAAACCGATCTTCATTGGGGGCTACGGATACACGCGATACAGCATTCTCGGGTACGGGATCGCCTCGCGCAGGTGGTCCAGGTGGCAGATCCATGAGACGACGCGTTCGATGCCCATGCCGAACCCGCCATGGGGCACCGAGCCGAAGCGCCGCAGGTCGAGGAACCACTCGAAGGCCTCCTGCGGCAGATTGTGTTCCTTGATCCGCTGCAGCAGCAGGTCGTAGTCGTCGATGCGCTGGCCGCCGCCGATGATCTCGCCGTAACCTTCGGGCGCGAGCACGTCGACGCACAACGCGACGTCGGGGCGCTCCGGATCCGGCTTCATGTAGAACGCCTTGATCGCCGACGGGTAGCGGTGGACGGCGACGGGCCGGTCGAACTGTTCGGAGAGCACGGTTTCGTCGGTGCCGCCGAAATCGCCGCCCCACTCGAAGGGCAGGCCCTTTTCGCGCAGGATCCGCGCCGCGTCGTCGTAGCTGATGCGTGGAAACGGCGCCCGCACGCATTCGAGCTTGCTGATGTCGCGCTCCAGCACGGTGAGCTCGTGGCGCCGCTTGTCGAGCACGCGCGCGACGACAGACGTGACGAGGCCCTCGGCGAGCTCGATCACATCGTCGAGCCCGGCGTAGGCGACCTCCGGCTCGACCATCCAGAATTCCGTGAGGTGCCGGCGCGTCTTGGATTTCTCGGCGCGGAAGGTCGGGCCGAAACAGTATACCCGGCCCAGCGCGGCGGCGTTCGCCTCGTTGTAGAGCTGCCCGCTCTGCGTCAGGTACGCGGTCTGTTCTTCGAAGTACTGAACCGGGAACAGCGTCGTCGTGCCTTCGCACGCCGCTGGCGTGAAGATCGGCGTGTCGGCCAGGATGAAGCCGCGGTTGTTGAAGAAGTCCCGGACCGCGTTGACGACCTCGTGGCGCACGCGGAGGATGGCGGCCTGGCGCTCGCTCCGGATCCAGAGATGGCGCCGGTCCATCAGGTAGTCGACCCCGTGCTCCTTGGGGGTGATCGGGTAGTTCTCCGAGCCGCTGATCACCTCGAGGGAGGTCACGTCGATCTCGTAGCCGCCCGGCGCGCGGCGATCCTGGCGCACGGTCCCCGTGACGACGAGCGAAGTTTCCTGGGACAGGTGGTCGGCCGTCTGGAACGTCTGCTCGTCCACGCCCGCCTTTGACATGACCGCCTGGATGAAGCCGGTCCCGTCGCGGATGACCAGGAAATGGATCTTGCCACTCGACCGGCGGTGGTGCAGCCAGCCATGGATCGTGACCTGCTGCCCCTCGTGCCGTGCGACGTCTTCGATGTAGGCGTTCATATGGCTCCGCACTTGGTACTAGGTGCTGGTGCTACGTGCTTGGTGCTACGTGCTTGGTGCTACGTGCTTGGTGCCGTGGTGCTTCGTGCTCGCTCGCACACGGCACCGGGCACCGCACTTCGCACGTCGCACCTCGCACGTCGCACTATTCCTGCTTGTCCACCGTGAGCGGGCCCCACGCGCCCTCGAGGATCTGCTCGAAGCGTCTGCGCACGGTCACGGCGCGCTCCAGAACCGTGCGAGGCGCTTCGGCGCTCTGCAGTTCGAGCAGCAGCGTCCCCTCGTACCCGACCTTCTGCACGGCCATCAGCGCAAGGAGCCAGTCGATCTTGCCCTCGAACGGTGCGAGATGATCGTCGGCGTGTCCGCGATTGTCGTGCACGTGGGTCGTGACGAGGTGCCCGGACGCGACCTCGATCGCATCGACGACATCGCCCATCAGGAACGCGTGACCGAAGTCGACGCAGATGCCGACGTCGGGCAATTCGAGATCCTCCTCGATCATCTGCACCAGCGAGTCCGGCGTCGAGAGGTCGTTGGGAATCACCTCGAGGGCGAGGCGCACACCGAGCCCCTGGGCAGCTTCGTGGATCTGTTCGACGCTGCGTCTCGCCTGTTCGCGGTCGTTGTCGTTGCCGGACGAGGCCTGCGACGATGGCACCCCGAGATGCACCACCAGGTAGTCGTAGGGCGTCGTCCGGGCGATCTCGAGGGTCGCGATCGCTTCCTGCACGGCGATCTGGCGCGCTCGTTGGTCGGTCGTCGCGTTCGAGTAGGCCGGCCCCCAGCGGGTGCCGATCAAGCTCTCGACGATCGGTGCATGGACGGAGTGGAGCCGCACGCCGGTCGCCGCAAGCCAGCGGCCGAGTTCGGCGATGGCCGCGGGGCTGTGGTAGTCGAAATGCCCGCGCGTCGCAAACAGTTCCACCCGGTCGAAGCCGTGTTCCTTGACCTCCCGCAGATGCTGCTCCGTGAGCGGGTGGTTGTGGAAGAGGTGGGTTGAGATTCCGAACTGCACCGTGCTCGCTCCCTGGCGAAGACTGTAAACCAGCTATTGTACTACCGCACTTCCTCGATGTGCGCCGACAGGATTTCGCGCAGGCGGGCAAAGCGCGGATAGCGCTTCAGGTTGCGCTGGACGTAGCGGAGCGTGCGCGGGATGTATTGGATGTAGACCGTGTTCTGGCGCATGGTGGTCTGGTAACCGAACGTGCCCAGCGCCTTCAGGTTCCGCTGCAACGACATCAGGTCGAATCGCCGCCCGAAGTCCTCGTCGTAGGCGGCGCCCCGGCTCTTGAGGGCGAGGAAATAGGCGACGAGCTCGGAGACGGCTTCCTCGGTGAAATCGACGTAGGAATCGCGCACCAGCGAGGCAAGGTCGTAGGTGTCCGGGCCCAGCCGCGCGTCCTGGAAATCGATGATGTAGAGCTGGCCCCGGTAGAGCATCAGGTTGCGGCTGTGGTAGTCGCGGTGGCAGAGCACCTGCGGTTCGGCTGCCAGTTCCTCGACGATCGGGCGCCACTCCTCGCGCAAGGCCTCGCGTTCCGCCGGCGCGATCGTCGCGCCGCGATACCCTTCGAGAAAGTGTTTCAGGAAGAAATCGAGTTCCCAGGTCAGTTTGTCGACGTCGAAGGCCAGCCTGTACGGGAGGTACGCGTCGGATGCCAGTTCCTCCCCGCGCCGCTGCAGCACCTCGATGAAGGTGGCGGCTTCCCGATACAGGCGCCGATGTTCGAGCGCCGCCACGCCGAGATGCGCCTGGAGCGTCACGTCGCCCAGGTCTTCGAGCGCCAGCACGCCCAGATCGTCCGCGTGATCGAGGATCGCGGGGACGGGGAGCGCCGCCGCGGCAAACAACCGCGCGACATTTACGAAGGGCAGGGACTCGAACTCGAAGGGCGCCCCGTGCAGGGCCAGGACGAGCGACGGCTTGTCGCCCTCGAGCACGCGGAAATACCGCCGGTCCGAGGCGTCGCCGGTGAGCGGGATCGCGCGTGCCTGCGGCCCGACGAGCTTGCTGCGATCGAGATAGCAGACGATCCGATCGGGCAGGTCCACAGGGACGTCGTCCATCAACATGCCAGTCATGATCGCACGTTGACGGGGAATGTGGAATGTGGAATGTGGGCTGACCTAGAGCCGCCGCACCAGCAGGCTGCCGGCGATTTCCTCGCCGAAGAGCGGGGCGTACCCGGCCGGGCGGCGCACGATGGCGGCTTCCTCGAAGCGCGCGCCCGCCGGCACCCGCACACCATCCGCGACGAGACATCGGTCGAGTGTCGCGCCCGCCTCGACCACCACGTCGTCCCAGAGCACGCTGTCCTGGACGCTCGCCGCCTCGTCGATCGAACAGTTGCGGCCGACCAGCGGGAGTGGGCGTCCCTCCTGCCGTGCCAGCAACAGCGAGGTGTCCAGGTAATCCTGCGGCGTGCCGATGTCATGAAACGTCGCGTCGCAGACGAAACCGCGAACGCAGCCAGGACGTTCGGCGAGCAGGTGGGGATACAGCGCTCCGACCGTCTCGGCCGGCTGGCCGGGGGCAACGTTGGCGAAGGCCTCCGCGTTGACGGCCTGCACGCCGATGAAGTGATACGGGCTCGGCGTGCCTCGCCGGGCGAAGCCGGTGACGGCACCCTGCGCGTCCAGGCTCACGCCGCCGTAGTGGCCGGAATCCGGCTGCACGACGAGCGCCATCGTCGCCAGCGCCTGGCAGGCTTCGTGGCTCTCGGCCAGCGCGCCGAGTTCCACGTCCGACAGGGTGTCGCCGTTGACGATGAAGAAGCGGGGCGCGTCGATCATCGGGAGCGCCTGGCGTGGCCCGCCGGCCGAACCGAGGATCGGGTCCTCGTACGAGTAGCGAACGCGCAGGCCCAGGTCCGAGCCGTCGCCGACCACCGCGGTGATCGTCTGCGGCCGATAGTGGAGGTTGAGCACGACATCGCGGACGCCGTGGGACGCGAGCCACGTGAGGATGCGGCAAACGAGCGGCTCGCCGGCGACCGGCATCGCGGGCTTCGCGCGCACGTACGAAAGCGGGCGAAGACGGGTCCCGAGGCCGGCCGTGAGGACCAGGGCCGGCCAGGTGTCGAGCCTCGCGTTCGTCATGCTTCGTCGAACAGCATGTCGGTCGCCGCCAGCTCGTGCTCCTCGCGATACCGGGAGAACAGCGTGCGGTACGAATCGACGATGTAATCGGCGGCGCTGCGGCCGAGTGCCCGGGCCATCTCGGTGATGCCCTGTTCGCCGCCCTCGATTTCGACGAAGGTGCCGATCGGCGTTTCGTCGAGCGCGATGAGGACGTCGCCGTACGCGAACTCCTCGCGGTACTTCTGGTACCGGAACCAGACCGCGAAGCCCAGTTCCTCGAACAGGTGCCGGAGCGCGTCCCCGTCGCCGACCACCGTCTCGATTTCCTCGCGCAGTTTCATCGGTGACGGCTGGACCGGTCCCTTGAAGGTCAGGAGGCTCTTGCCCTGATCGATCCGGATGCGAAGCACGCAGCGACGGCGGCGCAACTGCTCGCTGGCGTCGTCGAGCAGGCAGTCTTCCTGGAATCGCCGGCCACGGATCGGCGTTGCCCCCGCCTTGACGATCGCCGCTCTGGCGTCTGCGGGATCCGCAAAGCGCAGCTTGATCTCGCGTTCGAGCATGACGGTCATGGCTTCTCCCCGACGGGCGGCAGGGACGAGAGCCTGCCCCTGCCAGTCAGTGCGTGTCGGCGCCCGAACCCCATATTTAATCGGTTCGCGGGAGAAATTACAAACCGATGGGCCGCCCGCGGCCTCTGCCGAGGATGAGCCGGACGGTGACGTACATCGTGAAGCACTCGAGGGCGAACGCCGGGAACCCGAGGTAGCCGGGGAGCGGCATCTCGAACAGCTTCACGTGCTCGAGAATCGGGACGGTGTAGATCCACTTCGTGCGCGCCCAGTAATTCCAGCATTCCCACACGAATCCGCAGACGAGGCCACCCGCCATCAGGTTGATCGCGCGATCCGTTCGACGCACCCAGACGCTGGGGGCGCCGCCGGTCACGTGCGAAGAGAGGGCGACGTGTCCGCGGCGGTAATCGGCGACGAGCGACTGGCCGCCGAGCCGGGCGTTGAGCGGATCGAGCAGGAAGATGAAGCCCAGCCAGACGGGCGCGGCGAGATACGGTGAGGGCCACACGAGCGGCCAGGCGAGCATCGCGGCACCGGCGACCATCGATGCGACGCCGGCTGCCGACACCCGGCGGGGAACCCGGTCGTGCTTGTCCGCTTCGACATCCGCGATGGTGGCGCCGCTCCACAACCGGCCGGGGTGGCGCAGCGTACCGACCAGTTCGGCGGTCTCGAAGATCGCCGGCCAGATCGTGGCGAATGCCCACACGTAGCCGACGTCGCGCAGGACCGCGTTCCCGGGCAGGTTGATGTAGTGCCAGTTGCGGATGAACAGGTTGTAGAACTCGAAGACGAGCCACAGCGGAAACGAGACGATGGCGAGAAAGGCGAACTCCGGCAGCGAGTCGGAGAGCCACGAGTTGCCTCGCCGGACGTGGACGATGCCATCGACCAGCAGGATGTAGCCGGTCCACGCGATCGGCGTGTGCCACGACCAGAATGGCTCCAGCTGGAGCAGCATGCCGATTTCGGACGAGACGACGACGAACAGGCCGGCGAGGATTCGTTTCATTGACGGTCAGGAACGGGCCCGGCCGCGGCCGCATCCGCGCAGGGCCGGCCGCCCGACGTTGCGGCCGAAGACGAGCACGTGGTGCGAGGTGCCGAGGCCGCCGGGCACGAGCAGCGTCTTGAGCGCCAGCCGCCACATCACGTCTTCGCGCCCGGTGCCGGTCTTCTGTTCGAGACGGGTCTGGAGACCGAGGCCCATCAGGAAGTGCATCTGATCGACCAGGCAGATCGGGTCGAGTCCCTCGGCTTGCGCGGCCCGGCGAATCGACGTGAAGTCGACGTGCGCGGTCATGTCGCTTCCACCCGGATCGCGCAGCCACGGCGCCGCGCGCTCCTCCTGGCGGTTCTCGACGACGTGCGCGGTGAACGTGGCGAGGGTACCGTGCGCATGTGACGCGGAGTAGAGGAGGTCGGCCTCGTGCCCGTAATCGACCAGCACGAGGAAGCCGTGCCGCAGGGCGCGCGCCGCGTCGCGGACCCACTCGACGGCCCGCAGGTTCACCTCGGCGTGCCAGCCAGGCGCGAGGCGCACGTCGATCGCCGCGAAGTACTCGTCCAGTGCCGGCGTGGACGGCGGCAGCTCGCGCTCGACGAGATCGTCACCGACGGCATCGACGAAGATCTCGCGCAGGCCGCCCTCGCGGCCCACGACCGCATGCGTGGGCAGCGCGTCGAGCAGTTCGTTCGCGAACACGATGCCATCGATCGACGAGGGGAGGTCGGCGGTCGATCCCATCAGCTTCGCCGCGTGATGGCCGAGCGTCTCGCGTTGCGCCTCGCGCGCGGCGGTACTGCGTTCGACCAGGTGCAGCCGCGCACGCGCATAGACATCCGGATCGAGGCGCTCGAGGGCGTCGAGCACGTCGCGCGACAATCGCCCGTTGCCTGCGCCGGCTTCGACGAAATCGATCGGGTGATCCTTGTCGTCCGAAGTCCGGAGTCTGGAGTCCGGAGTCAGGATCCGCGCCATCTCGGCGAACTGTTCGGCGAGCAACTCGCCAAACAGCGGCGCGACGTCCACGCTGGTGTAGAAGTCGCCCGTGCGGCCGGACCGGCGCATGGCGCTCGCGTAGTACCCGACCCCGGGCGCGTAGAGCGCCAGGTCCATGAACTGGGCAAAGGTCAGCGGCCCGTGTTGCCGAATCCGTTCGAGGATGAGCGCGCGGCACTCGTGGCTCATGACGCGGGGCGGGTGCGTGAAGTGCGGGGTGCGAGGTGCGGAGTGCGAGGTGCGGTGCACGGCGCCGCGTGCGCTGTGCACGTCGCACGACGAATTGTGCAAGTGCACGACGCCCTTCGCACTATGCAGCTGGCGGGGCCGGTGGACATTGGATCAGATAGGGCGAGCAGTTCACAGTCGACCGTCACGACGTCGCAACGGTCAACTGTGAACGGTCAACTGTCAATTGCCGACCATCACCCGGACGGCTAGTCCTTCCGGGCGAGCACGAACGCTTCCTGGCCGCCGCGCCACACGAGCAGGCCCACCGATTCGCCGGCGGGCACCTTCGCCAACAGGGTGCCGGCCTGGCTGGCGCTCTTGACGGGTTGACGGTTGATCTCGAGAATCACGTCGCCCTGCCGCAATCCCGACTTGTCGGCCGAGCTGTACGGGTCCACGTCCATGACGACCGCGCCGGTTCGCGACTGCGACAGGCGCAGCTGACGCGCGATGTCCGGCGTGAGGTTCCCCAGCCGCATGCCCCAGTCCGTGCCCGCTTCTTCGGGCGGGGCGGCGGTGTTGCTGCTGCTGGCCGACGCCTCGGCTTCCAGGTCCAGTTCCTCGACCGTGAGGTTCAGCGTCTTTTCCTGCTTGTCGCGCACGATCTTGACTGGCACCGTCGTGCCCGGCTTGGTTCCGGTGACCAGCCGAATCAGCTGGTCGCGGCCCTTGACCGGCTGCCCGTTGTATTCGACGATGACGTCGCCCGGCTCGATCCCGGCCTTGGCGCCCGGCGCATTGGGCTGCACCGTCGTCACCAGCGCGCCCCGGCCGCTCTTCACGCCGAACTCGGCCGCCTGGGGCGCGGACATGTCCGGCGACAGTTCGACGCCGACTCTTCCGCGAACCACCTTGCCGGCGCGCAGCTGCGGCAGCAGATCGCGGACCAGGTTGATCGGCACCGCGAAGCCGATGCCGACGTTGCCCGACATCTGGCCTTCGCTCATGATCGCGGTGTTGATCCCGATGACCTCCCCCCGGATGTTGAGGAGGGGCCCGCCGGAATTTCCCGGGTTGATCGCCGCGTCGGTCTGCAGCACATCGAGATTGCGTCCGTTGGCGACCGGGAGTCCGCCCGGCCGGTTCGCGCTGATGACGCCCACCGACACGGTATGCGCCAGCAGGAACGGATTGCCGATCGCCATCACCCAGTCGCCCGGCTGCATCTGGTTCGAATCACCCAGCTTCGCTTCGGCCAAGGCGTGTGACGGCTTGTCCACGAGCTGGATGAGCGCGCTGTCACTCAGCGGATCGCGTCCGACGACCTTCGCCTTGTACTCGGTATTGTCGTTGTTGTCGTCGGCGTACAACGTGACGAAGATGTTGGTCGCGCCTTCGACGACGTGATTATTGGTGAGGATGTACCCGTCCTTGCTGATGATGAAGCCGCTGCCCTCGGCCGCGGTCACCTGCGGGCGTCCCTGCCGGCCCCGGCCCCGACCCTGGCCCTGGGGTTGCCCCATGCCCTGCCCCTGGTCGTCGGGCGTTCCGAAGAACCGGCGGAACAGATCGTTGCCGCCGAACATGTCGGTCGTGTCTGAGGTGAGGCGCTTCGATTCCGATCGGATGCTGACCACCATGGGCGTCTGGGCCTTGGCGATGTTCCGGAACGTGCCGGCGTCGAGCGGGCCCGTGAGCGCGGCGTTGCTGCCCTGCTGGACCGCGAGCGTCTGCGCGGAAGATTCCGGCGACAGGTCGAGACGTGAGGCGACAACCATGCCGACCGCGAGAGAGGCGACGGCGATCAGCAGGGCGTAGAAGAACGTGATCTTGCGCGACATCGGCTTCCTCCAGGGTCCTTGAACCCGTCGAACTCGCGGGCAGACATACCTGTGCGCTCGCCGCGACGCTGCGGCGTCTTCCCGTTAGACGTCCACCGCCGGGTTCTGGCCGTTTGCCAACGATTGCGGCCCGTTTCTCGCGCGACTAGCAGTCTCATTTGAGTATAACTCCGGACTGTCCAGGTGGACGACCTGAACCGAGCGAAAAACAGCCGGCACCCGTGAAACCGGCCAAAACCGACGAATGACACTCGTGCTCGCGGCGCTCCGATCCGGTCACGTGGTGACCGATCGGTGACCGTTTTGCGACCGAAGCGTCCCTCCTCCGACTCTCGACTCTCGACCTCCGACCTTCGCGGCGCACGCCACCAGAACGCCTCAGCGGCCCGGTAGGCGCATCGGACGCGCCGACCGCCCCATCGGCCCACCTGGCGCCCGACGTCGCAGCGGCCGGCCGGTGGCGCAGCGGGCAAGCCAATCTGAGCGAAGCGTGAGACGAGCGGGTCAATCGAGCAGGCTTGGCGGGTCGGGCGCGTACGGGTCGATGAACCAACCGCCCTCCGGAACGTCGAGCAGCGACGGTTCCCGGAGCGGAGCGTCATGCGGCCGTCCGGTGCCTTGACGAATCGCGGGCGATGAACGTGAGTGCTGAGGCAGGACAATGAGCGAGCAGCATCAACCGGAGATCGAGCGACTCCTGGCGGCGCCAGGGGAGGCCGAGCGCGTGCCCCTCGCGGACCTTCCGGGGCTGCTCGTTCGCCTGGCGTCGGCACAACTGCAGCTCGCCGGCCTGCAGGCGGCACTCCTCGCGCGAATGCAGACCGCCCCGGACGGCCGCGCCGGCACCGGCGATCGGCTGCTCGACATGGAGGCCGTCGCGGAAGTTCTCAACGTTCCCGTGGCGCACGCACGGGAGATGGGCCGACGTCACGAGCTGCCGACCGTGCGCGTCGGCCGCTACATGAAAGTCCGAGAGTCGAGTCTGCAAAAGTGGCTGCAGCAACGCGAAGAACTTGGCGGCCCGCCACGTCGCGAGTATCATCCGAGGCCGAAACGAACCGGGCGCGCGAGCGCGCGCGTCGTTCCCCTCCACCAACCCGAGGCTGATCGCTGATATGGTGTCGATCCGCCGGCGCAAGCGCATCAAGGCCGACAAGTTCGTCGTGGACTACCGCGACGGCGCCGGCGTGCGTCGGATCGTCACGTGCAACACGCGCGGGGAAGCCGAGCACGTCGCCGGCCAGAAGATGCTCGAAGCGGGCGAGGCGACGATCGCCCCGGTCGTCGACGTCAACATCACCATCGAGCAGTACGCGACACACTGGCAGCGTGCGCTCGTCGCGAACGTGAAGGCCGCGACGTACCGGCAGTACGTGTCCGCCCTGCGCGTGCACCTGGTGCCGGCGCTCGGGTGGATGCGTGTCCGGCAGCTGCAGCAGACGAGGATCAAGACACTCATCGCGGACAAGGTCGCGGCCGGCCTCGCGGTGAACACCGTGCGCCTCATCGCCGCGACGCTCGGGAGCATGCTCTCGGCCGCGGTCGACGACGGCATACTCCGCGTCAATCCGATGGCCGGCGTTCGGCGGAAGGTCCGGATCCTGAGACGTCGCGAGCGCGGGGCCGGCGAACCGGCCAAGGCGATGAGCGCCGAGCAGCTGGCGGCGTTCCTCGAGACGGCTCGCACCCGCCGGCCCGCGTTCTACCCGCTGGCGCTCTTGCTCGCCCGGTCCGGGTTGCGGCTCGGCGAAGCCCTCGCGCTGCGGTGGACCGACATCGACCTCGTCACGCGCACGATCCGCGTCGAGCGGACACTCGGCCACACGGTGAAGGGGTTCCCGACTGACGGACCGCCGATCGGCACGCCGAAGTCCGGCCGGGCCCGCACGGTGGACATGAGCCAGGCGCTCTCTCGCGTCCTGACATCCCGACTGCGCGAGCATCGGGCCGAGGCGTTGCGCCGCGGGGACGGGCAGGCGCTCGGATGGCTGTTCCCGGCGCCGAGCGGACGGCTGCAGCGTGACGGGGAGGCCCGGGACGAGTTCGCCCGCGTGCTCCGCTGGGCGGGTCTGCCCGGGCACTTCACGCCGCATTGCCTTCGCCACACGTTCGCCGTGCAGCTGATTCAGCGCAACGCGCCGCTGTCCTACGTGCAAGCCCAGCTCGGGCACGCCTCGATTCAGATGACGGTCGACGTCTACGGCCGCTGGCTCCCGACCGGCGACCGGGCCTTGATCGACCAGCTCGACGCCGAGCAGGGGAGCCAGGAGGCCGCCGAGCGGCGGCGAGCGGCTGCCGGGGGACGTGACCGAAATGCGACCATTTCGACGGACGCCGAAATACTGCCCCCGGAAGTCATTGCATTCATAGGGACATCCGCTACAGACCTCGCCGCAGTGTGTATAACTCCGGATTGACAAAGCTCGACCGGTTCGTTAGCGTGAAACGCGCCCTGCCCCCTGAATCTTCCCCCATTTACGCAGCTTTGCCGATTTGACGCCCCCTGTGGAGGAGTGGGATGAACTGGTTGCGACTTGATGCGGACGACCACGTGCCGCGATGGACCGCGCTGGTCCCGGTGGCGCTCGCGCTCGGCCTGGTCTTGTCGGGGCCGCTCGGCCTCGACCTGTCCGCGCAACGCGGCGGCGGGCAGCGTGGCGCCGGCCCGGGACCCTCGGCGCCCGCCAAACCGATGTACCGCGTGGGCGGCGTGCGCGACGGCGCGTCGATCTTCCTGAAGACCGACTACGTGCAGGTCCGGCCGTTGAAGGCCGGCGAGGTGGACTTCAAGCACTATCACACGCCGGACGAATCGCTCGTCCTGATGCGGGCATGGGCGCAGAAGTACCCGGACCTGGTCGAGGTCTACTCGGTCGGCAAGTCGTTCGAGGGACGCGACATCTGGCAGATGACGATCACGAACAAGCGGACCGGCAAAGACACCGACAAGCCCGCGTTTTTCATCGAGGGCGGCCGGCACGCCGGTGAGAGCACCGGCAGCGAGGCCACGCTCTACTTCATCAACCAGGTGCTCACCAGCTACGGCAGCGACCCGGCGGTCACGAAGCTGGTGGATACCAAGGCCCTCTACTGCAAGCCGCACAACGATCCCGACGGCAACATGCTGTACCTCACGACCGCGCAGACCGTGCGCAGCACCGTGCGCCCGTTCGACGACGACAACGACGGGCTGGTGGACGAGGACCCGGGCGAGGATCTCGACGGCGACGGCTTCATCCGGCAGATGCGCAAGTTCGTCGGGCCGGGCAAGGGCAACGCCAGCAAGGACCCGCGCGATCCGAGCGGCCGGTTGATGCGCCGCGGCCAGCAGGGCGACGGCGACTACATGATGTACTCGGAGGGGATCGACAACGACGGAGACGGCCGTTACAACGAGGACGGCATCGGCGGGCTGGACCTGCATCGCAACTATCCGGAGAACTGGCGCCCGATGCGCGAGGACACCTCCCGCGGCTACACGCAGGGCGGAGCGGGCGAGTACCCGTTGTCGGAAACCGAGACGCGAGCGGTCTTCACCTTCCTCATGGCCCATCCGAACGTCGCGGCTGCCCAGACGCTCGATACCGCCGTTCCGATGATCCTGCGCGGTCCCTCGACCGAGCGTGACGAGGTCGCGATGTTCCCGGAGGACCTGGCGCTCTTGAAGAAGTTCGACAAGAAGGCGCTGGAGATTACCGGGTACGGCCGGGCCGGCGACGTGTATCACGAATATGCGACCGGCGGCCGGAGCGTGGATCCCGTCACCGGCGAGGGGCCGCGCGATCAGCCGCTGTTCGGTCACAGTCCGGATTTCGGCTACTCGTACTTCGGGGTGCCGTGGTACGGCGACGAGATCTGGAACGGCGGCAAGTTCGTGGACTACGACAAGGACGGCCGCGTGGACGAGTTCGAAGTCCTCAAGTGGAACGACGAGAACCGCGCCGGCAAGGGGGATTTCCAGAACTGGACGCCGTACCATCACCCGCAACTGGGCGACGTCGAGATCGGCGGCTGGAACCCGAAGTTCTACTCGCAGAACCCGCCGCCCGACCTGATGGAGACGTGGGCGCGCAACGAGGCGCTCTGGAACCTGTGGATGGCGGAGCAGCTGCCGCAGGTGAAGATCGTGTCGGTCATCGCCACCCCGGCCAAGCCAGCACCGGTGACGAAGGCCAGGCCGGCCAAGGGGACCAAGCCCGAGCCGGTCGTCTCGCTCGACGGCGTGTGGGACGTCACCATGACGATCACCAACGAAGGGCAGATGCCGACGGCGCTCGAGATCGCCAAGCGGATCAAGATCGTCCGGCCGGACACCTGCACGCTCACGATGGCGAGCGGCCAGGAACTGCTGAAGGCGCCGGCGGGCAAGCCGCAGCAACGGCCGGTCATCGAGATCGGTTCGCTGAAGGCGGGCGAAACCAGGACCGTCGTGTGGCAGGTGAAAGGCACCGGCAAGGCGAGCGTGCACATCTCGTCCACGCGCGGCGGGATCGACAAGAAGGACGTCGCGATCGGGACGACGGGGACAAAGTGACCGAGAGGACGGGCCATACCGTGCGGGGTGCGAGGTGCGGAGTGCGCAGTGCGGTGCGGAGTGCGGGGTGCCAGGTGCCGTGCTGAGTGCTGGACGCGGGTTGCGACGTCGCACCTTGCACGTTGCATTCTGTACGTTGCACCATGCACATCGCACATCGCACGTCGCACCGCGCACGATCTTCCCGTGTCTTTCTCGTTTTTCGACCACACCGGCGACATCGGCGTGCGGCTCACGGGCCGCACGCTCGATGATCTGTTCGAGTCGGCGGCCGGCGCGTTCGCCGACTCGGTCACCGATCCTGCCCGGATCGAGCCGCGCCACGCGGTGGCGCTCAGCCTCGAATCGCCGGCGGTCGATCTCCTGCTCGTCGATTGGGTGAACGAAATCCTGTACCGGTTCGACGTGGACCAGTTCCTGGTTGGCGCCGTCCGCGTGCACGTCGCCGGCCCCGACCGGGACGCCGGCCCGTCGGGCGGGGCCGCGGCCTGGCGCTTGCACGCGACGCTCGGCGGAGAGCCCTTCGATCCCGAGCGCCACACCGTCAAGGTGCTGGTCAAAGCGATCACCTATCACGCGCTCGAAGTGCGGGACGGGTCGGACGGCTGGCATGCCACGATGGTGTTCGATATCTGATGGCGTTCGGCGATGTCAATCAAGGTCCAACAAATCGACGCGTTCCGCTGGCGCATTCCGCGGGAAGGCCGGATGCAGGTCGAGGGCATCGTCTACGCGGACGAGCACCTGATGGCCGATATCCGCGGCGACCAGGCCCTGCAGCAGGTCGTCAACGTGGCGCACCTGCCCGGCATCCTGCGCGCGTCGCTGGCGATGCCCGACATTCACTGGGGGTACGGCTTTCCGATCGGCGGTGTCGCGGCCATGGATGCCGACCTCGGCGTGGTGTCGCCGGGCGGCGTCGGGTACGACATCAATTGAGGAGTGCGGCTCCTCGGCTCAGGTCTGAGCCGAACGGACATCTCCGGCCGCGTGCCCGACATCGTCGCGCAGATGTTCAGCCACGTGCCGACCGGCGTCGGCGCGCATCGCGGCGACCTGCGCCTCGGGACGGCCGAGTTGCGGGCCGTCCTGCAGCAGGGGGCGGCGTGGGCCGTCAACCGCGGGTTCGGCCGGACGAGGGATCTTGCCCACATCGAAGAGGGCGGTTCCCTGGACGGCGCAGATGCGGGCCTCGTGTCCGATCGCGCGCTCGAACGCGGTGCCGCCCAGCTCGGCACGCTCGGCTCGGGCAATCATTTCGCGGAAATCCAGTACGTCTCGGACATCTACGACGAGCCGGTGGCGCAGGCCTTCGGGCTGTTTCGCGACCAGGTCACCGTGATGATTCACAGCGGATCGCGCGGCCTCGGCCACCAGGTGTGCGACGACCACCTGCGGACCATGATGAGGGCCACGGCCAATCACCGCATCGACGTGCCGGATCGTCAGCTATGCTGCGCCCCGATTCGATCGCCCGAAGGGGAGGCCTACCTCGGCGCGATGGCCGCCGCGGCGAACTTCGCGTTCGCGAATCGCCAGGTGATGAGCCACTGGGTTCGCGAGAGTTTCGCGGCGGCGCTCGGCCTGCCGGTCGATCGCACGGGCCTGGATGTGGTTTACGACGTCTGCCATAACATCGCCAAATTCGAAACGCTGCCCGTCGAGGGGGCCTTGCGTCGGGTCTGCGTGCACCGCAAGGGCGCGACGCGGGCCTACCCGCCCGGCCACCCCGCGACACCCGAGGCGTACCGGCAGGTGGGGCAGCCGGTGCTTATTCCGGGGGACATGGGCCGGTACTCCTACGTGCTGGTGGGCACCGAGCGCGCCTTCGCGGAGAGCTTCGGGTCCACCTGCCACGGCGCGGGCCGGCGAATGAGCCGGTCGGAGGCGAAGCGGTCGGTCCGCGGCCGGGCGCTCGTCGACGAGTTGCGATCGCGCGGCGTGCACGTCATGGCGGCTGGCATGGCGACGATCGCCGAGGAGATGCCGGAGGCCTACAAGGACGTCGCGGACGTCGTGAACGTGGTTCACGGGGCGGGCTTGAGCACGAAGGTCGCCAGGCTGCGGCCGATGGGCGTGATCAAAGGGTGACAACGCCTTCCCCGGCTGCAGCGCCGAGGTGGCGTCCGGACGGGGCGGCCCTTTCCGCGCGGCCGATGTGGGGAGAAACGCGCCGGCTATAATCTTGCTTATCAGCCTCTGGACCTGAGCAATTGCCGTTGGCCTTCGCTTTCGGCAGGGCGCCCTTTACAGCAACCGGAGTTGGTTCATGACGCGCGCGCTTCGCTTCACGGCTTCTCTCATCGCGTTTGCCGCCTGCACGGCGGTCGCCGGCGCCCAACAGGGTACCGCGCCATCGCCGCAGACGGCGCCCCAGGTACAGGTCGATCGGCAGATGCCCCCGGTCACCTTCAAAGTGGAGGTGAACTACGTCGAAGTCGACGCGGTGGTCGTGGACCGCCAGGGCAACTTCGTGCGCGACCTGAAGCGCGAGGACTTCCAGGTGCTCGAGGACGGGAAGCCCGAAAAGATCGCGACCTACTCGTTTGTCGACATCCCGGTCGAAAAGGCCGAGAAGCCCATGTTCGTCAAGCAGGCGATCGAACCCGACGTCCGGACGAACGCTGGCGGACTGGACGGACGCATCTACCTGCTGGTCCTCGACGACCTGCACACCGGGCCGCTGCGGTCCGAGCGCGTGCGCGCGGCGGCGCGACGGTTCGTGCAGCAGCAGATGGGTTCCAACGATCTGGCGGCCGTGGTCTGCACCAGCGGCCGGACCGACGCCGCGCAGGAATTCACCAACAACAGGCAGTTGCTGCTGGACGCCATCGGCAAGTTCATGGGGCGCAAGCTCCGGTCGGCCACTCTCGAGAAGATGGACCAGTACAACCTGACCCGGGGCATGCCCGGGGGCGCCACGGCCACCGATCCGGCCGAAGCCGAACGCGCCTACAACGCGCGCAACGCGTTCGACGACATCCGGCAACTGTGCGACTTCCTCTCCAGCGTGCACGGCCGGCGCAAGGCACTCATCTACGTCAGCGAAGGCGTGGACTACGACATCTACGACCCGATCACCAACAAGTACGCGAGCGACATCCGCGATGCGGCAAAGGACGCGATCGCCGCGGCCACCCGCGCGAACGTCAATATCTACTCGGTCGACCCGCGCGGGCTCACCGACATGGGCGACGAAGCGATCGACATGGGGGCACCGATTTCCGACGGCGACATCAACCTCAGCCAGCAGACGCTGCTCCAGGAGCTGCGGCTGTCGCAGGACAGCCTGCGCGTGCTGGCCGATGAAACCGGCGGGTTCGCGGCGCTCAACACGAACGACTTCAAGAACGCCTTCGATCGCATCGTCCGGGAGAACAGCTCGTATTACGTGCTCGGCTACTACCCGGCCAACGACCGGCGCGACGGCAAGTTCCGCAAGATCGACGTGAAGGTGAATCGCCCGGGCGTGGAGGTTCACTTCCGCAAGGGCTACAACGCGCCGAGCGGCAAGCCGGCCGCGCGGCGGCCGATCGAGCACGAAGCGATCACCTCGTCCGAGGTGCGGCAGGCGCTCGAAAGCCCGGTGCCGATCTCCGGCTTTACACTGTCGGCGTTTGCCGCGCCGTTCAAGGGGACGGCACCCAACGCCTCGGTGGTCGTCACGATGCAGGGCAGCGGCGGCGACTTGAAGTTCAACGAGAAGGCGGGCCGTTTCGAGGACATCGTCGAAGTCTCGCTCGTCGCCGTCGACCACGACGGGAAGATCCGCGGCGGCGACCAGCAGAAGCTGAACATGTCGCTGAAGCCGGAAACGCGGCCGCTGGTCCAGCAGTCGGGGTTTCGCATGGTGTCGCGGCTGAACCTGCCGCCCGGCCGCTACCAGTTGCGCATCGCCGGCCGCGACAGCGTGGGCGGCCGCATCGGGTCGGTCTATTACGACCTGGCCGTGCCCGATTTCTGGAAGGCCCCGCTGTCGATGAGCGGCCTCGTCATCGCGTCGGCCCGCGGGGGGCGCGTCGCCACCCCGAGCAACGATGCCGAGTTGAGCAAGGCTCTGCCCGGCCCGCCGACGACCGCGCGGGACTTCCTCAGCGACGACGAACTGGCGGTGCTGGCGGAGGTGTACGACAACCAGGCGGCGACGGCGCACAAGGTGAACATCGCGACCACCATCCTCGCCGAGGACGGCCGGACCGTCTTTCGCCACGGGGACGAACGATCGAGCGCGGAGTTGAACGGGAAGAGCGGCGGCTACGGCTACGTGGTGCGGATTCCGCTTCGCGACATCCCGCCCGGGCTGTACGTGCTGCGGATCCAGGCGCAGTCCACGCTGGAGAAGGGCGAACCCGTGAGCCGGGAGGTGCAGTTCACCGTGCGGCCAGCGCCAAAGTCCTAGAGGGAGCGGAAGAGCGGACCGGGATCGGGGATCAGGGTCGCGTGGGATTCGGTTTCAGTTTTCCGGACGAAGCGTGACGGGGAGCCCGGCGGCTCCCCGTTTTTGCGTTCGACCCAGCCGGGGGCGGACAGCTGACGCCGCCGTTGTTAGAATTTCTTGACCGGCTTGACCTTGATCTGACCCCAGGCGTGCGAGAACTGGTAGTCGTTCCGATCCATCTGCGAGTCTTTCTGCGTTTCGATCGTGATGGTGAGCTTCTCACCCGGCTGCAACGGCTTCATGTGCCGGTACGTGCCGCCACCCGGCACCAGGCTCCGGCTTTTCGACCACCACACCTCGTCGCACTTCAGACCGGCGATCGGCGCCTGATTCGGGTTTCTCACGACGATCGTGGTCACGACCATGTTCTTGGTGACGACGCTCTTTGGCGTTTGCACTTCGAGATCGACCGTGCCACGCAGCGGCGGTATGAATTTGCCCAGCGTCGTGGCGGGCTTCTGCGTCTGTGCGGGTGTCTGGGCCTGCAGCGGGCTGGCGATGAACAGTCCACCGCAGACAGCTAGCGCCACGAGAGCGCGATTGAGGCGGTTCATGAGTTCCTCCTGGGGGCGTATGGATCAGATCGGACCGGCGTCTAGATTCGAGGAGATTATAGGTCGTTGGGGCGGAGAGCTCAACCCGGCACCGAATCGGTTACATTTCGCCGTTCCAGTCCTCGGGTTCCGCGTTCGAGGATCGGAAGATCTCGAGGTGCCACTTGCCGCCGCCCCAGGGCTCGATGACCTCGGTGGCGACGACGTCGACGAGGATCTCGGCGAAGTTGCGGCCCTCGGGGTCGCCTTCCAGGTGATAGGCCGGTTCGTCCCAGCTGAAATTGGGATAGAGGACCAGCGTCAGGAAGAGGTCGTAGCCATCGTCGATCACCACCAGCTGGCCGCACGGCCGCTTGATGGTGGAGTGGTAGATGAGGTATTTCTCTGCGCTGTGGGCCCGGATGTAGCGCTTGAGCGCGAATTCGCGCGCGACGATTTCCTCGACGGCGATCTTCTTGTCCCAGCAGTCACGGCAGTAACGCTCCTCGCCCCGCGGTTCGGAGACTTCCTTCGCACCACACAACGCACACCGTGACTTGACCACTGACTTGCGCGGCATCCGACGATTGTAGTCTCCGGCGACGGCGCGGGCAACCCGCCGGCGCCCCGCCGACCGGGCCGCGCCCCCCGATGCCGGCCGGTGTTCGCGCGTCGCGGCGGCCGCGTGGTACGATCGGGACATGCACGTGCGCCCCTCGCTGCTCGGCCTCCATCATCTCGCGCTCAACGTGCGCGATCTGTCGCTCATGAAGCGCTTCTACGTGGAGGTGCTCGGCTTTCGAGTGGAATGGGAGCCGGACGCGGAGAACGTCTACCTGACGTCGGGAAGCGACAACCTCGCGTTGCACCAGGTGCAGACGCCCGACGCCGGCCGCCACTCGCGAGACGAGGCGAGCGACCAGTCACTCGATCATCTCGGCCTCGTCGTGCCCGCCCGGGCCGACGTCGATGCGTGGACGGTGTACCTCGGGGAGCGCGGCGTCACGCTCGAGGGGCCGCCGCGGACGCACCGCGACGGTGCCCGGTCGCTCTACATCAGGGATCCCGAAGGCAACCGGGTGCAGATCATCTACCATCCGCCGATCAGCGATCAGAGTTGAGGGGTCCTAGACGCCCGCCTTCGACTGCAACAACAGCGGGACATACATCTGCTCGACGTAGTCCTTCAGCATGCGACGCGTGCTGAAGGACGGCGTGACGGTGCGGATGGTCTCCTTGACCACGCGCAGCCAGCGGCGCGGCACGTCGTTCTCGTCGCGCTCGTAGAAGGCCGGCACCACCTGCTCCTCGAGCAGGCGATACAGCGCGTCCGCATCGGCCGCGTCGGCCGCCCCCCAGTCGTCGGGCGGCGCGCCGCCGTCGATCAGCCATCCATTCGATCCGGTATAGGCTTCGGCCCACCAGCCATCACCGATGCTGAGGTGGGGCACACCGTTGATCGCGGCCTTCATGCCGCTCGTGCCGCTGGCTTCGAGCGGCTTGCGCGGCGTGTTCAGCCAGACATCGCAGCCCTGCACGAGGAAGTGCGCCACGTGCAGATCGTAGTCGTTGACGAACGCGATGCGGCCGCTGAACGCGGGATCGAGGGCGCGGCAATAGATGCGCTGGAGATGATGCTTGCCCGGTTCGTCGGCCGGATGCGCCTTGCCGGCGAACACGATCTGGACGGGCCGCCGCTCCACCGCGAGGAGCCGCGCGAGGCGATCGAGGTCGTAGAAGATGAGTTCGGGGCGCTTGTAGGCGGCGAAGCGCCGCGCGAAGCCGATCGTCAGGGCGTCGGGACTGAGCAGCGTGCCTGCGGCCACCACCTGCGCGGGCGTTGCCCGCTCGGCCATCCACCGGTGGCGGCCCCGTTCGCGGAAGAACGCGAACAGGAAGCTGCGGAGCGCCTGGCGCGCCTTCCAGAGTTCCACGTCCGGGATGTCGGCCACGCGGCCCCACATCTCGCGATCGTCGAGCCGCTCGCGCCAGTCAGGCGCGACGAACTCGTCGAACAGCGTGGCAATCTCCGCCGCCACCCACGTGGCCGCGTGCACGCCGTTGGTGATGGCGCGCACCGGGCGCGCCTCTTCCGGGACGCCGGGCCACATCCCCGCCCACATCTTCCGCGTGACCTGGGCGTGCAGGCGGCTGACGCCGTTGACCGCGCCCGAGGTCCTCAGGGCCAGCGCGGTCATGTTGAACATGACGCCGCCGCCGTTGTCGTAAGCGCCGAGCGCCAGGATCGGATCGCGGTAGGTGCCGAGCGAACCCCACGCGCCCGCCAGGTGCGTTTCGACCAGGTGAAACGGGAAGGCATCGTGTCCGGCAGCCACCGGCGTGTGCGTGGTGAACACCGTCGTGCGCCGGACCCGCTCGAGCGCCTCGTCGAAGGTCGCGCCGCTTTCGATGCCCTCGCGGATTCGCTGGACCGTGACGAACGCGGCGTGCCCCTCGTTCAAGTGCCAGAGCGCCGGCTCGAGCCCGAGCGCATGGAGCGCGCGGACCCCACCCAGGCCCAGCACCACCTCCTGCTGCACGCGCGTTTCGTGGTTCCCGCCGTAGAGCCGCGCCGACAGCTCGCGATCCCAGGGCGCGTTCTCCTCGAGATCGGTGTCGAGCAGGTAGAGACGGGCGCGGCCGACCCTGACCTCGAACACCGCGGCGAGCACCGTGCGATTGCCCAGCGGCACGGCCACCACGCATGCGGTGCCGTCGGCCCGGCGCGCGGGCTGGATCGGCGCGTCGGCCCAGTTCAGTCGCTCGTAGACTTCGTGCTGCCAGCCGTCCGCGGTGACGTCCTGGTGGAAGTACCCCTGCGGATACATGAATCCCACGCCGACCAGCGGAATGCCGAGGTCGCTGGCTTCCTTGCACGTGTCGCCTGCGAGCACGCCGAGGCCGCCGGCATAGATCGGCAGCGACTGGTGCAGCGCGAACTCCGCCGAGAAATAGGCGATCGGGCGATTGGCCCCCTGGCCGTTCGGCGCGACCTGGTGCCACCACGTCGTTCGCGCCGCGCAGGTGTCATCGAGTCCCGCGATCGCTTCGTCGTAATGCGCCAGGAACTTCGGGTCCCGCGCAACCTGCTCGAGCCGCTCGGGCGAAATCGTCCGCAGCAAGCGCACGGGATTGTGGGCCGTGATGCGCCAGAGCGGATAGTCGAGCTCGCGGAACACCGTCCGGGCCACCGGATGCCAGCTCCACCAGAGGTCGGACGCCAACTCGCCGATCCGGTTGATGCGATCGGGAAACGCCGGCAGGGTCGGGTACGTTGCCATATTGTCGGACTAGGAAGATCGTCGGCAGGTGGGGCCGACTCGCCCGTCGGGCGATCCGTGACTGGAAGAATGCTGATGATTGGTCGTTCAGCGATCCTACCCGGCAGTCCGCGCCCTCGTCAATGGCGAGCGCTGCGACACAGGGCGTGAATCTCGGTTGTTGTCGGGCCGATCGTCCGGGCGCCTGCCGCCCGCGGGGACCTCGGGCGTTGTCGCCGGCGGGGTGCGCGAGCGGGGCCGTTTTCGTCTACACTGAGGCGCCCCGACGGACACTTCTGAGGAGCATGCATGAGCAGCAGAATCAACCGGCGTGAATTCGTGAAGACCGGCGCCGCCGCTGCCGCCGCCATTGCCGCGGTGCCCGCGACGGTGTTCGGGCAGGCGCCTGCGGTCGTCACCCGCGCGGCCAGGCCGCTCGTCGTGTCTGCGGCCAACGGCAACCATTACAAGAATGGTGGACCGGTCACCGGCGTCGAGAAGGCGTTCCAGATGATCTCGCAGGGATCGGACGTGCTCGATGCCCTGGTTGCCGGCGTGAACATCGTCGAACTCGATCCCGACGAGTCGAGCGTCGGCTACGGCGGACTACCCAACGCGGACGGCGTCGTCCAGCTGGACTCGTGCTGCATGCACGGCCCGAAGAAGCGGGCGGGCGGCGTCGGCGCGCTCGAGGGCGTTCGGACGCCGTCGCTCGTCGCCAAAGCCGTCGCCGATCTCACCGACCATCACTTGATCGTCGGCAAGGGCGCGCAGGAGTTCGCGCGCGGGGTGGGGTTCAAGATCGAGGACGACCTGAACACCGAGAAGTCGCGCAAGGCCTGGCTCGAGTGGAAACGGCGGACCGATCCCGACCACTACCTGGATCCGGCCAAACGCCAGCAGGCCGGGCTGCTGGCGACGCTGCAGATGGCGCGCGAGGGACTGATCGAATACGAGCACGTCTTTGGCACGATCAACTGCGACGGCCTCAATGCCAGGGGCGAGATCTGCGGCGTGACGACGACCAGCGGCCTGGCGTTCAAGATCCCCGGCCGGCTGGGCGACTCGCCGATTCTCGGCGCGGGACTCTACGTGGACAACGAGGTGGGCGCGGCCGGGTCGACCGGGCGCGGCGAGGCCAATCTGTACGGCCTCTGCTCGTTCATGATCGTCGAGAACATGCGGCGCGGCATGCATCCGAAGGATGCCGGCATGGACATCCTGCAGCGCATCAGGAAGAACACGATCGAGAAGCGCCTGCTGGACGAGGCGGGCAATCCGAACTTCGACATCAACTTCTACGTGCTGAATGCGAAGGGCGAGTACGCCGGCGTGTCGTTCCGCCCCTCGACCTACGCGATCTGCACCGAGAACGGCCCGCAGACGCTGCCGACCGAGGCGATGCTGCCCTTGCGGCCCCGGACGTAACCGGCGGCGCTTCTGACGGGGCGATCGGGTCGGGAGATCGTCGGAACCTCCCGGCCCGTCGGCCTACTTCGCCATTCCGTATTTCTTCAGGATCGCCCTCACCTTGTCGATCGGAATCGCCTCGGCGGTCTGGCCGTTGCCGGTGACGCTGGTCGCCTGGAAGAGCGAGTTGTAGACGGCCTCTTCGGTCGCTTCGAGCGCCGCCTCGAACAGCGGCGATGCCCCTTCAGGCGGCAGAACGGACTGCGTCCTGGGACTCGTGCTGCCCGCGCGGTCGCGCAGGCCGGGCGAAGTCGAGAAGGCGATGGCGAACTCGCCGCTCCCGTTGCTGTAGGCGGAACCCGTCCGCGCGAGGCCGTACACCGCCCGCGCGGCAATCCGCCGCAGGTCGCGCGCGTCCACGGGCGCGTCGGTCGCGACGACGATCATGCAGGAGCCGTCCCCGGCATCGCCACCGCCACCGCTTGTCGTGCGCGGGGCGTACGAGTATTTGCCGAGTTCCTTGCCGACCGGCGCCCCGGCAATGGTCAGCACGCCGCCGAAGTTCGTCTGCACGAGCACCCCGAGGGTGTACCCGCCGTAGCGCTGGGGCAGCACGCGCGAGGAGGTGCCGATGCCGCCCTTCCAGCCGAAGCACTGCGTGCCGGTGCCCGCGCCGACACTGCCCTCCGCCACCGCGCCGTCGCGCGCCTGCTTGATCGCGCCCACGACGTCGTCGCGGGTGACGTGCAGGCCGCGGATGTCGTTCAGGCCGCCGTCGTTGGTTTCGCCCACCAGCGCGTTGACCGACCGGACGTTCGCGTTTCCGTCCTGCGCCAGCGTGTAGGCGACAACCCCTTCGATGGCTGCCCCGACGCTGAGCGTGTTCGTAAGCACGATCGGCGTTTCGATCGTCCCCAGTTCGGCCACCTGGGTCGAGCCGGCGAGTTTGCCGAACGCGTTCCCGACGAACACGGCGCCGGGCACCTTCTCCTGGAACACGTTGCCGCCGTGCGGGATGATCGCGGTCACGCCCGTGCGGATGGTGTCGCCCATGACGAGCGTCACGTGGCCGACCCTGACACCCTGCACGTCGGTGATGGCGTTGAGAGGCCCGGGCGGAAACACGCCCGGCTCCACCCCGAGATCCCGGGCCCGCGGACGCTTCTCCTGCCCGAGCCCAACCATCGTCATCGTCACCAGGCCCAGCAGGACGACCGCAAGTACTGCTCGTTGCATGATCTCTCCCCGAGGCTCCAGGCTCCGGACTCCAGGCTCCGGACGCGGACGCCGAATGTGGCTTCCGGCCGAGGCCAGGCTCCCGCGCGCCGTTTCCGCCTATGCCGTTCCAGGTCGCTCGCGCCGCAAGGCGCTGATCTCTTCGAGCACACGGTCCAGTCGTGCCAGCAGCTCCTCGTGACGCGACTCCTCGGGCTTCGGCCGCCGCGCGACGAAGGTGATGCCGCCGCCCGGCTCGAGCACCGCGCGCTCGACCTCGGCGAGCGACGCGAAGCCCTGCTTGCGCGCGGCCGTTTCGACCTCCGCGATCGTGACCATCTCGTGTTTCAATCGCGCGGGATTCACCTGTCCGTTTTCCACGAGCAGGTCGGGAGCGCCTTCGAGCAGCTGGTCCAGACGTTCATGGCTGTACAGGAACTTGACGACGACGAAGTTGACGAGCAGAAGCGTCGTCGCGCCGATGACGCCGCCCGTCACGGTGTTGTCATCGCCGATGATCGCATTCTGGACGGTGTTGGAGATGGTCAGCAGGACGACGAGGTCGAACGCGTTGAGCTGTGCGAGCTCGCGTTTGCCGGCCAGGCGAAGGCCGACCACGAGGAAGATGTACACGAACACCGCACGCAGCACTTTCTCGAGCACCGGGAGGCCGAGGACGAACATATCGGCCCAGGTCTTGCCCTCGAAGGACATGGCTCCTCCAGACGGCACAATGCCGCCCAGGAGCATATCCTATCGGACCCGGTGGGGGAGGCGATCAGCCGGATTTTGTCGTGTCGTCGTCCTCGTGCAGCGCCTTCTTCAGCCCGTGGATCGACTCGCCGAGCGCCTTGCCGAGATCGGGCACCCGTGTGCCCAAATGGCATTGATTTATATTCATGGCTTAGTATAATCATGCATTCCCGCGACCACATCAGGAGGGCCCATGAGCGATCGCCTGTCGTCCCGGAACGGAAAACGTCACACGCTCTGGGGCACCCTGCGGACCTGTCCGGCCTGCGGCCGCTGCCTCTGCTACGGCTGCCATCCGCAAGGCCCGTGCATCGACGAGCGCGAGGGCGCCCTGCGAAGGCCGCTCGCGGCTGCGTCGATGGAGCGCGAAGCCCCGGCCGGCAGCGCGTAGCCCGCAGCGCCCCTGAATGCCTGGTTGGTGGAGTCGTCTTTTCGCGGGGAATGCCGTCGGCCTGGGGTCCTACGCGGCCCGTCCGAACGTCGAGCCGGCCTGGCCGTCGGGCTGTTTCTCGGTCCCGACGCGCAGAAGCCGTCCCATGAAGAGGGCGACGGGTATCGCCAGCACGAGCCACGCGCCCAGGACGACGAGCATGGCACCGAGCAGGGGCACGGGAGGCCGCCTCGCCAGCCCGCCGAGGAACCAGAGCCGGGGTGCGTGGGGGAACTGAACCCGGGCGAAGGGCTTCGGCCCCCGGCTGCCGCCGTCTGGGGCTAATCAGCCGGCGTGCGCACACCTGAGCTGCAAGGCAAATACCAAACGAGTGGGGTGGAATTGCTGGGCTTTTCGGTCTTGAGACCCGCGATCGCAAGGGCCGCAGACAAAACTCAGATCCCAATCCTTCCCGATCGCACGATTCTGCGACGCCCGACACGAACGAGGCCGGACGCCCGGGTTGGCCTGCACCGGCGCGCGTGTTACCTCACCGAGAATCGATAGATCGTGCGGCTCGCGAAGCGCTGCCCGGGCTCGAGGATCGTTGACGGAAAACTTGCGTGGTGGACGCCGTCCGGGAAGTGCTGCGTCTCGAGGCAGAGCGCTGCGTGCTGACCGTACGGGATCCCGCTTCGGCCGCGGATCGTGCCATCCAGAAAGTTGCCGCTGTAAAACTGCACGCCCGGCTCGGTGGTGAACACGTCCAGTTCCCGGCCGCTTGCCGGATCCTGCAGGCGCGCGGCGAACGTCAGGCCGGTGTGCGGCCGCAGGACGTAGTTGTGATCGTAACCGCCGGGCGCCGCCCCCGGGACCTGGGTGATGCGCGCGCCGACGCGGATCGGCGTGGTGAAGTCCATCGGGGTGCCGCCTACCGGCACGACCTGCCCCGTCGGGATCAGCCCCGCGTCCACCGGCGTGAACTGGTCGGCGGCAATCGTCAGTTCGTGATCGAGGATCGTACCCGCTCCCTCGCCCGCCAGGTTGAAGTACGCGTGGTTGGTCAGGTTGAGCGGCGTCGTCTTGTCGGTTGTTGCCGAGTAGTCCAGCTTGATCTCGTTCTGGCTGGTCAGCGTGTAGGTCACGCTCACCGAGAGGTTGCCGGGATACCCTTCCTCGCCGTCGCGGCTCAGATACTCAAACGTCACCGACGGCTCGCCGCCGCTGGGGTGCAGCGCGGCGTGCCAGACGACCTTGTCGAATCCTCGCAGGCCGCCGTGCAGGTGGTTTGGCCCGTTGTTGGTCGCGAGCGTGTAGGTCCGGCCGTTCAGGTCGAACCGGCCGGCCGCGATCCGGTTGGCGACGCGGCCGACCGTCGCGCCGAAGTACGGCTCGGTGCCGAGATACCCGTCGAGGCTGTCGAACCCGAGCACGACGCTGGCCATCTTCCCGTCCCGATCGGGCACCCGCACGTCGGTGAGCGTCGCACCATAGGTGATGACCTTGATCACCATGCCGTGCGCGTTGCGCAGGATGTACTGCTCGATGGGCACGCCCTCGCGCGTCTTGCCGTAGTCGATCTTTTCCACGCCGGCCTTCTCCTTGTTTCCCGCCGATCCGCAGCCCGTGGCGAGCACCGCGACCGCCGCGACGAGGGCGAGCGCGCACGCCGGCACGTGAATTCGAATGCGTGTCATCTGTTCCCCCCCGTCCGCGTGATCGGACGTGCACGCGCCCGGCGTGCCGCGGCGAGTGCACGACGCCCGTTCGGCCGCGGCGACCTCAGGCGGCCGGCAGATCGCGTCCGCAATACCGGCAGACGCGCGCCTCGAGCTTGATGGTCTCCGCGCAGAACGGACATTGCCGGCTGGGGCCCGACGCGGGCGCCGCCGCCGGGTCGCGACGGTACTGGTCCGTCTGGTAGCGCTCGATGAGTTCCTTCATCTTGACCGCGTCCGCCTTGTGGTGGCCATGGCATCGCACCGGGTCGGTGCCCCCGCTGGTTTCGATGATGACATCCGAGAAGACCAGGTGCGTGTCGATGCGGACCGAGGCGACGTGGGCCATGTGGATCGACTCTTCCTCCCGGCCGATCCACTGTGGCGTGTACTGGACCACCGCGGCGGGTGTGATGGCGACCTGGGTCGGGAACAGGTGATTGCCGCGCGTCCAGCGGCTGGCGCGGAACACGTCTCCGGTCGTGAAGGGGCGGTTCTTGCGCGCGACGATCCAGGCGAGCAGGCCGCCGACGATGACGAGTGCGGCCAGTGCATAGAACGCCCAGACCATCCAGGACGAAGTTGTGGACACGGATCCTCCCGAGGGGGCTGTGATCGTGATGGGGTGGGG
>PMZR01000065.1:0-8468 GCA_003170135.1 Acidobacteriota bacterium
GTGTGGCATTCCCAGCGTAAATACCGAAACCGCGGCAAAAGTACAAGTGTAAAAAGTACACGGTTGATTTCACGACGCCGAATATCCGAAAGGCATTGGGCCTAACCGGACGACGTTCGGAGTCCGGAGTCCGGAGTCCGGTATCGACACCAGGCCCAAGGCACTCGGCCGGAGCCCGAACCTGGGGCCAGGAGCCATCTCGTCATGAGAGTCCTCGTGACCGGCGGGACCGGGTACCTCGGTCGCACGCTCGTTTGCGCGCTCGCCTCGCACGGCCACGATCCTGTCGTGTTCGCGCGATCCGCGGTCGGCAGCGGTCTGCCGGGCGAGGCCATCGACGGCGACGTGCGCAGCGGCGATGCGGTGCGCGCGGCCGCGGCCGGCTGCGACGCCATCTGTCACACCGCCGCGCTCGTCAGCGTCTGGCGTCCGAGGCGCGCCGAGTTCGACGAGGTCAACGTCGGCGGGCTCGACAACGTCCTCGCCGCCGCGTCAGGTCTGGGCATTGGGCGCATCGTCTACACGTCGTCGTTCCTGGCGCTGCCGCCGGCCGGCGCGGATCGCCCGCTCGAGGCCAACGACTACCAGCGCACCAAGGCCGTCGCGGAGCGCCACGCGCGCGAGGCCGCCGACCGCGGGACGCCAATCGTGTGTCTCTATCCCGGCGTCATCTACGGTCCAGGCCTGCTGACCGACGGCAACCTGGTGGGCCGCATGATTGCCGATCATCTTGCCCACCGCCTGCCCGGCGTCATCGGCGCCGATCGCCTCTGGTCGTACGCGTTCGTCGAGGACGTCGCCGAAGGGCACGTGGCGGCGCTCGAACGCGGACGCGCCGGCGAGCGGTACGCGCTCGGCGGCGAGAACGCCCCGCAGATGCGCACATTCGAAATCGTCCGCGACCAGACGGGCAGGACGCTGCCCCGCCGCATCCCGTCCGTCGTGGCTGCGGCGCTCGCCGTCGTCGAGCAGGCGCGCGCGACGGTGTTCCGCCATTCGCCCTTGCTGACGCCCGGCACCGTGCGGATCCTGGAACACGACTGGCCCCTGGACAGCTCGCATGCCGAACAAGACCTCGGGTATCGGTCCCGGCCGCTCGTCGCGGGCATCACGACGACGCTGGCGGCCTTGACGCCGCCGGCTCGATCGGTCAAGAGTGTCGCCTCGAAGGCGACCCCGTGATCGCATTGACCACATGGTGAGCTTCTCGTCCCACTCTCCGTCCGCCGGCAACGTCCGCGGGTTCTCGGAAACGTCCCGCCAGGTGCTGCACATGGCGATGGGCGCCTTCGCGCTGCTGCTGCGGTTCCTCACGTGGTGGCAGGCGGGGTTGTGCGCCGTGGCCGCACTGCTCTTCAACGCCTTCGTGCTGCCCCGCGTCGGCGGCCGCACGCTGTATCGACAGGCGGATCGGCTGCGAGGGTTCCCGCTGGGCATTCTCCTGTATCCGCTGGCGGTCCTGCTGCTCATCCTCGTGTTCCCGCGGCGGCTCGACATCGCCGCGGCGGCGTGGGGAATTCTCGCGGCGGGCGACGGCCTGGCGACGCTGGTCGGCACCCGGTCGCACGAGCCGCGGCTGCCCTGGAACACCGACAAGTCGTGGGCCGGCACGCTGGCCTTTGCCTTGGGCGGGGCGGCGGCCGGCGTCTTCCTCGCCTGGTGGACACGTCCGGCGATCGTGCCGCAACCCGCCCTCTGGTTCGCGATCGCCGCGCCCGCGACAGCCGCCATCGTGGCCGCGATCGTCGAGAGCCTCCCCGTGCGAATGGACGACAACCTCTCGGTGCCCGCAGTCGCAGCCGCCGTGCTGTGGGGCGCCAGCCTGATGACCGCCGGCGCGTGGCACGAAGGCGCGGCGATCATCGGGCCACGCATTCTGCCCGCCATCGCCCTGAACGTCCTGACGGCCATGCTCGGTTGGCGCGCCGCCACCGTCTCGACGTCGGGAGCGGTTGCCGGCGCGCTCATCGGGGTGGTGGTCTATGCCTGCACCGGCATCTTTGGCTGGCTGCTCCTGTTCGGCTCGTTCTTCGCCGCCAGCGCCTCGTCCCGCGCGGGGATGAAGCGCAAGGCACTGCTCGGCATCGCCGAGGAGCGGGAAGGGCGCCGCGGTCCGGGCAACGCCGTGGCGAACTGCATCGTCGGCGTCGCCGCGGCGGCGCTGGCCGTGACCACGCCATACCGGAGCCTGGCCATGCTCGCGTTCGTCGCGGCGCTGACCGCGGGCGGCAGCGACACCGTCGCCAGCGAAATCGGCAAGGCCTGGGGCCGTCGCACGTTTCTCGTGACGACGTTCAAGCCCGTGAGACCAGGCACGTCGGGCGCGATCTCGCTGGAAGGAACGGCGGCGGGACTCATGTGCGCGTTCGCGCTCGCGGCGCTGGGCGTCGCCATGGGGTTGCTGCAGCCCAACTTCGTCTGGTTCGCCGTCATCGGCGCCACCGCCGGCGCGTTTGCGGAAAGCTGGCTCGGCGCGACCTTCGAGGCGCCCGGCATCCTCAATAACGATCTGCTAAACTTCCTCAACACCGCGATCGCCGCCATCGTCGCGGTGGCGCTGGCCGCGATCATCCGGTGATCATCCTGCCCCTTTTGTGAGCCATGCCCGACACGACCGCCGGTTCCGGACGTCTCTCGACGTACCTGGACTTTGCCCGCCCATTCACGCTGCTCGCCCCGGCCCTCGGCATGGCATCCGGCGGCCTGACCGCCATCGGCGCGGCCCCGCGCGAGTCGTGGAGCTGGTGGCTCGTCATCTACCCCGCGCTCGGCGCGCTGATGGCAGCCGTGCTGAACGCGGCGTCGAACGGCCTCAACCAGATTTTCGACCTTGAAATCGACCGCATCAACAAGCCGAAACGGCCGCTGCCGAGCGGCCGGCTCTCGCTGCGCGAGGCGTGGGTGTTCACGGGGGTGACCTTCGCCGCCGCGTGGATGCTCGCCTGGCTGGTGGCGCCCCGCGGACGCCATGAGTGCTTCTGGCTGGTCGTCGCCGCAACCGCGATCACGTCGCTCTACTCGGTGCCGCCGTTCCGCACAAAGCGCCTTGGGATCTGGGCCAACGTGACGATCGCGATCCCGCGCGGCGCCATGTTGAAAGTCGCCGGCTGGTCCTCGGTGAAGACCATCGTCGGCATCGAGCCGTGGTACATCGGCGCGATCTTCGGGCTCTTCCTCCTGGGCGCCACCACGACCAAGGACTTCGCCGACATGGAAGGCGACCGCCTCGGCGGCTGCCGGACGCTGCCGATCCAGTTTGGCGTGCGCCGCGCGGCCTGGATGATCTCGCCGTCGTTTGTCGTGCCGTTCCTGATGATTCCGGTGGGCGCCTTCGCCCACATCCTCACGGGCAACTTCTACCTGTTGCAGGTCCTGGGCTCCGTGATGACGGCCTATGGCATCTACGTGTGCTACCTGATGCTCCGGCGGCCGGAAGAGCTGGCCGTCGAGGAAAACCATGTCTCCTGGGCGCACATGTACCGCATGATGTTCGTGGCGCAGATCGGATTTGCGCTCGCCTACTTGCTATGAAAATGTGCGGAGTGCGCGGTGCGAAGTGCGGTGCGCCGTGCGACGTGCGGTGCAGGGTGCGAAGCAGAGTGCGAGTGCGACGTGGGGGGTGCGAAGTGCGTGCTACGTGCGGGAGTGCGAGATTAGCACCAGGCACGTGCACGTGGCGCGTTCGCACCTCGCACTGGAGACGGCCCCTCCGCTGCGGTTGAGGCGGCCTTTGTTCCCTTCGATCGGGCGACTTTCGAGTCCCTGCCGTCCTAGGTCTCGACCACCAGTTCGACCGGCGCCTCGTCCATCTCCGCCTTGCCTCGCGGCTCGACGACGATCTGGCCGTCGCGCGCGAGGACGTGGAACTCGCGTCCCTCCCTCCACCGCTGGCTGATCGGCAGCTTGATGGTGTCGTCGATGACGCGCTTGAGGAACCTCGCGCCGAACGCCAGGCTGTAGCCCTGCTGCACGAGCAGTTCCTGGGCCTCCGGCGTCACTGTCAGCACCCGATCCCAGCGCTTCAGCGTCTTCTCCAGCTCGCCGACGTAGTGCCTCGCGATGTGCCGCACCTCGTTGTGGGCCAGCGGCGAAAAGACGACGACCTCGTCGATGCGGTTCCGGAACTCGGGCGGGAACCGGCGTTCCAGTTCGCGCATCACCTCGTTTTTGACCGAGTCGTTGTCGACCTTGCCGGCCAGGAACCCGAGCGGGTTGGTGAGCTTGCGGAAGTACTCGGACCCGAGGTTCGACGTCATGATGATGACCGCATCGCTGAGGTAGACGCGCTTGCCGCGGCCATCCGTGATCCAGCCCTCATCGAAGGCCTGCAGGAACAGGTGCAGCAGGTTCGGACTGGCCTTCTCCACCTCGTCCAGGAGAAGGACCGTGTACGGGTTGTCCTTCATCTGGTTGGTGAGCACGCCGCCGCGTTCGGACCCGACAATGCCGCGGGGCATGCCGATGAGCTTGTCGATCGACACGCCGCCGTCCTGGTACTCGGACATGTCGATGCGGACCATCTTCTGCTCGTCGCCGAACAGGAACTCGGCGACCGCCTTGGCCATCTCGGTCTTGCCGACACCGGTCGGTCCCAGGAACAGCAGCACGCCGTCGGGCCGGTCGAAGCCATCCTTGAGCGGGCCCTTGTTGAGCACCATCCGGTGCGCGACGGCTTCGATGGCGTTTTTCTGCCCGACCACGCGCCGCGACAGCCGGTCCTCGAGCTCCTTGAACCGATCCGTCACGTCCCGGAACACCATGTCCTGCGGGATTTTGGCCACGTCGGAGATCACCGAGATCACGTCCCGGGATCGGACTTCCCAGCGCTTCCCGATTTCCGACCGGACCGAGGCGGTGTCGAGCCAGCCAATCACCTTGTCGGGCAGGTGCAGGTGGCGCATGTAGCGGGGCGCCATCTCGAGCGCGGAATCGATGGCCTCGTCCAGGATGCGGACCGAGTAGTTGCGCTCCAGCCGGGGGCGCAGGTTGTAGAGGATGCGCCGCGTTTCCTCGAGCGTCGGCTCGCTGACGTGCACCGTGCGGAAGCGGCGCGCCAGTGCCTCGTCTTCCTGGATGTACTCCTTGTATTCACTGAGCGTGGTCGCGCCGATCATGCGCACTTCGCCGCGCGCGAGCACCGACTTGAACACGTTGGCGGCGTCCGACGGGGCGCCGAGCGCCGAGCCGGCGCCGATCATCGTGTGAACCTCGTCCACGAACAGGATCAGGTTCGGATGCTCCTTGATCTCGCGGATCACGTTCTGGATGCGGTCCTCGAACATGCCGCGCAGCATCGTGCCGGCCACCATCGTGTTCATCTGCAGGTTCACGACCTGCACGTCGCGCAGGCGAACGGGGACGTCCTCGGGCTCGAATTCGACCTTCCTCGCCAGGCCTTCGACGATCGCGGTCTTGCCCACGCCCGGCTCGCCGATCAGCATGACGGAGTTGACGCGCTCGCGGTGGCAGAGGATCTCGAGCACCTGCTGGATCTCGTGGTCGCGACCGTAGACCGGCGGGATCTTGTCCTGCCGGGCGAGTTCATTGAGGTTGGTCGCAAAGTGCTTCAGGAACGGGGGGAGCTCGAACCGCTTCTTGAGGCGCTCTTCTCGCACTTCCATGTCGTGCATCCGGGTCGCTATCCGCGAAATCAACACCTCGGGCTCCACACCGTGCCGGCGGATGATCGACACCGGAATGCCCTGACTCTCCTCGAAGATGGCCGAAAACAGGTCAATCGACTCGATGGACTGGCGGCCGGCGCGGCTGGCGTGATGGAAGGCAAGCTTGAAGAGGAGCTTGGTGGCGGGCGCAATGCGCAGCTCGCGCCCGCTCAAGGCCGGGATCATCTTCAGGTGCTCTTCGAGCGCCTGCAGGATCTGATGCGGGTTCAGATCCAGATCGCGCATCACCTGCGAGAACATGTCCCATTCCACCTGGGCGAACGCCAGGAAGACATGCTCGTTCGTCAGGAGCGCATGGTCGCGACGACGCGACTCCTCGATTGCGCGGTCCACCACCCGCTGCGCCGACTCCGCCATCTTGCTTTGCGATACGCCTTCGAACAGGTCTTCCACGAGCCTCTCCCCCGCGCTCCCGCTTCGTGCGTGACGTCGACTGATGCTGGATGAGCAAAAGCCGCGCCAGCATCAAGTCGGAGATATCCGCGTGTCGTGACCAAGCGACCGGCCCGTCACGGCTGCCAGAGCTTCCGGTGTGGATCAGAAATCCCGGGAAATAAATGAGGTATCGGGGAAGCGAGCACCGGCGCGTCAGCCCGCGCCAGCACGGGGGATCCGGGTCAGGGTCTGCCGCCCTGGAACCCTTCCGCCCGTCGATCGCGTCACGACAGGTGCAGCAGCGCATTAATCCGCTTCTCGGTCGGCGGATGGCTGCTGAAAAGGTTGAAGAACGCCGCGCCCGAGAACGGCTGAATGATGAACATATGCGCCGTCGCGGGATTGGCGTCGAGCGGAATCCGCTTGGCCGCGTAATCGATCTTCTTCAGGGCCTCCACCAGGCCGTAGGGACTCCCGGCAATCTCGGCGCCGCCGGCGTCCGCGGAATATTCGCGTGAGCGCGAAATGGCCATCTGAATGAGCAGCGCCGCCAGCGGAGCGACAATGATGGTCAGCAGCAGCGCGATCGGGTTGCTGCCCTCCCGGTCGCCGTCGCGCCCACCGTAACCGCCGAAGATCGCCGCGAACTGGGCCATCCGCGCGACCATCATGATGGCGGCCGCAATTGTTGCGGCCACGGAACTTATCAGGATGTCGCGGTGCTTGACGTGCGTCAACTCGTGCGCGATGACGCCCTCGAGCTCCTGGTCGTCGAGCATGCGCAGAATCCCTTCGGTCGCCGCAACGGCGGCGTGCTGGGGATTGCGGCCCGTCGCGAACGCATTGGGCGACTCGGTGGGGATGATGTAGACGCGCGGCATCGGCAGGTTCGCCCGCTGCGCCAGCCGGCCAACCAGTTGATAGAACGGATGTTCCGGCCCGACCTCCTGCGCCTTGTACATGCGCAGCACGATCTTGTCCGAGAACCAGTAGGACGCGAAGTTCATCACCGCCGCGAAGACGAAAGCGACCATCAGGCCGCCCGAGCCGCCGAGCATCTCGCCAATGGCGAGCAGTAATCCGCTCAGCAGGCCGAGGAGTAATACGGTTTTGAGTGCGTTGTTCATAAGTCCTGTCGTGTCGGGGGTGGCGCCGGCCCCGCCGCTGGTCGGGGCGTCCGTTACGCGATGTTAGCGCGCCCCGAGCCGCGCCAGCAACCCGGCCAGGAGCGCGGCGCGCGGAGCGAGCGCGGCCAGCTCGACGTGCTCGGCGAGCGCATGAGCTCCGCCGCCCACGGCCCCGAGTCCGTCCAGGGTTGGAACACCAAGGGCGGCCGTGAAATTCCCGTCCGATACGCCGCCGCTCGTGCCCTCGCACAGGGCCAGGCCCATGTCGGCCGCGATCGACCGCGCCATCTCGAATAGACGACCGACGGCGGCCGTTCGTTCGAGCGGCGGCCGCTCGAGGCCGCCCAGAAGCGTCAGGCTCGCGCCGGCGCGACACGGACAAAGCGCCCGCAGCGCGGCTTCGACCTGGACGGCGTCCGCGAGGCTCGGCATGCGCACGTCGAACATGGCCCAGGCCTCGTCCGGCACGACATTCGCCCGGGCTCCGCCGCCGGCCATGCACGCCGTGATCGACACATCGGCGCCCAGCGCGAACCGCTCCACGGCGAGCAACTGTTCCGCCAGTTCGAGCACCGCGCTGACGCCTTTCTGCGGCTCCCCGGAATGGGCCGCGATGCCCCGCACACGCAGTTCGAACGTCGCGCAGCCCTTGCGCGCGGTCTTCAGCGCGCCGCTGTCCGGCATCGACGGCTCGAGGACGAGGACAGCCGCGCTTTGCCTCGCCTCATCTTCGATAATCGGTCGCGAGGTCAGGCTGCCCGTCTCCTCGTCGGTCGTCAGCAGCAGGACGATGTGCGGCAGGCGCGAGGGCGCGGCGGCCTGGAGCGCGCGCAGGGCGAGCAGCGNNGGCGATGCCGCCCTTCATGTCGTAGACGCCCGGTCCGTACAGGCGGCCGTCTTCGCGGCGAAGCGGCATGCGATCGAGCTGGCCGACGGGCCACACCGTGTCGAAGTGCGCGAGGACCAGGACTTGCGCACCGCCACCGCCGAATTCCGCCCGCAGATGGTCGCCCGCATCCGCGCACGCCACGCGCGCGAGGCGCGCGTCCATCGCCCGGAGCTCCTGCTCGAGTACCGCGCCGCACCGGTCGACGGCCTGCTTGTCGGTGGACGGCGACTCCAGGCGGACGAGCGTCTGCAGCGTGTCGAGCAGATAGTCCTGCTCGCCCAGACAGAAGTCGAGGATGGATGGCATGTCGTTCATGGCTGGCGTTTGGCCTTCGGCTCTGGGCTCTGGGCTTTGGGGCCCACCTGTCGGCCTGGAGCCTGGAGCCCGAAGCCT
>PMZR01000065.1:8474-9359 GCA_003170135.1 Acidobacteriota bacterium
AGCCGGCATCGCCGGCCGCACCGGTGGTGCAGGCGCCCGCGAAGCCGTCACCCCCGGCGCCAACTGGCACGCCCACGGAGGCGACGCTCGGCGTGGCGATCTATCCGAACGCGGAATTCATCACGTCCTATGACGCCGGCCAGGGACAACGATACTACCTGTTCGGCACCAATGCGCCGTTTCCGACCGTCGTGACGTATTACAAGAACGTGCTGAAGGACAAGGGCGAGCTGGTGTTCGAGGAGCCGCCGGTCCAGGAGTTCGACATCGGCAAGTTCAAGGAAGACACGATGGCGTTTCCGCCGAGCGTGACGGTGAAAGATTACACGTGGGGCGGGATGGAAGGGTACCTGAACCCGAAACCCGGCGCGCAACCCGAACGCTTCAAGACGATCATCCAGATCGTGCCCGTCCTGGCCGCCGCACCGACCCAGGTGCGCAAGTAGGGCGGGAGCTTCCCGCTTCGCGCGACCCGCGTCCGACACTGCCTGCTGCCTACTGCTGACTGTCTACTGCCGACTGTCTACTGAGGCTTCACATATATCTCGCGCCCTTTCGCCGCGAACTCCGCGGCCTTCTCGTGCAGCCCCGCGCGCACGGCGTCCTCGGCGCTCAGCCCGTGCTCGCTCGCGTAGTCGCGCACCTGCTGGGTCAGCTCCATGCTGCAGAACTTCGGCCCGCACATCGNNCGCACATCGAGCAGAAGTGCGCCACCTTCGCGCCGTCGGCCGGCAGCGTCTCGTCGTGAAACGCGCGCGCGGTGACCGGGTCGAGGGCCAGGTTGAACTGATCGTTCCACCGGAACTCGAACCGCGCCTTCGACAGCGCATCGTCCCACGCGCGGGCCATCGGGTGCCCTTTCGCGAGGTCGGCGGCGTGCGCGGC
>PMZR01000007.1:0-3934 GCA_003170135.1 Acidobacteriota bacterium
TGAACCGTACCGGGAATCTCGGAGAGCGAGTTGTGTGACTCAGGCCACGGCGGCCTGCTCATAGTAACGTGCTTCGTACTCCGCCGGCGGCACGTAGCCGATCGGTTCGAGCAGGCGGCGGGTATTGAACCAATCCACCCACGCCAAGGTGGCGAACTCGACCGCCTCGAGATGCCGCCAGGGTCCGCGCCGTCGAATCACTTCCGTTTTGAACAGGCCGATCACCGATTCGACCAAGGCGTTATCGTAGGCATCCCCACGGCTTCCCACGGACGGTGCGATCCCGGCGTCAGCGAGGCGGTCCGTGTACCGCATCGACAAATACTGGGTGCCGCGATCACTGTGGTGGACCAAGTCCGTCCGCACGTCGCTCCGGCGGTCATAGATGGCTTGTTCCAACGCGTCCAACACGAAGTCGGTCCGCAGCGACGCCGACACGCGCCACCCGACAATGCGCCGCGCGAAGACATCGATGACGAACGCGACGTAGACGAAGCCTTGCCACGTGGCGACGTAGGTAAAGTCCGACACCCAGAGTTGATTCGGGCGCGTCGCCGTGAAATCCCGCTCGACCAAATCGCTCGGGCGGGCCGGCGCCAGGGCCGGCTGCGTCGTGGTGATCCAGGCGCGGCCTCGGACCGCGCCTTGGAGGCCCATCGCCCGCATGAGGCGTCGGACCGTGCAGCGCGCCACGCGGATGCCCTCGCGTCGCAGTTGCCGCCAGACCTTGCGCGGACCATACACCTGAAAGTGCGCGTCCCAGACGCGACGAATCTCCAGGCGCAGCTCGTCATCGCGCTGCACCCGCCGGGATCGATTCGCCGGGTCGACCTGCGCCGATTGGTGCCGGAAGTAGGTCGATGGGGCGATGGGCAACACGGCGCACATCGGCTCGACCCCAAATTGGTCCCGATGGTCGTTGATGAACCCGACCATCACTTCGCTCGGCGGTCGAGCTCCGCCTGGGCAAAATAGGCGCTCGCTTTCCGCAGGATTTCGTTCGCCCGTTTCAGCTCACGATTCTCGCGCTCCAGCTCCTTGAGGCGTTGCCGCTCCTCCGTCGTCAGGCCCGGTCGCGCCCCGACGTCTCGCTCAGCCTGGCGTACCCACCGCCGCAGCGTCTCGCTGGTGCACCCCAGCTTTGGCGCGATGGCTTCGATCGCCGCCCACTGCGACGGGTGCTCGGCGCCATGCTCCTGGACCATCCGCACAGCGCGCTCTCGAACCTCAGGTGCGTACCGACTTGGTCGTCCCATAGGGCCATCCTCTCAAGGAATGAGCCCTCCGACAAACCCGGTACGGTTCACCTCTTGGCGGGGAGACTATCCGTCTGATCGACGGCCGTCAGAACCTCGCGCGCGTCCTGAAGACGACGAACCTGATTCTCGATGTCCGCCACCACGGTCAGCCGGTACACCTTCAGATCGCCCGCGATCTCTCTCTCGCGCGCTCGGCAGAGCAGCTCTCCCGCCTTCGCGTCCCAATCCGTCATGCGGTATTCCTCTGTGCCCGAGTCCTGCCCCGGCGCGCCAGCGGTGCGCGCGTAAACAGGTCCCAAAAACTACTGTACCACAGGACCGTTTGAGGTCATACTAATGTGGGACACAGCGCGGCGGGAATCGGCGGACGCCAATGACGCGCTTGCGACCTTCGAGAATGGCGGCGCGAGGCTGGGCTGACAGCTTGCTAGGCATTCGGTCCGGACGCGGCGACAGGGCTGTCCCACACTGCACAGTCTCGAAGAACGAGGTGGCGCTCCGTCCCCCGCGTCGGAGTTTCGAGTGCCGGATTGCCCGCCTGTTCAATTCGGTACATCGGTCTCGACGGTCGGGCCGCATCGTAGTTGTCGCGGGGGTCGATTGGGCGACCCGCCTCGCTCGAAAAAGGGGAGATGAATCATGGCAGAACACGCAACGCTCGTGTCGGACACACCGACCAAGGCAGCGATCTCGGAACATGGCAGCGTCGTCGCCGTTTACGAGAGCCACCGCGCGGCGGAGGAGGCCATTCGCACGCTCGCGACGTCTGGCTTCGACATGCGCAAGCTCTCTATCGTCGGCAGGGATTACTCGACCGAAGAAGGGGTCGTCGGGTACTACAACGTCGGCGATCGGATGAAGGCGTGGGGCAAGACAGGCGCGTTCTGGGGTGGACTGTGGGGGATGCTCTTCGGGTCGGCGTTGTTCTTCATCCCTGGCATTGGACCCCTGTTCGCGGCGGGGCCGCTCGTGGCGTGGATCGTCGGGGCCCTGGAAGGGGCGACGGTCGTCGGCGGGATGAGCGCATTGGGGGCAGGGCTGTACAGCATCGGCATTCCCAAGGACAGCGTCCTCAGCTACGAGACGCAGATCAAGGCCGGCAAGTTCGTGGTGATCGCGCACGGCACGCGCGACGAAGTGGCCAAGAGCCAGACGATTCTCCTGGGGGCCCAGCATCACGAGGGGAAGGCACAGAACTGCTGCGGGTGATGCCGCGGCACGACGGTGCGGTCGCGACGGGCCCGCACGCTCCCGCGCGGAGTCGGCGAGCAGGAGTCGTATCCGGGTTGTTGACCCATGAAACCTGCGTTGCCTTGCATCCTGACGATCAATGGCGGCTCGTCGAGCATCCGCTTCGCGGTGTATGAGGTCGGCGAGACGCCGCGGCGTCAGCTCGATGGGCAGATCGATCGCATCGGTTTGAGCGGCACGAATCTGATCGTCAACGATTCAGCTGGAACGCCGCGGGTTCCCCGCCGGCTTCCTGCCGCCGACCACCGCACGGCGGTGCGTTTTCTGTTGGACTGGCTCGAGGCGCAACCGGTCTTCGCGTCGGTCAACGCCGTGGGACACCGCGTGGTGCACGGCATGACGCATTCCGAGCCCGAGCGGATCACGCCCAAGCTCGTCGCCGAACTGCGCCGCATCACGCCGTATGATTCCGATCACCTGCCGCGCGAAATCCGCCTGATCGAGGCGTTCTCGAGGCGGCATCCGAAACTGCCGCAGGTCGCCTGCTTCGACACCGCCTTTCATCGGACGATGCCGCGAATTGCCAAGCTCCTGCCCATCCCACGGCGCTACGGGGCCAAGGGCGTCGAGCGTTACGGCTTCCACGGACTGTCCTACGCCTATCTGATGGAAGAGCTCGGCCGCCTCGATTCCGCCGGCGCGAAAGGCCGTGTGATCCTCGCGCATCTCGGCAGCGGCGCCAGTCTGGCCGCGGTGCGCGACGGCAAGAGCCTCGACACCAGCATGGGCTTCACGCCCACCTCCGGCTTGGTAATGGGCACCCGCCCGGGAGACCTGGATCCCGGCCTGGTGTACTACCTCGCGCGCGCCGACCGCATGACCGCGGCGCGCTTTCAGCAGATGGTGAACCGCAAATCCGGGCTGCTGGGAGTCTCCGGGACCAGCTCCGACCTGCGCGACCTGCTCGCGCGTGAAGCGACCGATGTCCGCGCGGCGGAGGCCGTCGCGCTGTTCTGCTATCAGGTGAAGAAGTGGATCGGCTCGTTCGCGGCCGCGCTCGGCGGACTGGACGCGCTCGTGTTCGCGGCAGGGATCGGAGAACACGCGCCGCTCGTCCGGAAGCGAATCTGCGACGGCCTCGGCTTTCTCGGCATCGAACTCGACCCGGCCCGCAATGCCAGGAATGCCGCGCTGATCTCGTCGGACGCGGGTCGCGTCACCGTACGGGTCATCCATACGGACGAGGACCTCATGATCGCGACGTTCGTGACTCGCCTCCTCGATCTCGGATCACTTCGGAAGGCTTGAACCATGCCCACCAACCCCCTGACGCCTGACCTGCTCCACCGGATGGATGCCTACTGGCGCGCCGCTAACTACCTGTCGGTCGGCCAGATTTACCTCTACGACAATCCGCTGCTGAAGGAGCCGCTGACGCTGTCGCACGTGAAGCCGCTGGTCGTCGGACACTGGGGCACGACGCC
>PMZR01000007.1:3962-4123 GCA_003170135.1 Acidobacteriota bacterium
GCGATTGTGGGCAACGTTTACCTTGAAGGCACATGGAGCGAAGTGTATCCGAACGTTACCCAGGACGAAGCCGGGCTGAAAGAGCTGTTCAAACAGTTCTCGTTTCCCGGCGGCATTTCCAGTCATGTGGCGCCGACGACGCCGGGATCGATTCACGAAGG
>PMZR01000063.1 GCA_003170135.1 Acidobacteriota bacterium
TTACCTATGTTCCCGGTTGCACCCAACGGCAACCTAACACCGGCTTGCACCCGACGGCGCCGAGCGAGATCATGAGGCGCCGCGGGTGAAGCCGGCTGTTGGGCAGATGGAGGCGAACCAGCAGCCTCTGGAAACACGTCGATGGACGAAGAGATCGTGAAACGGGTCGCGACCATCGAGAACGAAACTGGGGACCTGGACTTCAAGGCCGGGTTCGACCCGCATGCGCCCCACGACTGGTGCGAGCTGACCAAGGATGTGGTCGCCATGGCGAACTCCGGAGGGGGACTGATCGTCTTCGGCGTAAACGACGACGGCACACCCTCCACAGCCGACCTCACCGCTCTCGCCGACGTCGATCCGGCGGCCATCGTTGACAAGATCACCAAGTACACAGACCAGCGCCTTGCCGGCGTGTCGGTATCGACCGCCGAGAGGTGCGGGAGGCCTGTTGTCGTTGTAGAGGTCTCTGGCGTCTCCGTTCCCGTCGTCTTCGCCAGCCCGGGTACCTACGACATTGGAGGCGGCAAACAGCGCACGTCCTTTGGACGCGGGACCGTGTACTTTCGCCACGGCGCGAAGAGTGAACCCGGCACGACTGACGACCTGCGGCTCGCGCAAGAGCGGGCACTCGATCGCGTTCGAAGCTCTTGGCTGGACGGAATAACAAAGGTGGTCACCGCGCCCGTAGGCGCCACAATCAGCGTCCTGCCGGGCGACGTGCGACTGGCTGGTGCGGAAGCCGGCGTGGCCATTCGCCTGGTGAACGACGAGACCGCACCCGCCTTCAACGCCGTCCGTACAGATCTGCTCTACCCCTACCGGCAAAAGGAGCTGGTTGCGAGGGTCAACGTACTGCTGGGTGCGCACACCGTATCTGGGCACGACGTGCACTGCGTTCGGAAAGCGCACGCGATTGACGCAGAGCCGACGTTCTTCTACAAACCACAGTACTCTTCGCCGCAGTACAGCGAAGCGTTCGCCGAGTGGTTGGTTGAACAGTACCATCGCGACCCGGAGTTCTTTCATGCTGCACGCGAGAGCCTGAAGCTGCATGAACCGGCAAAGCCGAATGCCACTGCCTAACAACGGCATGCACCCGGCCGCCAGCGCGCATGGCTTCACGAGACACGTATGCGCCAAGCGATAACGGAAGGACTAGCGCTGATCTTCCAGGGCATCGCGCGACTGCGGGAGGCCTTCCCGAATCGCGCTTTTACGATCGACGGTCGGCTGGTTGGGGACCTGGGCGAGGTGATCGCGGGTCTCGAATACGACGTGGACTTGGACGACGTCTCGCGGCCGGATCACGACGCGCGCACGGGTGATGGGCGCCGCCAGGTTCAGATCAAGGCCACATTCAAGGACTCGCTTACGTTCAAGACGTGCCCCGACCTGTATCTGGGTTTCAAGCTGTACCCGGATGGACGGCACGAAGAAGTGTTCAACGGACCGGGCCGAATCATCTTGCAGCGTTATTCGGGAAGGAAGGGCATTGGCAAGAATCTGCTTTCCTTGCCGATCGGTGAGCTGCGTTCGCTTTCGGCGCAAGTGGACGCCGTTGATCGCGTACCCAGGCGTGAAGCGTAACGCGGTTGCCCCCGACGACCGCTGGACCTGTCGACCCGCGGGCCGCGGGTGAACCGCGGCCGTTGGCGAACGAAACAGAGGGCGAAGGAGCATGCGGTGGTGACGATGATCATGGAAGCCCTAAAGAGCGTGAGGAATGCGCACTTCTTCACTACCGAACGGGGCTACCAAGGCGAGTTCCTGGCGGAGTTGCGACGCTTTTTGCCCGGGGTTGGACTACCTGGTGACGCGATCGTCGAACAGGAGTACCAGAAGAGGCTGGCTGCTCACGGCATCAACGTTCGGCCGGATCTGATCATTCACATCCCGACGCCAGTCGGGCAGGACAGACGGCGCGACAACTTCGTCGTGTTCGAGTTAAATCTCCAGGCAGGACCTGCAGAGTCTCGGGGCGACTTCGAGAATCTCGACACCGTCGTGGGCGCTCTTGATTATCCGTTGGCCGTGTTCGTGAACATCGCCAGCGACCGCACCCAAGCGAGACACTATCGCGGCCCCTTCAGAGGGCGGCTGCATTGCTTCGCGGTGCGAATCGCGAATGGGCATCTGGCTTTCAGACACGCGCACTGGCTGAACGGGGAAGGACTCAAGGAGGAGTACGAGGACGTCGCCTAACCGCATGCACCCTACGGCCGCTGCACCTGACGCCCGGCGGCCGCGGGTGCGGCTTCGTTAGCCCAAGGACACGCACGCGAGGGAACGGAGGCAGGCTAAAGATGGGGGATCTTCACTTCCAAGGTGAAGTCTACAACGACGACAGGATGTTCGTACTGCATGTCTGCAGATGCACGGTCACCGCGCGTGACGACGGCACGATGGTCACGACGATCCACCACGAAGTCGATCCGTCGGACTCGCGATGGTGTCTTGTCACGTACAGAAACACTGCCAGCTATCCGGCAACCCGCGTGGATCATTTCGACTCGCTGGAGGACGCGCGGGCATACCTGGAGCGGGTCGAACCCACGGTGCCGCGCGTCAGTCTGGCCGGTCGCCCGCCGGTCGCGCCGCTCCCCTATGACCAGTTCGTCGCCTGGAAGGCGGCCAACGATCTGAAGGATTACGACTACCGCCAAATGTACCTACCGGGCGGCGAGAATCGATGTGAAACGCTTATCTCCACCCGGCGCTAGGCGAAAATGCGGCGGAACATCGCGAGAATATGTCGGCGCGCGCGCTGCTGGCGTGTGTCAGTCACGAAATGGTGGCATCGGGGTCGATGAAATGGGCAGATCACATTGATGCGGCGTACTCCCTCCGCAGGAGCAGAGGCCCAAACCTGCAGGACACGAGGACCCCGAACAACACGAGCGCGGGCGTCTGGCGGTGCTTTCTGGAAGAAACTCGGTGCGAGCGAAGGGTCACGGTCGCATCTGGGACGGCTGCTTGCGCCGCTTGGACCACACTCCAGTGGCTCGACGTCGCCGTCAACGCGTTGCTGCTCGACACTTCCAGCTCGGTAGGCAAGATGACGAGGTCGGCAGAGTGAGTGACCTGCCGTAGATGGGCCTGCAGGCGCTCGAGGCCGTCCCGCTTGTAGAGCGGACGATCGGCGAGCGCCGCGAAAGCCCGGTCGGTGATCGCCTCGATGGCCTCCTCCATCGGCAGGAGGCCGGCCGCCTGGCGTGCCTGCTGGTCGAGTGTCCCGCACTTTGCGATCCATTCCGCGATGTAGCGCTTCTTCTCTTCGTGCAGCGCGAGTTGGGCGGCGCGTTCCTGTTGGTTCCGTTCCTGCTTGGCTTTCAGGTCGGCGCGGAAGCGCCGATGCGCTTCGGGCGGCACCTCATGCGCCGGCCCCTCGTCGGTCGTGATGTCGAAGAGCACGCGACCTTGATCCGTCACGAGGTAGCAACGCTTCTGGGACGGGGCTGGGTGGACAACGGCTCGCTGTGAGCGATCGGCCAGGAACGCCTGGGCAACCAGCATGCGCCACTCGCGGTCGGCTTCGCGCTTCTTGGCTCTGGTGAGGGTGCGCTCGGCCAGGTAAACGCGTTCCAGTTCGTGGTTGCGAGCCGCCTCCCGGAACAACTCCTCGATCGTCGGGGGCGCGTCATACGTCGCGGCAGCGTCAGTGCGAACGACGCGTTGCTCGCCGTCCATCTCGTACCTCGGACGCAACTTGAGGCGCGCGACGCCTTGGGAATCGACGCTGACCAGGTGCAGGCGGTTGGTCGGGACCTGCAGGCTGATCTGCTGCAGCGCACGGCCATCGCCGCCAGCCAGGAGCGAGGCCTTTCGGCCAGCTTCCGACAACTGATACACGGCCGTCACGGCCAGCGACCGAGCCGACTCGGGCGTCGTGGCCGAAGGTACATCCGCGATCAGTTCAGGACGACGAAGGGCGGAGCGAGAGGCGGAGTCCATGACCTGTCCCTTCCTCATTCGCCTCGAAGGCGCGACAACCTACGGTCCATGCGTCGGCCGGTTAACTCGGGATTCGCACTCGTGACGGACGCGGGCCCGGGGCAGCAGCCGTGAAGCGGCTGCCCCGGGTCACCAGAGACGGACGGCTCAAGAGCGGGTCTCGACGCGGCTGTACGCGTCGAGGATGCACTCTCGCAGCGCGTCCTGTGCGCTCGGCTCTCCATTCGCGGAACGCAGAAGTGTGAAACTTCTGCGCTCGCCGCTGACGGAGTACTGCCGGGCGGGGAACGTCACGTTCTTCCCTCCATCGCGACGCTCCCAGACAGCGAAGCCGATGAGTCGCAGCCCGCTGAGCGGGCCAGCACCGGCTTCGAAGATCACCTCCGCGTCGGCAAGTTTCCCTGGGGGACGACCTTGCTCGTTCGGAATGATCTTCACGGACACCAGATCGCCTTTGTCCTTGGCCATTGGGGAACCTCCAAGACTGCCGAGGGCCTGGGCCGACGGCAGCGGCTACGTTCGCCGGATCGATGTGGATGCCGGCGAACAGGGTGAGACGCACGGCCGTGTGGCGCATGCGTGGTCGACGAAAGCTCGTCGAGAAAATCGCGCGCTCATGGTCCCCCGGCGAGCAGGCCGCCGATCGGCTCCCGACCATAGCGTCGAGCGTGTTCCAGTTTGGCGAGCAGGTCGCGCTCGGACCACGGCGGGTCGCACCGCGCGTTCCAGTTGGTCAGAAGCCCCAGCGCGTCACCGGCGCTCAAGGCGAAGCCGCGTGCCAGCCGGCAGCAGACTTGGAACGTCTGGACGTCGCCTCGCTGGCCGGCGACGGCAGGCGGCATCATGGCCAGGTAACGCCGCGCCCGCTTGAGCACGTCAGCGTTCGCCACGCGCTCGACTCGGCTCGGATCCAGCGGATGCCGCGGGCTGGCGAGGCCGGAATCAGGAACTGGAAAATCGCCCGGGCCGTAGACGACGTTTCTCGCGAGATACTCGACGCTGACGCAGGTAGCCGGGATGTGCTTCAGGTTCAAGAATCCAGGGATGCGTGTCGTCTGGGAGCAGGCGGTCGCCGCCAGGTCGGTGCCGAGTTCGCGTGCGAGATGCTTTTGCAGACGCTCGACGCGCTCGGGCGCGAAACCCCGCACGGGCCAGAGCACATGCATCCGGCCCGGCGACGAGTGGATCACGTACGACGGCCGCGGCAAGTCTTGTCGGGTCTCCACTTGCTGCAACACCGCTGGTCCGTCATGGTCGGCATCCAGGAAGACGTGCCGGACCGTTTGCACGGCCCGCTTGGTTCGTTCGCGATTTCCGGGCGTCATGGCGTTCACGCTGACGTACACGTTGAAGCGGTAGGCGTTCATGACGCGCAACCACGTCTGCCACCGCGGCTCGCGGAACATCGCGACGGGCGCGACGCGCTGACTGACGCGGCCGGTGTCGTACGCCTTCAGGAAGACGGCAACCCAGTCGTCCGGCTCGAACGCGGTTTGCAGGAACCGCCGGGCGACGTCCCGGTCACCGTTCTGGCGTCTCATGACCGGTCTCCCGAGGTCTCCCCTGCTGTGTAGCGTTGGTCGAGGAGAAACCGATCGGCCTCTCCGTCATACCCGCGCACCGCGACCAGCTCTATGACGCGTCGGCGGTTGCCTACCCGCGCGACGTGCGCGACCAGGTGAATCGCCAGGGCAATCGCCTCCCGAATGCTGCGGTGTGGGAGCCCGACGTTCGCCGTCAGCACGCAGTGGGCCAGGCGGGTCAGCGCCTGTTCCGCGGAGTTGGCGTGAATCGTCGTCAGGCTTCCGAGATGACCGGTGTTCAACGCCTGCAGCAGGTCGAAGGCTTCCGCGCCCCGCACCTCGCCCACGAGGATGCGATCCGGGCGATGGCGGAGGGTCGCGCGCACCAGATCGGCAATCGTGACGGGCGGTAGTGGCGCCTCGTGGCCGAGCGGGGCTTGCGCGCGGCGCGCCTCGAGGCGCAGGAGGTTCGGTTTGTCGAGGTGAATCTCGGCGGTCTCCTCGATGACGACGATGCGCTCGGCATCCGGGATGCCGGCGGCCAGGGCATTGAGCAGCGTGGTCTTTCCCGTGCCGGTCCCGCCGGAGATCAGGAGGTTCTGTTGCGTGGCAACGGCCTGCGCGAGCTGGCTGGCGAGCGCCGGTGTCAGCGCATCGACTTGGACGAGGTCGTCCAGGCTGTACCGGCGCGTGAACTTCCGAATCGTGAGGGCCGGACCGGCGACCGCGCACGGCGGGAACATCGCCGCCACGCGCGACCCGTCTTCCAGCCGCGCATCGAGCAGCGGTTGCGCATCCGAGATTTCATCGCCGCACGCCCGCGCGATGTTCTTGATGGCCACGGTCAGGTTCCGCGGCTCCAGAGTCCGACCGGCGACGGATTCCAGCGTGCCGTCACGCTCGACGAACACATGTTTCCCACCGTCGTTGACCATCACCTCGGTGATCGTGGGATCGACCAGGAGGTCCTCGATGGGCCGGAGGAACGGCAGGATCCGATCGAGACTGCTCACAGAGTCCCCCGTTCGAGGTGATCGAAGTAGCTGGTCTGCACGTCGAGGTAGTGCGGCTTCAGATAGCAGAACTGCGGCGGCAACGGATTGAATCCGTCGTAGGGCAACGCGATGGCCTGCGCGTTCTGGAGCTCGGTGAAGACGCGCGGGGCAAAGATGTACTCATGGTGCGGCGCGTAGGTCTTGCTCGCGCTCAGCGTTTGCTTGGCCGCCGCCGCTCGCCCGGTCAGCAACGACACGTGCGCGCCTTGTCCGGCTTCCGATAAGGTGTAGTGGGCCTTCAGGCGGTCGCGCTTGCCGCACAGTTCGGCGGCGGTGCGCGCGGTGAACTCGTCGCTCGTGGCGAGGAACAACTTCGTGCGGAAACACTGGAGCAGCGTCCGCCAGCTCTCCTCCCCGGGCAGCGCGGATCGCAACGAGCTGATGCTCTGCGTCGCGACGATGGGGATCAGTCTCGCCTGGCGCGACAAGGCAAAGGTGCGCTCGTCGCCCGTCGGGTCGGTTTCTCCGACCGTCGCAAACGCGTGGTATTCGTCACAGACGAAGAGCAGGTCGCGCCAGACGCGTTCGGGACTCGCGGAGATGCGGGGAATCCTCTGGAGGACGGCGCGCTGGAAATCGAGCTTGAGCATGACGCCCAGTGCGCGCGCGAGACCGGGGTTCATCCCGACCGGGAAGTTCAGGGCCAGGACGTGTCCCGTCTCGAGCAGATCCTCGAGCGGGGGAAGCGGTCGAGGCGCCCCGGGAGGCGGCGGCTCGACGTACGCCGTGCGGGGCGGGCAGAACGTGCGGTGGACGGCTTGATTGTCATCGAACAGCGATAGAAACACGATGACACCTTCGGTGATGGACGATCGCAAGCGGGCGTCGAGCCGGCTCCACCCGTGCAGGTACCAGCGTTCTACGGCGTCGAGTTGGTACCGACGCTCCGCCCATCCCCCGCCTTGCGCGCGCTGAACCCGATAGGCGACGTGCCGTGCGTCGAGGAACGATTCCAGCTCACCTTCATAGGGGTGGGCCATCTGGTCGGCGCCCTCCGAGAACCAGAGTGTCCACGGCGTCGTGGCACAGTGACGTCGGTACTCGTCGAGCGACACGACCAGCACCTCCGGCGGCTCCGCCAGCGCTCCCTTCAGTCGCCGGATATCCCGATCGATTTGTGCCTCGTCCAGCACGTACCGATACACCTCGGAGAGCGTGGTGTAGCCGTCGCTGATCCGGCGCAGGAGGATGACGAACTTGAGGAGATCCGTGTACGCCTGTTGCCAGAACGGCTCCTTCGACTTGCCGAACAGGTTGTTCAGGAGCGAGGCGATCGCGTAGGCGACGGCGTAGGGGTCGAGATCGTTATGGAGCGGGTTGTAACAGACGTCCCCGCCGACGGCGATTTCCACGTAGTCGTCGGCTCGGCCGGCCCGAGCGAGGATCCCTCGAACCTGCTTGCAGAAATCGCCCTTCACCTCGAGGAGCAAGCCACCGAGTTTCCGCTGGGGATCGTCCGCGCGCCAGCGAAGCAACTGCTCGACGTATGGATACATGCAGGCCGACGTCTTGCCGGTGCCGACGGCGCCGAGAATCATGACGCCGGTGTACAGGCCCCGTTGCGGGATGGTCAGCCACGTCGGGGCGGGTGCACGTCCCGGCGTGGTCGGGAAATGCGTCTCCCCGAGCACGAGCACCGGCGCCGGCCGGTGCTCGGGTACGGGGTACGGCGGAAGCGCGCGCGATCGGGCCGCCGGGCGGTGGCGGTATACCCCAATTGCGAGCACGGACAGCAGTGTCGAGGCGGCGAAGAACGGCGTGCTGAACCACAGGGTGGCGTAGCCATACGTCAACACGTGGAAGACGAACGGTTTGCGGATGAAGATCATCTGCAAGAACAGGTCGTCCTCCAGACGCACGGGGAACGCTTGCAGACCCCACACGCCAACGGCGACGGCGACGGCCATGGCCAACATCGCGCGTGCCTGAACGATCGCTTGCAGCATGGTCCGCACCTCCACCTACGCGCGCTCGGTTGCGGAAGCGGCGGACCCCGTTCCGCCTGCCAGTGACCTGACGGCGACGGGATTCTGGTGCGCGCTGGTCGATCCACTTCTGCGCCGCCGGCTCGCGGGTCGAGGCACGCACGATTGCGGATGGTCGGCGCGCCATTTGACGAAGTCCTTGTCCCTGGCGAGCACGGTGTCCACCAACTCGTTGAGCACGTACTCGGCCGGCTCACCCAGGAACTGCGCGTAGGCGTAGAGCGTCTCGTTGTTCTCGCGGTCGAGACGCGTGATGTGCCGGACCATTTGCTTCCCGCGCGTGCGTGGTTTGATCAGAGGCATGACGACCTCATCGACGTTGATTGGCGAGCGGTTTCGCGCCGGAATTCCGAGCGACTGGCGCAGCAGACGCGCGGCGCATTGCGGGCGGGATGGCAGGTCGAAACGACACTGCGATCGCCGGCCGAATGAAGGTGCAGAACGGACACGGGCAGCCGGGGCGTGAGCGACCCCCGGGACGGGGGCGGGGCCACCCCAGGCCCCGAAAAGGGGGGTCGCTCACGCCCCGGTACCCCATTCGAGCGGCTGACGTGGTCGCCAGCGGGCGGCAGAAAACGCCGCCCGGGGCGTTCGACGGGCGCACTCGCTAAGTTGCAGCAACGACAGGCCCTTACGTCACGCCGCCCAGCGAGCAAGCCGGCGCGCTCCTGGCTGCTGCGCACCTCGTCGGTTGCCCTCACGGAGGGGGAACGGACCGCTTTGGGACCCGTTCCCCCACCCGTTCCCCCTGGCGCCACGTCAGGCGGTGCCAACCAAGGGGGCGAGATGGAGGTACCGATGGGTCGGCACGTGGCAGTCCAGACGCCCGTTCCGGCGAGCCAGGCTGTCAGCGAGAATCGGCGACGTCGTCGCGTGCAGCACCCGGTCGCCGTCGCGCTGCCAGGCACGGTAGAGCGCGCGATACCGGGGCGCGGCGAAGGCGCGCTGAGCCTCGCGAAGTCGGAGTCCGTCTGGCTCAGGCCCGGGCCTGAGTTGCCGGAAATACCAGACGAGTTCGTCCACAACGGCTGGTCGCAGGGGGTGTGCGAGTTCTTCACGAAACGCCTCCTGATAGGCGGCGATTGAGGCCGTCAGGTGACGCGGAATGAGGAGTCGAACCTCCCAGTCCGTCAACGCTCGAAGCAGCTCCGCGTGCCGGTGCAGGAAGGCCCGAAAATCGAGCGGCACATCCTGGGTGACGAGATACACAAAGACGTGACGCCGTCCGTCGCTGGACACGCCGACAGGCAACTTGTCCGCAAAGTAGCGGGTCGTCTTTCCGGTGCCGCGGCCGAACGTGAGCGAAGGCAGTTCCTCTCGTCGCAGCGACGTCGTGCGGCCAAAGTACTCGACCTTCTCGCGCTCGCCAGCGAGCCAGATGAGGTCTCGGTGCGCGAGGACGTGGTCGAGCACCATCAAGCGCTCGACGGCGCGGGCCACAGCCAACGGCTTGCGGAACCGCGCATCAGGCTCGCCGATGGCTCGGTAGAGTCGCTTGTGATGCACGTGATAGATGCGCGCATGACGGGGCCCGCCACTGTACGCGGTGGCGTAGCGCCGGGCGACGAGCGTTCCAAAGAAGTCGTGTGTCTTCTGCCCCCGTACGATGCCCGCATACGCGCAGTACTGCCTGGCCAGGCAGACGCCCGCATGTCGCATCACGGCCGCGAGGAAGCCTGCCTGGCGGGCGGTGAAGCCGAAGCCGACGAGCGCCTGGGCCTGCTCGTCCTGGGTCATGACAGCAGGTTCTCCGCAACCCGCGGGTCGAATGGCCGGCCGCCCGAACGACCGTGGCCCCCGCCGATCCGTCCGCGTCCGCCGGAGTGGTAGCAGGTGAAGCCGGACCGTGCTTTCGCCGCGGCGAGCGCGCCGCGGTAGTGGGGCGTCACCACTTCCACGTTCTCCACCTCTCGTCGACCGTCCGGGCGCTCGTATTCGATCCGTACGTCCGGGAACTGGACGTGTCCATCCAGCACCGGCAGGTCGTGATCGCGCGCCCAGTCCTCGACCGTCGGCGGTTCCTGCTCAACGGCGGCTTCCGGCCGTCGGCGTGCCCGGTTTCGCTCCTGGAGAAACCGCTGGTAGTCGCGTTTCAGCTCGTAGTCGAGCACGACGCGGCGGATGTCGACACCCTGCCCGGTGAGTCGTTCGGCCGCGCGCAGATACGCGCGATAGGCCTGACTGTCGTGGGTCAGCTCCCGCGGCTTCACCGCGCCGGCGTAGAACACCTGCTCGCGCTCGTCGCCATGGAGGCGGCGGCTCTCGAGCAGGTCGCGCCCCCGTTCGGTGAGGACAACGAGGCTGGTTCGGTGTCGGCCGACGCCGAACGGGGTGGTGCGGATGAGGCCGGCTTCGCGAAGGTGGTAGAGGTCTCCTGTGCGGGCGTCCGAACGGGACGCGGACATGTCGCGCAGGTCCTCTGCGGGCACGACTCGGAACGCGCCGACGGTGGCCAGGGTGCGAACTTCAGAGCCTCGGACCGTGTATGTCTCGGCGTGGACTCTGACCCGCTCTCGCGAGCGACCTCGTGGTAGATCAAGTGCGCGGACGAACACGTCTCGTGGATCCAGGTCACGGGCGTCCCGGCCGGAGGATCCGCGGCTAGCTCGCCGGAGTGCCGGCCGCTCCCGTGCGTGCTCACGAGGATCGAGATCACGTTCCATACGCGCATCCCGCTAGGGTTCGAACCGCTCTCCAAGGTCGTCGAGCACGGCGTCCGGTGTGCCGAGTTGGCGATCCATGTGCTGCAGCTTGCGGCCGGTGTCGCGGAGAAAGAGCCACCGCGCGGACGCGTAGTAGACGCCGAACAGGTTGAAGAACACGAGCAAGGCGCCGATGGCGATCGCGAACCCATGCTGTCGAAAGAGGGTCACCTTGTACCGGGCGAGGAAGCTCAATTCCCCCGCCAGCCAGGCCGCGAGCAGGAATACCGTGAGCGCTGCCAGGAATGCCGTGTTCTTGATCATCAACGTGGCTCCTCGAAGGCCTGGTCGACGCGGAAGTACCGGATCTCGAGGCCGAGCGGATTCACGCGGACGAACTCGTTCGGCACGTGGTCGCGAAACACGAAATCCACCTGCGCCACGAATGTCTGACGGCTGCGCTCGTGCCGGGTGCCGGGCGTGTAGATCACCCGCTGGAACGTGACGGCCGCCTTGTACGGCGGTTTCGACAGCTCGCTGAAGCTGACGTTCTGAACGACCACGTCGACCTCGTCTGCCGACCGGCTCGCCAGGAACGTTTCGATGGCCCGGCTCTGTTCGTTCTGCGCGATGGTGGCGTCGGCCAGCGACTGTTCGAGGAACAGGAGGGAGTCTGGGTATTCCCGTTGAACCGTCTCGCGAATGCGGCTGAAGTGCTTCACGACGAACTGCGTGAGGAAGTACCGGATCTCGGGCGCCTGAGGCTGGTAGGTCGAGGCGTCGTACTGCACGGCCTCCGCGCGTCCCACATCGTCGATCCGGACCACGAGTGGCTTGACCCGCGAGTACTTCGACACCGTGTGGAAGTTGAGCGCCAGCAGTCCCAGGGCGAGCAGCGACACGAGCAGCAGGGCGATCTTGAGATACGTGTTCATGACCAGGGCAGAGCCGTACAGCTCCACGAATTGCCGCTTCGCGTTCTCGAGCGTCTTGGGGTGCAGATCGGCGACCGTCATGTCCATGGTCGAGATTCCCGACTATCGAGCCCCGCGAAGCCACAGCACGTGATACGCGACCCAGACGACGCCGCAGAGGAGCCCCAGGATCGCGGCCGTCAGGAATGCGATGACCAGGAGCCTGGTGAACTCCGGCGACGCCGTCGCGTCTTCCTCATCCTCCGGTGTTCGCTGACGTCGGTGTGCCATGAGGGTGTCCTCAGCGCCGGCCTAGTACCCGACCGATGCTGACGCGGGTGGCCAGTGCGCTCTCCCCGCTGCGCCCCGAGAAGATGGAACTCGTGAGCGACGGCACGAGCAGGATGCCCACGCAAAACGTCACGATGACGGCCACGGCCTGGAGCGCGTAGATGCCGTACTCGGCCGACGTGATGGCGGGCGGCAGTGTGGTCACGTACCGGTAGACGAACTGCTCGAAGATCATCAGGAACGCCACGGCGACGACCGGGATGAACGAGTACTGGATGAGCGACTTGAGCCAACCCCAGAACAGCCAGTCGAGCTTCGGGACAATGAAGAACGGCACGAAGATCGGCCCCAGGAGCGTGCAGACCGCGGTGGCGATGAGGCCGAACGCGACCACGCCGAGCGAGAGCGCCTTGGCGAACGCGATGAGCAGCAACACCGTCCAGTAGATCAGGTTTGACAGGATCGACCAGGCGTCGGGCTGCAGAAAGTGATCGGAGAGTTCGTCGAGGTGGTGGTAGATGTTGTCGAACGCCCGCGCCTCGAGCACGCTCACGAAGTAGTGCGCCTGGTCGGTGACGAGGTTGCTGAACGACACGCCGATGCCCGGCAGCGGCGCCTGGTAGAAGGCGATGAACGCATAGCCGAAGGACACGAACAGCAGCAACTTCGCGAAGTCGAACATCTGCTCCCCGAGCCCCTCGTGCGAGAACATCATCCGAATCCCCTGCCAGGCGATCACGATCGTGGCGAACGCCAGGAACAGTTGGTAGCCGAAGCGGAGGAACTCCGGCTCGTAGACGGTCAGCAGGCTGTCAATGGCTTGCTGGACCGTCGGCAGCAGATTGAGCGCGGGCTGCGGCTGCACAATTGCCTCCTGACCTTTCCGTTCACCGCTGACGCCAGCTACGGAGCGCGTCGCCGGTCCCCGCCACGAACGCGTCGTCCGCAGCTCGTCCGTCGCGCCACTGCACGATCTGCATGTTCAACGTCGCGGCCTCGCTATCGCGCGAGCGCTTGCTGTCCACGAGCAACTGCTCGAGCAGTCCGGCCAGCAGCTGCGCGCGGGCCTGCCGCTGCCGTCCCCCGATCAGGACCGCGCCACTGAGCTTGTCCAGCACCGCGGCGGTGCTCTGCTCCTGCGACGGGTTCACGACGTCCGCTTCCAGCGCGTTGATGGCCGCCAACTCCCGCCGCCCGTTGTCGCGCAGTTGCCCGGTCTCGTTGGTGGCGGCTATTCCCGCCGCATCCGCCACGTCCAGCGTGGCGAGGCGTGCGAGGATGGCTCGCCGGGCGGCCGGGCTCAGGCGAGACACGAGCGTCGACGCGCTGGTGACGGGGTTGGTCGCGGCCACCCAGGCTGCGCCTCCCGCGTCTCCGTGGTTCAGGGCCGCGTGATAGCCGCGCGTGAACGCCAGCAGGTTGGGATTCTCGACGTCGTGGATCCGCCAGCCCGGCGTGTCCGGCAGCACGTACTTGTCGAGCCGCGTGAGGACGCTCAGCCGCTGCGCCATGCGGCCTAGTTGCTGTCGCTGATCGCGCTGGGTGTTGAGTAGATACTCCTTGAGCGCGGCCGTGACGGCATTGCGTAGCGTGACGGCTGGGTCGTTGACGACCAGCTGCGCCCAGGCGACAGAACTGGTCAACATCACGAGGACAAGGACGAGCGGGAGAGAAGCTCGCCGCATGGTTCACCTCCGCCTACTTCTGCCGCCACGTGCGGAGCGCATCCCCTGTGCCGGCCACGAACGCCTCGTTGGCCGCCTGGCCGTCCCGCCACGTGACGAGCTGCATGTTGATGGTCGCGGCTTCGGTATCCCGCAGCCGCTTGCTGCGCACGAGGAGCTGTTCGAGCGAGTGTGAGAGGAGCTGGTTGCTGGCCATGTCCTGGCGGCGCGCCAGCAGCTCGCCCGCGGCGATCTTGTCGAGGATGGCGGTCACCTCGTGGTAGCCGGGCTGGTTGTTCAGGACGTCCCGCTGGAGGTCCTGAACGGCCTGTTGGAGACGGTCGTGATAGTTGCGCGTCAGGGCGACCTGATGGCCGCCCATCATGGCCACGGAGTCCGTGATCTCGACCGTGGCGTAGCGCCGCTCGAAGGCCTGCCGCGCGGAGAGCGGAAGCTGCGCGAGCCGCGGATCCGGGCGCTCCAAGGGGAGGGCGGTTGACAGGTACAGCGCCCCGCTGGCGTCCCCGCTGTTGAGTCCCTGGATCCACGGGCGCCCGAACGCCCATCGCGCCGGGTCGTGGCCCGTGATGGCAATCGCGGGAATGCGATATTGGTCGAGGCCCGCGAGACCGTGCGCCATCCGTTGGATGATCTGGAACTCCGCCACCAATTCCTCATAGTGGCGCTCGGTCCGCGAGGCGATCAGCACGGTCTCCACGAGGTTGGCAGGATCGATCACGACGATTTGGGCGTGCAGCGTCGAGGCCCCGATGGCCAGGAGGAGCACGATCATCCAGACACGGCGAGACATGACGTCCTCCGTCAGAAACGCGATATTGAATCCGGCGGGTAGGCCGGGAGTTCAAGATCGCTCGTGATGTACACGCGGACGCGGTGTCCTTCTCGAATGGTGATCGTCGGCAGCCGGTTCAGAAACCGATTCATGACCTGCAGACTGGCCTGGGCGGTCGCATCCGTCGCGCCACCCGCGATGACCACGGTTCGGTCGCCGGTGCCCTGGCCGAGACCTGCCGTTCCGAGGAACTGGGCGAGGCCGCTGATGAGTCCCACCGCCGCGGCGGCGCCGAACGTGGAGAGGTAGTGCTGGTTGACGCGGTCTCTCAAGCCGGCGTCCCCAATCTGGTTCAGGCCGAGGAAGTGGTTCAGGCTGAACGTGCTGCCGTCCGGCATGACCAGCCGATGGAACACGACGGCCAGGCGGGTCTCGCCGAACGCCTGCACCGGCTTCGTCTCTCCCAGGAGGCGTGCGCCGGCGGGAATCAGCACAAGCCGCGCAGTGTGCGAGTAGATCGGGTTCGTCACCAGGCAGTCCACGGGCGCGGCGCTGCTGCCATCCAGCCGGTTCGTGAGCACCGTGTCGATCAGCGTGCCCTCCAGGATGCGGTGCAGAGGGCCGTCGTCGGTGATGGCGTCTGTGTGAGTTGGGGTGGTCGGGACCGCCCGCGGCGAGGGCGTGCTCGCTGCCTGGGAAGCCTGCGTCTGGCCCGTCGTGCCCTCCGGGTTCATCGCGATCCCGCCAACCCTCGCCGTTGCGCGCACGGCGGCATCCGCAATCTCGTCGATCGACGGGCTGCCGGCGTTTGCATCGCGTTCGCTTGGGCGAGCGGTCGCCATGGCCTGAGGGCTGTCGGGGCGCTCGTTCGCCGGGCGTCGGCTCATCACGACGTTGCCGGCGAAGAGGCTCTCGTACTCGCGACGCCTCCGTTCGGCGACGATCGGGTCCTCGGGCCGCGACGCTCCTGCATCCTGCGGCGGAGCAGCGGCGGCCGGAGTCGAGGTCGTGGCGGCGGCCTGTTCCTCCTGTGCGGCCTGCGCGTCGAGTGCGCGGAGCCGGTCCTGGTAATCGCGCACGCGATCGGGGTTCAGTGGCTGCGCTTGGGCAGTGGCCGGGACCCGGCGGCCCGGCGCCTCAGGCCTTCCGGCGACGAAGATGATCACGAGCATGCCCAACGCCAGACCCACCATCAGCCACGTCTGCATGCTCCGCGGCAGCGCCGGCCGTGGAACGGGCCTGTGGTCGGTCACGGGCGGCGTGCCGGATGAGGGAAGCGGGGACTCCGGCATGGCTACCGTCCTTGCTGCGCGAACGGCAGATGCTCGTCCCCGAGCGCCAGATACCCACGGTCGATGACCTTGGGCACCACGTACGTGCCGTTGTGCACCTGGAAGTTGACGACGGCGGGCTTGCCGTCCTTGATCTCGTACAGCGCCGGCAGTTCCTTCGCGTCGGACTTGATGTAGGTGAACTGGCCATCGTGCCAGATCGCCCGGACGAAGAAGGGCTTCGCGTACTTGGGCGCGCCGTAGACGAACTGCAGCCGCGAGGGGTATTGCTCCTGCTGCGCGGCGAGCGCCTCGGTCGTGCGTCGCTCGGCGGCCTCCACTGCCGCCCGCGCCTCGGTCAACTCGGTCTGGAGCCGGGCCACCTCGCTCGCGCTGTAGAACCTGGGCTTCGACGGGAGCGCACTCGGGTCGGCATTCACGTAGACCTTCAGGTCCGGCGTGTTGCTCCCGCTTCGTTCGTTGAGCAGGAACGAGTACACCGTGCCGCTGGCGGTCACGAGGTTCAGGTTCGTCGCCGCCCCCTCCTTGGCGGGTTTGATGTGGGCCAGGTTGTGCGTGGCGCTGATCACCCAGAAATCCTTGTCGCCACAGATCACATCCAGGATTTCTTCGCCTTCGGGCAGTACGATCATCGTGGTGTACCGGATTCGTGTCTGAAGAGGAATGACGCTCCGGCCCGATGCCGACACCTCCCGCACGCCAGCCGTTTGAGCGGAGGCCGTTGCGCCAACGAACGGCGCTCCCGCGACGCCAACCACCAGTACTCCGGACATGAGCCACCGTGAACGCATGCCACACCTCCTACGCGGACGCCGCGAGCCGGTCGAGGCCCGCTTGGAATCCGTACTCGCGAAACATGGTCGCCACCCGCTCGTTGTCGACGGGCGTGTTCGTGTAGATCCAGTAGCTTTTCGGGTCGACGGTCAGGCTCAGCACCTTGGTGAGCCCTGGGCGCTTGAGCAGGATCTGCTGGCGCGGAATGAGACCGGTCAGGAGCTCCAGCTCCGTCTCGTTCAACTGGAACAGCTCCGCGTACTGGCGGCGATCGAGGGCCGGGTTGGCCAGGAGCAGCTTGGTCGGGCAGCTCTCGACGACCGTGCGGAGCAGATCGGCAGACGCGAAGTCCTCGACCGTCTGCGTCGCGAGAATCATCGCGGCGTTCCGTTTGCGCCACGTCTTCAGGCCTTCGTGGACGTAGGCGCGAAGCGTGGGGTGTTGGATGAAGCGCCACGCCTCGTCTAGCACGCACAGCTTGAGGGTTGCCGCCTCGGACGGGTCCTGCACGCGGGCGGTGACGCGGTGCAGGACGTAGAACAGCAGCGGCTCGAGCAGCGTGGGGTAGGCCCGCATGGCTTCGAAGTCGAAGACCTGCAACCTCGCAAACGTGAGCGTGTCGTCGAGGTTGTCGAAGAGGTCGGCGTAGCGCCCGCCTTCGACCCATTTGTGCAGCCGCCCGGTCAACGCCCGCGGGAGCAGGTTGGCGAGCGTAAACAGCCGCCGCTGGCCGGGGTCGAGGACATAGAGGTTCTCGACGGCTTCATAGACCTCGCGATCCTCCAGTTCGTTCAGCCGGTACCCGTCCTCACCTTCCAGCAGGACCTTCACGAATGCGTGCAGGAAGTGCAGGTGCTCCGGTGTCGGGTCGAGCGCGAACGGGTTGATCGTCACCGCATGCTGGCGCAATCCCACCTCGAGGTAGCGGCCGTCAAGGAGCGTGGCGAGCTTCCGATAGCTGTGGCCGAGATCGAGGATCACGGTCAGCGGCTCGTACTTCTGTGCGTGGGTCACCAGGAAGTTGAGGAGGAAGCTCTTGCCGCTGCCGGTGGCGCCGAGCACCAGGGTGTGCCCCACGTCCTGAACGTGCAGGTTGAAGGCGTACGGCGTATGATGCGGGGTTTCAAAGATAGCCAGGGCTTCACGCCGGAGGTGCGGGCAGACCCGTTCGCCGCCGTCCAGCGTGAACAAGAAGCTGAGGTCCGCCGCGTTGGTCTCGAGCAGCGCCAGGCGGCGCAGGTTCTGTGCGCTATTGCCGGGCACGATGCTCAGCCATGCGTTCAGCAGGTTGTAGGTCTCTTCGAACAGGCTGCCGTCGTGCGCGGCGACGACCTTCATCGCTTCGGCCGCCTGGTGCTGCAACTCGCGGCCATCGTCGCCGTGCAGGACGAGCGTCAGGGAACACGTGCCGAAGAAGTGGCCGTTGACCTCGATCTCCGTCAGGGCCTCGCCCAGTTGCCGGACGGTAGCGCTCGCGGAATCGTCCACGAGCATCTCCTCCGGTCTGGTGTCCGTGGAGACGTAGTTGACGAGCGACACGCGCTTGTTGAAGAAGTGCCGGCGGCGTGTCTGCAGCTCGCGCCGCATCCGGTCGCTCGGAAGGCGCTGCCATTCGAGGCATGCGATCAGCTCTCCCGGGATCGTGTATAGGTCGCGGATGAGAAACGCGAACGTCTGGCTCGGGGGTTCCTTGGTGGACAGGACCTTCACGAGGCGATGGCCGACCACGAGGTGATCTCGTTGGCAGTCGATCGCTGAATCCGCGACGAAATAATCGAGGTGCGTGTCGTAGGTGAGGCGGGCGGCGTCGGCCGTCTCGGGATCGTAGTTGACGAGGCGTCGGAAGAAGCGGAACGCCTCGGACTTCGACAAGCGGATCGGGCCGAAGTCCCCCAATTGCACCTCGAACGCCTGTGCCTTGTGGTGCAGCGTGCCGATCGCTCGATCGAGTTCGCTCTCGAGGAGCGTCAGGGTCTCCTTCGTCGAGAGCCAGCCGCGAAGCGCCTGCCGGGGGCGCCGCCACAGGTCTCGAAGCTCCGTGCTGGTGCGGCGGCGGGCCGGCGGTTCGTACACGAGTGCGAGATACAGCTCGATGTCGTATAGTTCTCGACGAATACTGTTCAGGTGTGCGGTTCGGCGCTGGAGGGCCTCACGCGCGACGGGCTGTGCGCAGGAAGCGGACTCGAAGGGGGCGACGATCCGCTTGACCAAGTACTGGTAGACCCGGCAGTGCTCGTCCAGCAGGCGCAAGGCGGCTTCGAAGCGGTGAACGAGCGCCCGGAGTTCCTCGTGCGTGAGCCCCTCGTAGTCGATGCCGCGGAGCCGATACACCACGCCGACGTGGCCGGCCTTCGTGAGGAACGTCGTGTCGTCGACGAAGCCCCAGAGGGCGAGCAGCGAGTTGACGCTCCCGGCCTCCTGATAGTCGTGCAGGATCCGTCCGATCTTCAGCACGGGCGGACCTCCAGATCGACGCGGGCGTGCTTGCCGGGGTCGTAGCGATCGCGGTTCCGGGCGGACGCGAGGAGAATCCTGAGCATCTCCGGGTCGCGGCTCTTCGCCCAGAGCGCAAAGCCGTACAGCCCGGCGAACATCAGGACGCCGGCCAGAAAGGAGTAGAACAGGTTGAACGTCGCGGCGCCGAGGAGCAGCGCCAGGAAGAACAGGCGCCGGTCCACGCCGCAGATGGTCAGCGGACGGTGCAGCGCTTTGTAGACGGGCCGATACGTCAGGTGTTCAGCCATGACCCCTCCGGGTAGCAACTACCCGCGCGGATCGTCAGAACAACCAGGCCAGGAACTGGGCGGCGAAGAGCGCGAGGCCGCCGCCGAAGACGATGCCGGAGATCTGGCGCTTGGCGCCGCCTTCACCGAACATGAACATCAGGCCGCCGATCACGATCGCCACCAGGGCGAGTGACCGGGCGAGCGGTCCCGTGAAGGCGGCCGCGAGGTTGGCGGCGGCGCGCTCCCAGGGGGACTGGGCGAAGACGAGGGCGGGTGCGAGCAGGATCGCGGCACACGCCAGAGTGACCGTGCGGCGAATGGAGCGGGCAGCGTCGCTGGACATCGGGGGCCTCCTGCGACAGTATTTGCGGTGTGATACCGATACTTGATCTACAAGCACACGCATGTCAAGAGAAAGACGACCGGTACAGTCCGAATTAACAGATGAGCTGTCGCGCCTCCTGGGCGCACGGCGCACGGCGCGTCTTCGGCGCGTGATGCGTCAGACCGGCCTGCCCCCCGAGGCCTTGCTCGATCTGGCCATCGAAATGCTGGATCTTGCGAGTAGAAAGCTCTCTCCGTCGCCGATTCAGCGAACGGCGGTAGGCTTGGGGGCCGCACGCTGGCGGAACGTCAGTCCCGAGGAACGCAGCGAGACGCTCCGGCGAGCCGCACAGGCGCGATGGGCGAAAAAGCGGGCCGAAGGGGAGAAAACACCCAAGGAATAACCCTGCATTGTTGTGCAAGCGGTTGAATCACACCGCGTGATCGACGGGAGGGCCGCGGGTAGTCACTACCCGGCCCTCCCGTCGGTCTGCCTTCTCGCAGTCGACATCCTCCGAAATCTTGAGAGATTTGCGCGATCGGAAGCTGGTCTGTCCCGTGCAAATGGATCAGGCGGCCCGTGGTCCGTGCTGCCTGAATTCGGAGGCGGCGAGGAGCAGACAGACCGTGAAGTCCCGGCGAGCGCGCAAGTCTCCACGGCGAAGCGGTGAGAGACCGAACGAGTCCACGTCTCCGATCAGCGCCGAGCAAGCTGCCGTCCAAGCCTTGCAGCGTTGGCGGGCGGAGTCGCGCATCCCCGCGCTGAAGGAGTTCGCGCGTCGCGCGGCGAACGTGAAATGGACCCGCGCCCTCTTCCTGCTGCTGCTCGACGAGCTGTTCATCGGCGACGAGTTCGACGAGATCGTCGGCGACCCCGAGAGGATCTCTCCCTCCCTATACCCGCAGGCCGTGGCCATAGCGATCGCGCTTCGTCACAGTTGGCGACCCGACGACCTCGCGCGTACTGTCAAACGTCTGGGCTTGCGCCGAGCCCACACTTCATGAAATTGACAGGAGGTTGTGGGTCGAAACGGGGGGCTACAGAACGACCCCGCCAGGAACTGGGCGGCGAAGAGAGCCAGGCCGCCGCCGAAGATGATGTCAAGATCTCGCGCGTGGCGCCGCCTTCACCGAACGTGAACATGAGCGCCGCCGATCGACGGAAACTCTGCCAATGCCCCCTGATCTCCAGTACGGCTCCCGCCCAAACTCGGTCGTGCGGACTGCCGGCCTGCTTTGCGTCATCGGCCGCGGGGCGACACGGATCGACCGGACCTGCCCTCGCTGTGCGACGGAATGGCGGAGACCGGTGCGCCTATGCGTCGCTCAGCGTAGAATGCGCATGCGTGATCGTTGCTCCTCGGAGGCTGCATGCACCTCGCCACGTTGACGATTGAAAACTTCCGTTGCTTCGGATCGCCCGGTACCACATTCGAGTTTCGGCCCGGCATCAACGTAGTGATCGGCGAGAACAACACCGGGAAGACAGCACTAATCGACGCAATGCGCATTCTCTTCAGCTTGGGCTCTGGCCGCAGGGACGTGTACGTCTCGCAGGCGGACTTCCACTGCGGTGTGACCACAGTTCCGGCAACCGAGATTCGGTTTGATGCGGTGTTCGACGGGCTCTCCGAGGATGAGCAGGGAGCGTTCTACGATCTGCTCTCTGCCAGCAACGTCCCGCGGGCTGAAATGCACGTTCGGTTCATCTCGGAACAGGTCAAGGGGCGTAGTCGCATCCGTCCGACGATCTGGGGCGGAGAGTTGGAGGGGCAGTCGGTCAGCAGCAGTACGCACGACTTGATTTCGCACATCTACCTTGGCGCTCTGCGGGATGCGGAGTCGGACTTGAGGCCGGGGCGGGGCAGCCGGCTGGGCCAGCTGATTCGACACGTCATCACCAGCGAGGAAGATCGTGAGCGAATCCTCGACCATGCCCGTGCCGCGAACGACCGCATTCTCCAAGAGGAGGGAGTGCAGAAGGCGGCGGAGACAATCAACGACCATCTCGTCGACCTGACCGGGCAGGGCTTGCGTCAGACGATCCGGGTTGGCTTTTTGCCCGCCGCGTTCGACCGAGTCGCTGAAGCGCTACGTCCACTCTTGCCCCACGGAGGGGGAACGACCTTTCTGGCGGTGTACGACCAAGCCGGTTTTGCGAACATCTGCCAAGCGGCTGGTCAACACGTCAGCTTGTTGGATCGGGTGGCGCGGCCAGAAGGTTCCAGCGTCGTGCTCGACTTGGGCCGCCTAACGAGAGAAGAGCGTGAACTGCTTGGAGCAGACGTGATCGACGATCTGACACACCACGTCTACGGCGGCTTCGGCGTCGAGCAGAACGGGATGGGTTACAACAACCTGATCTACATGGGCGTCGTCTTGGGCGACTTGGTCGAGTTACGCCGGGCAGATCCCCTCACGTACAACGCGCTGCTCATCGAGGAGCCAGAGGCGCATCTGCACCCCCAGCTTCAGGTACTCGTCTACGACTTTCTCAATCGCACCAGTGTGGTTGAGGATGCTGGGAGCCAGGTTCAAGTATTCGTCACGTCCCACTCGCCCACGTTGACCTCAAGGGCCGATCTGGACGCCGTCGTCGTCATCCACAGAAGCGCCGACGCCACGCTCGCAGCCACTGCCATCCGGCGCTGTCCTCTCACCACCGTGGAGAAGCAGGATCTGAGACGGTATCTGGACGTGACGCGTTCGCAACTGTTCTTCGCTCGGGGCGTGCTGCTCGTGGAGGGGATCTCGGAAGCTCTCGTCGTGCCGGTTCTCGCAGGGCGGGAGGGTCGCAGAATCGAGCACGGGGCCGTCGAGGTCGTGAACGTGTCCGGGGTGTCCTTCGCCCCCTTCGCCAAGCTGTTCAACTCCACTGATGCCAAGGAACGTATCGACGTCCCCTGCGCCATCATTACCGATGACGACCGCTGTTCAGAGAAGACGGACGAGCATCGTGTATTGAACGAGGACGACGCGCAAGTGAGGGTGGGCAAACTGAAGGCGGGAGTGCCATCTGCGCGCTGCAAGAAGACCCTCGGGCTCATCGGAGGACGGGTCAACGTCCAGGTCGCACGCAAAACATTTGAGTGTGAACTTGGATTTGAGGCGGTGAACGTCGCCTCGCTCGTGGAGGCTGTGCGAGGATCCGGCCATCCTGGCATCGCCACCCGCCTTGAGAAGGCCTGCCAGGCGCTCACGGACGATTGGGAACGTGCTGCGACGGTCTGGTGGGAGTTGTCCGATATCAAGGCGGAAGTGGCTCAACGGCTGGCTTCGTTCCTGGCGGAGAACCAAGCAGGAACGGGTGCCCGTCCGTTCCTGGTTCCGACGTACATACGCGAGGCGCTGAAGCACGTCATGCCTGCAGACGGCGCATCGACTGAGGAGACCAATGCCGCTGCCGCTGCCAACCCCGGAACAGTCTGACGCCATCAACCGACCTGGCCGGTTCGTCCTGCGCGCCTGTCCGGGTAGTGGGAAGACTCTGACCGCTGCGCGCCGAATCGCCAAGCGAGTGGGTGAATGGGCCTCGCCTCATGCCGGGTTGGCCGCCCTTTCTTTCACGAACGTCGCGTGCGAGGAGATCCGATCCATGCTGGGCCTCCTCGGTGGCCAGAGGGCGTACGAGGAGCCGCACTACATCGGGACACTTGATTCGTTCATCAACAGGTTCGTGTTTCTTCCGTTCGGACATCGTGTCATGGGGTGCGCGGAAAGGCCAATCGTCGTTGGATTTGGCGCGAGGCCATGGTCACAGACTGGTGCGTGGGCCTGGGGCGCAAGGGAATGTAACAGAGGGTGCAACCTGACGCATTTCTCGTGGGACATGTCGGGAAAGTTGGTTGACATCAGGCCAAGACCCTGGACATGTCCGTTGAACCACAGCCGATGTTCCGCAATGAAGACGCGGTTTGCGAAGACGGGGTTTGCAACTCAGACTGACGCGACTTATTGGGCAGTGCGCATTCTGAAGACGTACCCATGGATCGCGAAGGCGCTCGTTAAGCGCTTTCCGGAGATCCTCGTCGACGAGGCTCAGGATACATCCCAGAGTCAGATGCGCCTCATCGACCTATTGGTCGCCGCTGGGCTCGAAGATGTCGTGCTGATCGGCGATCCTGACCAAGCGATTTACGAATGGCGGACCGCGCACCCGGAGCTGTTCATCGCGAAGACCACCGCGCCGAACTGGCAGACTCCGTCATTGCTGGCCGAGAACATGCGGAGCTCACAGGCGATCTGTAACGCGACGTATCCGTTTTCAACGCTGTCAGCCGCCGCGAAGGGCCGGCACGACCATCGGCGGCCAGTGGTGTGGCGTTACGATGAGGAGGACGCCGATGCTCTCGTCCCTCGCTTCGTCGCCTACTGCAAGTCCATGTCGGTTGAGCCGACCGCGGCGAACACCGCCCTCCTTGTTCGCGGACGGACCCTCCTTCGTCGCCTTCTGAGGCTGTCGGAAGACGTGGACCCGTGGCGGGACTCGAGTCCCGCCACGAAGTTGTTGGCGTCGGCCGCGTGGCACAGAGAGCACAGGCAGCCGAAGGAGGCGCGTCGCGCTCTGGAGTCGGCCCTTCTCCATTTTCTTGGCGTGGATTCGAAAGCCTCGAAGCTCGAGGAGGTGGTGGGAAGTTCAGGGAGACCTGCCATCGTAGGCGCGGCGGTATACAGGTTGATGAGCCGTTTGCCCGCCACCTCCTCACCGTTGAACGCCTGGGTGTCAACGACTGCCGACGTGTTCCAAGCCTGGGCAGGCGCAACTGGGTGGCCGTTTCCGGCCGATTCGGCGAACGCGATTGGGGCCAAGAAGCACAGAGCAGTGGAGGGCAGGAAGGGTGAGAAGGGCACACGTTCCACGGATTTCCTTGATTGGCCTGTGGCCTCCTTCTTTGACGCTCCTGCGTCCCCGCAGCCGATCACCGTGGAGACGATCCACGCAGCAAAGGGGAAGACGTACGAAGCAGTGCTCCTTGCGCTTGGCAAGCGGCCTCCCTGCACGGCCAAGCGGCTCTCTGAGGTACAAGTCGATTCGGAAGAGGTGAGAACGGCGTACGTCGCAATGACCCGCCCCCGCTCGCTTCTCGTCGTCGCGGTCCCCGTCGGGACCAAGGTGAAGGACCTCGCGAGGTTTGGCGGGTTCGATGTGGAGCCGGAATGAGGCCTCACGGCTTGGTGCGAGGTCGTCTGGCCATCGAAATGCTCGATCTTGCCAGCAGAAAGCTGTCAGTTGTCGCCGATTCAGCGGACAGCGGTTGGCGTGGGCGCCGCGCGGTGGCGCAACGTCAGTCTCGAGGAACTCAGCGAAGTGCGAAGTGCTACGTCGCGCGGCGCAGGCCCGATGGACCAAGGAGCGCCGTGCGCGAGGCGGTAGCGGTGGCTCCGAGGCGGGATAGCTGCCTAGTGTGATGCAAGCACACGCACAGGCGTGCTGAGCTGGCTCGATGCCGGCGGTCGCGTGTCGGTGCCGTTCACCGCCTCGTGGTTCGCGACGTTCGCCCTCGCGCTTCGCTGACACCGAGGCGGTCGGCGACGGCGTCGAGATCGTCGGGGCGCCAACTGTGGCGAAGCGCGATGGCGACCGCCACGGCGTGCGCGTAGCGACGGGGTGGAATGGTCTTCGGATCGCCCACCAGTGCGATGAACAGTTCGTCGGCGTACAACTCGTCGAGGAGCAGGGTGAAGAGCGCAGGAGTCCAGCCGACGTTCCTCGTGCGGTGAGCGATGTCTCGCAGCGCTGCGAGACGAGACCCTGTTCGCGGTGCAGTGGCCGGCGCCGACGGGCGGCGCTCGGTGGCACGCTTTGCGATTGGCGCGGGTCGCGCGCCAGGGAACGCCGGCAGCCTTCCCGCCCCATTCCCATCGCGTCCATGGCCGTTCCGGTGCTCAGGAGCGTCGGCAGGAACCGGGCGGAACTGACCGTTCGTGCCTGCTCCGGCGCGACGGCGAGCCCCAAGCATGGTGCCTTCCGTCGTGCGAGTTCCGATTCCCAGTGGTCCCCATGGAAACGCCGACAATGTACCCGGCCTCATCTCAAGCACGGCTTGCGCCAACTCGGCCATGCGGAATACGGGGCGTTTTCGCGCTTAAGCGCTATGACGCGAGAAGGTGCACCGAGGAACTTTCTACTCGGCGAGACTGGCAATTGGGATCGACAGTCGGTTCGCTTTACGAGCTACGCCCAGATGCGAAGACGCGGAGGCGGGGTGTTCGTTGCTCGTCACCGCAGCCTGCTGTAGAATCGCCGAGCAGCGCCGATTATCCGGCCCAAGCAGGGGCCAAATTCTTGATTCCATCGGATTTATTCGTTACGGGACGGAGCGAGCATGCCTGCGAACCTGCCATTGGAGCTCCGTGAGGAATTCCGGTCGCCCCATATGCGGGGCACGGCCATCGAGCTCCGCAACCGGCAGGGGACCGGGTGGACCCAGAAGGACCCGGCCGAACTGCTGCGGATCACCTACCCTACGAGCGACGTCCGCCGTGCGCTGTACGGCGTTTCGACGGAAGCGCAGGGCCGGCCGCTCGTGTTTCTGGGCCAGCGGGGCCGAGGCAAATCGCACATCATGGCCCTGCTCCACCACGCGGTCGAATCGCCCGAGAAGGTCCAGTCGTGGGCCCAAGAATGGGCCAGCAAGGCTGGATTCGAGCCGCTTGCTAAGCTCGCGTTCACGAAGGGATTCGTGGCCATCACCGAGACGCTGTCGAACCAAGAGTACCGAACGCTGTGGGATTTGGTCTTCGATCGGCACCCACGGGGTACCTACTATCGTGGGCGGCACGAGGCTGCGGGCACGCCTGTCCCGGCCAAATCGCTGATGCAGGATCTCTTCGCTGAACGGCCGACGGCCCTCATCCTGGACGAGTTCCAAACCTGGTTTGACGGCCTTCACGACGACCCCGCCGACACTGGGCTCAAGCGTCGCCAGTGGGCCTTTAACTTTGTGCAGATTCTGTCGGAGCTCGCGAAGGAACGGCCGGACCTGCTTCTGCTGATCGTGTCGGTCCGGGACACGACGACGGAGGGCTACCGCCAGATCCATCGCATCGGTCCGGTCGTGATTGACTTCAAAGGTGAAACAGCCAAGGAAGACCGCCGGAAACTGCTTTTGCACCGACTTTTTGAGAACCGGGCTCAGTTCTCCGCGCCGGTCGTCGAGCAGTTGGTCGCCCCGTACGCCCAGGAGCGCGTGCGCCTCCTCCACTCGGAGAAGTCTGACGCGGAGAAGGAGCGGGTTCGCAAGGAGGTCGTGGACAGTTGGCCCTTCGCGCCCGAACTACTCGGCCTCCTCGATGACCACATTCTGATGGCCGATTCGGCGCAGGACAAGCGCGACCTGATCCGAGTGCTCGCCGAACTGTTTCGCTCCCGCGGCGCCGAAGTTCCGCTGCTGACTCCGTCGGATTTCTTGGTCGACGACGATGAATGTGGCGTACTGACGCTGCTCGACTCGTTCGCCACCACGGCTGACCAGGAGCATTTGCGGGAGAAGGCCATCCGCAATCTCGCCGCTCTTCAGTCCGCCGGCGTTCAGGCCGAGCACGCCCGCGAGGCCATCAGCGGCATTTGGGTCCGCTCGCTATCGGCTACCAACATCGTCGGCGGCACGCGCGAAGAGCTTCAGCTCGATTTGACTCGCGCCACAGCCATCAACGACAACCCCTTCACCGCCGAATTGACCACCATCGTGGAGAACAGCTTCAACATTCACGAGGTTGGCACGACGGACAAGCGATACTGCTTCAAACTGGAGGAGAATCCGCTCTCGAAGGTCAAGGCCACGGCGAAGAACGACAAGCTTTTCGATGCGGACGTCCAGACGCCGCCGGGATTGCTACCGGTGATGAAGGACCAGGCGTTCATTCGCCTGGTTCTTGAGCACCAGCTCCGTTCGCCGGACGCGGCTAGCGAGCTGCCGTCGCGGGTGATCGTCCTCGACCTCAATTGGGAGAAGTCCCCTTGGGCGAACGTGCCGGCCCAGGACATGCCCGAGCGGTGGGACAAGCCGGTTCTGATCGTGCTGCCGGTCGCCCCCGTCGATGTCAACGCCGTGCTCGGGCGTTGGCTGGCTCAGTGCGTGACCGCCAGGCGGAACATGGTCCGGTTTCTGGTTCCGAAATCCGACACGCTGAACCTCTATGACGACCCGGCCCTCCGACAGGTCGCCCGCTGCGCCTACCTCGCGAAGGCATGGAAGGAGAAGGAGCCAGTCTACGCAGACATCCACCGTCGCTTCGATAGAGACCTGAGGCGCGAACTGTCCGGCCGATTCGACCGCTTCGCGCTCCTGCAGCGGTGGAACTACCAGCAGCCATCGACCTGTGCCTTCCATGTCGAGCCGTGTGTGACGGCACCGGACATGATCGCCAGCGCGGTTGAGGACGGTGTTCGCGCCAACTTCTTCGCGCCGGAGGATTTCGAGTCGTTCGTCACAGCCGCCGCTCAGCGGGGCGACACGATGAAGCAGGTTCTGGGCCTCCTGCGGGAACCGCCGCCCAAGCCGGACCAGGATTGCATCCCATACCTTGGCGATTTGGCCCTCTATGAGCAGACGATTCGAGTGACGGCAAAAGACAAGATCGCCCTGCGCGTCGGCAACAGTTGGTATCGAGCCGACCCGAGCGAGCCGGAAGAACAGGCGTTCGCTCGGCTGAAGCGGGCTTGCTTCCGCACCGGTCGCGATCTTGACGAAGTGCAGTTGGGTCTTCCGAGCTTGGTGGGCGCCAGCGGGATCTCGATTCCTCCGGTCGTCCAGCCACCCGGCAACATCTTGTTCCCTCCTGTCGGGCCGACTGCCGTGGCCACATCACCGGGAGTGCAGCCGCCGGTTGTGGTTCCGCCCGTTGTCGTGCCGCCGCCACCAACGCTGGTGCCGGTTGTCCGCCAATCGAACGGCGCCAAGAATGGCATCAACCTGCTCGGTGACATCGAGCGGTGGGCCCTGCCCGACCAGGATCGCGTCAACGTCGCAACCCTGGTTTTCCACGGCCTGTCTGTCAAAGAACTGCGCGACCTGTGCACGAGGCTGCCACCCAAGCTGCTGGCTGAGCTGCAAATCGCGACAGACCCCGAGCAGGAGAAGGGGCCAGGCAAGTGACCGGCCCCACCAGCTGCGTGCCCGCCAGGGACTGGGAGTCCTTGCTTCTGTCAGAGCGTCCGGCGAAAGCCGTGTGGACCGACGTGTTCGCCCGATTGGGCGAACTCGCTCTTGCAGCCACATCGCCTGGCGCCCTTCACCGGGAGACGATCACGCCAGACCGGTTGCTGGCCGAGAGTGCGTGGGATCTCTGGCAGGCGTTTCCCGCCGAGGCGCCCACGGTGATTGACGGCCTGCGGGAATTCTGGACCGGCCCGGCCGCCAGCGCGGGCACTGCGGTGTTGATCCTCGACGCGCTCTCGCTTCGCGAGCTGCCGCTGATTGTCGCTGCTGCCGAAAGGCGGTCGATTCACCCGACGAAGATTGCCGTTCGCGGCAGCCAAGTGCCTACCGAGACGGAGCAGTTCGCCAGGGCGCTGGGGCTCCCACAGCGGTCGAAGCTGTTCAACAACCAGCCTCCGCAGTCGTTTGTATTCGGCGGGGCTGACGTGCACACCGACATTCTCGAGGATCCCTTCGAGGATTGCGTAGCCCGCATCCCAGGAAAGCCCCGCTTGTTTGTCTGGCACAAGTGGCCAGATGAGCCGCTGATTCACTCCAACGGAGAACGGACCGATGGCGATGTCGTCGTCGCCACGGAAGTGAAACGCACGGTCGGCTCGGACGGCCTTTGGGCCTTCATCAACTGCCTGCGACAGGGCCGCCGGCTGCTCATCACCGGCGACCATGGCTACGCGACCGCCGCGGCCTTTTCCAGCGAGGTCAAGGAGGAGGACAGCGTTCGGCTCTTCGCCGGGACGTTCGGCGCGCAGCGGGCCATCCCTGAAGATCCGGCCCGGCCTTGGCCCAGGCGTCACATTCCACCGCCCGTGCTGCGATTCGTCGATACCAACAGGACTTGGTTGGTCGTGCTGGGCCAGCGAAAATGGAAGGTTCGAGGGGGATTCCCCACACTCTGCCATCGCGGCTTGTCGTTGCTCGAGGCAGCAGTGCCGATGATCGAATTCCCGCCCGCCTGAGGAAACTGGCGCCCGCGGTCGTTCCAAAGTGGTGCGAACAATGTCCGAGACCCAAGACGACCAGCCTGTTCCCGTTCCCCTGTTCGAGGGCCTGGAGCCGACTGAGGCGACGGGGCAGAAGGCTCCCAAGAAGCGGACGAACAGCGGTGCAGAGTCAGCGTCGGGTCACCTGCCCTCCAACTTGGGCGAGCCGCTAGCCGTCAAGGTGCCGGACTTTTCCAATCCGTCTCGGCCGAAGACATGCCTGGAGGTGGATTTCCCGCTTGTGCCTATCAACGCCCTTTCCGCCTTGGAGGGCAACGCCGGCAAGCCCATCTACCAGATGAGCAAGTGGTGGGCTCGTCGCCGCTCGTGCGTCTTTCGGGCGCTGCTGCTGGCCGCTGCGATGGAGGCCCCGGTCAAGCGTCGCCCCGACGGCCAGACGATGCTCTCACCCGAAGGCAAGCCAGTCGTGGATGAGGACGCCGCCGCCCAGGCGGTCTGGGACGCCTACTACGCCAATCACCAGGCTGCCGGCAATTTCAAGAACCTGAAGGTACTCGATCCCTTCATGGGCGGTGGCACGACACTGGTCGAAGGCTCCCGCCTCGGCTTTCAGGTCGCCGGCGTCGACTTGAACCCCGTCGCGTGGTTCATCGTCAAGAATGAGCTGGCCAGTACCGATCCCACAGAGGCCAAGGCGTTCTTCGACCGGATCGAAGCCGAGGTCAAGCCGCAGATCCAGCCGTTCTACGTCACCGATGGCATCGGCGGGCGCGAGGGCACATGGTCGAAGGTGTCCTGCACCTCGTCCGGTGACTTGGGAGACGGCTTGGCTGAGGCCCCGCGCGAGAAGATGCCCGTCGGGTTCGACCCCATCACGCTGCCGCCGGCCGACCGGAAGCCCTACCAATACGACGGGCCAGAGATCATCTACACGTTTTGGGCCAAGCATGGCCCATGCAGCAAACGCGGTTGCGGACATCGCACGCCGATCTTCCGTTCGCCGGTTGTCGCCACAAAGAGACTCGGTGTGAAGTACGTCGAATGCACCTGCAAGAAGTGCAAGTCCATCTTCCACGCCGAGTTGGGCGATGCCCGAATCGCCCCCGATGCTGAGCACGTCGTCCTGGAGAATGAGCACCCGTACACCGTCATCTCCCAGTGGTTCGCAAAGGGACTGCTGGAATACGGCCAAGGGCGGAAGGGCGACAAGATTCAGCGCGTGCGCGAGTTGTCAGCTCTGGTCGAGAATGAGCCTGGACTCAAGTGCCCCAACTGCGGCGAGTTTGCCGGCCAACGAGTGCGCGATGTGCTGGCGATGCACCGTCACGCCACACGTGCTGCTGACATCGACAAGAAGCACCTTGGCATTCAACCGTCGCGGAACAGCGTCAAGGCCATCTCCTGCACGCTGCTGATCGATCCCGAGTGGTTCAAGGGCTCGTCTGGCGCCGCCTCTGACGGCACGGAAATGGGTGGCTATGCTGGCGCTCCTGTCGACGCCACGGCGGCCTGGTATAGCGAGCGACTGAAGAGCCTTCGCCTGATCGAGGTCCGCGGTTCGGCCGGATCGGGGACGAGCCGGGCCGAGTCAGTCGGCGAGGAGGAAGCAGCCGAGATCACCCTTCCCCAGATTATTCGGCTGGCCGACGGACGCGAGATCAACACGCTGGCGGAGACGATCGCCCGCAAGGCCAACGGCAAGGAGTGGGACTCGCACTTCATCTGCGCTGCATGTGGCACACCGCAAGATCTCCGACTGTCCGTTCAGGCTACGCGAAGAACTGCCCCCGTTGCGGCCTACGTGATTCAAGCGTACGACCAGGTGCGAGACGAGGAGGCCCGCCCTTACGGAGGCAGGTTCTTCAAGACACCGGGGAAGGCAGATATCGACCGGCTTGTCGACGCAGAAAGGGAGTGGACCTGCCGAAAGGACGCTGACCTCGATGGCTGCTGGCCGCGGGAAGAGCTACCCCGCGCTTACATGACCCACCAGGCGAACTTTGCGCTCCCGGAACAGGGGTACACGCACTGGTACAAGATGTTCAACCCGCGACAGCTCGTGGTGCATGCGAGTCTCCTGACGGCGATCACGAGTGGCGTCGCAACGGAACCCGTCAAACACCAGGCGCTCGGTGCGCTTCAGCAGTATCTGCGTATGCAGAACATGTTCGTGTTCTGGCATATCACATACGACAAGATCGCGCCGTCATTGTCCAACCCGAATTTTCATCCGAAGAACAATGTCGTCGAGAACAACGTGTTCGGCGCCATGGGATATGGGACGTGGCTCTCTTGCACTGCGACGGTGGTTGAAGCGCTGGAATGGTGCAAGGCTCCGAGGGAACCTGCCGTTGCACCTGAGGGCCTGCCGTCAAAGACCGTCAAGTACCAGATGACCGATTCCGTACTCGCCGCATTCGATGATGTCCGTTGCGGCTCATCGTCGGAGATGCCGTTTGTCGAACCGTTTGATCTGGTCATCACCGACCCACCTTTCGGTGACAACATCTACTATTCAGATTTGTCCAACTTCTTCTACGCTTGGCTTCGCCTGCCACTGCGGAAGACATACCCTGACCTCTTTGAGCCGACAAAGACACCAAATGCGCAGGAGGCGCTGAAGCCCCGCTGGCTGCCAGATGCCGAAGGAGATCAGTACTACTACGACCGCCTGGCCCCGTGCTGGGCCGAGGCCTGCCGCTTGATGAAGGACGGCGGGCTGCTCGCGTTCACATTCCACCACAGCGATCCGACGCAATGGGAAATCGTCTTGCGGAGTCTGTTCGATGCTGGCTTCTATCTGGAAGCTGCCTACCCGATTGCCAGCGACGAGATGAAGGGAGAGGGCGGGCAGTTCGGAGCCAAAGGAACCGAATACGACATCATTCACGTTTGCCGCAAGCGGTTGGAAGAGCCGAAGGCGGTGTCCTGGCCGAAAATGCGACAGTGGGTGAAGAGCGAGTTCCTAAGACTGCGCCCGCTATTGGAGGCATACCGGGTGCGGGGCCTCGCTGATGCAGACGTGCACTTGATCCTCATGGGGAAGGCCCTGGAGTTCTACAGCCGCCACTACGGCAGGGTGCTGGTCTCCGCACCGGGCGGCGAAGAGAGGGTCCTCTCAATCCGAGACGCTCTGTCAGGGATCAACCAGATCCTCGACGAAGCCGGCAGTCAGCCTGGCGATCGCCCGCCGAGCATCGTCCAGCCGGTGGTCTACCAGTATCTGCGTCTGTTCGGCGCGAAGGTGTCGTACAGCCGGGACGAGGTGTCGAAACTGCTCCGCGGAACCGCGATCCAGCCGCGGCAGTTCGAGCAGGTCGGAAGCACGCCGTGGATCGTCGAAGAGGACAAGGTCGTCACCCGGGTGCCGATCTACAACCGGTTCCGGGAGATGCGCCAGCGGCCCCGACGCGAGCTCAAGACCGAGCTCGACCAGGCCCACTTTCTGATAGGGGCAGCGATGCCACCGAGACAGGGCGACATTGGGGTGAACATCGAGAAGGAACTGGAACGAGAGACGTTCTTGCTGCGGCCGGGCGTGGAGGCACTTCTCGATTGGTACAGCCAGACACCTGGCGGTGCAGACGAGCCAAGCGTGCCGCAGATGGCGGTCTTGGCGCTGACACTACTGCGCGCGGCCTTCGAGGCCAAGCGAGCGCGGATTCGTCTGGAGCAGCCGCTGCTGTGGGACGAGTGGGAGTCCTCGACGATGGTTGCGGCGTCGTGATTGCGTAAGCTAGCCGGGGAGGCGCGCGATGAGGGAAATGACCGCCAGCACCTGGAGACGGACGGGCAGCAGCATCGTCTGGCACCCGGACCTGTTGGCTGATCTGGTCGGAGACATCGAGCCAACGCCGCTTCGCGTGGTCCTGGGTTGGCTGAAGACCGACTTCCCGGAGAACCCGCCGGCCAATAAGCGGACCGTCCTCGTCGGCGGGCTCCAGACTGCGGTCGAGACGATGATGCAGACGATGCCGACCGAGGTCGTGTGCGATTGGCTGCGGGCCAATGTCCTTGCAACCGTGCGGGCTTGGAAGTCGCATTGGCCGGACGTGGGTCTGGTGTTCGTCATGGATGGACCGGCATCGTTGCTCGAGTTCAATGAGGGCGACGAGATCGTGTACTTCGGTCGAGGGCGGGACCGCGGCAAAAAGGTCAAGCTGTCGTTGGCGATCTGGAACGGGGCCGCCTCCGGGGCCGGGGCGTATCAGCTACTGGTCGAAAAGAGCCGAGACGTCGGGGGCTATTTCGTCAGGTGGCTCTCCTGAATGAAGACTCGACGAGACACAGAACTCAATCAGCCAGGCACCTCCGTGCCGGAGACCGATGTCGGTATGGGTAGCCTGGCCGTCGGCGGAACGGTCGTCCACAGCGAACTCGGCGAGGGCGTTCTGCTGCGGACAGAACCGAGCGGCTATGCCCGCGTCTTCTTCCGACAGCACGGCGAGCGGCAGGTGCTCACTGCCTCGCTGGCACGCACGGCGACGTGGGACGAACAGGTTGTCGCGTCTCTCCAGGCGGCCACGCCCGAGGCGTTGCGACGACTGTGGCTGGCGATCGAGGCGGAACGTCTGCCGTTCATGGACAGCGCCGCGACCCTGACCTCGGCTAAGGTAGACCTGCTGCCCCACCAGATCGTCTTGACCTACAAGATCGCCAACGCGTCGCCGCGTCGATTCCTGGTGGCCGATGCCGTCGGGCTCGGCAAGACGATCGAGACAGCGCTGATCCTTCGAGAACTGGCCTCGCGTGGCGAGTTGACGCGAGCTCTGATGGTCGTGCCGGCCGGCTTGGTCGAGAACTGGCGACGGGAGCTCAACGAGACATTCAGCCTGGACTTCGAGGTCTTCGGCTGGGAAGGCGACGTCACCGACCGCCGGAGCAACGCATTCGCCAAACACAATCGGCTCATCGTGAGCATAGACACCCTCAAGCGGCCGGCCCGTCTGAAGCGGCTGCAGGAGGCCCCTCGCTGGGACCTGACAGTCTTCGACGAGGCGCATCACTTGACGGCCTACCAATCGGGCAATAAGGTCAGGCGGACGCAGAACTTCAAGCTTGCGGAGGCCCTTCGGGAGCACACGCGCGATCTGCTGCTTCTGTCCGCAACGCCGCACCAGGGGGACCACTTTCGATTCTGGATGCTGATCAGGCTCCTTGATTCGCGGCTCTTCGGGAGCCCGAGCGATATGGTCGACAACCGCCACCGACTCAATGCGGTGGTGTTCCGCAGGACGCAGGCAGACGCGTGCAATGCCAACGGCGAACCGTTGTTTGCACGCCGGCAGGTTCGTACCAGCGCGTTTCACCTCAACGAGGCGGAGAAGGCATTCTATGACGCGCTGATGGCGTATCTGCGCGACGGCTACAATCTAGCTGCCGCTCGCGGCGGCAAGGGCCAGGCGCTTGGCTTCGTCATGACGATCTTCCAGAAGATCGCCTCGTCGAGTTTTGCTGCCGTTGCATCGACCCTGCGCCGCCGACTCTTGATGCTCACGATCCACGAGGCCTTGGTTTGTGACGAAAACCTCGATACGGATGGCCGCGATCGGGCTTTTGCCGAGGCACGAGAACTTATCCGGTCGATGCACGGGCTCGGTGACGACATGCTCGGCCGCGCCTCGGCGGATCGTTTCCTGGCAGACGCCAAGCTGCAACTGCTCCGGCGACTGGATTCCAAAATCGTTCCTGCGGAATCAGACACGGAGCTGACAGCGGCCGGCGACGAGGAATCCGCTGCCGCTTTGGTGGCGGTTGCCCTCCCCGAGGAACGAAAGCGAATTCGGGAGCTGTTGGCCGCCATACCGGCCGGAGCGGAGAGCAAGACCGAGGAGCTTCTTCGCGGGCTGGGCGATCTATGGCGGTCGAACTCAGCAGAGAAGGTTGTCGTATTCACCACCTATCTGGGCAGCCTCGACGCGCTCCGGGCGGCGATCGAGCAGCGATACCCAGGGAAGGGCGTCGAAGTACTGAAGGGCGGCGACCAGGGAGCAAAGACCGCCGCGGAGAAGAGGTTTCGAAAGGCAGACGGACCGCGCGTACTGATCTGCACGGCGGCCGGACGTGAGGGGATCAACCTTCAGTTTGCCCGCGTGCTCTTCAATCACGACCTGCCGTGGAACCCGATGGACATGGAGCAGCGGATTGGCCGAATCCACCGCTATGGCCAGCGCGACACGGCGCAGGTGTACAACGTCGTGTCGGCTGACACGATAGAGGGGCAGATCTTCCTGCTACTCGAGCAGAAGCTGCTCGCCATTGCCCAGGCACTCGGCAAGGTGGACGAGTACGGCCAGGTGACCGAGGACCTGCGCGGCCAGGTCCTTGGGCAGTTGGCCGAGCGGATCTCCTATGAGCAGCTCTACCAGGATGCCGTTTGCGACCCGACTCTCAAACGAACACAACAGGAGCTCGAGGTAGCGCTGGAGAACGCGAGGTTGGCGCGGAACCTCGTGTTCGAGCTATTCCAGGACCTTGAGACCTTCAACGTCGAAGACTATCGCCAGTTCGACGACGGTGGCGCCGGGATGAGCCGGCTTCTGGCGTTCATTCGGGACTGCGTCCAGCCCAACGGGGCGAGCTTGCAACAGCAGGGCGAGAACGTATACGAGGCCACTTTCCCCGGTGACGAATCGCACGTCTTCACCACGAGCCGCGAACTGGCGAAAGACAGCGACAAGCTGGAACTTCTCGGCCTGGAACATCCGCTCGTACGCCGGTTGCTGGACGGGGGCCGCGAGCTACCTGCGCGCGATCGCGCGCTGATGGGGCGATCTGATCGACTCTCCAGCGAGGCGAGCATCCTGTCCGTGTGGCGAATCGAGATTCACGGAGCCGGCGGCTTCTTCCGCCAGGCCATCGTGCCCCTGGCCGTCAACAGCGCGGGGAACCGCTTGCCGAACGGTGAGGCCCTGCTTAACGGTCTGGGCGAGATTCAGCCCGCGCTCGAAGGCGCGCTGGACCCGGACCGACGCCGTCACCTGATATCAGCGGTTCTTCCGCAGATGCTTCGCCGGGACGTTGAACACCGTGGGCTGCTCGGCGAAGGGAGTTCGCTGGCGATGCGGCTCGTGGCGTGGGTCGAGCTTGGCTGAGTGACCGCACCGCCACCGCAAGACACGCGAACCCGCAATGGGTCGGCTATCCGTGCCGCATCTCCAACCGGCCAGGCGCTTCGGTCCCCGCCGGATGCTCCCATCTGCGATCGCCAGCTTGGCTGTGCCCGGACAGCAATGTGTCGGAATCTTCCGGACTGCGGAGCGTCTCCACCGTAACAAAGGCGCTCTGCCGCTTCCTAAGAGTTGAGGAGCAATTCCTGCCTCGTCCGACGCCGAATAGGCGGCGTCACAGAAAATGGAGCACAGAGATGGCCACCACCGAGCAAAACACGCACGATCAGACAGACGTCAGCATCATGAATTGGGGCACGGATGCGCCCCGAGGCGGTAAAGCCGTCATGGGCCGCATCCTGAAGGAGAACGCGACGGTCCCGCTCTTCTTCGGCCAAACGATGATCCAGTCGCTGCGCGACGTGGGTTACAACCACACTACATCGGCACTGTGCGAGCACGTCGATAACGCGATCCAGGCAGGTGCCACGCAGATCCGCGTCTACTTGCGCCAGACGGGCAAGAAAGGCAACTACCAGACGGATGCGGCGGTCTACGACAACGGTTGCGGCATGGCGCCGGCGGTCCTCCGGGTCGCCACCTCCTTTGGTGGTTCGACCACCTTCGGTAACCGAAGCGGAATCGGCCGCTTCGGCATGGGAATGAAGACCGCAGCGCTCAGCATGAGCCCCGTGATGGACCTGTATTCGTGGCAGGAGCGCGGGGCTATCTATAACATGACGCTCGACGTCGACGCCATTGGCAAGGAGCGGAGCAATTCCGTTGAGTTGCCCGAACCGACCCTGTTGACGGAACTTCCAGACGAAGTTGCTGATCTGTTCAAGAAGCCGATGATCTTCCCGACAGATCGGAATGAGCAGGAACTACTGGCGCCGGGTAACGACCGACTCGAGGAGTGTCTGGGGCCGTCCGGCACGATTGTCTACATGCCTCAGTGCGATCGGCTGACCTATGCGAAGGCCAATACGCTCGTCGACCACGCTGTGAAGGAGATGGCCCGCGTGTACCGCAGGGCGCTTGGCGCCCGCTTGGTTCTCTTCGTCAACAACCGACGCGTCGCTCCGGTGGATCCCACCTACTCCATGCCGAACGCTCGTCACGCGCGACTGGAGGGCTTGGCGGTTACGCAGAGCCGGCTGATCACCTCGAAACAAGTCGCAGTCAGGGTCGCCGAGAAGTCGGAGGAGACCGCGCCGATCACGATCAAGCTCTATCGGCTTCCCATCGAAGAGTGGTCTTCGTTGCCGCGTAAGACGCAGCGTAACGATCTGAAGATCTTCGACGACAACACCGTCTCGATTCTTCGCAATGATCGTGAGGTGTTCGCCGGGACGATGACGTGGCTGACGACGCGACACAGCGTCACGCACTGGTACAGGGTGCAAATCGACTTTCCTGGCGTCCTAGACGAAGCGTTTGGTGTCGCGGCGAACAAGCAAGGCGTCCGCCTCAAGGGCTACGTTGAGGACGCCATCAAGGACGCCATTGGCGAAGAGATCACGACCATCAACGACGAGATCAAGCGGTTCCAGGCCCAGCAGGCATCGAGACGCGAGCCTGCGAAGCCGAGCGCCAGCGAGGCCAAAGCCGCCGCCGTCGACCCGTTCCAGCATCATCCACTCGGTGTGCCGCCCACGCCCGAAGAGGAGGCTCAACTCGATCAGAACCTTCGGGGGCTCGCGCTGACTTTGAAGAGAGATGGCGAAACGGACGAACAGGCGTTCGAGCGCGTCAAGAACTCAACGTACATCATCGGCTTCAAACACGATGAGTATTGGCCGTTCTACGATGTGAAGCATCGGTTCGGCAGGGTCATCCTCACCATCAACACAGCTCACCCGTTTTACGAGGAGCTCTATGACCCCGTTCGGAAGATGTCGCTCCAGGCGGGTGGGGACGTGGACGATGTCGCCGCACCGCGCGGCGACACCCAGCCTGGGCCGATCCTCGCCCTGGATCTCCTGCTGTTATCGCTAGCTCGAACCCAGAGCCGTCTAGCGGGGAACAACCAGGACGGCCGTGGCCTGCTGGACGTGCTTCGTCGGGAATGGTCAGAGACCTATCGGGTCCAGTTGACGGCCTGATGACCAGGGTGCTGCCGTCCCCGACGGCGTCCCGGCATACGGCGCGGCAGCACCTTCCCGTCATCGCTCGCAACAGTCTGTGATACAATCTCCTTGCGGTTAGCTCGACCGGTAACAATGGCTGGTTTTCGAGTCCGTACAAGTTGAGAGTTGCTCGGCCGCACGCGCGGTTCCGCGATGGGCACAGCGTCCCACCGCGGCAACCCGCAGGCGGATCGTCGGAACACAACAGCAAGAACCCGGTAAGCCCACGCGTGCCACAACGGCCCGCAACAGAAGAAAGGGCAAGGACATGGCGGACCTTCCAGATCCTTGGATCGCGTACGCGCGACTCCAAAGCCAATTGGCTCGAACGCGGCACATCGACGGCTATTCCTGGGGACTTGAGGCAGCGCTTAACCAAGCGGTGGCCGGAGCGTCTGCCGACGCGGACAACCTCGACCGCACTGTTCGCAGCGAAGCCCGCAACGAACGACGTCGAGCAGTGTTGCGGCTCATCTACCTCCCCTCCGACGGCGTACCTCGAAATCCCTCTCCCGAAGACGCCCTTGACGCGGGCCGGCTTCTGCATGCCGTCCGTTTGCGGCTTACGCCCGCTCAGTGGAGGCTACTGCGCGCCGTCGGCGAGGGTCACGAATATAAGGACATTGCCGCCGTCGCGAACGTTGCGCCAGGCGCCCTCCGGGCTCGGGTTCTTCGTCTTCGGCGTACCTTGGTCGTGGCGCTGAGCGTCGAACGTGCGGGCCCCGGCCCCGGCTCGGAGTCGACGAAGCTGCCCCTAGCGTCGTAATCCCTGTCCGCGGCTTCGCCACGCCCTGCCGGTGGCGCGCGCAGCGGCGAGCAAGCGGACCAAAGGCCGTGGGGCGCCGCAGCGCCCCCGGTTGTCACGCACGGCGGCGAGCCCCTCCTGCGTCAAAAAATGCGCGCAAACCCCGCTCACCAGAGGGTACTACGAGGTGAAGATCCGACCGGGCATCCCCGAAGGGCGGATGTGGGGTTGACCTACCCTGTCAATGGGGAATGAGATCCTGCGTACTGAAGAAGAACGGAGCGTCTCGGATACACGTAGGAACAGACTGCTGCCGATCGCCGGCAGCGGTCGGGAGGAAGACATGACTGACAAAGATAAGGTCGACAAACCCGATCATCCGCCGCGGCCGGAGCATCCACCGCGGCCTGAACCGCCTGGGCACGACAAGCCGCCCAAGCCTCCGCGCCCTCGTGAGGTTGGCGGCCGATGAGCCCTTGGTGGGAACGGCGGCCGGAGCGCCTTCAGTCAGAACTGAAGGCGCTCCGAGACGCCGGCTATGAGCCGGCGGTGCGCGAGAAGGCTCGCGACGAGGAGCGGGTGATCGTCGTGGATCTCCTCGTTCCAGGACCGAACCCTCCCTTGCGCCTGCACGCGGTCTTTCCGGATTTCTATCCGTACCTCAAACCGCAGGTATACGGACCGCCGCATACATTCGCCAGACACCAGAACCCATTTACGGGCGCGTTGTGTCTGCTAGGCCGATGGACCGGCAATTGGAGCCCCGGCGACGACACGCTCGCAGGGATCTTGGAAACACAGTTGCCGGAGCTGATTCGAGCGAACGCGGTGCCGGACCCGATCGAAGCGGGCATCCGAGAGGAGCCGCAAGGGGAACCGTTTAGCGACTACTACCCGAAGACCGCTCAATCCGTCTGCCTGGTCGATGGGGCGTGGGACCTCGGTGCGGTGACTCAGGGCCAAGCGACCGTGAAGTTCAGCGAGGTCGCCGACGGAATCCGGGTGTTGGTGCTCCAGCTTCGGGATCCGGACGGTCGGACCCTCGTGTCGCTAGCGGACGAGATTCAGGCGGCGGAACCAGGGACCATCGGTGCGGGGCGATGGGTTCGGCTTGAGCAACCAATTCCGGTGTCTGATGCGGACGAGTTCAACCGTGCCTTGGTCCGCGCAGTGAAACGGCTCGGTGTCCGGCAGGCTGTCGGGAAGCACGAGTTCATCCTTGTTGGCTTTCCTGAAGAGACGCAGTACCGAACGTGGCGACAGGGCTGGATCTTGCTCCTTCGACAGTTCCGGCCAGGGGCGAATCCGAGATGCCACTTAGTGAGAGTGAGCCGTGCTGGCGAAGGCGACATGGCTGCCCGTGTGCCCGAGACCCAGGCGCTACGACGGGCGACGGTGACGATCGTGGGAGCCGGATGCGTGGGCGCGCCGATAGCGGTGGAACTGGCGCGAGCGCAGCTCAGAACGCTTCGTATCGTCGATACCGACGTCGTGGAAACAGGGACTATCGTGCGGTGGCCTCTCGGCCTTCCTGCAGTCGGTCAGTTCAAGGTCCGAGCGTTGGCGGATTTCATTAAGCGGCACTACCCGGGCACGAAGGTCGAGCCCTACCAGCATTTCATTGGAACAGCCACCGCCGACCCGGCTGACCGCGGTGAATCCGACATGGATGTCTTGAACCGCCTTCTTGACGGCGCTGACGTCCTCGTCGATGCCACCGCCGAACGTGGAATCCAGCGTCTGCTCTCCGATGTCTGCCTCGAGCGTCAGGTGCCGTGCGTTTGTGCGCATGGTACGCAGGGCGGTTGGGGTGGCCAGGTCGTCCGGTTCGTCAAGGGTCGAACGGGTTGTTGGAGGTGTCTCGAGTTGTTGCAGGACGACCAAACGATCCTGTATCCGCCGCAGGACCCGGCGAGTTTCGTACAACCAACAGGGTGCGCAGACCCGACCTTCGTGGGCGCAGCGTTTGATCTGACAGAGATTTCGCTCGCCACCGCTCGAATGGTCGTCTCCACGTTGCGACGTCTGGACCTGACTTGGGACGTGCAGATCCTCCGCCTCCGCGATGACCGAGGACGTCCAATTCCGGGTACATGGGATGGCTATAGGCTCGTCCACCATCCAGGCTGCCGACAATGCGCGGCTCAGTGAGGCGGCTTTGGCTGGCGGCGTCGGTGGAGCACGCCGTACTGCACGAAGCGGCGTCAGCGGATCCCAATGAGACCGGCGGAATTCTGCTTGGCTATCAGACATCAGCGGGCAGGGTGACGGTTGTCACTGATGTGAGAAGCGCAGGACCCGACGCCCGCCACTCCCGATTCTCGTTCGTCCCAGATTACGACCACGACGAGCGTGAGGCAGAGGAGGTCGCGCGGCAGAGCTGCGGTGTCGTGAGCTACGTAGGGGACTGGCATACGCACCCCGGCGCCACATCTGCGACGCTCAGCGCGAAGGACAGATTCACGCTCAAGACCATTGCCAAGCAGTCGGGTGGCAGCTTACACGAGCCGGTTATGCTGGTTGTCGCCGGTGATTGGAAACGGATGCTCGCAGCCTGGCAGTTGATTGCCAACGTGCTCCATAGCCGAATCGTGTCCATCGAAATCGTGAGATTCGACGGGTAAAACCAAGCGAGGTGAATCTCCGCGCGGACTCCCGGCCCACGGGGTGCTGAGCGTGAGCGATAGCCACACAGCCGAGGTGTTGCAACCCCGCGAACGGCCCGTACCGTCGCCGTGTTTGAGAGGTTGTTGCGAATCCGCCCGAAGTGCTCGTCGTCGTCGTATGTCCCCGCGAGATGCCACAGGTTAGCTTAGCCAGCGCAGCCAACGGGTAGAGGACCGGTCGAACTGCGAATTCGAGCGTCGGCGCGATCCCTGCCCATGCTCCTCCTTGACTCCGGTCCAACGAGGCGCCACTATCCTCTGGCGCCTAAACGGGCTCTGCCATCCAACGAGATGGCGCGTCCCCTGAGCCTGTCCGGCGCCTTGGTCGGTGACCTCCCATGTCACAGCAGACTGGCACAATACGTTACGACTCCGCTGACGCGTCCCAGCAGGGCAACGGCGGGCCGGGCTCCTCCGACGTGAGCGCCGAACAGATGTTTCGGATCAAGATCTGCGCAGTTCAGGAGCACCTCAATGGCGAGAGCGCGGGCGCGGCACGGGCGTCGAACACCGAATAGCCGCCAGGGAGGCGGGGAATGAGCCATCTCACCTTCATACATGCCGCCGACCTTCACCTGGACACGCCCTTCGAGGGACTCGGACGCCTGGCGCCAGAAATCGCCGAGGTGCTTCGGGACTCATCGCTGGCCGCCTGGGACGCGCTCGTCACGCTCTGTATCCAGCGCGAGGCGGGGCTGCTCCTCCTCGCAGGCGACATCTACGACGGCGAGGAGCGTGGCATCCGGGCGCAACTGCGCTTCCTTCGCGGCCTCGAACGCCTGTCCGAGCGCGGTGTTCGTGTGCTCGTTGCCCACGGTAACCACGACCCTCACGACGGCAGGTGGTCCGCCATCCGCGAGTGGCCGACGCACGTGACCGTCTTCGGGCACAGGGCCGTAGAGACGTTCCCGGTCGTCGATGACGAGGGCCACCAGGTGGCCGTCGTTCAGGGGATCAGCCACGCGTCGCGGACGGTCACCGAAAACCTTGCCCTCCGGTTCCGGCGCACGTCAGAGCCGTTCCCTCAGTTCGGGCTGCTCCACTGCAACGCCGACCAGGACCCGTATCACCCCGCCTATGCGCCGTGCACGCTCGACGACCTGCGCGCCGCGGGCATGGATTACTGGGCGCTCGGCCACATCCACCGTCACCGCGTGCTGTCGGCCGGCGACCCGTGGGTGGTGTACGCGGGAAGCCTCCAGGGACGCAGCCTCAAGCCGGGCGAGGTGGGCGTCAGGGGCGTGGTCGTGGGCAGCGTGGCAGGCGGCCGCGTGTCGGACATCGAGTTCGTCCCCGCGCCCCATGTGCGGTTCGCCGAGCTGGAGGTGGAAATCCGGGACGTCGCTGACACGCCGCGGTTGCTCGACCGGATGGAAGAAGAAGCACAGGCCGCGATGGAAGAAGGGCTGGCCGTGGGGCTGGTGGCTCGGGTGAAGCTCGTCGGGCGGGGGCCGCTTCACGGCGACCTCGCTGCTCCTGAGCGCCTCGCTGACTTGCTGAAGACCATGCGCGAGGAGGCGCGGGAGCGCACGCCGTTTCTCTGGTGGAGCGGCCTCGTGTCGGCAACACGGCCGGACCTCGACCGCGACGCCATCCGACGGCGCGGTGATTTCTCCGCGGAGCTTCTTCAGCTGACGGACAGGCTTCGGGAAGACGAAGAGGCCTTGTCACGGTTGGCGCAGCAGGAGGAAGCGGCGCTCCAGGCCGGCGGTGTGAGGAAGCTGGTCGCCCGGGTTCAAGACGAACCGAAACATCTGCTCGACGATGCCGAGACGCTCGCCCTGGAGCGTCTCGAGGCGAGGAGCGAGCAATGAAGATCCGCGGCTGGCAGGTCGAAGGGTTCGGCGTCTTGTCCAACTACCACATCGCGGACCTCCCGGATGGCCTCGTGCTGGTACACGGGCCAAACGAGGCCGGCAAGAGCACCTTGCTCTCCTTTCTGCGCGGTGTGCTGTTCGGGTTTCCGGACCGGCGCGGCAACGAACCGCTTTATCCGCCGCTGCGCGGCGGTCGTCATGGCGGCGCGCTGCTCCTGGAAGGTCCTGACGGCGTCTATCGCGTTGACCGGTCCGGCGGCCGTCGTGGGCCGCTCGCCATCGTCAGGCCAGACGGTGCGGAGGGCAGCGAGAACGACCTGCAGCAACTCCTCGGCGGCGCCGACCGGCAGCTCTTCCGGTCCGTGTTTGCCTTCAGCCTCCAGGAACTGGCGAGCATGGAGACGCTGTCGTCTGACCAGGTTCGCGCCCGCATCTTCTCCGCCGGCATCGCGGGCGCTGGACGGTCGGCGCGCGAGGTCATCGAGGAGCTGCAGAAGGAAGCAACATCGCTCTTGAGCGCGCGATCGGGGCGGATCCGGGAGCTGGTCAAAGAGGCGCAATCGCTATCGGACCAGATCGGGGCGGCGGTCCGGCGAGCGTCCGATTACACCGAGTCAGTCCGGCAGGAGGAAGACGCCCAGGTCGAGGTCGGCCGGCTTCTCACCGCGGTTATGCGCGCCGAAGCGAACGAGCGGCGAGCGAAGACGCTGATCGACTTGTGGCCGACCGAATCGAAGCGGAAGGAGGCGTTGAAATCGCTCGAGGGCCTGCCCGAGGTCATCTCCTTCCCTGCCGACCCGGAGGCGCGGCTCGCGACGGCGCTCGGCGACGTTCGGACGGCCGGGGAGTCGTTCGCCGATACCGAACAGGCACGGCAGCGACTGCGGGAGCAGCGCCACGGAATTGAAGTAGACGAGCACCTGCCGCCGGTCGCAGCCACGGCCGCGGATCTGGTGGCCGAATGCGCAGCCCATCGTGAGCACCTCGCGCGCATAGCGGATGTCGTCGCCGAAGTGCGCCAGCACGACGACGGGATAGGCGACGTGCTGCACGGGCTCGGCCCGGCCTGGGACGAGCCGCGGCTGGCCTCGCTCGACACGTCGTTGCCGGCGACGGAGGAGGTTCGCGGCTGGCAGCAACGCCTGGAGAAAACCAGTCGCGAAGCGGAGTCTGCGGCATCCGCCCTCGCGTCGTTCGACCGGCGCGTGGCCCGGGTTGAGGCGGCGCTCGAGCGGATCGGCGCCGAGTTCGACGGACGCGAAGATCAACTCACCGAGGACTGGGTCCGTGCGGTGTCCGCTCGCCTCGCTGCAGCGGCGGACGACATCACCGCCTTGGAGAGTGAGAGTGGCGCGTCCGAGCTGGTGTTCAACGCAAGGTCGGTAGAAACGGCGGCGGCGGCACTCGCCGCCGCCCGGCAGGAGTGCGCGCGCCTGCGCACCATCGCCGACGATGCGACTGAACGCTCGCGGGCAATCGTGGTCAACGGCAGGCTTGCCTCTCTGCAGGAGCAGGCGACCGAGGCGGCGCGACACGTGGAGGTGGAACGCCAGCGGCTTCGCGACATCGAGAGCCAGGAAGCCACAGTGCGGGAACGGCGCGAAGCGGTGGAGCGCGGAATCCGGGACCTGGGCCCCGGCTGGGACGAAGGCCGTGTAGTCGCTGTCGCGTCCGACTTTGTGCAGATTCAGCAGGCGCGTGAGTTCGCGGCACGGATGACGGACAACCGGGAGCATCTCACTGGCGCGCAGCGCGAACTCGATCACGTGGGAAAAGGGCGTTCGGCGCGCGAGAAGGACCTCCAGCGGTTGCAGGGTGAGCTGAACGCCAAGGAGCCGACGTCCTTGGAAACGCTGGAGAGCCAGAACCGCGCCCTTCGGCGGCTCCGCGCGACACTGGCCGAACTCGCGGGAATCGCGGGCGCCCGTGGTGTGGAAGAGCGAGCGAGGGCCGAGGCCGCCCGCGAAGAAGCCCCGGTGTCAGTCAATGCCGGCTGGCTGCCATGGGTGGCCGGCCTGATGGCGGTTGTCCTCGCGTTGCTGGCAACGTGGCGGCTCCTTGCGCGGGACCTCGCCGGAGGCGCGTCGCTCGCGGCTGCCTTCGTCGTGACTGCGGCGCTTGCGTTCGGGCTTCGGTCCCTGGCCTCACGTGCCCGGCCTGCCACTGACGGCGCATCTCGCCGGCAGCATCGTCTCGAAGAGATCGGGCGGCGCATTATGGACCTGGAGAGACGTACTGCGCAGGTGAACCGCGCAACCGAGGAGGACGCGCGCAGCCTGGGCCTGCCGGACCTGCCCACCCTCGAGCAGGTCGAGGACCGTCAGGGGCAGTGGGCCGGCGAGCGAGACGCGAGACGTCGCCGCGACGACCTCGCCGCGGACGCCGGTGGGCTGGCAGAGGAACTCAAGAGCTGGCGCGAGTCTGAACTCCGTCGGAAGAAAGAGCACGATGACGCGGCGGAGCAGGCGGCCAAGACCCTCCGCGAGTGGGAGGCCTGGCTCGGGGCGAAAGGATTGCCCGCCGGGATGACGCCGGACGCGACACGCGACCTCCTGCAGCAAGTCCGGTCACTCCAGGAACGGATCGAAGCACGCAACGCGACCGCTGGGCGCCTGCACGGGGAGCGAGCGGCCTGGCAGGCGTGGAGGACGAGCGCTGAAGGGCTGTTCGCGGCGAGCGGCGATTCGACGGCTACCGGCATCGCCCCGCCGTCGCTCTTCGAACGCGTCCTTAGCCTACAGCGCAGAAGCACCGAGGAGGCGAAGCGGACACGCGAGCGTACGGCGGTGGAGCACGAGGCCGACAGCTGGCTCGACAAGCTCGCAACCGCACAGGTTGAGATGTCCAGACTAGAAGGCAACGCACTGTCCGTCGCCCGGGATGCTCACAAAGGCGTCGGCGACCGGTGGCGAAGCGCGCAAGCCACTCGTGGACGCGAGCGAGGTCAGGTGGAGACGGTCGGTCAGGAATCGGAGCGCGCAACACGCGAGTGGAACGCGTGGCAAGCGGACCATGGCGTCGATCGCCGAATGTCCCCGGAGGGCGTACTCGACTTGTTCGGCCAGGTGCGCCGCGGGCACGAGGCAATCGTCCGGCGCGTCCAGGCGGTGCGGACGCTCGAGGCGCTCCGAACGGCAGTCGCAGGCTGGGAGCAGAGGGTGGCAGACGCGGTGAGCGCCGCCGGCTCGCGGGCACCTGAAGGCACTCCGGACGCGTGGATCGTTGCCATACAGGATCTGGACCGGCGCTGCCAAGCGGACGCGACTGCGCGGCAGGAGGCTGCCCGGCTTGATGGCGAGATAGCCGATGCCGACTTGGCCTTGGAACGCTCCGGAGTGCGGCGCAAACGGTGCGCGGAGGCCTTTTCGGCGCTGCTGTTGGAGGCCGGCGTGTCAAGCGAGGCGGAATTCCGGCAACGCCTCGAAACGTATCGCGAGCGCGAAGCCCTGAAGCGGACGGTTGCAGGTTTCGAAAACCAGATTGCCGCGGTGCTCGGCCGAGGCGACGAAGCAGCCGAGATGCGGGTGGAGCTGAGCTGCGGGCGCGTCATCGAGTGGACGGCCGACGTGCAGCAATGGACGGTCACCGCGACGGATCTCCGCAGGCAGCATGAAGAGGCCATCCGCCGTCACCAGGACCTGTCGAACGAGCGGCGCCAAGTTGAGGAGGCGGCGGACGTCGCCGACCTGGAGCTGCAGCATCAGGCCGTGCTCGAGGAACTGGACGCGGCCGTTCACCGGCGGCGCAGGGTGTCGCTCGCGGAAGCCCTTATCGGCGAGACGCTCCGGGAGTTCGAGCGCACCCGCCAGCCGGCGGTGCTCGCCAAGGCGTCGGAAGTATTCCAGCGCGTCACCGGTGGGCGGTACTTGCGGGTGATTCAGACCGAGGACGACGAGGGGATCGTCGCGCTCCACCGGTCTGGCACCCGCCGCACGGTCGCCGAATTGAGCCGAGGGACGCAGGAACAGCTGTATCTGTCGATGCGGCTAGGCCTCGCCCGGGAGTTCGGCGAGCGCGCGGTGCCTCTGCCACTCGTGATGGACGACGTGCTGGTGAATTTCGACGAGTCGCGGGCGCGGCACATGGCGATGGAGTTGATGGCGTTTGCCGAAGACCACCAGGTCTTGCTCTTCACGTGCCACACGTTCGTCCGGGAGATGCTGCTCGACCTGGATCCGGACGTTCGCGTGATCGACATGCCCGTCTACGACGTTGCTGACGTGGACTCTCGTCTCACGGAAAGCGAAGCCGACACTGGTACCCAGGGGCCATCCTCGTTTGCGGGCCCTGCGCTCGAGTCGTCGGTCCTCCACGCCTTGGCCTCGGCAGTCGGCCCATTGTCATTGTCCGAGCTTGCGATCGCGCTGGAATGCGACGCCGAGCACGTTCGACGCGTCCTGGCCTCGCTGCGCGACACCAGGCAGGTGGTCATGACCGGCCAGAAACGGGGTGCGCGGTACGCGCTGCGGCACGAGGAATTGACGTAGACGCAAACCAGTCAACATCCGCCGGTTCAAGGGTCTGGAGTCCGGCCACTTCGCGCCGCTCACGAGCGACGTGCGCGTCGCCCGAAGAAGGGTCTACGGAGAGGTTCGACCATGAACATCAGCAGAGAAGACCTTGACGCGCGTGAGTTTCGGCGCGCCGGTACCGTCTACCCTGACGCAAGCAGTATCCTTCGCGTGGAGATGGAGAACGGGTGGGATGTCCCTGGGTGGGTCACGTACATCATGGTCGTTGACGGGGAGTTCAAGAAGGCCGGCAAGACGGGGGACGGAGAATCGACGCTCAAGGGCCGCATGTCTTCCACCTTCCAGGCGCTTCGTCAGGTCATCGCCGGTCCACCTGCCAACCGGCCGCCTGCGCGGTGGCGTTCCAGGCCTTTGGACCCCTTCAAGCAAAATGGGCCAGCCGCGATCCTCGCGCAGCAGCAGATCGAGTTGTGGGCAAAGAGGCAGCCCACCCGCGAGCGGACCATTTCGGAAGAGACCGAGCTGAACGAGCACTATCGTGGTGAATGGACGAAGGAAGGATGGACGAAGGACGGCAGGCGGCGATGAGCATGATGAGTCGTGAGCACTTCGAAAACACGCATATTGTCCGCTGGAGCGCACCCACGCGCGGCAGATGCGGGAAGTGGCGGTCGCGCGAACTGCCTATCGATGCGAGGAGAGATGACCGTGCCGACGCTCCGGTTCGTCCGAATGCAGTATCAACCGTGCGACCTCGAAGCATGGAAGGACGGCGACTATTCGATTCTCCGTTGCCTTCACGCCTCGAAGCCTCTCCAATCCATCCTGTGCGCGAAGGCGAGAACCCGCCGAGAGGGCAGGCTGGGGCGTGGCCGAAGCGGTGGAGATCGTCGGTTCTTCGGCGAAGCGTTCGTCGCGGGCGAGCTATCCAAGCAGTGTGATGCCGCCTGGTACGGCTCATTCAAGTGGTTGACGTCTCCGACGTGGCTCGCTGAAACGCCAGCCTCAGACAACTACGCCACCCAATTCGGCGAGGCGCTTCGGCATCATTTCGGCCGACACCTCGAAAAGCTGCAGACACGCGCCGAAAAGCTCTGCGGGCTGCCGAACTGCGCGAAGCCGATGCCGCCGGACTTGTGGCTGATCGCGGACGGCCGTCATCGGTTTATCGAAGTTAAGCTCCCGGGTGACACCATCCGCGGGGCGCAGTTGGCCGGCCTTGCGCTCATCGCCACGTCTCTACCAGCTACTACAGTTGAGATCGTCACCCTGAATGGCGGCTGCCGAACCACGCGGAAATGGCTGGATCGGGAGGAAGCTGCCCTCCGTCGCGCCGACGAGGAGTTCTCCGGGTTCTGCCGAAAGCTGAAAGCGTCCTCATCTGTACCCGACGGCGAGCCGCGTCCGCGCCAGATCAAAACGAGGCCATGAGCAAGGCCCAAGCGTTCTCTGCAGCGGAATTTGCCCGTCTTGGCGAATGCTGCGACGAACGACAGTCGGTGACCGCTCTCGCTCCCCGCATCGACCGACTGCTCTACCTGGTCAACCGGCTCCCAACCTCGCGCAGGATTGCGGCGTTCCGGGAGACGTGGGCCAAGAAGTCGGTCGTGCCTGCGCTCTTTGCGACCGTCCCTTCGGAGATACCGACTACATTCATGGCGGCCACACTCACTGGTATATTTATCATCGCGGCGATCGGTGGGAGCCGCAGTTCAACGTCGGGATGTTCGGTGCACCGCCCGGCCGGCAATACCTGCGGATTGGGGTGGGCTTCAGTCTGACCCTAAACAGTCGAGACCCTGACAGGCAGGCACGGCTCGAAGGGCTCTACTCCCTTTTCTGCGGGTTTCAAAGCTCGATTCGAGGCGCCGGCCGGCAAGCTTTCGAAGACGCGCTGGGGCAGCCACTAATCGCCGAAGTCGACCGCGTGATTCAGCTGTGGGAACCGCTCTGGCGACAGACGTGGTCGGCGTGACGACGACGCATTGGCCGACGGTTTCGCTCCGCGTCCGTAAATTGCCTCAAACCAAGCGAGGGCATGAACATGCCGGAGATCGATGTGAGGGACTTCGAGGAACGCCTCGACAGCGGGGAGTGCAGCCAGGTCGTCCGCGACATCGTCGCATCCCTCAGGAAAGCGGCGGAGCGGGCCGGCGACGTTGCGTGGACTGCACATTCAGCTCTTGGGCGCAGTTGGGGAATCATCGGAAAACGGGAAGGGCGAGTGATCTGCAGACTCGATGTCAAACCGCAAGCCGAGCACGTCTGTGTGTGCATTCCCGGCGCGGACGACGGCAAGCTCGTTGCCGCGGGTACCGTTCACAGACGTAAGAACGCGCCCTCGTGGGTCGACATCCGAGACACGCGCGGCGCCAAGGTGCTCGAGCCGCTGATCATGCGGGCGTATGCCGAGGCAGGCGAGGCCTAGACTGGAAGCCCCGCGACGCCGGCCGTTCGCCGTGGGCTGCCGCGGAGCTACGCTCCCAACAGGCTGTGGCACGCATACGCGTTCATGTCGGGCGCCCGTTACTGCCACGGTGTCTTGTCAACCTCACCGACTGCTTCCGCAGCCATACGATTGCGGTATTCGCCGTTGTGATCGACCAGGTAAAGCAGCGCCAGCTCCTGATACCAGAGCGACAGCTGCCAGGCCTCAAAGGTGGCGAGGTTCGACGCCGAAAGCACGACCTTCCTCCGTTTCGGGTTCGCGTGCACGTAGCCGTGACGGATCTCGGCGAGGGCTTCGGCGCTGTCCGTCCAGCCCTGCTTCGCGGCGAACGCGGCGAGATTGGCCGAGCGTGCGGGAAACACCGCGTCGGCCTTGAGTATGGTCAAGAGCAGGCGGAGCTTCTCGGCGGCCTTCAGGTTGTCGTACTTCGAGGCGCCCATCGTCCCCGTTTTGTCCACGACGACCAGCGCGCCGAGCAGATCGAGCGAGGTGAGGCCGAGGATGATTGCCCCTTCCATGCCCCCTGCCCGCGTGTTGCTCTTCTGGTACCAGTGCAACGCGAGACTCAACGCCTCCCAGCGGTCGGGGTTGGCATGGGTCGCAGCGAAAGCCGGGAAGATCTCGGAGAGAAGATTGCCGTGGTGTTCGTCGAACCAGGTGTCGCGGCCCTTCCAGGGATCGACGACGGGCGAGCCCCAGCGTTCCCAAACGGTTGCGCCGCCGGTATCTACGCCCCACCGGATCGCGAGGTTCGATGCAGCCCCTCGGGCGAAACCGAGGAAGCGGTTAAAGGTATCGAGGACGCCCTCCGCGTCCTGCGCGCTGAAGTGTGAGCCGTCCGTCCGGTCCAAACGGCCCATGTGCGTGAAGGCGTAGCCGCCCGTCTCTTCAAGGCTCTTGAAGACATCTGTCGAATGCTCGACCGCGCTCAGGCGGATGCGCCAGCCGTCCCATTGCAGTTCGGCGACCGAGGGCGGATACCCGAATTCAAGGGCAGGCTTTGGGCCCGGCGTGATGAAGTCGGAGAAGTTCACCACCTGGAATCCAAGGTGCGCGAGGTTCTCGCCGGAGCCCCTCACGAAGGTGCTGACGCTTCCTGAGACTCTTGAGGACGACACGCCATCCTTCACGCTGAAGCGCGTGCTGTTGATCAGCGTCTCCACGGTCTCGTCTGCGATGACAGCCTTGACGCGCGCGCCGGGATGCGGCGCGTTCCATCCGGCCGAAGACAGTTCGGCCTCAAGGCGCAAACCCGTGGACGGGAGCCACCGCAGGACGAGTGCGCCAGTTCCTTCCGCTTCCGTGTTGCCAGCGGCCGGCATCCTGACCGGACCTTGGAGCAACGTCACGGGTTCATTCGCCGCCGTGTGCGGGTGAAGGCAGGAGAGCGTCACGAACGGCTCGAAGGCCATGGTCCAGTACAACCGGCGTTGGGCAGGCTGTCAATTGGGGTCTCACTGACACAGCGCCGGCCCGTGGATGAGGGTCGTTCAGGAGGACGTTCTCAACGCCGAAGCCGATCTTCGGAGCGTAGCTCGGTACGTCCATAACCAGCGCCAGCAGACGCTCCGGCACGCGGTGAACGACCGCCTTGGCATCGAACCTGCCTTGAAGGGATCCCGCCAGGGCGGATGCTGGATCCGCCCTGGGCGACCACTCGTTTCCCATCCAATTCAGTGCCGCTGCACACCGTGCTGACGATGAGGTCTCGACGAGAACAGCTTGGAATGGCGGAGGGAGAGGACGACCGCGTCTGAAAAGAGCTTCGGCGTGGCCACGTGGCCGTGATCGAGCTATGCCTTTGAACCGCTCGGCTTGTTGTCGGCGCGCGCGTCGATCAGAACGATGGCTTCGTCGCGCTCAAGCTCCAGCCGTTTCAAAATCGCTTCAGCGCGCCGTCGTTCAGCCACCGAGAAGTAGATGATGATCTTCACAGACCGTTTGGCGTCGCTGGCCTTTTCATAGACCTTCGACTGGTTCTTCAGGTTGCGTTCGAGCTGCGTATTGCCCGCGAGCTTCATCTCAACGAGCGATTTGTCCTTGGCTCCTCTAGAGATCTTGAAATCGGCCGGTCCTCGTCCGTCGTTCGCCTCGCGCGTCACGTCCAGCGACGTGCCGAACCATGTCAGTCGATAGAGGATCTGCACGTCCGATTCGCGTTGGATCGGCGTGCCGTTCACGTAGAAGATTCGGTGGCACCCCTTGTTCTCGATCGCGTCCTTCAGGAATCGAGCGCGGCGGAGGGCGGCATCGTACGAGTCGGCACCGTCCTTGTAGAAGTCCGTCTTGGCGGCTAAGAAAGCGACGAAGTCGCCAATCTGGCGTACGTAGAGCTGTTCGGATTCCTTGACTCGGGCATCGCTGATGCTGACCGCCCTGGCGCCGTGCTCCTCCTTGAAGCGAATGTAGTAGTCGACCAGTTCTGGGAAGCGTCTGACGGTGTCCACGATCGCGGCATCCTTCTCAGACTTCTTGATCGGCTTCTTGCGGCGGCGCGGCAGCAAGCTTCGGAAGTAGTTGTTGATCTGCTGACGAAGCTCCAGGTTTGGGATCGCCTGCGGAATCTGGTCGAAGTCGTCGAAGAGGTCGGTCTTGTTGATCCAGGTATCGTCTTTCGTGAGGAGGTCCTTTGGTGTCAGCAGGACGTGCCTCCCGTTGTGAACCGGTAGATCGAATCGGCCTGACGCCCATGTCTCCGTTTTGTAGTTGAACCGAACCTTCTGCACCGCGACGATGCGGCGTAAGGGCTTGTCAATGTACTTCTTCGCGAACGCCGAGGTGTAATCAAGTAGAAATCCGTGGATCAGATTGTTGGTGAAGTCAGAGATGTTGTCCTTGCCGACACGGTCGCTGACCAGACACAGTTTTTCTAGGTGGACGTCCTTGGTGATGTGTGCCTGATTGAGTCCGTTGAAAAGTACTCCGAGGTTCTTGTGCAGTTCGCCGGCGAATTTAGAACCAAGACCGCGGCCATGGTTGCCGGTTGCCGAGAATCCCAGCCAGTTCTGCTCGATTTCCGGAAAGCGATACCAGGCGGCGACGAGGCCATCGTCAAGTTTCTGGGACTGCGCCTTGTCGTAGAGGAATTCGAGGTACCTGACGATCTGCCGGTGGAGTTCCCGGTACACCCGCCTGCGGCTGTTGAAGATCAGGAACGGGTCAACAAAAAGGGGCAGATCCGCGACTAGCGAAATATTGAACGCGCCATAGCGTTCGATCACACGTGGCTTTACCTTGAACACATCGGAGAAGTAGAGGTCCATTGCGGGAAAGCGGCTCATGTTCGTTCAGGCGATCCCACTATAGGGCGGACTTGCGGTGCCCGTCCATGATGGGCGGCCGGGTGCCCGGGGTGCTGGGCGTCCTTCGTGCTCTCAGCCGCGGTCGTCCGCCGGGGGCCCCGCTCTAAGATTAGTCTTGCCTCTTCCGGAACCCCAGTGGGAGCAACTTCGGGCGAGGTGATTGAGCTTGCGCCGTCGTCTTCCTCGCCCAGTAGCCTCTGGGCGGTGTTGGGATTTCCAGTTTCCTGCAGAGCGTCGCCAAATTTTCCTCGGACATCCCGTACTTGCGGCCGACCTCATTCATGGGCTCGGACCAGACCTGAACGAAGAGTCGTTCGCGATCGTGTGCAGGCGTGGCCGAAGACGCTGGTTGCGCGGCCTGACGATCAGAGCGCCACTGCCCGTCGAGGGTCAGCCCCAGGCGCGAGAGATGACTCGCGCACGACGCAAGGTGCTGCCGCATGCGGGGCACCCGAAGCAGTTCACGAACCCCGCTCTCGCCGTTCGCGGTCTTGAGGAGCTGGCCGACCAGCTCCACGGTCACCTCGGGCTCGAGCCTGTAGAGAATCCGCCTGGTGTCGTTCAACGTGGACGGCTGCGGCTTCCAGATCGCTCCGTGCTTCAGGAGGAGCTTGATGGCTTCTCGCCCGTTCGAGACCGTGTGCGCGGGCGACTGGTATGTCGGACCATAGCCGTAGCGCACTCGGTCGAAGTCTTCCCATCCCAAATGGCGGATGCACGACTCGAGCGCGGTGGAACCACCGTCCGGCCTGTCGTTCGGATTCGCTCCGAGGCTGAGAAGGTAGGCGAGGACGTCTCGATGGGCCGAGAATGACGCGCGGTCGAGCATGCCGGCAAGATCGTCCGAAGAATTGGGCTTGAGCCGCTTGAGGAGTTCAACCTTGCCGGAGGCACAGGCTTCGTTCAAGGCCGTTGTGTGCCAGTCAGCGTCGTCGATGTGCTCGGCGTCATCGACAGCCGGTCCGCGCGTGCGCGGGTCCGCTCCCGCCCACATCAAGAGGCTGACCCATTTCAGGTTCCCCTCCTGGCAGAACTGCCGCAGCGCCATGTCGGCCTGCTCCTGCAACTGCGGCCCGAGCTCGGGCCTCAGTCTTCGGCAATCCAGGTACGACCCGAGCGTGGTCTTCGCGCGCAATTGGCAGAGGGCGCGAGCAAACGGGAAACCAGTAAGCGGATCAGCGCCGTGCTCGAGAAAAGTGGCGACGATGGCCCGGTGGCCGGTGAGGAGGACGTCCAACAATGGAACGGCCGCGATCTCGGCGCCGTGTGCGAGGGTCAGCTCGATGAGGGCCAGCCGGTCATGCTGTAGCGCGAGCTGAAGTGAATCGTTCTTGACCTTCTGACTCTCCTCGTGTCGAAGCAACAGCTCAATCAGGCTGTGGAATCCTGTCGCGATTGCGACCTTCAACGGCGTCTTCCGGATCTCGGCGGGAACGGCTATGGACCTGCCTGCGCGGATCCACGCCTCGACTTCGTAGAGTCTTCCAGCTTCGCAGAGCTGGATCAGCTCCTTGGCCTCGGCCAGCGAGAGAGGGTGTGACATCGGATCAAGTTCCCGCGCAGGTCCTCTGGGCGCACCGCGCTAGCGGCACTGACGTGACCGCCTACCCCGGCGAACAGGCGACCACGCCACGGCCATGTTCGGACTATGTGCGATGTTCACAACACCGTGAACATCGCCTTTTCTGTGAACATCGTCGAGGCCATCGGGCCAGACCCCTCACTCCCAGTTCCACGGCATCGACGCCGGCGGCGGGAGCGGTGCGGTCGGCCACGGTTCCTTCAAGAGCGCGTCGATCGGATCCGTCTTCCTCAGGTTCTCCTTGGCCCATTCTAACCATCGTGTCGCGGCGTCCTTCGACTCGCCCTCGAGGTGTGCTTCCAGGATGTGCCGGTCCACGCTCGAAACGAACTCGGACAGGCGTTGATGCTGCACCCAACGAGTCGCGAGTACTCGCAGCCGGCGGCGCCGCAGTTCCTCAGAATGGCGCTCCTGGTCACGCAGTCGGCGTTGATCGTCGTGGACGCGCCACCGGCGCTCACGCTCCTCATGAATTGCGCGCTGACGCTTGGCCTCCATCGCGCGGCGCACCAGGCCCGCAATGAAGCGGTTGAGCAAGTCCTCGATCAGACGTGGCGGGTCATCGGCGATCCCGGAACTGCTGTAGTCCGGGCCGATTCGGAGACGAAGATGGCCAGACGGCTCGAGGTCGTTGCCGGTGCCATAGCGGTGTTGAACCTTCACCTGCTTCTGCCGTTCGTTCAATGCAATCTGGAAGTCCTCTCCGAGCACCTTGACGATCGTCTCCGACTTCTCGTTGATGGAGACAGCGTATCCGCGCTTCTCGAGGGCGGATAGCAGCGCCTGCATGATGCGGAGCGCGCGCGGTATGAGTGGCTTGGACACGGCGATGTCCAGACAGCCATCACCAGCTCTCACGAGATGGGCGCGATAGCGTTCGGCCCAGCGAACGGACTGAGTCGGATGTTTTGCGCCACGGTGGAGGGCTGCAGCAGCTGCCTTGACCAAGGGGTGCGACAGCGCCAAGGCCGGCGGCACCCTGATCAGCCACTCGGGGTTCTTCTCGCGCTCGTATTCGGGCACGTCCATTTTCGGACTTGCTCGGTCCCCAGACTGAAAGAAGACGGTTTCCAGATCTGGACTCTGAGCAGGTGGCAGCGACGGTGGCGCTGGTGCCTTCCCCACCTCACGCTGCGCCCAGTACCCGAGCCCGGGCTTTGGGATTCCGTAACGACGGCACACCTTCGCCAAGCCGACGTCGGAGATGCCGTAGCGTTGCGCCACGACAAGCGCGGGCTCGGCCCAGAGTTCGCGGTACAGCTGGTCACGGGGCACGGTGCGTTCATGTTTCATTCGCTGTCTCCCGGGGAGCGGAGGGGAACAGGCCACCGGGCCGACCGATTTGAGCCGTGGAACCGACTGGTGCGGACGCGGACGTCCGGTCACGCTGCGGCTCAGCGGGTCACAATCGGAATCGGCGGCTTGGCATCCCTGGATGTGGATGGAATAAACCGTTTCCCGACCCAGAAAGGGCGCGAAGGCGCCCTTCCACGAGGCCCCGCGCATGCCTGGCTCGCCGCATCGGGTAGGAGGAAGCCAGGTAGCGCCTCTGCGAAGTCGTCGAGAAGCGAACGGACGTCCGAGGCAATGTAAGCACGGACTTCTGAAGCCGCGGCGCCGACCTCGGCGACGATCTCTGAGCGACCGTCCACGAGGGTGACAATGTCCTTGAGGTCGTGACTCGCGAAGATATCATCGCGCCCGCGCCCGCGGAAAGCTTCCAGTTTCGTCGCGATGAACAGCGTCGGCGTGACGATCCGGACGTCGTGGCCGGCGATTCACCACACATGTGCCCGTTTCGATGGCGGCCGGATGCCATCGATTGCTGAAGCCGAGCACACTGGCGTCGATCGGCATGACGTCAACGATCATGGCGTCGCGGCGCCAGCGGCAGAGCGGCGCACCGGGCGTGGCGTCCCCCCCTGAGCCGCGCGCTCAACTCACGTTCGGCGATCTGTCGCTCGCGCGCGCGGCCATCGCGCAGCGCATCGACGAGCGCGAGTAGTTCGTAGAGGACAGGGTCTTTCCTCACGGCCTTTGGCACGGCCTGCAAGGAGGTTCGAGCCCAACGCCTCGGACGTCACCTTCGGGGTCGGGCCAGACGGGTGGCAGGTCACCGCTTTCGACGACTTGACCACTGAGCGGAGGAGCGGCGGACCCCTTCGGGATGCCAACTCCGAGGGCTTCATTTCGACTTCTGGTCAATGCGAAGGACTGACACCCGACAGCCAGCCCTCCTGATTTGCTCCCCCACCTTCATGAGGTTTAGCCGGCTGAAAAACGGGAGTTCGGCCGGTAAGTTGCTAGTGGGATTGGTCATTATAGCGTAAACGACCTCGAATTCCTGGGTGTCGGCCGCTTTGTCGACGGGAATTAGCGCGGCCAACTGTGGGTCGAGCGACTCGAGCTTCGAGCGCGTTTCCGACCTGAACTTGGCGTCATACAAGAATCCCTGAAGCGATACAAATCCTTGAGCGAACAGGTGGCTGAGCGTGGCGGACTTAGTCTTCTGCTTGACGTGAACGAACTGCCTTTCTTTCGTGAAGATGTCGCACACCTCGATCTTCGACCTTCGTTCCAGACTATACGCAAGATTCGTATGGAGCATTCCGAGGTCAGCCCGCCCAATGACGGCCCTCTTGATGTACGCGTCTTCGCCTTCCTTGACGTTCGCGGCCGGCAGTGAGAGCGTCGGTGTTACCCACTTGGCGAGGTCGCTGTTTATCTGGTCAGCAAGGGTGGCGGCGACCTTGAACCATTGGCCGCCGCTCAGGACGTAGAGGTTGCCTTCGACAAACGTTTCGAACACCAGACAGTTGTAGACCCACCATCTTGAGTAAGCCTCTTCCTGGTCGCTTCTCCGAACCGAGATTCGGTGCGACTTCTTCAAGGTCGACAAGGAGAGGGAACTTGGGTCTTCCAGACTTGCGAGGTAGTCTTCAACAGCCAGGTCCAGGTGCGGCGTCTGTGAGGGATCATTCGAGTAGTAGAACTCTGCGGCCTCGTCCCAGCTGATGAGTTCGTCTGGCGCTAGGTGGGTCTTGGCGGTATCTGATTTCCGCAATGTCTCCACGAGCTGCTGGTCCACGGCATCCACTTCCTTCCCAGGCTTCAGAGCCTTCAGGTCGTCTATCCAGCCGAATCTCTCCTTGTAAGCGTCTGACTTGAATAGCTTCAGAAACTGCTCGCATTTCTCCTTGAGGCCTGGGAGATTCATCCGGACCGAAAGCGCGAGGGCGTCTGCGCCGGTGACTCGAGCTGCGAGGGCCGAGTCTTTGGGCTCGCCGGTCACGGCCCGGAGAAGGTCGCGGCTCACATCGAGCCCGAACGTATCAAGAGACGATGCACGACTCACCTGCCTACGGGTACTAAGCGTCAGTTCTTCGATCGTGCGAATGTCAACCGACCTCAGTTGGTCCGCGTCCACGGCGTTCAGTGTCGCCCTGAGTCCGAAGTCGGGTTCCCAGGAGTCAGGCTTGAGGCAGTACCGGCCGGCGGGTCCAAACGTGACTGCGAATCCGCGGCCTCCGACCTGCAGAAGCAGCACACCGGAGGCACTCTTGTTCAACGTTTCATCAAGCGGCGTCTTGACATAATCGTCGACGAACTCGTACCACTTTGGCGCCTTGCCCTGCGATTTGGTGATGAACAGGTCGCCTTTTACTCCGGCGCTGGATTTGAGTGGGTGTTTTTTCAGATTACCGGGTTTCGCGAGGGCATCGAGGGGCTTCTTCAGGTTCTCCGAGAGTAGATAAATCGTGAGGTGCCGACTCTTCGGTTTATCCTGTGTCTTTATCGCCACACTTTCCCTCCTCGCCCAGATCTGCTCAATGGTCGAGCTAGGCGTCTTTAAAGTCAAGCGCGCGATCCGAAACAAAGTGCAGACTCCGGCGGTTCGGCTCTGAAGACACGTTGCCCCCGACGTGTTGTCGGGGCTGCCCGGCGTGGTTCCGGGACTTGGGTAGGAATGATGGCGGGAGAGCTGGCGCACTACTGCTACATCGGTTCCTCGTGCTCGGCGTAGGACGTGAGGTTCCGATCGCGCCCGGTCCTGCGACGTGGCGTCGACGATCGGCCGCAGCAGCGCGAACGAACGGCGTTCGCTGTTCACGCTGTACTGCCTAGCGGGGCACGTACGACGTGGCGTTCATCGCCGCCTAGCTCTTTCCTGACGTCGGCGCACGGCCTCCGGCCGCTGCAGGTCGGGGATCCGCACGTTCAAAGCTCTTCACCAACTGCTCGACCAGCGGGCGTTTGATCGTCTCGTCAGGGCGGCCTTGTACTATTGCGGTCCGACGCCCGCTTGGGTGCCTGGCGGCGCCGCCGAAGCAGATCAAATCCACCTTTGTCTTCACGAGGGGTTCAATCTCGGCCAGGCTGATGGAGCCGGCCGCCCAGAACTCGAGGCCTGCCTCGTGGGCGCGGCTTGAGAGCGTTGTCGTCTCCGCGAGTGAGTAGAAATCCTGATAGCGCTTGCCAGTGTGCTTCTCAAAAGTATCGATCAAGACACCCTGCCAGCCAGCCTCACCAGCCAGACGAATCGCCTCGGCAGCGATCTCGATCGGCCTCTCGCCGTGCGCGTTGATCCCGAGCTCAGGGAAGAACACGGCGACGAGCGGATAGCGGGTCGTCTTGTTGAGCGGCATCGTGATGGCGTTGCTCTCAACTGCGGCATCAATCTGCCGGCGGATTGTCCGCATCTGACTCAGGACCTCTGGACTACGCAGATCGCGCTTGTACTCGTCCAGGTGTGCGAAACCGACCTTGACGACGTCCGCACCCGCCTGAATGGCGCCGATCACCTTGGTAGCCGTCAAGGCGGCCGTCGAGCGCGTATCGATGCGCCCAGTCCTCATGTCGCGGACGATCTGCGGCGATTCCGACACGTTTGTGGAGATGTAGACCTGCTCGCCAACGGCCAGGCGAATCTTGAAGATCTCGTCGACGGTGGCGGGGCCAAGGGCTTGCTCCATATGCTCGACATCGACGACCACTCTGTCGTTTCGAACGAGGCCCGGTATCTCTTGACCCTCATGACCACTGATCAGGCAGAGCGCATCGACCGGCCGAGGATGTGCCGCACCAGCGAGGCGGCTCAGCCTGAATCCCAAGCGGTGATGAGGTGCCTGCTTGAATTTCGCGATTGCCTCGCTGCGCATCAGGAGGATCTGACGCGCTTCGTCGTTGAGGAACGACATCGTCTGACGCAGGGACGTCCACCGCCTGGTGGCAGCGAGACGCTGGACGTCCGCGATGACCTCGCTGCCCTTGCCGATCGCAAACCAGGCAGCTCGCCGGCTGTCGGTGTGGTCTCCCCGCCGCCTGATTTCTTCGACGTCTTCGTGGGTACGAGTGATCAGTGCTCTCGGCATGGGCAGCTTTCGCTCAGTGTGCGGAGGAGGCTAGAGCCGCGCTCACCGCGGCGGCGTCGCTCCACCGACTGATCCGACGAGGAAACATGTAATAGCGCGGCGGTGCCTCCCAGGAAAGCGCTTCTACCGCCGTCAGTGCGTCGCTTGGTCTCGCCTCTAGCAGAAGGCGCTGGGCAGCCGGCGGAAGGCCGTATGGCGTTGCTACCCAGGTGGCGGACGCTTTCGATGTGAGGCCGGCGACGACCATTGCACAGAGCTGCTCCGGATGGCCGTAGTCGCGTCTTCCGCGTGCCACCGCCGCCACGAACCGATCGCCGAGCGTGGCAACCAGCATGGTGTACGCGCGCAGGACGGACGCTCCGGTCACGTGGGAAGCTCGGATGTCGCGTGTCGTGCACCAGTGCTCCCACACCTTCCCGCCATCGTCAACACTGTCTGCATCCCGGTCGAACTGTTGCCGGGGACACCCGTTAAAGCGGTCAACCGTGTCTCGCACGCCACGTGCAGAGATGTGCCCCACGGAGTTGCCCTCCACGAACCCGAGCAACGTGGAGCCGGCCAAGAGTCTGCTGCTATCCTCGGAATCGAGACGCTCGGTACGCACGACTCTGTCTGCTCGGGCAGACACGCTCGCATAGTACTCGTCATTGCGCGCGTCGTGGGAAACCTCGAGCCAGAGGAGTCGACCGTTGGCGGCCCGTCTGACACCACCGGCGGCAACCAGATGGCAGGCGACATGCCATGCGCCATGGTCGAAGTCGCCGGGATCGCCAGGGCCGAGGTTGTCGCCATTGACCAGCGAGCGGTCCAGCCAGAGGCTTCTGAGTGATTCCACGTTGGTCGGCGAATCGGATAGGTCGCCGTATGGTGTGACGTCGAACCGGAACGAGCCCCTAAATGCCACGGTCCCTCCTGACGTCCAACGTGGTGGTGGCCTCGACTGGCACAGCTTCCTACAGGGCTGTGCCTGCGCGCGAACCCCGGCGCGCCGAACCCTTGACGGCAGCGCTCCAAGCAACGGGATTCTAGGCCGGATTGGGCCTCCCATGAACGACTATTCCCGGACTTCTTTCGAGACGCCGCCGCGACCGAGCAGCGCAAATAGGGTTCTCACACAAGGCCGCCTCGCTTCATTGCGCAAGCCATCTTGCATAGGCCCGAACGTCGATCATCGGTACTGTCGCGCTGCTCTGGAGACGCGCGATCAATTCCAGGAGGAAAGCCGTCGCGGGCTTGCCCTGCGGCGTGATCGTGTAGCAGTGGGTGGCGTCACAGCCGAATGTGCCATGCGCCGCCACGCAGCCCAAATCAAGACGCCGGTCCCCGTCGCCGCGTTCGAGGGCGTCGATCAGGGGTTGACCGAGCGCCGGACTCCAGTCGCTCTCGAATGTCACCAGCCCGCCCAAGATGTGCGTCAAAGGCTTGGCTGGATAGATCCCTCCTGCATGCGGAATCGGAAGGCTCGTCCGATGCAGGCGGCGCACGGTTGCAATCTTGTCCTCGGCGTACTCGATCTCGCCGGCGCGGATTGTCTGTTTGGCTTCGAAGATGGCGTAGACGCTTTCGGCCGGCACGACGATCTGCCCTTCATAGTGGAAGATGAACGGCGAGTACTGACGGTCAAACACTACGACGTCCACCTGCTCGCTGAACACGCCATTGCTATCGACCACGTGCGCCTTCTCTGCCTGGTAACGGCGTGGCAGGTAGGTCTGGAGCATCTGGAGCCAGACATATTCACTGGCGTCGCCCTTTGTCGTGGGGTGGCCGAAGGACTCACGCACGGTCGCAAGACGGCGCTCGATGTCATCGTGAAGGCTCGCCAGGAGCCTCGAGAGAGACCAGGTATTCATTGTTTACATCCTCACGACAGCGGAAAGTAGTCGCCGAGAATCTCCCGCCACAGACGCAGGGCGTCTCCCTGTCTGCCGGTCTCTTCCGCCCGCCGCGCAAGCGCGGCCTTACGCTGCGCCTCCTGAAGGGCGTTTCGCGCCGCGGCAATGAGCTGCGGCGTCATCTGGTCCGAGACCGGCGGCCCGAGGCCGGCAGGATCAGGCCAGGTCCGCTCGACGTTTGCGTCCATCGCCGCAAACAGGTTGCGAATCTCGTCCGGGTAGTTCGAGAACGGCGCCTCCACGAGATCTTCGGCGATCACCTCGACCAGGAACGACGGCTTGATCGGCTTGCCGTTCGCACGGTTCCAGCCCTTCGTCATCTTCACCAGCGGAATCCAGCGCCCGCCCAGTTCCTTGTTCTTGGCAGTCGCCTGTTCCTGGTGCGTTTCGGGGTTCGTCTTGATCCAGGTGCCCGTGAGCTTGTCGGGTATTTCATAATCGTGCTTGCCGGACGCGAATGCGGGGACCGCGTCGAGGCTGAGCACCTTCCCCTCGTGTTCTTCTGGGTAGTAGTTTTTCTCGAACTCCACCGTCACAGAACGCCGCCCGATCTCGACCTGTCCCTGCTCGGTGTACTTCTTCTTGAGACATTCCTCGAATGCGCGGAGGGTTTCGATCGGCGGCTTGTCGCGCCGCCACCGCTCCTTCTGCCCCAGCACGAACATAACGTCGAGATCCTTGAGGGGCTTCGTCTTCGTGTGGCGGCTGTAGGAGCCGGACAGGAAGTCAGTCGCGAGGTCGAAACCGTCGCGGATGCACTCGCGCACGTCCTTCTGACGCCGGGCTGCGTCCTTCTGCTCGGTGTCGCTTAGCTCCAGCCGCTGTCGGAACTTGTCGAAGGCTTGAGTCGTCGTCAGCATCGCTATCTCCAGTACGTGACCCCGGCCGTCATGTGGCCGGTGGCAATCACCGTTCCCGCCTGCCGAGCCATGAGCGGACCAGTCGGGAGGAGGGTGCAGTCCGAGAAACCGTCGACCATGGGCGCGCCGTGCCTCGTCCACAGGACGATCCGGTAGCTGCAGTTGCTGGTTGGCCGGGTGGCCTTGGCGATAAGCTGTCTTAGGTAGTTCTTGTCAAGCCACATGTCGTCGTTCACGCCGGAGCCCGCGTAGGCAATCGGGAACTCCCAGCGCGCCGATGCCTCGGTGGCGCCCGGCCTGAAGAACTCGATGATGACGTTCGTGAGGTGTCCGGTGCTCAGCCAGGTGCGGATGCCGCGCTCGATCGTTTGCCAGTCTTGCACCAACTTCTCCGGACTAAGGCCGTTCTCGCGGATCACCTCCCGCAACGTGTTCCGCAGGTTGTCGCTGAGGAAGACGATGCTGTGGCTCTGCGTGTAAGTTGTCGCGTAGGCGTAGGCCGTCTGCATGTCATCCCCTCACGTTCCAGTCGACGAGGATTACGCGGGCGTCCTCGGTAGCCGCGCCGGGTTGGTCGCACTCGGCGCGCTCGGCATCCGCGACGTCGAACGCGTTGATGCGCGGCGAGGTCTTCGCCAGCGCGGTCCTGACCCATTCGATGTTGTCGCCGTCGCAGGGCACATGCATCGTCCAATCGCCTGCAGTTGGGTTCCAGCTCAGGGCGTCGACCGCGCTTCCCTCCTCGATCGCCTTCATCGCGTAGCGGCAGTAGATGCGAAGCTGCGCGCCGACGCCTTCGAGCAGAATCGGGCGCGAAGACGGGTGCTCGTCCGTGATGATCGAGCCCATTACCCCGGCGGCCTCGTTCAGCTGGAGGACGTCGCGCGAGTCGGTGCCGGTCACCAGATCAACGATCCGCTGCCACGTTTCACTGGCGGAGCGGTGCGGGATGGAACTGATATCACGCCGTACTCTCATTTGTCGTCCCCTTCAGAACCGTGAGCGCGTGCCGGAAGGTGGACTCGATCTGAAGGACCGTCAATCGGTTAGGGTCCTTGGCCGTGTCGATGTCCGAGGCCATCGCCGCGAAGATGCCTTTTCGAATGCGCCGGCCGTCCAATCCCTTAGCGGCCTCCGCGAGCCGGTCTGCCTGTGCCTCGAGGGCCTTTACTCTCTTCCACACGCCGCCGATGGCGTTCAGCGTGTCGGCGATGATTTCCCGGCGCGCGGCCCCGTTGGGCAGGCCAATCTCCTCGATGTGGTCGGCCCTGGAAATGACGGCCGCGTCGAGCGCCTCTGGGAAGTTCGTGGTCGCAATCAGCAGAACGTTGCGGTGTTCGCGCGTGAGCCGGTCCATGCCGGCGAGCGCCGCATCGGTCGCGCGGTGCACGTCGACCGGGTTCGCCTCAAGACTGAGGCGATGACGGGATACGGCAAGCGTCTCCACTTCGTCCAGAAGCACGAGGCCGACGCCGTCCATGGCGATTTCGGGAATCGTTTCCTCGAACAGCTTCGCAACTGCTTGTTGGCTGCGGCCCAGAGCGGAGCTGATCAATGCGTGAGGGTCGATCTCGACGAAGGTCGCGTTCGTGTCGGGGATCCGTTTCGCGATTTGGTTTGCCAGGCCACGCGCAAGGGTCGTCTTCCCGGTGCCGGGCACGCCAGCCAGGAGAATGAGGCCGTGCAACGGTGCCACTTCGAAGCGGAGCTTCTGCCTGACCGTCAGCGAAAGCAGCGCCTGCGCCAGGAGCCGTTCGCGCACACCGTCATCGAGCTTGATTGACGTCCATGCCGGTCCGAAATCCTCGTGCGGCAGCCGACAGTGCCGCGCGACACCTGCTGGATGGCTCATTGGGCTGGCCCCACTCCTCGGCCGTTGAAGACCCGACGGCCTTGCCTTCGCCGCGCCAACGTGCCATAGTTGGCGCTGTCTGGGACGACAACGGCCAATGCACAGATTGGAACGCTGACGAGCGATATGACGACGTCAGAGAGTTCGCGTGGGTTGTCCACACAGACAACATGATAATGGCCGTGTTGTGCTGTTGTCAAGGGGGGTGTAATGGGCCAGCCGGCACTAGGGTTCCTGCTGCAGCGGTTGCGCGAGGAAAGGGGGCTGTCGCTGCGCGAGCTGGCGCAGCTCGCAGACGTGGACCACGCCTACATCTATCGGCTCGAGAGCGGCGACAAGGAGTCGCCGTCGGCAGAAGTTCTTTTGAAGCTCATCCGAGCGTTGAAGGCCGGCAAGCGCGAGGCGGACATGGTTCGATACCTTGCCGAGCACGCCGGGACGGACGCGGCCCTTGTGCGGCACGTTCTCGACGACCAGACGATCACCTACGAGATCTTCACTTCCGCGGCGGGCGTTGCCTTCCGTGGCTCACGGCCGGACTACCAGAAGCTGGTAGAGCGAGTGCGCAGAATCCTGGGTGAAGAGAATGGCCTTGGATGAATTCGGAACGGTGCTCAGGGCGCGAAGGCTCGTTCGGACGGTGAACCCGACGACGATCCCTGTGCCTCTCGGGGCGTACCTTGAGGAAGCCGGGGCGGTGCTTCGGGAGCAAACAGATCTTGGGCCCGACGAACCCGGCTTCTCCTTTTCAGGCAAGGGCAAGCACTTCATCTGCGTCAACGCCAACGACCGACTCGAGCGTCAGCGGTTCACGGTATGCCACGAACTCGCGCACATCGTTCTAGGGTTGCCGTCCGACCACAACGCGCTGCCCTGGTGGAGCTACGCCAAGAGGCCGCTCGCGGAAATCCTCTGCGATGTGTTCGCCGCCGAGCTGCTTCTTCCCTGCAACCTGTTCGAGCGCATTGTGGAGGAATCGTCTGTCAGCCTCGCTACGGTGGATGCTCTCGCCACTCGTTTTCTGGCATCCGTCACCGCTACCGGTTCGCGATTCGCCTGGATTGTGAGTACGCCATGCGCGTTTGTCCTTTCCGAGCAAGGCAGGGTGAGGTACGCGTCGCGATCGAAAGCCCTGAGGGACGCGAATGCCTGGATTCCGCCGCGTACCGATCTGCCGGACGGTTCTCTCTCAGAGCGCGTGCGCGCCGGAGGGTCTCCGCCCAGAGAGGAAGTCGATGCCGCTCTTTGGTTCACCGACTGGGAACGCGGCGGCGTGCTTCTGGAGGAAGCTCGGTACCTGGCTCAGTGGGACCAGACGCTCACCCTGCTTTGGTTCGAGAGCGAGGAGGTGCCCCAGATCAAGCGCGACGCTGGCGATTACCGTTGGGCGCATGAGGGTCGCGAGGACGCCGAACCCCGTCGGGAAGATGAAGAAGAGTTCGGCCTGCAGGAACTCGACGGAAATCTCCGCTGGCCTAGCAAGAAACGGCGCGGGTGAAGCCTAGCCACCGGCTTCCGCCGTATAATTCCTGAGGAGTCTCGACGGAGTCCGACCGAAACGAATGCCCATTCACATATCGGGAAGGCTGCGGGGCTGCAACGACCGTCTGCAACATGCCAACTGTGCAAATCCGCCCCGAGCGCATAGACGGCCCTTGGATCGAAGGATTCGTGCTGGACCGGCATGTAATCTCAAGCCGCCCGGTCGGATACCTGGGCGAGCACATGCAGTTCGATACAACGCGTTCGGCTCTCGGTGAACTCGTCTATCAGCTGAAGTACAAGGGCGGGCCGCCGGACGACATCATCGAGACCGCGACTGCGTTCGTGGCAGAGCATTGGGCCGGCACGATTGACTGTGTGGTCTCACCACCGCCGTCGCTGCACCGGGCCAAGCAGCCGGCCGTGGTCATTGCGGACGGCATCGCGGGCAACCTCGGCGTGATGAACAAGCTTGCCGCTGTGGTCAAAGCAGCTGCGACACCGCAAATGAAGAATGTCGCGCTTGCGGAGCGGGCGCCGCTACTGAGCGCAGCCATTCAACCAGGTCCTGATTCCGTAAACGGCATGCGGGTCCTGATTGTCGACGATCTGTGGGAGACTGGAAACACGATGAGGCGCGTGGCCGAGGTGCTCGGCACGATGGGAGCTTCGGAGATCCGCGCGCTCGCAATCACTCGGACGAAGTGAGCGATGTATCCACAGAGTGTCTTCGTCGCCGGCTCACGGCAGATTTCCCGCCTGCCTGCGGAGGTCAGAACGCGCATCGATACGATGACCGACAAGGGCTTCCAGATCCTCGTTGGTGACGCCAATGGCGCCGACAAGGCAGTTCAGCGATACCTCGCCAACAAGGCCTACCCGAACGTCGTCGTGCATTGCATGGGAAACCACTGCCGGAATAACGTCGGCCAGTGGCCCACTCGTCAAGTTCCGGCCCCTTCCGGTGCCAGGGGCTTCGACTATTACTCGGTCAAGGACCGGGCGATGGCCGAGGCCGCGCAGTACGGCCTGATGCTCTGGGACGGCAAGAGCAAGGGCACCATCAACAACGTCGTGAGCCTCTCACGGCAGAACAAACTGGTCGTGGTCTACGTCGCGCCGACGCGGAGTTTCCAGACTGTGCGCTCCTTCGACGACTTGAAGGACGTTCTTGCGAAAGGCGACCCCGCGAGCGTCCGCCGGCTGGCGCACGAGCTCCACCTAGACACCTTCCAGGGCGACTCGCCAGTTATTGAGTCACCGCCGGGCCGGAGGGAGATCTTGACAAAAACTTGACAAACTGCCCACGAAACCACCCTTTTTGACCCGAGCCGGCCGAACGACCATCGACCAAAACCCTAACAAAACCGACAGAATCGGTCACCGTCGACGCCGGGGTTTTCGCCTCTGGACCACGTTATCGGGGTTCGAATCCCTGCCTCCCAGCCAATCCCGTAAGCCGCTCCTTTTCAAGAACTTACCTCACCCCACTTTCGTTTTCCGCTCCGCCACGTCAGCGTCAACTGAGACACGAATGAGACACGGCGACGGAAACACCCCCTCGCGGCCGGCTGGTATCGACATCGGCGGCGTGGGGCCGACGGGTTCATCAAAATGGCCGGCCTGACGCACAGGGCGAGCCGGGGCTTTCTCACTCGGCCTGATTCCCGCGATCGACACCGGCATCGATATCCAGCTCGGACGCGGTGTCCGCCGCCGGCCGGAGGCGCATCGTGCGACCATTGCCGCTGCCGAAGCCGACGTCGAGGGAGCCTGCGATCCCGCCTGCGCCTGCATGTGCGCCTGCACGCCATCGCGGAACCAGCAGCTCGTGAACGCCCGTCGGGCCGTCGCCACGGCGATCCTGCATCAGCGGAAGGCTGAGCTCGATGCGGCCACCGCGGAACTGATCGGGGCGGTCTCCGACCACTACGGCCACCTGTTCGAGTTCGACCGCAGGCGCGAGCTCCTTGTAGACGCCAGGGAAGTGGTCTCCCTGCTCGTGGCGACGGCAATGGCGCGCTATGCGGCCGGCAGCGCCGACCAAGCCTCCGTGGTGCGAGCCCAAGATCGAGCAGACGAGAATCGGTCAGATGTTCGAGGATGCGTGTGCCGACCGAACCATGGCACAGGCGGCCCTGAACCGCCTCATGGACGATGCCCCGGATTCACCGGTTGGCCCGGTGAGTCGGCTCACGGACCTCGGTCCGACGCTATCGACGCTCGACGCGCAGGCGCTCGGTGACCTGGCCGTGAGGAATGGACCACGGATCGCGGTGCGCAGAGGCCAGGCCGAGGCGGGGGCCGCACGTGTAGAAGTCGCGCGCCAGGAATGCAGGACAATCTGCCCGAAGGTGATCGCGGCCGAGCACCAGGCCGAGGCCGCGAAGTTGGATCTCGCGACCGCGTCCGCCGAGTCACGCGCCGAGGTCGTGTGTCTGCTGACCGCGTGGCGCCGGGCCCAGGAACAAGTGGCGGCGTACGAGACGGCACTCGTCATCCAATCGCACGCGGCGTTCGATGCTGCACGTACCGGCTATCTGGGCGGAGGGAACGACTTCGCGACCGTCCTGGACGCGTTCAAGCAGTGGCTCGAGGTGCAACTCGAACTCGCGCACTCGATGGCCCACAGGTTCATGGTCCGTTCGCGAGTGGCCCTGCTCGCCCACCCGCCCGCCGGCGGACGGTGGCCGCATGCGGCTGGAGACGCGGCCGGCCGCCCTCGCGTGCCCTGACGATGTCGAAGGCACCCCGCCGCTCCCTCAGAACGTCCACTTGACCTCCGCCTGCACGGTCCGCGGCGGCGCGAAGTGTGTACCGGAGAACGTCGAGAGGAAGTTGTACAGCGCCACCTTGTTCGTGAGGTTGAACACGAATCCCGATAATGTGGTCCAGAGGCGAAACCCGCGACGTCGACGGTGACCGATTATGTCGGTTTTGTTAGGGGTTTCTTCGATGATCGTTCGGCCAGCTGGGGTCGAAAAGGGTGGTTTCGTGCGCAGTTTGTCAAGTTTTTGTCAAGATCTCCCAGGAGCCGTCAACGGGGCGAGCCGTCGATCTGCGCGGTGGCCCCGGACTATATGCGCCGGATTGGGGGAACACGGATGCGCCAAGAAACCACGGTGCCGCGCGAGCAGTTGTACCGCGAGCTCTGGACAGAACCCGCGCAGGTGGTGGCCAAGCGTTACGGAATCTCAGACGTGGGGTTGGCGAAGGTATGCCGTCGCTATGGGATCCCGAAACCAGGTCTCGGGTATTGGGCGCAGCGCCAGCACGGGAAGGCGCCCGATCCGGAACCGCTGCCACCGGCCCAGGAGCCCGCCCTCGAAACCGTCGTGTTCCAGGCGGGCGAGCAGACGGGGACGAACGCGGACGCACCCGAATACCGGCGCGAAAAAGATCCCGAGTGGCGCATCGAGGTTCCAGCCGACTTGAAGCTGTCCCACGCGCTGGTCACGGCGGCTGACGTGGCGCTCCGCCGGCGCCGCGGCGAGAAGTCTGGCAACCAACCCGTCCGGTGGAACGATCGCTATCGCGCTCAGCTCTCAAGGCCGGGCTGTGAGTGCCTGGACATCGCGGTCTCCAAACCTCTCATTCCGCGGGCGCTACGAATCATGCAGGCGCTGATCGCCGCCGTTGAGAGGCGTGGCTACTCGGTTTCGGTGACGCCGAAGGGCAAGACGATCATCAGGGTGCTGGACGAAGATTTTCAGATTGCGCTGAACGAGCGCCTGAAGCAGGTGCAGGTGAAGCACACCTACGGGACCGGCGTCGACCTCGCGCCGTGGCCGTCTTCGCCTCAGAATCGGTCCCGACTACAGCAGCGCCGGCGTAGTTGACGATCCGCCACGTCTGATCGAGACGCAGCTCAACCGCTTTGTCGCCGGCCTGGTGCGTCGCGCGCTGACGGCCAAGCGTGAGCGCGCGGTTCATCAGGAGCGTGAACGACGATGGCGCATCCACGACGAAGAACGCCGAAGACAGGACCAGGAGCATCACTCCGAGGAGTTGCGGCGACGCCGACTGCGAGTGTTGGCGAGCCGTTGGGTCCAGCATCAGCGCGTGTCTCAGTTCGTCACCAGCGTGGAGCAGCGTGTCCGCGACAGACGTCTCGACGGCGAGCCCCAAGAGGTCGCGACGCGCTGGGTCGAATGGGCGAAGAGCCACCTCCGAGAGAGCGACCCGGTCGAAACGCTGTTGAACGAGCCGTGGTCGGCCGCGCCGATGCCGCCAGCGATGCCGATGCCGTGGAGTTGGGAATAGGGCGTTTCCCTGGAATCGCCCATATTGTCGCCCCTTGTCTCGGATTCGCCACGGAGGTCGGGTCCGCGGAGCCTTGGACTCGAACCTACAACCCTCCGGTGAACAGGTTAATGCAGGTGTGCTATCTCGTTGGTTCTTCGTAGGTTTAGCTCGGACGGGATCGGCCTGTTACCTGGTGTTCGGGCGCAAATTGTTCACAAATTGATCACAGGCCCCCACGGCTGTCGTGGACCCAAGTCTGGCGAGCGGCCCGGCCGCGTCTTGGCGTCAGTGATCGCGCGCCATCAAGAGCCTTTGTCGCGCCGATGGAATTTCTGGTAGGGACAACTACCACGAGTGGCGAACGCACCTCTCGCTCGACAAGGATGCTCCCGTCCCACGGGCAGTGCAACCGCCGACCCGCGGCACGATCGTCCAGATCCCACACCTTGGTGGTTTGCATCATCACTACGAACGTCGCGCCGCCTGACCGCCACTCTCGGCGCGATCGACGGCTTGTTGCCACTCAGGTCGTCCGCCCGTTCTGCGTCCACACCGGGCCCCGGTCGTCCCCGAGGCGGCGAGCACCCCGCGTGGCGGGTTCTGGGGCGGCGTGTTGGCGCCGACGATCGCACGCTATCAGGAGCCCTTCCCGGGCGCGTAGAGTTTCTGGTAGGGACAGGGGGTCCACCGTACCCAAGCCGATGCCAGATCCTTTTTGGCGAAGGACAGGCTTGTTTTTCGGGGCGTTTGTGGACGTCGCGTCGGTCCTCCTCGTGGTGGGCCTGCCCCTGCAGCTCGCAGGGTTCCTCCGCGGCCCGGTCACCTCGCTCATGTGGTTACCAATGCTCGCGTTCGAGGCGCCGCTCGCGCTGTGCCTGCCCATGAAAGGCGTCCCCATGCCGGCCCGGACGCAGTCGGCATGACCTTGCTGCCCATACACATCACCGCTGGAGCCATTCGTCTATCGCCGCGGGTGGGGGACGACGTCCAGATCGGGACGACACTCGCGTTCGGTACGCCAACTCGAAGTCCGAGGAGCTCGCGGTAGAGTTCCATGTCGAGGCGTTAGGCAGTGTTAATAAATAAAGTTATCAAGCAGCGTGGGGGCTTGATGACGTAATTCCAGTCACCGTGGAAGCGATGGCGTTCGAGGTTCACCTGCTTCATCTGGGCGTCGGAGATCTTCCGGCCGGTCGCGTATCGCCGGCGGTCGAGACGGCAGATGACGGTCAAGCCCTTCGCCGTCGTGGTCCGGGCGATCAGGTTCACGATCGTTTCGTAGTCCTGCAACGGCTCGCCACGCCAGTTCGACGAGATGAACGAGAACAGCCGGTGTTCGACCTTGTTCCATTTGCTCGTGCCCGGCGGGAAATGACAGACCGACAGGGACCGGTGCGTTTCGTCGGCCAGCTTCTGCAGCTCCCATTTCCACAGCCGCAGGCGCGACCCGTTGCTCCCGCCCGCGTCCGCCGTGATGACAATCGCCTTCGTCTTCGGATACAAGAATCGCCCTTCCGCTCGCCACCAGCCCCGGATCGAGGCCACCGCAAACGCGCCCGTGTCGTGGTCGGTGCCGACGTTCACAAAGCCCTCGTTGCGCCCGATGTCATAGCTGCCGTACGGATAGGCGCGCGGCACGGCGGGACCGGGAAAGTCGTGACCGTTCACCGTCACCGGCTGCTTCGCCCGACGCCATTGGCGCCCAGCGTTGGCGTAGTTGCCGAGCAACTCCTTCTTCTTGGTGTCCACCGAAATGACCGGAATCCCCACTGCCAGCGCCTGCCGCACGACGGCATTGATATGGCGGAACTGGGCATCCCGGTCCGGGTGATCGGCGCCCTCCTCGGTCTTGCGCGTGCCCTGGAGACTGAAGTGTTGGGCGTGGAGCAGCTGCGCCAGTTTCACATGGCTGATCGGGTGCCGTTGCCGGTCCAGCTCGGCCGCGAGCGCCCGCGTGCTCTTGCACACCCAGCGCAACGGGGACTCCGGATCGCCCAGGGTCGCGGGTTCGATCAATCGGTCCAACGCGCCCAACAGCCCGGGATCGTGAGCCGTGACCGGCTTGCGGCCCGCGCCCGGCCGCCGCACACGGCCGGGCTCCAGCACGACCCCCTGCTGGATCTCCTGAATCCCTCGCGCAATCGCCTTCCGCGACAGTCCCGACGCACGGTGAACGATGGAGACGCCCCCGTAGGCCAGCATCAAGGCTTCACTGGCGGCCATGAGGCGCCGCGCCCGTTCGTCCAGCATCGGCCACACGGCGGCGAACTTCTGCGTCAGCCGCTGCGGGTCGGAGTCCATGCTCAACCATCGTATCGTGCTTTCAGCTCAATTTGGTAACTTTATTTATTAACTGCTCCTTAGGCTAACCTCTTACGGTTGAATGGTCGCCGTCAGGACTTGCGGCCCGCGCGGGTCCCTTGCTCTGGCATCCTGCTCGGCGGTCACAAACACATCGAAACTCTTCAGCGGGGTGACGGTTTCGAAGGTCCCGTTTAGGTTCTTATCCACTTTCAGTTGGCCCTGATTCTCGGAGTTCCCGCCCCGTTCCTGCAGCCAAACAACATACGCGGCTGCGCGTGGCATCAGATTTTCGAGTTTGGCGAGATGCTGAACTGTCATCTTCAGACTCGTGTTGCCGTTCTTGTCCTTGCCGATCTCAACCTCGCCCCGAGCCGCAGGAACGATAGACCCTGCGGTCATTGGGTACTTCTTGCCTGCATACGCGACAGTACAGAGCAGCGCGAGTGCCAAACAGATTGTGAAGAGCTTTCGCATCGGACACCTCCCGCTGAAGCGAAGACCGCCATGCTGAATGCACGCAAGCCCTCTTGCTTCGGGCCGTACACATGCTAGGCGAGGGCAGGATGGCGAGTCTGTGCACTTCAGAACAGCTGTGGACGCGTGTGCACAACTGAACAGACGACGATAGGCGATATTAGGGCGGTTTCGCGAAATCCTCGCCGCCGGGCCTCGGCTTGACCCGTCTTCGACAGTTGAAAAAGTCAAATGGCTGCGGATACAGGACTTACGGCCGCCGGTTTCGTGTAGTGACACGCCGATCCATCTTCTTGGACGACGCGCGTGACCGTTCAGGCCGGGCGGAGCGCGGGTGGGATCGCCTGTCCCTACCAGAAACTCCGTCGGCACGTGAAGGGCCTTCGAGGCGTCCGATCACGCTCGCCCAACTCGCGGCGCCGGAGACCGCGCAGGCGCGGTGCTCGCCGGCCGGGCGACGAACGGGCGCGGCGTCGATGCGCCACGGGTGGACGACGCCGAGTGGCGGCAAGCGGTTGGTGGCACCGAGGGCGACGATCAGGCGGCGCGACGTTCGTCGTGATGATGCAACCCGGCCAGGTGTGGAACCTGGACGATCGGGCCGCAGGTCGGCGGGTGCACCGCCCGCGGGACGGGAGCATCGTTGTCCGACGAGAGATGCGTTCGCCACTCGTGATAGTAGGCGAGGTACCGCTCGAGGTGGCGGCGCAAACAGCGTTCGTTCCACACGATGACGTGGTCGAGGCACTCGCGGCGGATGGAGCCGATCAGGCGTTCGACGAAGGGGTTCTGCCAGGGAGAGCGAGGCGCCGTCAGCACCTCCTCGATGCCCATCGCCTGCGCGGCACGCTGGAGATCCGATCCGTAGATGGCGTCGCGATCCCGGATGACGAATCGCGGGGCGGTGTCCCAGGGCCACGCCTCGCGGAGCTGCTGCGCGGTCCACGCCGCGGTCGGGTGGGCCGTGACGTTCACGTGGACGATGCGCCGTCGGCCGTGCGAGAGCACCACGAAGACAAACAGCACGCGGAAGGTCGCCGTCGGGACGGTGAAGAAGTCGATTGAGGCGGGCTGGGACACCTGATTGCGGAGGAAGGAGCGCCACGTCGGAGACGGCGGCCTGTCGCGCCGCCCAAGATACTTCGCGACCGTCGTCTGTGAGATCGTCAGCCCGAGCTTCTGCAACTCGCCGTGAATACGGGGCGCGCCCCAGAGCGGGTTGGCCACGTGCATGTGCCGGATCAGTGCCCGGATGTCGACGGCCACGGGAGGCCGGCCAGCACGTCGCGGCCGTGACCTCCACCGCCAGTAGAGCCCGAAGCCGCGCCGGTGCCAGCGCACGACGGTGTCGGGCGTGACGATCCGGACAGCGCCTCGCCAGTTCGGCCAGATCCTCGACAGGAGCACCCACAGCAAGCGATCGGCGCGGCCAAGGCATGGACGCCTCGGTGCTTGGCGTTGAAATACGGCGAGTTGATGCCGCAGGGCGAGAATCTCGGCCTCGAGCTCGAGACGGGACCGAACGGAAGCCCGGAACGCGGCGAAGAAGGCGACGAGCAGCGCGGTCATGCTGACGCGGAACGGTATCAGTGCCTTGCCGCAACTGCAAGGATCACAACAGGTACCGAGTTTCCGGTAGGGACAGCCATCTCAGGGCGGCGTTGACCGCGAAGCCCGTCACAGAGCCAAGGTTTCGAAGTGTGCAATATGGAACAGACTCCCAAGTGCGCTCGCGTTACTGTTTACATCAGCGGGCCAACCCAGCGCTCCGTGTCGCGGGATTTCAAAATGGAAATCCCGACTCAAGAGTGGACAGACAGCTTTCTTAGCCGTCGCTCATCATCTTGAGGAGGAAGCAACAGGACGGTCGTGCGGGTGTATCTACCACTCGCTGTGCCAAAAGGCGCGTCATTACTGAGGAGTAAAGACATGGAAGAATCGACCAGGAAGCCAGATCCCATGTACGGTTTCGTTTCTGCATCGAAGATCATCGGAGAGGCGGTAGACAATCTCCAGAAAGAGAACTTGGGCAAGATCCACGAGCTGGTAATCGACGCCAAGGAGGGACGTGTGGCCTACGCAGTTCTCTCTTTCGGCGGCTTCATGGGCATGGGGAACAAGCTTTTCGCCATGCCTTGGAAGGCATTCGAGTTCTCGAACACTGAGAATAAACTCATCCTCAACGTGGACAAGAAGAAGCTTGAGACCGCTCCCGGGTTTGACAAAGACGCCAAGTGGCCAGATTTTGCGGACAGGACCTGGGGTGCTGGCATCTACAAATACTACGGCTACGACCCCTACTGGAAGTCCTAGGATAGATGATAAGGGGTTAGACGCCGGTCGTGTCTGTCAATTGGTGGAACAGTCTGAACGCGACATCCGGCGCCTGACCTCTCCCCTCTATGCCGCCACGGCGGCGGCGGTGACCTGCGGCATCGCCTGCCACCCGTCGATCTTCCGCACCCTGATGTGACCCGCGCGCAGCAGCCCGAAGAGCAGCAACAACACGGCGTCCTGCTCGGCAAGCTGGCCTGCGTCTTCGTACGACGACGGAACTCTTCGTTGATCCGCTCTTAGGCGTCGTCAATAAATAACATTTACACTCCGATTGTAACGTGTCACAATCACGGTGATGACGCCAACCGATGCGGTCGAGGTGCGGTTCGCCCGCATCTGGCCGCATCTCGACGAGCGGGCCCGGCGGATGTTGGCGGCGAACGAGGCACGCCAGATCGGCCATGGGGGCGTGACGAGGGTGAGTCGGGCCTGCGGCCTCTCCCGCGTGACCATTACGAAGGCCCTGCATGAACTCGACGCGCCGCCGCTCGCCCCGGGACGCGTACGCCGACCCGGCGCAGGGCGACCGTCGCTGCTGACCCTGGACCCGGATCTGTCGGAGACGCTCGAAGGACTCGTGGAACCGCTGACGCGAGGCGACCCGGACTCGCCGCTGCGGTGGACGCTCAAGAGCACCCGGACGCTGGCGGCCGAGCTGACCGCCCAGCGGCACCCGGTGAGCCACGAGAAGGTCGCGCAGCTCTTGCGGCAGTTGAACTACAGCCTGCAAGGCACCCGGAAAACCGAAGAGGGTGGTGGGCGTCCGGACCGTGACGCCCAGTTCCAGCACATCAATGACCACGTGCGTCGGGCACTCGCCGCGCGCTACCCCGTCATCTCGGTGGATACGAAGAAGAAAGAACTCGTCGGGAACTACCAGAACGCGGGCCGCCAATGGCGCACCGCACAGGCGCCCGCCACGGTGAATGGCCACGACTGTCCCGACCCGACGGTGCCGCGGGCGTATCCGTACGGGATCTATGACGTGGGCCGGAACACCGGATTCGTCAACGTCGGCACGGACCACGATACGGGGGCCTTCGCCGTCGCGTCGATCCGGGGCTGGTGGCGCGCCGAAGGCCGCCGCCTCTATCCCCTGGCCCGGCATCTGCTGATCACCGCGGATGCGGGCGGCAGCAACGGCTATCGCCTCCGCCAATGGAAGATGGAACTCCAGCATCTCGCCGACAGCACGCACCTTCCGATCACGGTGTGCCACTTTCCGCCGGGGACGAGCAAGTGGAACAAGGTCGAGCATCGCCTCTTCTCGTTTATCTCCTCGAACTGGCGGGGCGAGCCGCTTCGGGACGATGAAACGATCGTCCGCCTGATCGCCGGCACCACCACAGCGAAGGGCCTCCGGGTCACCTGTCGCCTCGACCGGCGGCGCTATCCCACCGGCCACAAGGTCTCCGACCAGGCGTTCGCGACGCTCAATCTCACGCCCAATGCCTTTCATGGGGAATGGAACTACAGCATCCATCCGCGACCCGTCTAATGTGTGTACACCTTATTCATTGACGAGTCCTTAGTGGCGCGGTGATGGGTGAACACGGCCGACTGCCGCGAACTACACCGACGGTCTCTTCCGGGCGCTGTCTTCAACGCACCTGGAAACGCACAGCCCGCCGCTGGGTGTTTTGCTTGAGCGCGGCGGTGATCGTCAGCAGGTAAGAACCGGCGCCGAGCCGGTCGAGTGGTAGCGCAAACACCGATGTGTGTCGAACGACCCGATCGGTGCGCCGTTCCGGCGCTGAGCGGCAAACTCGTCAACGCGATCGGGTGAGAGCTGGGGTGTTCCGAAGTGTACAGACGCTCGCTGGCGGTCCGCCGCATGCTGTGTTCGTGAGCGTCTCAACGTCAACAACGACTGGAGCATGCCATGTGGAACAAGAATGAGCGCGATGGAAACGTCGATCAGGCCAAGGGCAAGGTCAAGCAGGCCGTGGGCGACCTCGCCGGCAACGACAAGTTGAAGGCCGAAGGCAAGGTCGATGAGACCGTAGGAAAGGCAAAGACGGCAGTCGGCGGGACGCAAAAGAAGGTCGGCGCCGCTATCGAGAACCTCGGTAAAGTGGTAAAGCGCTAGCCACGTCTACCGAAACGGCGCAGGCGTCATCGCCTGGGCCGTCCGGAAGATAGTGGGAGAAGGCGAATCATGCCCGTCATTCTGATCATCGTGTTGCTGGTGCTGTTTTTGGGCGGCGGGGGAGCCTATTACGGCCGGCGTTCTGGATGGGGCGGCCCTCATTACGGCGGCGGACTGCTCGGACTCGTCCTGTTGGTGCTGTTGATCCTCTGGCTCACCGGCAACCTCGGGGGACCAGCCATCCGCTAGACGTCGGTATCGCCGGGCTGGCGGATCTCCGAATCGAATAGCCGTTCCTCGTATCCGCGAGGAACAGTTGCGGCCCATGCCCTTGTGTTGACGACACAGAGGCCATTCGCGGGGTTCTTAAGGCAGGCGGATTCCGCTACGTCAAGCGGCTCGTGAGGGTTCAACCCTGCGCAGATATCGCATTCACGAGTGTCTGAAGTTGCAGGGTGTGATTCCAAGTGCCGGCCGTCAACTGGCGGTCCCGGATGAGAAATGAAGGAGAATGGGCATGACTACCATCACTGACGCACCCGCCAACGAAGCGTACTCCTCGGGCGTGTCTTGGGCCGCTGTGATTGGTGGCGCGTTTGTGACCGCCGCCTTTTCGCTGATCCTGCTTTCACTGGGCACCGGCCTGGGCTTGGCCTCCGTTTCTCCATGGGCGAATACCGGCGCGTCGGCGTCAACGATCGGTGCGGCAGCCATCGTGTGGTTGATCATGATGCAATTGGTCGCGTCCGCGCTGGGTGGTTATCTGGCCGGTCGACTACGCACGAAATGGGCTTCCATACATACGGATGAAGTATTCTTCCGCGACACGGCTCACGGCTTTCTCTCATGGGCCGTGGCAGTCGTGATGACGGCGGGCTTCTTAGCGTCCGCCGCTGCGTCCATGGCGGGAGGAGCGCTGCAGGCGGGGGCGGCGGCGGCAACCGCCGCGGGCTCTGTCGCCGTGGTCGACGGTGCCGCCGGCCAGGCGAACGATCGCACCTTCGACCCCAACGCGTATTTTGTCGATATGTTCTTCCGGACGGATCGCCCGACTACGGACGGTAATGAGGCGTCGGTGCGAGCCGAAACCGGACGCATTATTGTCAATGCGCTCCGGCAGGATGATGTTCCGGTGGCGGACAAGGCCTATCTGGTCCATGTGGTATCGGCAAGGACGGGTCTGAGTCCAGCCGACGCCGACAAGAGGGTCTCTGACGTGATTGCACAGGCCAGAAATGTCGCCCTCCAGGCTCGACAAGCCGCCGATACCGCACGCAAAGCGGCGGCGCACCTCTCGCTCTGGATCTTCGTTGCCCTCTTGATTGGCGCCTTCTGTGCGAGCTTCGCCGCGACTATCGGCGGCCGCCAACGGGACCACGTCGTGATCGTCTAGTCAGGTCATGCTAAGGAGGCAGTACCAATGCGTTCCATTCTTCTCTTGGTGCTAGGCGTGCCCATTCCCATCGTCATCTTGATCGCGCTCTTCGTACGCTGAGCGCTCGGGCGGCGAGCTTGCGAGCGATGGAAAAGACTGTTGCGAGAACTGGCGGCGCTGGGACTCGCAGCTGACAGGTGAAGGTGTCTGACTGAACCGCTCCCGGGAGGCTTCGCCAAGGCGGGTGCGGTTGAGATGCGTTCTTGGGCGCCGCTCGAACTTGCCGGCTGACCGAGCCGCGCTTCCGAGCGGCCTGCCGGGGCGCGTGGATGACGCTTGTGCCGTAGTCGGCGGTTACACCTGTTCGCGCGAGGTCGAAGTCTTCTCATCCGAAACCGCTGACAGTCCTGTCAGCGGTTGTTACCGAGCTGAAAGGACGACGGTGTTCTATGGCGAAGTTGACCGTTGCGGATCGCAACCGTCTGCCTTCCTCGGCTTTTGCCTTCCCGAAGACGCGGAAGTTCCCGATTCATGATCGGGCGCACGCTTGCGATGCGTTGGCTCGCGCCTCCCACGCAGGCCCCGCCACCCTCGCGGTGGTCCGCGCGGCTGTGCGCCGGCGGTTTCCGACCGTGGGGATGAAGACCGTCGTTGGCACACGCTGAACCCTTCAGGCCGCTGTCCGCTCCGTATCCAGTCATGGCGCGAAGAAGACAAGATGTCACGCGGAAGTGTTACTCGGGTCACTCCGGTCTGAGAAGCTACCGAATGGCTCAGCATTCTCGCGCATGACGCCTGCTGTGGCGAAGCGAATCTGAGTCTCGACGATTTCGGCTCGAAGCTGAGGATTGAGGTCGAGCGGAACAACCCGTTGGACGCGTTGGGCGGCCGTGAGCGCCCCGGTTGCGGGTCAGGTGAGAGTGAGAGGTGGCCCTCGCGGCGTGCGGCGCGTGCCGCCAGCCTCGGTCGATCTACAGCAGCCGCGCAAGATCGGCAACAGCGTCGGGCAGCCCGGGCAGCGGGATCAGTGTCGCGGTGGGAGCGACGTTGGTCCAGCGGGCCGCAATCGGCGCGGCAATGGGGTCGAGCAAGTACACTGAGCGCAGCATGCCCCCGGCTGCTGCTCGGGTGAACAATTCTTGGAGCGCGACGTCGTAGTTCGGTAGGAAGTATCCGCACACGATCCACGTGTCGCAGCCCGCCAGACGCTCTTCAGCCGCCGTCCATACGTCAGACAGCCAGACCGGAGTCTCCTTCTCGGCCACGGGCGGTACGATCAGGGCATCCGAACCGCGCCTGAAGGCTGGCCGCATGTCCTGATACATGACAAGTGCGCCCTGCTCGTTCGCCCAGTTCAGTGAACCATGGAGCTTGTATAAGGGCACCGAGCCGTCGAGAATGACGGTTCGCTGTTGGTCGAGCACGGTCCATGGCTGCGCCAGCCCCTGTAATGCTTGCGGCTGCGGAATGCCGCCGTAGAAAAAGCCGGGACGGGAAGGGCGTTGGAAGCGACGATACCGAAGTCCACGTTCCGCAAAAAGATCGTAGTTGGTGGTGGCCACGGCGCGAAGCTGGCTTCGCCGAAGTACGACGTCCCAGAAAGCCCTGTGCGCAGCGATTCGTACACTCTTGGTGATGCGACCGCCATATCGCGGTTTCACAGGAATTCCCAGATCCTCGGACAAAACCTGACCCTGGGTAACCTCGGCGTGAATTCCCGGCTGGTGGGTAAATGTGGGTGCCAGCCGTGCGACGGACGGCCCGGGCGTGCTGGTAAATGCTGGTGTCCTGGCGCTCGAGGGAATTCCCGGCCGGGTTGATTTTTGAAAAGAAATCAATCCCGACACGGCGCCCGGTCTTGAACATCTTGAACATTCTGGCTGAACAGCCAGGTAGACGTCAGTCCGGCCATCATGAGCCATGGTTCCGCGTCGTCCACGTTCTTTCGACGCGGAACATCGCTCAGCTGAGTGCCGGAAGTCACAGCCGTATCAGGAAGAGGCAATCACATGAAGACAAGCACTGAGAACGAGATCGCGGGCAAGATCCACGAGGTGAAGGGCAAGGTCAAGGAGAAGGTCGGTCATCTGACGAACGACCGCGACCTGGAAGCCGAAGGGACCGTCGAAAGGGTGACTGGCAAGCTGCAAAAGAAGGTCGGCGAGGTGGAGAAGGCCGTCGAACGTCGCTGAGGTTGGCCTGCGGGGCTGCACGGGTGTGACCGGGCCCCCACGTGCAGCCCCGTCTTGCGTATTTATCCCCCGATTCGTAGGAACCGGTCGAAGACCCTGCAAACGCCGCCTGAGTACGTTCGTTCCACGCAGCAGCTCAGATCCCCACTACACGTGCCGGCTGTTTCGTGTGGCGGGTATCCGGGCCTGCGAGCCCGAGGCGTTTGCAGCCGCGCCCCGCAACGCCATCGAAACGCTGTTCGATCGCTACGTCGAGCCCTACGTCCCCTACATGAGCGACCGTCGCCGTTTCGAACGGGTCAGGTCAGCGACCCTGATCGAGCGGAACGGCACGAGGTGCCCGCAGTTCGATTTCGAGATGTTCGCACGGTGCATGGCGTTCGCCGTCGAGGCCGACTGGCATTCAGGAGCCGGCCGAGTGTTCACAAAAGCACAGACATCGCGCGACTGATGCCACATGCTTGCCAAAGGCGTAGATTGGCGCGACGCTGTTAGCGGGATAGCGGGCAGAGCGTGCTCTTGTGGTCATCGGCTTTGCAGGAGCCCCTCCAACCCGTGAACTCGAAAGGAGACAGGTGCCATCATGACGCTGGTCCTCGTCATTATCGTCTTGGTGCTGCTCTTTGGCGGAGGCGGTGGCTACTACTACGGCCGCGGTGCCGGGTGGGGCACACCACACTACGGCGGCGGACTGCTCGGTCTTGTGCTGATTATTCTGTTGATCCTCTGGCTCACTGGCAACATCGGCGGTGGCCCAATGATGCGTTGAGCGTCCAGCCACGCCCAATTCAAACTGAGCTGAGCAAAGGGGATCAGATGCTACGCCGGACCGCGCTGCACGTGACCGCAATTGCGCTGTGCGCGCCACTTCTTCTTGCCGTATCGGCGTGCCGCGGGACGACCGAGACTCAGGGCACGGCGACCATGGACTCCGGTGCGACATCCGGACCGGCGAGCGACGCCCGCAGGCCGCTGCCCGCACTCGAGCGATCAGCCAGCTTCACTGACAAGCAGTGGCTCGGCAAGCAGTTGTTCTTCGACTCGAACCTGTCCCGACCACCCGGCCAGGCGTGCATGGACTGCCACGCTCCAGAGGCCGGCTGGGCCGATCCGAACAAGAACTCGCCGACGTCCGCGGGCAACACCCCAGGTCTCTTCGGCAACCGCAACAGCCCCAGCGTGGCGTACGCGTCGTTCAGCCCGGACTTCTACTACGACGCCGCCAAGACGAGTTACGTCGGCGGGCAGTTCTGGGACGGCCGCGCCAAGAACGTGGCGGACCAAGCCAAGGGCCCCATTCTCAACCCGCTGGAGATGAACGAGGCCAACCAGCAGTCCGTGATCGACGCGGTGAAGACCGGCCCGTACGTCGACCTGTTCAAGAAAGTTTGGGGCGCGAACGTCTTCGAGGAAACCGAGACGGCGTATGAGGATCTTGGGGCATCCATCGCCGAGTACGAGAAGACGAGCGAGGTCAACAGCTTCAGCTCGAAGTACGACGACGTCCTGAGGGGCGCGGCAACGCTGACCGATCGGGAGAAGCGCGGCCTCGATCTCTTCAATGGCAAGGCGAGGTGCTCCAAATGCCACACGAGCGCCGCCGATCCTGCCACCGGCAAGGTGCTGTTCACCGACTTCAGTTACGACAACGCGGGTGTGCCGAAGAATCCGGAGAACAAGTTCTACACGCTGGCCGCCAAGTACAACCCGGCCGGGAAGGATTTCGTGGACCTCGGCCTCGGTGGCCAGTTGAAGAAGCCGAGCGAGAACGGGAAGTTCAAGGTGCCGTCGCTTCGCAACGTTGCGCTCACCGCTCCGTACATGCACAACGGCTACTTCACGACCATCAAGGACGTCGTGAGGTTCTACAACACGCGCGACGTGGCCTCGGCCGGCTGGCCGGCGCCCGAAGTTGCGGAGAACGTGAACAAGCAAGATATGGGGAACCTGAAGCTCACGGATTCCGAGATCGAGGATGTCGTCGCGTTCCTGCACACGCTGACCGACACGAGGTTCCCACGGGTGAAGTAGCGGGGCCACAAACCGCGTCTCCACCCGATACCGTCCTGAAGGAACTTGGATCGCAACTGGGCGATGAGAGCTTCATCGTCGTCCACGAGACCCTGGAGGGGTTCAGCCTCAGGTAGCCCGATACCCTGCTCGAATGGCGTCCGCCGCGGAAGCGCGCGATCGCGGCCGGGCTCCCGACCTGATGATGTCCGACTAGGTTAGGGGAGACAAACACCGTGAGTCGACCGGCCATTCCGATCCGGATCTCGCGACCTGCGTCGCCGCCGGGAGGGAGATCTTGACAAAAACTTGACAAACTGCGCACGAAACCGCCGTTTTCGACCCCAACCGGCCGAACGATCGTCGCCGAAAACCCTAAGAAAACCGACGGAATCGGTCACCGTCGCTTTCGTCCCTTTCGCCTCTGGACCACGTTATCGGGGTTCGAATCCCTGCCTCCCAGCCAACTGATTCCGCTGCAATCACTTACAGTCAATTTGGCGCGCGCGTGCCGTTCCCTGTCGGCACATCGTGCGCGCACTGCCTTCCTTTTGAAAGCCGCAATTCCCTTTGTTTTCAGTGGTTTCTGGATGGACCCCGACAACGTGGCCACGAACCACGTTGCCGGGGTCAGCGGCGAGATCGCGATCGAGGGCTGGTGACGCGTCACTGTCATGTTTGCAATGACTTGCGGGAATCACGCAAGGGCCGGAGCCGGTGGACCCGGCTGCCCTCTTGATCGAAACTTGACAATCTGTCCCGCGATCGACGGTACTCCCGGCCCAGGAGCCATGATGGGCGGACAATGCCAGCGCTGCGGCCGGAGCATTCGAGCGGGGGAAACGATCGCGGTCAGCGGCGTCGGCGATCGCTGTTACGGTTGCTTCAATGAGGAGATGGCGGAACGTCTCGGCGTCGCGTTCGACAACACGTCGTTGCAACCGATCGTCCTCGCCGATCACGACGACGTGCGGCGCACCTTCGAGATTCGAGCCATGCTCGTGCCGACCGGCCACGCCATGATCGCCCAGAAAGTGCCGTACCGAAGGGGCGGTTACCGGTTTGAGGTACTCGGCGACTTTGAAGCTGACGCCTTGGAGTTGTTCAAGCGCCTCTACCAGAAGATGCGCGCCGAGATGAACGTGCGGTACATCGAGCGCACTGAACACGGTTGGCATCTCACGGACCGCGACGGGTTGGTCGGCCGGATCGAGTGGGATGAAGATACCGACGGTAAGACGCCGATCCTTGTCGTCGACGGGAAAGCCCTGAGCTGGGATGAGGTGGGCCGCATGCTGATGACGTTCGAGGGCTTCACGCTGCGCGCCCGCGTCGAGGACAGTATAGAGGTGGTCGGTGGGCTTCTGGCTGCACGGAGGTCCCGCGGCCGCGGAAACGGAGAGTAGCGACCGATGCGAATCCCTCCCACGAGGGGCACGCGCACACGATGCGGGTACACGGGGACCCGGGGAGTCCTCCGGAAACACCTCGCCGACTGCTCGGAGCCACTCGCCCATCGGCCGGGGCGACCCGGACGCGTCCCTGCGGATGCTCCGGGACTCCTCATCGAGGTGGTCGGCCGGCCGAAGGCCTATTGGCTGTTTCTCGGCGTCGCGAACGACGCGAAACTGACCGACATCGACGCACTGCTACGGGCGACGTGGCTCGAGTGCTGTGATCATCTGAGCGAATTCGTCGTCGGGCGGACACGCTACACGTTTGTTTCGAGTCCGACGTTCTCATTCGGACCCAGGCCGCAGTCGATGCACATCCAGGTCGGCAAGGTGTTTCGGCCCGGCGTTCCGATCGAGCATCAGTACGATTTCGGCAGCACGACGGTTCTCGACTTGTCCCTGGTCGGGCCGTTGCCGATTGCGTTGCCGTCGCGGACCGCCGCGCTGCTCGCGAACAACGTCGCGCCCGACTTCGCGTGCGGCGAATGCGGTCACCCTGCGGCGTCGGTGTGCGTCGAGTGCGACAGTCCCGCCTTCCTCTGCGCTGTATGCTCACGCCGCCACGGTCGCGGGCACATGCTGCACCGGGTCGTGAATTCGCCGCGAATGGGGATCTGCGGCTACGACGGACCGGGCGCTCCGTGACAGCAGCCGCGTGAGGCTGATGAGCATGACACGAACCGCCGGCGGCGCACCGAGCGGGAAGGGACGTCGCAAGGCGCTCTCGACGGCCCGGCTCGATCACCTCATCGAGGAAGCCACCATGGATGCCGACGACGAGTCCGAGCAGAAGGTCGGGTTCTGCACGATGCTCGAGGAGTTCCTCGCGCTGACAGCCGTGTAACTCGCTGTTCGCGATTCGCGAATTCCACATGACGCATCTACGTCGCGCCGCTTGACTGATTACACGGTTACCGTGTAATATGTAATCGGGACGCTGTGATCCAGTCATTCGCCGACGACACGACCGCTGATCTGTTCCGTGAGCGGAACACTCGCGCGGCTCGGCGGGTGCCTGCCGAGATCTGGCGGGTGGTCCAACGCAAGCTCAAGGCGCTCGACGTGGCCGCGCGGTTGGAGGATCTCACCATCCCCGCGGGCAACCGGCTGGAGCCGCTGAAGGGCGAGCAGGCGGGACGCCACAGCATCCGCATCAACGCTCAGTACCGTGTGACCTTCCGCTGGGAGCAGGGGCATGCCTACGAAGTCCGCGTCGAAGACTATCACTAGGGATCCGAGCTGGTTGGGCCCCGCGATCCCGCCTGGCGAAATGCTGCTCGAAGAATTCCTGAAGCCCTTGGGCCTGGGCCAGGTCGAGGCGGCGCGTCGCCTCGGGATTTCGCTCAACCGCCTGAACGAAATCGTGCTCGGCAAGCGCGGTATCACCGCCGACACCGCGCTGCGTCTCGCGCGCCTGTTCCGGATGTCGCCGCAGTTCTGGATGCGGCTTCAGGCGGATTGGGATCTGCACGAGGCGATCCAACGGCAGGCGCGCAGAGCCTCGTAATCGCCCTTCAAGCACGCCTTCGTGTCGCCCTTCAACAGCGGCTCGCTCTCGGTCGGCCAGACCGAGCCCGACCGACCCTGCGCAGCAGCTCTAGTTGTCGTCAGGCGGCAGGGCTAATTGTCGCCGCCCACCTGTCCGCGACGGGTCAACACCCGGAGAACCACATCCAACACGCCGTCGAGGTCTTTGGCAACGTCCTTTGCGAGGAAGCGGAGAACCAGGTAACCCTGTTCCTGAAGCAGACGGTCCTTGCGGCGGTCGCGCCGGTACGCGACGGCATCTGCCAGATGTTGCGGGCCATCGAGTTCGACGGCAACGCGCAGCTCGCGGCTGAGCAGGTCGACTTCCATCTTGCTCCAACCGTCGAACGGGATCGGCAGGTCGGCGTTCAGCAGGAACAGCCCCTTGGTGGCGTCGAGCGTCTCGAGCCGACGATAGAAGAAGGCCTCCGTCGCGCTGCGGGCCCGCTCGATGCCTTCCGCCTCGTTGGGCAAGGGGCGCGCCGAGTCAACGAACAGGCTGGCCAGCGGAACGTCCACGCCGTCACGGACCAGCCGCTTCACGTGCAACACGTCGTTGCAGATGAGCTGGTTGCGACGTTCGTCCCCGACGAGCTCCTTGTACACCGCCTGGAACTGCACCCGCTTGTCGGTGTCCGGTTCGCGCGGCGAAACGAAGGCCGTCGGGCGAACGATGACGGAGTGGGAGAACGGCCGCCCGGCCGCCTGGACCTTGGCGCTCACGCGGTACCGCGTCGGACCGCACTGCATGAAGATGATCGGGTGGTGGCCGTCCTTTCGAGTGACCGTCGCCGACAAACCTAGCACGTACTTCGCCCGGGCCCGTCGCGCGACTTGTTCGAAGCTGTGAGCGGACAGGTGATGGCACTCGTCGACGATCAGGTGACCGTAGTCCGCGACGCAGTCGCTGACGACCCCTTTCCGCACCAGACTCTGGATGAGCGCGATGTCTATCTGACCAGTCGCCTTGCGCTTCCCACCACCAATCCGTCCGAATCGACTCTGCGGCATCCCGAGGAACGTCGAGAGGCGGTCTACCCATTGGTCGAGCAGTTGCTGCCGATGCACCAGGACCAGCGTGTTCACGCGGCGTTGGGCGAGCATCCAGGCCGCGATCACCGTCTTGCCAAAGGCAGTGGTGGCCGCGAGGACGCCGGTGTCATGAGGCACCAACGCATCCGCGGCGGCCAGTTGTTCGGGCCTCAGTTCATCGCAGAACACAACGTCCAGCGGTTCGCCGGCGCACCGTTCGTCGCGAATCAGAAGACGGATATTGAGGTCGTCGAGCAGGCCACGCAGGTCCTGCAGGCAGCCGCGAGGAAGGCCGAGGTGGTGAGGATGCTGCTCGGCACAACCAATGACCCGCGGCTTATCGTAGGTGGGAAGACGCATCGCCTGGGCGCGGTAGAATTCCGGATTCTGGAACGCTGCCAACCGGAGGATCCGGTTGCGAAGCGCCGGCGTCAGCCCATCGCACGGGACGTAGATCTCGTTCGCGAGTATGACCTCCAGTCGGTCCGGAAGTTCTCCCTGGATGGCGGTCTTCGGCGCCCGGGACGACGAGAGGGTCCATGGTTCGCGGTCGTCATCGTCGAGGGAGGGGATTCGAACACCGATGACCCCGCCTTGCCGGTCAGCGTCAGCCACGACGCGCTCAACGCGCGCACGGCCCAGCCGCCCGACGCCTGACAGAAACGACCACTGATCGGCATGCGGTTCGAGGGACTCGTCGAGAAAGACACTGTTCCCACGTTCCCGGGCCTGTTTCTGGAGCGGCAAGGCAATCAGGTTACCGAAGCCTCCCTGGGGCAGCGTGTCCTGGTTCGGGAAGAGACGGTCGTACGAGTCCAGTCCGACATCGGGTCGTCGTTCCATCGTCTCGGTGAGCAGGAACGAACCGAGTTTCCGCGCGAGAGTCGCCGGAATGGCCTCCTCGAAGAAGAACCAGACGTGCCCGCCACGGCCCGATCGCGATGGCTCGACCGCGGCCGGTAGGTTACGTGTGCGGCAGGCGTCGATGAACGCCTTCACGTCCTGCTGCCACCCATCCTTGTCGAAGTCGATGGCCAGGAAGAGGCAGGACTCGTCCTGCAACATCGGATAGACACCGGCCACGAACGGCTGACCGGAATCGTCGTGGCCCGACAAGTGCCACCGGATGATGTCGTCGGTGACGGGAAGGAAGCTCCGGTGGGGACAGTCGCCGCATTTCACGCGCGGCTTCTCGCAGATCCCGCGAACCACTCGTGCGCACAGGCTGGGGCATAGCCGGACTTGCCCGTCTTGCGGCTCTCGAACCGGCGAGGGTAGACGTCCTCCCGACCCCGGAACAGCGAGCGGAACACAGAGATCTTCTCGCTCGCAGGCGACTGTTGGCTGATGCGCACCGCGGGCATCCTCACTGTTGATCGTGATCGCTTCTCGGGAGATCGTCAGTCAAGGATCAGGAACACTGCTGCAGAATCCTGCTCGAGTCTCTCGAGATCCGCGACGTGTCCCCGGAGAACTTGCTCGAGAGTCGACGTCGAGCAGTTGCCGATATGGATCCAGACCACCTTCGGCGGCGCACCGAACAGGAGACTCCTCTGATGGAAGTCGGAGTCCTTGGACACAATCGTCAATCCATGTGCCGCTGCGTAGTCCCACACCGTGCTGTCGTCGGCGCGTTCAAGTCCCACACTGCGAACGTGACACGACCCTGGATAGCAGTCGGCCAGCAAGTCGACGAGATGGGAGGAGAGGTTCTCGTCGAAGAGGAGCTTCACGCGGGGACCTTGACGAGCTTGCGCTCACGATCTGCGGCGAAGGCCAGGCAGGCCCGGATGTCCTCGACCGTCAGGTCCGGGAAGTCGGCGACGATCTGTTCTGGAGTCATGCCTGCGGCCAGGTACTCGAGCACGTCGTACACAGTGATGCGCAGACCGCGGATACACGGCTTTCCGCCGCGCTTGCCCGGCTCGATCGTGATAATGCCCCGGTAGTCCATGACGCCTCCAGCTTAGGGAAGATGGGGGACCGAGTCAAACCGACTGACCCGAATCTGAGGAAACGCTTCGCTCGCCAGTCCTCCGTCTGGGACGTCATCCCTGTCCCGACCTAGTCAGTGCGAGCAGCCCTTGACGACGAGACCCGTTCAGCGACGTCGGCGAGGATTCGGTGGATCTGCTGAGGGTCGGCCGGCTTGGTCAGGTGCTTGCCAGTCGTGATCCGGGATATGTCCAACAGATCATCGACCAGCCGGACCAGATGTGCGACTTGCCGGTCGATGACCGCCGTCGCGCGCCTTCCCGCTTCCCCGAGGCGCTCCTCGCCAAGCAGCGGCAGGGCGTACCGGATCGGGGCAAGCGGGTTGCGGAGTTCGTGCGAGAGGACGGCGGTGAACTCGTCCTTGCGGCGATCGGCTTCCGCGAGCGCGGCGTTCGCCTGCTGCAGCGCCGCTTCCGCCTTCTGGCGTTCGGTGATGTCCAGGATCTGGAAGAGGATCGACGTCAGCCGGCCATCCGAGTCGTAGATCGCGGAATTGTACCACTCGCACCGCACGACGCTGCCGTCCTTGCAGTAGTTGCGATTGACGCTCACGTTGCGCGGGCGCCGGCCCTCCAGCATGTCGGCCGACACCTGGCGTACCGTCTCGACGTCATCCTCGTACACCCACCGCAACTCGGCGATCGCACGCCCGGTGACCTCCCGCGCGGTCCAGCCGAACACCCGCTCCGCCTCCCGCGACCACCGGATCACCCTGAACTCCGGGTCGAACTCGATCACGGCAAGCGGCGAGTTGTCCATGTGCGCGTCGAGCCGCTGTTTGGCCGCCGCCAGCACCTCCTCCGCTTGCTTGCCGGCGCTGATGTTGTGCGTCACCCCGACCAGCCGGGCGCTCCTGCCCGACGCGCCGGTCACGGCGCGGCCGCGCTCCTCCAACCAGAAGACCTCGCCGTCGCGGACCTGGCGGTAGACGCTGATATAGCTGCCCGCGTTCTCGATCGCCCCTCTCACCAGAGCGCGATGCTTCTCGACGTCGTCGGGATGAATCAGGGAGTAGCCGCGGTCGCTGTCCTTCAGCGTTTCACCGCGAGGCAGGGCCAGCACCTCATCGGCGTTTTCGGAGATGGTCAGGTGTTTCGTTAGGGGGTCGTACTCCCAGGCCACCATGTTCGCCGCCGCAAGTGCCAGCCGCAACCGCGTCTCGCTCTTTCGCAGTTCTCCATCGACTCGCTTGCGGTCGGTGATGTCGGTGGAGATGCCGCAGATCTCGACCGGTGTTCCCGACTCGTCTGTCAGGGGGAACTTGACGGAGAGGTTCACGTACGCACGACCACCCGAATCCGTGCCGATCTCTTCGAACTCCGACACCTCCTGGCCTTCCAGCACCCTGAGATCGTTCGCCCGCCAGCGATCGGCGTCCTCCCTTGCTGCGAAGTTGTAGTCGGTCTTCCCAAGCAGCGCCTCGAGGGGACGGCCCGTGTACTGTTCCAGCCGCCGGTTGCCGAAGACGAATTGCCCATCGCGGTCCTTGACGTAGATGGCTACTGGCGCGTGATCAACGATCGTCTGAAAGCGTCGCGTGGGGCCTTCCGCAAGGCTTCTTCGGCGTGCTTCCTGTGTTCCAGTTCGTAGATCGTTCGGCTTTCGATGGCCGCCGTGAACGTCCGGTGAAGCAGGTCTGCATCGTCGGGGTGGATGCTCCGGGCCAGCATGACGTCGTAGACGGGCGATGGGCTTGCCGGGTCGAGGCCATAGATGCGGTACTCCTCTTCGGACCACATCGTCGTTCGGGTGTCGACCACGTACTCGAAGGTGCCGACGTGCGCGATGCGTTGACCCTCGGCCAGGATGTTCGTCGCTTTCTCCAGGGCCTCCTCGGCCCGCTTGCGGTCGGTGATGTCCGTCGCGACGTAGGAGAAACGCTCGGTGCCTTGCGGCGTGGTTCCGACATAGCAGACAACCGACGAAACCCAACGGCCTGTGCCCGCACGGTCGTCGAGGTACTCAAAGGACACGGGCGCGTTGGTTTCGCGGCTGCGGCGGTAGTTGGAGACCCAGAGCTTCAGGATGTCGCGCGGCTCTCCCAGTTCAGAGCCGAGCTTGCCTGTCATGTCATCGATTCCGGCAAACGATCGGGTGACCTCGTTGTCCGCGACATGCCGGACGTCGGCGTCGGCTGCCACCTCGACGATGCCGCGCTTCGCGCCTGGACTGTTGAAGAAGGCGCTGAGAAGTGCCTGACTCTCCCGCGACGAGTGGGAGACCAGCAACTCGGGGGTCGGCTGCGCCGGCAGGCAAGCTGTCGCCCCCGCGCGGAGAGCGTCCGCCTCCCATCCAGAACCCGCTCGAGGGATGGCGCAGACGACGACCGGCGCGGTCCCGGCAGCGGCGCAAAGCCTCGAAAGAATCTCCTGAACGCTGACACCCAGATGCGAAGCGGCAACCACGACGGCATCGGGCGATTGCGCGAGCGCGACGCGGACGGCCCCTTCCCAGTCAGACGCTTCAAAAACGCGGAAGCCGGCGCTTTGAAGCGCATGGGTCCACTTCTGGCGTGTCCCCTCGTCACCCGACAGGCTGAGAACGCTGTGGTTCATGAGGCACCTCGCCTCAGCAGATGCGGGCGTTGATGTTGCAGGCGAGCGGAATGTAGGACACCTGCAGTGGCTTCAGGCATGGGATAGTACCGCTCGGTCGCTGGTTTGGCCGGCATCGTTGTTGTGCTATCGTGCGGATCGGGACTCATCATCGCAATCGTTAAGGGAGCGCGGCATCATGCCGGCACGCGTGGATGCTGCGGCCGGAGGCGCAGGCAGCGAGGTTCCGGTCATCCCCGTGCCTCACAATCGCGCAGCAGTCAAAGGAGAGGACAACATGGATGGCGAGAGCAAGCGTTTGTCCCCGGGCGGACCCCGCAAGCGCACATCGAACCGAGACTGGTGGCCGAATCAGGTGGACCTGAAGGTTCTCCACCAGCCCACCCCGTCGGCCGATCCCATGGGCGAGACGTTCAACTACCCCGAGGAGTTCAAGACCCTCGACCTCGATGCCCTGAGGAAGGACCTCGAGGCGTTGATGACCACGTCGCAGGACTGGTGGCCGGCCGACTACGGTCACTACGGGCCGCTCTTCATTCGGATGGCGTGGCACAGTGCGGGCACCTACCGCATCAGCGATGGTCGCGGCGGCGCAGGGTCCGGTACGCAGCGCTTTGCCCCCCTCAACAGCTGGCCCGACAACGCGAATCTCGACAAGGCCCGCCGGCTGCTCTGGCCGATCAAACAGAAGTACGGCCGGAAGATTTCGTGGGCCGACCTGATGATCCCCACGGGCAACGTCGCCCTGGAAACGATGGGATTCAAGACGTTCGGTTTCGCCGGCGGTC
>PMZR01000062.1:0-33667 GCA_003170135.1 Acidobacteriota bacterium
GGGGAGCCGTCGCGCAAGCCGTCAAGCGAAGATCGGAAAGCGAGCAGCGCGAGGACGTGTTCCCCGACTGCGGAGCCGGCTCGGCGAGGGCGCGGCCGCTCCGGCTGCCGCGGCCGCGTCGTCCGCGGGCCCCGGTCAACGCGGTTCCTGCCGTCAGCCTGCTGATCTTGCCTTGGAACGACGTCAGCGAACTCTCCTGAAGGCATCGGCCTCAGAGATCGGTCAGCGCGCGGATGGGCTCCACGCGCGTGGCGCGCATCGCCGGCACCACGCTCGCCGCAAGCGCCACGATCGCCAGAAGCGCCGCCACGACCGCGATGACCTCCGGGTCCATCGAGCCGACGCCGAACAGATGGCTCTGCAGGCTCCGGCTCATCACGAACGCTCCCGCCAGGCCGGCGACGATGCCGCCGCCGACCATCGTCACGGCGTCGCGGAAAACCAGCCGGAAGATGGAGACCGTGCCGCCGCCGAGCGCCATCCGGATGCCAATCTCACGCGTGCGCTGCGTCACCTGGTAGGCGAGCACGCCGTACACGCCGACCGCGGCCAGGAGCAGCGCCACCCCCGCAAAGGCCAGCGCCAGCAGCATCGGCGTCCTGCGGTCACCCAGCGATGCGTCGATCCGCTCCTGCATCGTCTTGACGTCGTAGAGCGGCAGCTCCGGATCGATCGCGCCGATCGCCTTGCGAACGGCGGGCACAACCGCCGACGAATCGGCATGGGTGTTGATGACGAGGTAGAGGCTGCGCGTGGGCCGCTGCGTGGTCGGAAAGTAGCAGGCCCCGGTGGGCTCCATGGCCGCAATCGGCGCCAGGCCGAGGTACTTCACCTCGCGAACGACGCCGACCACCGAGAGGTAGCGCGTGTTCGGGTTTGGCTTGAGCATGTCCGTCGGGCTGTTCGGCGTGAAGAGGCGCTTGCCAATCGGATCGGCGCCAGGCCAGAACCTGCGCGCCAGCCGCTCGTCCACGATAACGACTGGCGTCGACGTATCCGAGTCGCGGCGGTCGAACAGGCGGCCGCGCAGGAGGCGCATGCGCATCGCCTCGAAATAGCCCTCGCTCGAGGCGAACTGGAACGGCGCCACCAGCGATTCTCCGGGACGCATCACGTAGCCCTCGGCGACGATGACGCTGGAATCGAAGGAATTGCTGAACGGCACCGAGTCCGCGACCCCGGCCGACGCGACGCCGGGCACGGCGCGGACGCCGTCGAGTGCGCGGGCCGCGAACACGCGGCGCGCCGCGGCGTCCGGGTAGGCCGTCTCCGGCAGCGTGACCTGCGCGGTCACGACGTTCGCGGGGCTGAAGCCCGGGTCCACGGCAAGAAGACGGCGGAAGCTGGCGAAGAGCAGGCCGGCCCCGACCAGCAGCATGAGGGCCACGGCGACCTGCGTCGTCACCAGCACGGTGCGCATGATGCGGGCGCGCCGGCCGCCGGTGGTCGATCGGCCTTCTTCGCGAAATGCCTGGTTGAGGGTCGATTTCCGCATGCCGAGCAGCGGCACGATCCCGACGAGCAATCCGGTCGCGAGTGAGATCGCCAGCGTGAACGCGAAGACGGCGGCGTCGAGGTGGATGTCGCTGGCGCGCGGCAGATGCTCGATGCCGAGGCGGGAGATCGCCTGGAGCGTCCAGTAGCCGAGCAGCAGGCCGAACGCCCCGCCGGTCAACGTCAGGAGCGTCGTCTCGGTGAGCAACTGGCGCGCGAGCCGGCCGAGGCTGGCGCCGAGCACGTGCCGCGTGGCGAGTTCCTTCAACCGCGCCGTCGCGCGGACCAGCATCAGGTTCGCCACGTTCACGCCGCCGATGAGCAGCACGAACGCCGCGCCCGCCCACAACAGGTACAGCGTCGGCTTGACGTCGCGCACGAGGTCCGCCTGCAGCCACACCACGCTTGTGTGAAAGCCGGCGTTGACGATGATCTCCTTGAACTGCGGAAAGCGATCGAGGTTGCGCGCGTTCAGCGTGTTGACCTGCCGGCGCACTTCGTCGATCGTCGCGCCCGGCTTCAACCTGCCGAACATCTCCCAGTTGTTGCTGTGGCGGGCGTCGTCTGACTTCTCGGCGGGCGTGAAGGCCGCGGGCACATAGAGCAGCGGCTCGTCGGAATCGGAAATGAAGTGGAAGTCCCGCGGCAGCACGCCCACGATCGCGTACGGCTGGCCGTTCACCCGCAGGTCGCGACCCACGGCGTCGTCCCGGCCGCCAAAGCGCCGTTGCCACAGCGCGTAGCTCAACACCGCCTTGTGTTCGTGCCCGATCTCCCCTTCGTCTTCGGTGAACGTGCGCCCGCGCAGCGGCCGGACACCGAGCAACACGAAGAGCGATGGCGTGGCGCGCAGGGCCGTCACTCGCTCGGCATCGCCCGCCGCGCCGATGGTCAGGCCGTCGTTCCGGAAGATCGCCTGCCGCCCGAGCGCGGGCACTTTGCGCATCCGGTCGAAGTAGTCGGGAACCCCGGTGGATGCCCGCTCGATGCCGGCTTTCGAGTAGCTGTTATAGAGGTAGACCAGGTGGTCCGACTCGGGGAACGGCAGCGGCCGCAGCACCACTGAGTTGACGATGCAGAAAATCGCGACGTTGGCCGCGATGCAGACGGCGAGCGTCGTGACGGCGGTGATGGTAAACGCCTTGTTTCTGACGAGCAGCCGGGCGCCGTACGTGAGGTCCTGCAGCAGCCGTTCCATCGCCACCTCCGGGGGTCAGGGTCTCGGGTTGATGCCAAGGCCGGTACAGACCTCGCCCCGGGCTGCTTCTATCTACGGAGGCGAGGCTCGGCATGTTCCCGGCGGGGGGAGGCGGTGGCGCGGCTTGAAGACGTTGCAGGGCCGGATACCCTCACCGTGGTGGTTGCGAGCCTCATAGCCTTTCTCCTGGAACCTGCGCTGCCCGGCCGATCCTCGCCCTCGCGGAACGAGCGTCCGGCAACAGGCTGGAGGCCGAGCAGCGGAACGAGCGACGGACTGATCGGGCTGCCCGCGAACTGCTCCGGCTCGCCTCGCCCGGTCAGGGTGTAGGTCCGTATCCGAACGCGCCCAGCCGCTCGAACGTCCGGGTCTGCTCCTTCCACGACTGGTAGTTCAACGAGGAGACGGAGAAGAGCTGGAGGTTGAGCTTGTCGTTCTTCTCGGCGACTCGCACGAGGCGATCCGGGTCGGCACAGGGCAGCGACCGGAGCATGGCCGCGTTGACGACGCTGAAGATGCTGGTGTTGGCGCCGATGCCGAGGGCGATGGTGAGGATGGCGGTGAGCGTGAAGACCGGCGTCTTCCCCAGCGTGCGCAGCGCGTAGCGAATGTCGTGCAGCATGGGGCTCACGGCACCTGCAGGGCGGGGCTTCAGCCCCGCCTGTCTAGAGGTGCGAAAGCAACGCCTGGAGCGTCTCCCCCAGCGCGCGCGCCAGCGAGTACAGGATCGCGGTGAGGCTGCCCTCGTGGACGGCCGTCGCGACGGTCACCGGATCGGTCAGCACGATCCACAGCGTCGCGGCCGCGAGCAGCGCGGACGTGATGCCTATGAGGCCGGTGGCGGTCACGGCGGTGGTGGACGACAGTTTCATGCGCGGTTTCCGCTGTCCGGAACCAGCACCGGACGCCGCCGAGACCGGCAAGAGGAGTACCAGCGTCGCGGTTGCGCGGTCTTGCGACCCGATGTGGTCGCCTTCGCCGTGCTGGTGCAGGATCGTCAGTTTTCCGCGACGTTCGGCGGTGACGGCCGCGGCCGGCTCGGCCGCGCCTCGTGCGGACTCGCCTGGGATGTGTGCGCCTGCGGGCAGTGGACGTTCACTTGCGGACGAGGTGCGGGATGGCTTCGCGGCTTCGGGCTCCGGGCTCCGGGCCTCAGGCTTTCGGCTTGCGGCTTCGGGCTTCGCACTTTCAGATTGCCGCTGCGCCTCGGGCTTCCGGCCGCGAAGCGCGCGACGCGTGCGCGTTGATGCTACGTGAGCCACGTCAGCCTTGACGCGCGGGAGCCGGCCGGTACACACTAGAGGGTCGGGTCGAGGCGAAGTGATGCAGGACTTCAGTCCTGCGATCATCCGTGCCCGTGCACACCGTAGGTTCCAGGCTTCAGCCCGGGACGATCTCGAGTGGGCCGCTAGCTCAATTGGCAGAGCAGCAGACTCTTAATCTGCGGGTTGTAGGTTCGATTCCTACGCGGCTCACCACTCTTTCCTAACGAATCCGCGGATCTTCCCGTTCACTTCGGTCAGAAGATCCGAGGTTGACACCCTAACTGACACCCTAACCGCTGGAAGCCCTGTCCCTACCAGAAACTCCACGCGCATGGGCAGGTCTCCCGATGGCCCGCGATCACCGCCGCCAACAGGTCGCACCGAGAGGTCCGAACGCTCGATGCGGCGACGCTGGAGGACGACGCGCACCCGGTCCGGATGCAGCGCGGCCGGCCGACGGCAAGCGTAGCAAGCTGACCGGCGGCCCCGAGAGCGATGGTCAGGCAGCCCGACGTTCGTAGTGATGATGCAACCCGCCGAGGTGTGGGACCTGGACGATTGTGCCGCAGGTCGGCGGTTGCACAGCCCGTGGGACGGCGCATCCTTGTCCAGCGAGAGGTGCGTTCGCCACTCGTGATAGCAGGTGAGGTACCGGCGTAGGTGGCGGCGCAACGAGCGTTCGTTCCAGACGATGACGACGGCGCGGCACGCCGAAGATCGGATCCATAGATCGAGTCGCGATCGCGTATCACGAACCGGGGGCCGGTATCCCACGGCCACGCCTCGCGGATCTGTTGGGCGGTCCACCAACGTGCGCCACGTCTGTGACGGGGCCGTCCCGCCGTAGCGCGCGAGGTACTTCGCCACCGTTGCCTGCGCGATCTCGATGCCGAGCTTCTGGAGCTCACCGTGTATTCGCGGCGCGCCCCAGAGAGGGTTGGCGTTCTGCATCTGCCGGATCAGCGCTCGGATGTCAGCCGACACTGCGGGCCGGCCAGCGCGTCGCCGCGGCCGTGGTCTTCACGGCCCCTCGCCAGTCCGGCCACAGGCGCGACAGCAGCACCCACAGGAACCGGTCCGCGCGGGCGAGACGTCGGCGCCTGGGCGCTTGGCGTTGGAGCACGGCGAGTTGATGCCGGAGGGCGCGTGACAAATCAGTAAGCATTTACTAACATACCCGGGTCATGGCAACCGCACGAAGCCGGGCGCCGCGCGCGCGCATGTGCGCCGGCGACCGCCGGGCGCAGTTGATCGACGTGGCGCTCGACGTGTTCTCGCGGCAGGGATTCCGTGGGGCGACGACGAAGAAGATCGCTGCCCAGGCCGGCGTGACCGAGGCGATCATCTTCCGCCACTTCCCTTCCAAGGGAGCGCTCTACACCGCCGTGCTCGACTCCCGGCTTGCATCACCCCAGCGACGGCGCCGCCACGCCGAACTCGAGACGCTGATGGAGCGCGACGACGATGGCGCCGTGTTCGGCGCGATGCTGCGCAACATCTGCGACCGGTACGCCCGGGACCCGCGTTTCCTGAAGGTGGTGCTATTCGCGGCGCTGGAGGGGCACCGGGAGGCTCTCGCGCATCTGTCCGAAGCCGGCGGCGGCCACGTGCGCGCCATCAAGCGCTACATCGCGCGCAGGCAGAAGAGCGGAGCCCTGGCCGCCGGCGAACCCGACACGCTGCTGCTGGCCATCAACGGGATGGCCCATTTCTACGGCATCGTCACGCGCATATTCGAGAGGCCGATTGCCAGCGCATCCGATCAGAGCGTCGTCGACTTCTTCACTCGGGTCGCGATGGACGGGGTCTCTCGCAGCATTCCCGCAAGCCCAAGGAAGAGGGCCAAGAGATGAAGGCGTTCAGTGATTTCATCAGCTTGTCAATCGGCGCAAGCGGCCGGGCGACCTCGCGCGCCGCTCGGCTGGTCCTTGCTGTCGTCCTTGTCACGGCCGGCGCGGCCTGCCAGCAGCGCGCGCACGGCCCCGGTGCGCCGCCGCCGCCCGAGGTGGGCGTTGCCGCTGTTCGCTCGGCGCGCGTCGTCTTTACGACCGAACTGCCAGGGAGAACCGCGGCCTACCTGGTCGCCGAGGTACGGCCGCAGGTGAACGGCATCATCCAGCGCCGCGAGTTCGTCGAGGGCGCCGACGTCAAGGCGGACCAACTCCTCTACCAGGTCGACCCCGCGCCCTACAAGGCGGCTTACGACCAGACGGTCGCGGCGCTCGCGGTGGCGGAAAGCGACGTCCCCGCGTTGCGCTCGAGGGCCGAGCGCCTGAAGGAGCTGCTGCCGATTCATGCGGTCGGCCAGCAGGACTACGACGACGCCGCTTCGGCCCTCGCAAGGGCCGAGGCCAGCGTGCTCGCGGCCAAGGCCGCAGTCGAGACCGCACGCGTGAACCTCTCGTACACGCCGCTGAAGGCCCCGATCTCGGGACGCATCGGCCGGTCCAGCGTGACGGTGGGCGCGCTGGTGACTGCCTACCAGCCGACGCCGCTCGCCGTCGTGCAGCAGCTCGATCCGATCTACGTGGACGTCACGCAGGCCAGCGCCGACATCCTCCGCCTCGCACGCGCCGCGGACAGCGGAAGGTTCAAGCGTGGCGACGCGCAGGCGAGGAAGGTCAAGCTGCTGCTCGAGGACGGGACGCCCTACCCGATCGAGGGCACGCTGCAGTTCCGCGACGTGTCGGTAGAGCCGACGACCGGGTCGGTCATCCTGCGCATGGTGTTCCCGAACCCCAACCGGACGTTGCTGCCAGGCATGTTCGTTCGCGCGATTGTCGAAGAGGGCGTGGACGAGCACGCCATCCTGGCGCCGCAGCAGGGGATCACCCGCGACCCGAAGGGCGATCCGCTGGCGATGGTGGTGAACGCCGCCGGCAAGGTGGAGCAGCGGAAGATCGAAGTCGATCGGGCGATCGGCGCGGACTGGGTTGTGACGAAGGGGCTCGCGCCCGACGACCGGTTGATCGTCGAGGGCCGCGACAGGGTCCGGCCCGGTGCCATGGTGCGCGCGGTTCCCGTTGACGCGGCCCCTCGGATGCCGGCCGTGCAAAACGCATCCCAGACGAGGCCGGTGCGACAAGCCCCGGACGGAAAGTAGGAGGAAGCATGTCCAAGTTCTTCCTCGACCGGCCCGTCTTCGCATGGGTCATCGCGATCGCGATGATGCTCGGCGGCGGACTCGCGATCTACAGCCTTCCGGTGTCGCAGTACCCCAACATCGCCCCACCGTCGATCTCGATCAGCACTTCGTACCCGGGCGCATCCGCGGAGACCGTCGATCACACCGTCGTGCAGATGATCGAGACGTCGCTGACCGGGCTCGACCGGATGCTCTACATGTACTCGACCGCCGATTCGTCGGGCTCGGGATCGACGCAGCTGACCTTCGCGCCCGGCACCGATCCGGACATCGCCTGGGCGAAGGTGCAGAACAAGCTCCAGCTCGCGCTGCCGACGCTGCCCGACGTCGTCCAGGCCCGCGGCGTTACCGTCGCCAAGTCCACTCGCAACTACCTGATCATTGTCGGCCTCACCTCCGACGACGGCAGCGTGTCAATGGAGGATCTCAACGACTACGCGGCGACGCAGCTGCAGTCGCCGCTCGGCCGGGTCCCCGGGGTCGGTGAAGTCCAGATGATGGGAAGCCCCTACTCCATGCGGATCTGGCTCGACCCGGACAAACTCACGAAGTTCCAGATGACGTCGGACGACATCGTGGCGGCCGTGCGCGCCTACAACGTCGAGGTGTCGGCCGGACAGCTCGGTGGCGCGCCTGCCCTTCCCGGGCAGCGTCTCAACGCGTCGATCCTCGTCCAGTCGCTCCTGGTGACGCCGCAGCAGTTCGCGTCGATTCCGCTGCGCGCCAACGCGGACGGCTCGATCGTGCGTGTCTCGGATGTCGGCCGCACGGAGCTGGGCAACGAGCTGCCCGACATCGTCGGCCGCTTCAACGGCAATCCGATGAGCGTCATGGCCGTCCGCATGGAGGCGGGCGCCAACGCGCTCGACACGGCCAACAACATCAAAGCCAAGATGACCGAGCTCGGACGACACTTTCCGCCCGGCATGAAGGTCGTCTACCCGTTCGACACGACGCCGTTCATCAAGGTCGCGATCTGGGAAGTCGTCAAGACGCTCTTCGAAGCCATCGTCCTGGTCTTCCTCGTGATGTACCTGTTCCTCGGCAACCTGCGCGCGACGCTCGTGCCGACCATCGCGGTGCCGGTCGTGATCCTCGGGACGTTCGCCGTGCTCGGCCTCCTCGGCTTCTCCATCAACATGCTCACGATGTTCGCGATGGTGCTCGCGATCGGCCTGCTGGTGGACGACGCGATCGTCGTCGTCGAGAACGTCGAGCGGGTGATGAGCGAGGAAGGCCTGCCGCCGTGGGAGGCCACCCGCAAGTCGATGGGCGAAATCAGCAGCGCGCTCGTCGGCATCGGTCTGGTCCTGTCGGCGGTCTTCGCGCCGATGGTCTTCTTCCCCGGTTCGACGGGCGTCATCTACCGGCAGTTCTCGGCAACCGTCATCGCGTCGATGCTGCTCTCGGTGTGCGTAGCCTTGATCCTCAGCCCCGTGCTGTGCGCGCAGCTGCTGAAACCCGTGGCAAGGGGCCACGAAGCGGCCGAGACCGGTTTTCGCCCGCTGCGGCCGTTCTTCCTCGCGTTCGACCGCGCGTTCTACCGCACGCGGGATGCCTATACGCGCTTGGTGGGGGGCGTCCTCGGCTGGCGAAAGAGCTATCTCGCCGCGTTCGCCGTCATCGTCGTCGTCATGGTCTTTCTCTACCTGCGGATGCCCACCGCGTTCCTCCCAGACGAGGACCAGGGCACGGTGATGACGATGGTGCAGCTGCCCGTCGGATCGACGCTCGAGCAGACCCAGGCCGTGATGGCCGACGCGCAGCGGTACTTCCTGAGCGCGCACAAGGACGCGGTCGAGTCCGTCATGGCGATGAGCGGCACCGGCTTCGCGGGCCGCGCGCAGAACCAGGGGATGATGTACATCAAGCTCAAGGACTGGGAACTTCGAAACCGTCCGGAGCTTCGCGCCCAGGCGGTCGTCGAGACGGCCGGGCGGGCACTGTCGAGGTATCGGGCGACGATCATCCCGATGATCCCGCCTCCGATCACGGAGATGGGCAACGCGACCGGCTTCGACCTGATGCTCGAGGACAAGGGAGGTGTGGGCCACGACAAACTGGCCGAAGCCGAGATGCGACTGCTGCAGATGGCAGCAAAAGACCCTCGGCTCGCCCGGGTGAGACCCAACGGCATGGCCGACGTTCCGATGTACAAGGTGGACATCGACTGGCAGAAGGCCGGCGCGCTCGGCGTCCCGGTCAGCTCCGTGCAGAGCTACCTGTCAAGTGCGTTCGGCGGCGCCTACATCGGCAACTTCGTGCAGGGCGGCCGCGTGAAGCACGTATATGCGCAGGCCGACGCGCCGTTCCGCATGCTGCCGAACGACCTCGCGCGCCTCTACGTGAAGAACGTCCAGGGCGAGCTGGTACCGCTCTCGGCCGTCTCAGCCGGCCGATGGGTTTACGGGTCGCCGAGGCTGGAGCGCTACAACAGCTTCCCGGCGATGGACATCCAGGGTGATCCGGCGCCCGGGCGCACGACGGGCGAAGCGATGCAGGCCATGGAGGAGATCATCCAGAAGCTTCCTCCCGAGATCGGTTACGAATGGACCGGGGTGTCGTACCAGCAGAAGATGGCCGAATCGCAGGCAGGTCCGCTCTATGCCTTCTCGGTGCTGGCGATCTTCCTCGTCCTCGCGGCACTGTACGAGAGCTGGAGCGTCCCGATCTCGATCCTCTTCGCCCTGCCGCTCGGCGTCATCGGGGGCGTGCTGGCGACGTCGATGCGCCACATGCCGAACGACGTCTACTTCCAGATCGGGCTCCTCACCGTGCTCGGCCTGACGACGAAGAACGCGATCCTCATCGTGCAGTTCGCCAAGGCGAACATGGAGGAAGGCATGGGCATGGTCGAAGCCGCGACGAGCGCAGCCAGGCTGAGACTGCGGCCGATCGTCATGACCTCGCTGGCGTTCGGGTTCGGTGTCCTGCCGCTGGCTCTCGCAACAGGCGCCGGGGCGGGCGCGATGAAGGCGATCGGCACCAGCGTGCTGGGCGGGATGATCACCGCGACCTCGCTGGCGATCTTCTTCATCCCGTTGTTCTACGTCGTCGTCGTACGGGTGTTGGGCGGCGGCCGGCGGCGGGCCAGAGCGGCGAACGCCGACGCGGCACCCGCGGCGGAGGGGCAGTGATATGCAGCGACCAACGACTTTCCTCGCGGTGATTGGCGCGCTGCTCGTCGCGGGCGGCTGCAGCCTCGCTCCGAAGTACGTTCGGCCCGAGGCGCCAGTGCCCCCACAACTCCCGAGCGGCGCTGCAGCCACCGCCGCGGACGTACCCGCCACGACCCCCTGGCAGGAGTTCGTCACCGACGCACGGCTCCGTTCGGTGATCCAGGCGGTGCTGGCGAACAACCGCGATTTGCGGACCGCCGCGCTCAACGCGCAGATCGTCGGCGCGCAGTACCGAATCCAGCGCGCCCAGCTCTATCCGGCCGTGGGAGCGGCAGCGTCGATCGACGTGTCGCGCGTCCCGGGTGCGTTCGCATCGAACGGGCAGGCAGACACGTTGGTCCGGTACCAGGTCAACGGGTTCACCTCGTGGGAGGTGGATCTGTTCGGGCGCGTGCGGAGCCTGAAGGAGCAGGCGCTCAACGAGTACCTCGCGGCGCAGCACGTGTCCGAGGCGACGCGCATTTCATTGATTGCCTCCACCGCGAGCACCTGGCTGGCGTTTGCCGCCGACGCAGAAAACCGCGCCCTGGCGGCCTCGACACTGCAGGCGCAGCAGCAATCGCTCGAGCTGATACAGCGGAGCCGGGCCGCCGGCATCGCTTCCGATCTGGACGTGCGGCAGGCGCAAACGCAAGTCGAAGCGGCGCGCGCCGACGCGGCGAGGTACGCGGGCCTCGTCGAGCAGGACAGGCACGCGCTGGATTTGCTGGCGGGATCGCGTGTGCAGCCCGAGCTCCTGCCCGCGACCTTGGCTGACGTCCAGCCGCTCACGGGAGTGCAGGCGAATCTGCCATCGGAGGTGCTGCTGCGACGGCCAGACATCCTCGCTGCGGAGTATCAGCTGAAAGGGGCAAATGCGAACATCGGGGCGGCCCGAGCCGCGTACTTCCCGAAGATCTCGCTGACGGCCGCGTTGGGACTCCTGAGCCCTGCGCTGTCCGACCTGTTCGAGGGTTCGGCTCGCGCGTGGAGTTTCGATTCGCAGCTGACGGCGCCGATCTTCACGGCGGGCGCGCGCAAGGCAACCGTCGAGGCGGCGACCCTCGGCCGCGACGCGGCCATCGCGCAGTACGAGAAGGCCATCCAGGTGGCGTTCCGCGAGACGAGTGACGCGCTTGCGCTCCGCGCGACTCTCTCGCAGGAGCGCGAGGCGGAAGTGGCGCTCGTCGCCGCGCTGGATGATACGTACCGGCTGTCCGAGGCGCGCTACAAGGCGGGAATCGACGGCTATCTCGGCGTCCTGATCGCACAGCGCGCACTCTTCGTCGCCGAGCAAGCGCTGGTCGACCTGCGCCTGGCCGAACAACAGAACCTGGTGACGCTCTACAAGGTGCTCGGCGGCGGCATTTCGTAGGCGTCGGTTTCAAGACCTGATGATCGAGGGCGAGGAACCCTGTGCCTCGCCAATCACGCCGTGGCCCTGGTCTCGATGGACTTCTTCACCGTCCCGACCGTCACCGGACGCGTGCTGTTCGTCTTGGTGCTGCTCGCGCATCAACGCCGACGAGTCGTCCATGTGGCGATCACGCAGCATCCGACGGCCGCGTGGACGGCGCACTTGCGCCGCGTGCTTGCGGCCTATCTCTCGTACTATCATGGCGCGCGAACCCATCTCTCCCTTCAGAAAGACGCGCCCACGCCACGGCGCGTTCACACGCCGACGGAAGGGCGCGTCGTCGCGTTCCCAGAAGTTGGTGGACTTCACCATCGGTACGAGCGGCGCGCCGCTTGACGCGATGCCGCGTAGAGAGGCATACCCTGAACTGCGCCAGCGAGACCGGCAAAGGAGTATCCGGCGCCCGGACGTCCAAGCGTCTGCACCGTCAGCGGTGCCGGGGCCTTGGGCTGCCTCGCACTCTGTCTCTCGGCTGTCGCGGGGGGTCGGCCCGCCTGCCCCGTAACGGCCGGCGCGGCCTGGCCCAGGCACAACAGCAGCAAACTGCCCGCACGCGCCGCCTTGCCTGCTTCGCGGGCCATCCGGAACGCCTGCATCATGAGTTCTCTCGCGGACCGAGTCATAGCCGAACGGCTCCATGCGCGAGGGCGCGGCTATTCAAGCACGCGGATGGGAGCGACGTCCAGCGTGAAATCGGCAGACTGGCTAGCGGCCGGTCGGGGCCCGACGGTATGATGATACGAGGCCATGGATGACCACTCGAGGAGAGATGAATGCAGACACGCAGACTCGGCACGAGCGGCTTGGAAGTATCGGCTTTGGGCCTCGGCTGCATGGGGATGAGCCAGTCCTACGGGACCCGTGAGGAGCGTAACGAACGCGAGTCGATAGCCACCATTCACCGGGCGATCGAGCTTGGCGTGACGTTCTTCGACACGGCGGAAGTGTACGGGCCGTACACGAACGAGGAACTGCTGGGCCGTGCCCTGCAAGGCAGGCGCGACCGCGTGGTCATCGCGACCAAGTTCGGCTTCAGGATCGAGAACGGCGGCATGGCGGGCATGGACAGCCGTCCCGCGCACATCCGCGAGGCCGTCGAGGGCTCGCTGCGCCGCCTCGCCACGGACCGCATCGATCTTCTCTACCAGCACCGCGTCGATCCCGCGGTGCCGATCGAGGACGTCGTCCGCACCATGGCCGACCTCGTGCGCGAGGGCAAGGTTCGCTTCCTCGGACTCTCCGAGGCGGGCGAGCAGACGATCCGCCGCGCGCACGCCGTGCATCCGATCTCGGCGCTCCAGAGCGAATACTCGCTCTGGGAGCGGAACCTCGAGCCCCGCATCGTTTTGCTCCTTCGTGATCTCGGCATCGGCCTGGTCCCGTTCGCGCCCCTCGGCCGGGGGTTCCTGACCGGCGCGGTGAAGCGCGCCGAGGAGTACCCGGAAAGCGACTTCCGCCGCAACGACCCGCGCTACCAGGGCGGGAACTTCGACGCCAACGTGCGGGCGGCGGCGGCCGTGCGCGGACTGGCCACGCAAAAGGGCGTGACGCCGGGGCAGATCGCCCTCGCCTGGTTGCTGCACAAAGGCCCGGACATCGTCCCGATTCCCGGCACCAAGCGGCGGCGCTACCTCGAGGAGAATGTCGGCGCGGCAGATGTGCCGCTCACCGCGGAAGAGATGGCCGAACTGGACGCGGCGCTCGCGCCGGAGAAGGTGGCCGGTGCGCGCTACAGCGCAAAGCAGATGGCGCAGGTGGACCGTTGAGGCATGGTGCTCACAGCCGGGAAGCGATCACCTTGCCCAGGGACGTCAGTTGGTCGATGGTCAGGTAGACCTTCCTGGTGGCGAAGTCGCCGAACGCCGTCAGGACGACACAGTGCGTCCCCTTGGTGAACGCGAGCAAGTTGTCCGGCATGCCGGGCATCGACCCGCCCTCGATGGCCTGCTCGCCGACGCCGCTGACGGGAGCCTTGCCGTACTTGGTCTTGAAGCCCGCGAAGTTCTTGACGTCGGCGAACTGGACCATCAACACCAGTTCGCCCGCATCATCTGCGAAATTGAGGTCGCCACCCGCTCCAGCCGCAGAGCCGCGCGCAATGCTCGTGACGCCTCTGACCCCGGTGACCTTCTCGACGTCTGCTGCCGTCAGGTACTTCTCGTGGGAACCCTGGGCGAACGCGGAGAGCGCCAGACCCGCACTCACACACAGGAGAATGCCCAACGCGCAACAAGATGTCTTCACGGGTTCCACCTTTCTCGAGACACTTGGCGTGCCGCTGCACCTGGCGTCGTTCGAGGACGCGGTGTGAAACCGGTGGCCCGTGTCAGCTCCGCGTCCACTAGCTGACGTCGGCTTTCAGCGCCAATGGCGGTTTGCCGGATCCCGCCTGCTTGAATGCCGGCTCCTTGTCGATCGCGCTCAACAACTCGCGCGTCACTCGATCGTCGATCTCCGCGGCGTGCATCAGATCGACCGGATAGCGGATGACGATGTCGAGCCCTGACGGTGTTGGATACAACCGGCTCGTCGGCTGCAGCGCTCCCGTCGGCGTCGCGGTCAGCGTCCGTTCAATCTGCCGGTGCTGCTTTTCCATCTCGCCCTGGTACTCCGCGAACACGCCCTCCACCACGCTGCGCAACCGTTTCTCCGCCAGGAGGTAGTCGCTCTCGGGGGGTACCGTCACGGCGACCTCGTGCCAGCGGAAGCTTGTGCCGGGGATTTGTTTGAAGAACCCGGCAGTCGGCTGAAACACGACGGAATTGGAGAACGCCACGACCCGTCCGCTCGCCGTCTTCTCTCCGCTGCCGGCGAGCTCGACGAGATGGAAGCGCACCAGTCCCACGTCGATGACTTCGCCGGTGACTCCGGCCACCTGCACGCGATCGCCGACCCGGATGCCATACTTGCCGATCAGGAAGAAGTACGCCACCACCGACAGGATGACGCTCTGGAGCGCGACCGCCACGCCGGCGGTGATCAACCCCGCAAAGGTCGCCACCGAGCCAAGCTCGTTCGCGAACGAGAAGACGAGCACGATGGCGATCACGCACCAGAACACGATCTTGCGCAGCAGCAGGTACTGGTACCTGCGGCGCGCCTCGCGCACGTAGCGAAAGATCGCCCGGCGCCACAGCTCGGCTCCCCCGGCTATCGCCACGACGAGGACGATGAGGGCCCCAAGCCTGATCAGGAGATCGCGCAACTCCGTGTGATACCGGGCTTGGAGCGAGGTCCGCCAGGTCTCGACGTTCTTCCTGTACACGTCGAGCAGGATTCCCTGCTTGGTCAAGGGCAACAGGGCGTCCGACGTGCGCTTGAACTGCGCGGTCAGCGCGTCGAACATCGCCTTCTGCTGCACGAGGAGGATCGGATCATCAGAGGTGTCGGCCAGCGCGGCGAGATCGTCGCCCCGCTTGGACAGGTCTCGCAGGGTGCCCACCAACGGTGCGCGGAGCCCTTTCAGGTCCTGGCCCAGGGAATCGGTCATCTGCATGGCGTCGCCGAGCGTGCCGATGCGCGATGAGAGCGCGAACACGTCCAGCGTCAGTCCCCACACTCCGGACACTTCATTTCCCGGCGTGCTGGCCGGAGGGGGCGCGATCGACTGGCTGCCCATCGCCGCGGCCTCCTCTTTCGTCGCGGGCTTCGCCAGGGCACCCGGGACCGACCGCGCCAATGCCTCGATCTGCTCCCGGATGCCGGTCGCGCCCAGACCGCCCGCGCTCGATCCGCCGACGAACTCGGCCATGCTCTGAAGCGAATCTCTCCGCGTCTTGGCGAGATCGAGTTCGCTGCGCGTCTCGTCAATCCTCGCCTGGAGCGATCCCCGCCGGGGCCCGGTCTCGGTGGGCAGCTTCGCTTGCAGCGATTCCATCTCCGCCTGGTTCGACCGGATCTTCTGCTCCAATGCGACCTGCATCCGCCGGAGGGCCTGATAGCGTGATGCTCCCCCCTGGCCGCGCCCCCCCGCCTGCCCCGCCGCGTCCTTTTCGATCGACTCTGCCCGGACCCTGGCGAAATCGAAGGCGAGCGAGACCACCTGGTTGCCGATCTGCTGGTTCTCGTTCACCAGCATTCCCTCGTTGGAGTCGGCGGCCATCTGGCGCTGAAGGTCGATCTGCCGATGCCAGCTGATGGTGTGGTTGAGATACTGAAGAAGACCCGCGGACGCCGAATCGACACCGAGCGCGACCTGGGAAGACACCACCAGCGTGCCGGAAACCAGGATCGCGGCCATCAGGCCGATCGCCCTTCTCGACCAGCACACCTCGGCCGAACGTTCGAGGTTCGAATGGCGAGCCATCATCGGATGCATCGTACACCCAGAAGCCTTCTGGGACGCGGCCCGCTGCGCGCCGTGGCGCTCATGAACTGAGGGAACTCGAGGAAGAGTTGAAGAAGCGCTCGTGACGCCGCCGTCGAAGCGAATCCAGTCAGAACTTGACCCGCGCCGACAGTTGGAGCTGACGCGGCGATTGCGCGGTCACCGGGCGGCCGAAGAGTGGCGATCCCAAGGTGCCGATGTAGCTGCCGTAATTCACGCGGTTGAGCAGGTTGAACGCGTCGAATCCCAGCGTCATCCCGCGCTCGTCCTTGCCGCCGATTGTCAGATCGCGTGAGACGCGAAGGTCGAGCGACGCAAAGGCGGCTCCGTCAAGCGTGTTGCGGCCGACACCGGCCGGGCGGGCGCGTCCGCGGCCGTTGTTGAACACATCCTGTCCAAGCAACTCCGTGTACGGCCCGGCGGAATTCATCGTCAGGCCGATGCCGACATCGGCCACCTTCCACGGATTGATCCGGCCCAGCAGCAGGAACCGGTGCGGCCGATCGAAGTCGGCCCGCGCCCATTCGCCTGACAGGTCGTAGTCGTTCGCCGGATACGATCCGATGCCGTTCGTGTCGTTGCGGGCGCGGCTGAAGGTGTACTGCATCTGGCCGTCGAACCAGCGCGTCACCTTGCCACGCAGCGTCACCTGCAGCGAATCGCTCTGCTGCCGGCCGCTGGATTCAATCTGGCGCACCGCGCCGTAGGCGGGATTCGGCCGTACGAGATAGAGCGGCGGCAGCGGCGCGTTCACGTCGCGCGACCGGAACATGTGGTACCCGTGCAATCCCGTGTAGGTCAGCGACAGCGTCGTCGTCTTGCGCAGCTGGTGATCGACGCCGAGGCTGTACTGCACCGACTGCGGAATCTGCACGTCGGGTGCGAGCCGCACGATGCTTTGCGGCTCTGCCGCCGCCGTCGTCGACTGAAAGGGATCGGGGTAGGACGGATTGGTGATGACGTACCGAACGAGACCGCCAGGCTGGGAGTGCAGCAGATCGGCGATCGCCACCGGACCGCTGCGGTCGTTGAAGATGCCGGCGCCGGCGCGGAACACGTTGGTCTTGTCGCCGCCGGGTGCGTAGGCGAGCGACGCGCGCGGCGCGACGTTGTTGGTGTCGTGAAAGTAGTTCTGCCAGTCGTACCGCAGGCCGAACGACACGGTCATGCCGGGCCGCGCCTGCCAGTCGTCCTTGATGTAGGCGCCGACCTGCTTCTCGACGAACGCGAGGTCGCCGTTGCCCCGCTGCTCGGTGAAGGCGTAGGGCGTGCCGGCGGCGTACGCGGCCAGGCTCGCGAAGGAGAACGTCCCCCCGAAGTTGCTGCGATCGTAGAACCCGCGGCGGCTCCAGTCGGGCAGCTGGAACCCGGCCTGGACGAGGTGCTGCGTCTTCGTCCACACGAGGCTCGTCATGAGCTGCATGTGCAATTCGGTCCGCAGGAGATCGCCTTGCCCTCCCCCGCCCGTGAACGCCCCGGCCACGACGATGCCGGGTGCTGACGACACGCTCGAGACCGGCTCGCGTTCGTGGCCGACGAGAATCTGAAACTGGTGCAGGAGCGTCGGCCGGATGACTGTCTGCTGCGTGTAGACGACCTGCTGTTCCTTGTGCTCGAAGTTGGTGCCGGCCGTGGCCAGCGTGGTCCCGCCGACGCCGCGGTTCCGATTGCTTTCGTACTCGTAGTTCGGGCGGATCGAGATCGTGACGCGATTGCTGATCTGCCGGGTGATGCTGAACGCCAGCAGCGACTGCCGGTTCGGCTGAGGCACAAGGTCCTGGACGGTGCCCGACATCTGGATGGCAAACACGACCGCCTGCTGGTCCTCCATCTGATCGTGTCCTGACAGCAGGAACGACGTCTGGCCGCCGTGACCGAGCGGACCACCGATCGTCCCCTCGAGGATGCGGCGCTGTTCGGGCGGTTTGGTGGGCGCGAAGGCGTTCCGCGCGTCGAGCCGCGCATCACGAAAGATGACGTTCCCTTCGCCGTGATACTCCTGCGATCCCGGCTTGGTCAGGATCTCGATCCGGCCGCGTCCCGGCCGGGCGTACTCGGCCGAATACGGATCCTGGTTGATCTTGATCTGCTGCACGGCCGACGCGCTGACTCGCAGCGCGCTCACTTCCATTCCGTTGACGACGACGGTGACGCCGCCGGTCCCAATCGATCCCGCATCGAGGAAGCGCGAGATCGTCGCGAGGTAGTCCTGATCGAACACCGGCAGGCTCGCCAGCATGTCCTGATTGACGGTGACCGCGTCGGAGTTCGCGGAGGTGGCGGTGCTGACGCCGGTGGCCTGGTTGCTGACCGTGACGTCCTGCTTGAGCTTCGCGAGCGGCAGCGTGACGCGAAGCGGCGATGGCGCCCGGCGATCGACGGTGACCCTGACGGTCGTCGCCTGGAACCCTTCGAAGCTGACTGTCACTTCGTAGCGACCGGGCGGCACGGAGACAAACCGGAACATTCCGGTCGCGTCGGCCGACGTCGTTTGCACCACCGTCGTCGGGCCGGTGGTCAGCACAACCTGCGCACCGGGCAGCACGGCACCGCTCGCATCGACGGCGACGCCCGTGACGGTTGGCCCGTTCTGCTGCTGCCGCGCGTTCAGCGGGACGGCCAGCGTCGCGATGAGGACCAGGAGGACGACAACAGGGGACGTCAGGCGGTTCTCCATTGTTCGCACGCGTTCCGTGACACAAGGCCGGGCAAGGGGGGGAGAGTATAACGCTTCGGCGCGCGCCGGGACCCTGAAGAGTTGTTCAGTGAAGAGTTGTTCAGACGCGACGGCGTTCGCGCCCAGCCGGCGGCGGTCGGCTCCGGGCGGCCGGCTGTCCAGAGCCAGCCGGCCCTGGCGTGACGACCGAGGCACACGTCCAAACCATCGCCGTGCCCTCCTTCTTCGACCCCCGGATGCGAACCCAGGTGGGCGAGCGATTTACTTCTCGAGAAAGTCGTTACCGCTGAAGCCGTAGCTCTGCAGCTGTTTGTCCTTCGTCGTGGCTGCGCCGTTGGGGTTGAAGTAGAAGTCGACGACAGGGAAGCCCTTCGTGCCTTTCAGAAGGAATCCGCCAATGCCCGGGCGAAGCGGGATGGCTTCGATCTGGTAGTGCCCGGCCGTCTGATAGGGCTCGCCCAAAAACCCCAGGACGTAGCGATAGTTCGTGTCCTTGGTCGGATCCTGTTTGAAGCGATAGCCGATGACTTTCCCGCTGCTGTCCTTGACTCCCTGAAGCATCTCCTCCGGCGAACACAACCGGTGCAGGGTCTTGGAGCAGAAGGCGACCTGGATCGTCTTCATGTCCTGCAGGAAGAGAAACGCCACCTGCTCGTCCGGCTTGAAGCTGGCGGCGACTCCGCCCGCGAACTCGGCTTCGACTGTCGTGCCCTCCGGAAGCCTGATCGCGGAAGCGGATGTCGGCGAGCCGGGTTGCCGTGCGGGGACGCTTGCAGAAGCCGGTCCGGTGCAGGTGATGTTGTACGGCACCGGGCCTGAACTCACGTTCAACGGTCCATGATGACCGGCCGCATCTTCCATGATGGCGAGCATCGACGCGTTGGGAACGGCAGGGGCGCTGCGAAATGTTCCCTCCACCTTCACGGTCTGGGTGCCCGCCGCGGCAAACGTCACGGTCCCCTCGGGCGAGTGGCTCACGGCGCCCGCCAGGACCTGGTACCACACGGTTCCCGGCCCATCGGTGGTGATCTCGCCCACCAGTTGCACCTGGCCCGGACAGGGGCCGTTGTAGCTTTCAGGGACGAGGCGCAACCGCACGGCGGTCACTTTCGCGGTGTCGGGCGCGGAGGCCCCCCGAGGTATCTGAGCGAAGCAGGTGATTGGAACCACGGTGCCCGCCATCACAAGAAGGAGCACAGCACAGAACCGATGCAGCGCATCTCGCACGATTTCACCTCCTCGGGAGATCACGTTTCCGATCGAGCGAATCAGAGGCAGCCCTTGTGTTGATGACCGCCTTCTTCAGCCCGACGGCGTGATGGGCCACGCTGTCGATGGTCCGCTCCACGCGCCAACCCGCGCGCTCGGCCAGCACGCAAAACGCCTCCAGCCCGAGATAACGAATGAGCGGCCGGCCGCCAGGCTCCGTGGTCGGTATCATGCGTGGGTCGATCGTGCTCGCGTCGCGAACGACAGAACCGCGAGAATCCCGCGCAGGACGTCCGGCGGCGTGTTCCTTCAGTCCCCGCCCCTGTCCTTGAACACCAGGTACGGATCGAGCGGCCGCCCCTGCCACCACTTCCGATCCGCGTTCAACTCGAAGATCGCAAAGTGCAGATGCGGCGTCCCGGGCGGCGCATTGCCTGACGTGCCGACGTAGCCGACGACCTCGCCCCGGGAAACGTGCTGATTGTCGTGCAGGCCGTCGGCGTAGCGCTCCAGATGCGCATAGTAGAAGCACAAGCGTCCGCGATCTTCGAACTGGTAGATCGTGACGCCGCCCAATCGGCTGAAGAACAGCTTCGCGATCGTCCCGTCCTCGACGGCGTGGATCGGCGTGCCGCGCGGCACCATGATGTCCACGGCCTCGTGCCCGTGGTCGCCGCGCAGTTCAGCGAAGCCGCCCTTGAACGACTCGACGCTGACGCCGTCGATCGGCACGCGAAGCGGAGTCGCCGACGGATCGTCGGTGGGGTCGGCAGGCGCGGCCGGGATTGTCGGCGGCTCGGCAACGACCTGCAGCCTGTTGTCGGGCGGTCGCGCTGCCGCGATGATCGGCCCGGCCCGCGTCTGCGACGGCTCCTCCGCCGCCGCCAGCGGCTTCGGCGGCCGGGACGATCGGAGCCATCCGTCGACGATGGCGCCCGCGCAAAAGCTCGCGCACAGGGCGAGCAGCAGCGCACACCGTCCGCGAACCCTGGTCATCGGAACTCGACTGGCGTGCCCGGCTTCACGAGCGCCGCGACACGCGCCGCGTCCCAGTTGGTCATCCGCACGCAGCCGTGCGACTCGCCATGGCCGACGCGTCCGGGCTCCGGCGTCCCGTGGAGCCCGTAGTTCTCGAGGCTCAGCGCGATCCACACGACGCCGACGGGGTTGTTCGGGCCCGGCTTGATCGTCGCCTTCTCATCGCCGTCGCGGGCGTCCCAGAAGAGGGTGGGATTGTAGTGAAAGGCCGGTCGCCAGCGCAGGCCGAGCACCTTGTAGCGGCCGGTCGGCAGCGGATCGTGAACGCTCCCGGTCGTGACCGGCGCGTAGAAGAGGATCGAGCCGTCCGCGCGCACGACGCGCAGCGAGGAGTCGTCGCGCGACACGAGAATCGTCGCGCCGGTCCCCGCGGGATCGAACGGCGGGGTAATGTCGTTGTCGAACGGCGTGACACCCGGCACCCGGATCGTCCGGCCGGCCAGCATCGCCACGCCACGATTGAGCCGCCGCAGCAGCGCCGGCGACACGTGAAAGCGCTCCGCGAGCTCTTCCTCCGCCGACCGGTACCCAAGCGTGGCCAGCGCCGCTTGTGCTTCGAGGCGGGGCGGGATCCGTTTTTCGAACGGCCCTTTCATGTCATCGCTCGTGACCGTGTAGGTCGTGATCGCGGGGTCGGACCCGCCGGCGGTCAGCGCGCGCCACGTGTCGCAATTGGGTGGACTGCCCGCCGGGAGCCCGCGTGCGGACAGCATCGCCGCCAGGGCGTGCGAGAAATTAGCGCCGGGTAATCCGTCGATCTGCCCCGGCGAGAAGCCCTGTCGATCGAGCAGCACCTGGAAGCCGACGAGATCGCCGCAGCCAAGCGGCGTCGAGGTCGGCGGCTGCTTCTTCTGTGGCTGCGCTCCCAGCGCGGCCTGCAGCGACACAGCGACGAGGATGGCGAACGCCAGGCGAGCGACACGTATACGCATGCCGGGATCGTCGCACAGCTCATGCGCCAGCCGCTGACCCGGATTGAACAGTGGCGTCGATTGAATGCGACACGCCCTGTCCCCGATTGAACAGCGCCATGGCACAGAAGCCTCTACAATAGGGAAACTGCTCGTCAGCCCCAACGCGACACTCGGCGCGCTGGCGGGAATTTGCTTTCCTGGAGGTTCTCTCATGTTCAGGCACACGGCGTCAGCACTGCTGCTGGCGTCCGGCGTTCTCACCGCAAGCGTCGCGTATGCCCAGATGCCGCCCAACCCGACGCAACAACGGGTCGCCGCGACACCAGGCCAGATGCCGATATTCAGGATCACCGTCGTCGGACGCACGACGCCCGCAATCAATTACCGGCCGCGGTCCGGTGACACGAAGATTGACTTCACTGGCACCACCCTGATGCCGAAGGCCAAGGGGCAGGCGGTGGTCTCGGGCGGAAAGGGCTACATCAGGATCGACGCGCACTTCGGCAAGATGGCAGCCGCCTCGCAGTTCGGGCGCGAGTACCTCACTTACGTCCTCTGGGCGATTACACCCGAAGGGCGCGCCACGAATCTCGGAGAGATCCAGGTGGACGGTGACGACGCGAAGCTGGACGTGACGACCCATCTGCAGGCGTTCGGCCTGATTGTCACGGCCGAGCCCTACTTCGCCGTTACGCAGCCGAGCGACGTGGTCGTCATCGAGAACGTCGTCCGCGAAGGCACCCAGGGCACGATCGAGGTCGTCGACGCGAAGTACGAACTGCTCCAGCGCGGCTCGTACCTGATGAATCAGACCGCTGCGACGCTGAAACTCAAGCCGCTGGAGCCGGGGGCGTCGCTGGACCTCGCCGAAGCGCGCAACGCCGTGGATCTGGCGCGCGCGGCCGGTGCCGACCACTTCGCCACCGAGACGTTCGACAAGGCGGCGGGGCTGCTGGCGGCGGCCGAAGTCGCCAAGACACGTGACCAGGGCAGGAACGCGATCATGATGCCGGCGCGGCAGGCGGCACAGACGGCGGAAGACGCCCGACTCATCGCGCTGCAACACCAGGAAGACGCGTACCAGGGGGAACGGACCCGGCAGGGCCTCGCCCGGGAGCAGGGCGCGACCGATCGCGCCGTGGCGGCAGAGGCATGGCGCCGGCAGGCCGAGCTCGATACGCAGACGGCCATCGCGGCGCGTGCCGCGGCCGAGCGCGACACCGCCACAGCCGATGCGTCCCGCCTGACGGCGGAGCGCGACAAGGCGACCGCCGATGAGGCGCGGCTCGCGGCCGAACGCGGCAAGACCGAGGCCGATGCGGCGCGTGTCGCGGCCGAGCGCGACAAGGCCGGGGCCGATGCGGCGCGGCTCGCAGCCGAGCGCGACAAGGCCGGGGCCGATGCGGCGCGTGTCGCGGCGGAGACCGCGCAGGGACGGGCGGAAACCGGGCGGCTGGCCGCCGAAGGACAGGCCCGGGACGCGGCGGCGCAGTCCGAGCAGGACAAAGCGGCCCTCAGGGCACGCCTCCGTGTGCAGTTGAACCTGATCCTGGCGACGCGCGAAACCACGCGCGGGCTGGTCGTCAACCTGTCCGACGTGCTGTTCGATACCGGCAGCGCGAACCTGAAACCCGGCGCGCGGGAAAAGCTGGCGCGCCTCTCGGGCATCCTCGTTTCGCACCCGGGACTCCACATCGCCATTGAAGGGCACACCGACAGCGTCGGCGCTGTAGACTACAACCAGAAGCTTTCGGAGAGGCGCGCGGAGTCGGTTCGCGCATATCTCGTGCAGCAGGGGATGCCGTCGACCGACGTCGGCGCGGCCGGCCTCGGCGAGGGCACGCCTGTCGCGACCAACGGCACCGCGGCCGGGCGACAGCAGAATCGACGCGTCGAACTCGTCGTGTCCGGCGACCTCATCGGCAGGAAGTAACTGGCGGCTCGGCGCTGTCGTTTTGGGAAATGACAGCACGTGGTCGCACGCTCCCAGTCGCCTGGGCAGAGGATTCTGCCGGGCGGCTGGGCACCATCGTCTCGGTAGCGGCAAGTAGTGTAGAGTGGCGTCAAGGAGCGAACTGTGAACCCGACGACCGCCCATCACCCCGGCCGCAACGATCCCTGCCACTGCGGGTCGGGGCGCAAGTACAAGCACTGCTGTCTTGGCAAGGACGAGGCGACAGCCCGCGCGGCAAGCGCAGAGGCGGCAGAGGCACCATCGGCGAACCCGGAACCGGCGACGGCCGCGCGTTTGCCGAAGCACCAGACCAGCCAGCCGTGGAAGAAGTCGGCGGCCAACACTCACGGCTTCCAGCGCGTCACCGCGCCCCGCAAGGTCGGCGGCGGCGGCTAGTCACCTGGCGCGCTGCGGTCGCAGGCGCTTCAGGCGGCGAAGGCCGCCGAGTGGGGCGCGAGACTGCCAGATCATCGCACCAACAGGCTGACCCGGAGCCACCCTCGAGGCTCCCGGACCCCCCGATTCGTTGAACCCTCCCGCGAGCGCACCCATATATCGCAATTGAGAGGCAGCCCTGCCATGGAGGGCTGTGGCAAAGGATCAATCTCGTGCCTGGCATCTCACAGGACATCCACGCGGGCCTGCGGCGGTTGCTGCGGGACCGGTCCCTGACGGCTGGCCGACGGTTGCCTGCAGGTTGCCGGGAGACCGTTCATCCGATGAGCGTGCGTTACGTGTCGTCAGTAATACCGTAGACGCTCGGTTCTTCGATGCGATGGGCATTCCGATCGTCGAGGGACGGTCGTTCTCGGAGGCGGATGACGGGCTTGCGCCCAGGGTGGTCGTCGTCAGCCGAAAGATGGCCGAGACCAGGTGGCCGGGACGACGCCCCGAGGGACAGCCCGCGCTCGTCGATGGACAGGCCTACGAGGTCATCGGAGTGGTCGGGGACATCGAGGGCACGTTGATCCCGTCGCGCGGGCCTCAGTTCGGGAATCGATCTCGCCCTGCACATCGTGGATCTCTATTTCGGCCGCCCGGCCGCCGAAGCCACCGCAAAGTACATGGAGTACGAAGGCAAGGGGTGGCTTCTCAAAAACTGAACCCCATCGAGATATTCACGGTCCGCACGCCGTCCACGCTCGTGGGCTTGAGGAAGAACGGCGACGTCATCAGCCCGCTGTAGCCGACGTAGTTCGCGTGATTGGTCAGGTTCTGCGCGCTGACCATGAACGTCAGGCGATAGCGCGGCGCATTCGTCTGCGCCATCGTTCCCACGGTGAACCCGCCGGGGCCTCCCCCCGTGATCGTGATCCCGGGCGGCAGCGGCGTGGCTCTCTTGCCCACGCCGATGGTGTACGAGAAGTACCCGTTGGAATTCCACTGCATCCCGGCGCGCTGGGTGTTGCGTCCGACGCCGACCGGGCGGTCGTTGAACACCAGGTCGCCGTTGTCGTCGTGCCCCGTGCGAATCGTGTACGGCGCGCCGCTGTAGGCTTGCACGCCGATGCTCGCCGAGAGGTTCTTCAGCGCGTTGCTGTTGAGGGACATGTACACGCGGTGCCGCACGTCGCCCGACGAGGGTCCCCACTCGGTGGCCAGGCTGCCGCTGGCCGGGAAGCTGAACGCGCCGTCCGTGTTGTTCTCGCTCTTCCCGAGGTAATACGAAGCGTAGATGCCCAGTCCCCTCTTCCAGCTGAGGCGCGGGCCCGTCGTCGTTGCCCCGGGCATCGTCGGCGACAGGCTCAGGCTCAAGTACGAGGAGACCGACTGCGAGCGCGACCGACCCTGCGGGACGGTCTCGATGATGTTGACGAAGGTGGGATCCGGCCGCACACCGTTCACGGGCGCGTTCAGGTTGAGACCAACCAGCACGCCGTTTGTGCGCGTGTTGCTGTAGGTGGCGCCGACGCTGACCGTTTTCGTGATCTTCTGATCGATGCCGCCGCTGAACCGCGTGCTGCGCGGCATCCGGACGTCACCGCCCAACAGGTACCGATTGGTCGGCGGCACCAGGCCGCCGTTTCCCGGGTCCGGGTACCCCGGATTGACGATGTCCAGCTCCTGCTGGTGGAAGCCGTCCACGCGCAGCGTCTGCTCGTAGGTGCCGGTGCCCAACCAGTCGTAGAAGACGCCCGCGCTGCCGCGAAACGTCGTCTTGCCGCTCTTGAACGGCGCCCACGTGATCCCGAACCGCGGCGCGATGTTCGAGGTGTCCTGCAGGTGCGTTTGCGCCTCGAAGCGCACGCCGGGACTGAGCGTCAGCGTCTTGCTGACCCGGAGGTCGTCCTGGACGTACGCCCCGGCCTGGAAGTTCCAGTAGCCGATCGTCGGGTCGCCCAGCCGCTGGGTGAACGTGCGCGGCAGGCCCGCCTGGAACGTGGCCAGGCTTTCGAACGTGTACGTGCCGAGGTAGTTGGACGAGACGTCGGACCGGTACCGCCCGCCGTCGATCTGGATTCCCATGCGCCACGATTGAATGCCCCGGACGTAGTCCAGGTCGGACTGCAGCGACATCGTGCGGTTGTGGGTGCCGCCGGCGCGCTGGGCGCCGCCGCTCGTGAACGCGTCGTTCACCACGATGGTCGGGGCCTCGAGCACGGAGCGCGACTCGTTGTCGCTCGAGGTCACGGAGAACCGCGTATTGATGAAGAACCGCCGGCCCAGTGGCCCGGCCTCCTGGACACGGACGTTGTAGTTGCTGCTGTTGCTCGAATACGCCCGTTCGGCGAGGTCGTACGCGCCGACGCCCTGGTTCTCGCCGCTCTGCGTGTATCGATTGAAGGAGACGCGCAAGGTCTGATCCTTGGTGAGCGCGTAGTCGAACAGGCCCGACATGTTGAAGTAGTCGTTCGGCGTGCGCAGGTTCAGGTTTCCCGCCTGGGTGCCGGCGAGCGTGGCGGCATACAGGTTGGGTGTCCGGTAAGCGCTCGTCCCGCCGACCGACAACGAAAAGCTGCTCTTCTCCTTGATGAGCGACCCGCCGATGTTCGCGTTCAGGCTGCGGCTCTGCGCGGGACCCTTCTTCGGGATGAGGGGATTGCTGCCGTCCATCGCGCTGTCGTAGAACCCGAACCGGGTCGACCCGCGCATCGGCCCCATGCCCGGCTGCGTGATGATGTCGATGAACATGGCGCCCGCGTAGTGCGTCTCGGCGGCAAACATGTCGCGGGTGATGTGGACCGCCTTGATCTGCGCCTTCGGCGGCAGTTCCTGCCCCTCGAAGCTGTCCACGCGGATGGCCGCGTCCGGCCCCGCCATGTCGGTCAGCTGGCGCCTCATCTCGTCGGGATCGTCGGAGAGCGCCGCGACCTGCTCGCGCGTCAGGGCCGTCCCGAACGTGCTGGCGCGGTCGGAGGCGGTCGTCTGCGCATCGCGGCCGACCGTGACTTCCTCGGTCAGCCCCTTGATCGGCAGCACCATGACGTGCTTGTTGTCGCCGGCTTTGATCCGCAGGTCCCTGACCAGTCCCATCTCGAAACCGGGAAACTCGCCCTGGACCGAATAGCGGCCGAGCGGCAGGCGCTCGAACGTCGCGGTGCCCTTGTCGGACGTCTTCATCGGCGCAATCGTGAGCTTCTTCGTCGCATCGTCTATGCCGATGACGTTGACCGTCGCGCCGGGAATGACGGCATTGGTGGCATCGACGACCGTGACGATCAGCCGGCCCTCGCGTGACGCCTGCGCGAACGCGAAGGTCGGCCACACGCCGGGCAGCGACAGAACCAGGAACCCGACGGCAACGAGGCGCTTGATGCCGATCACTTCACCACCTCGAATTTGCGCGGATCGATCCGGCCGTTGATCTTGAAGGTGTCGAAGTTGGTTTCTTCAACCGTCTCGCCGGCAATGGCGCGGCGCAGGCGGAACGGGAATTTGAGCCCGTTGCCGATGTCCCGATAGTCGGCGTAGTAGATGCGGTACTCGACGGGCTTCGCGCCGGTGAGCGCCTTCTTGCGCAGATCCTGGATGGAGGCTGCGTACTTGCCCTGCTCTTCCTTTGTCGCGGTGGCGCCGGGCGGCGCGGGCGCGTCCACTTTGATCGAACCGGGCGGCAGGTTCTCCGGAGCGGGCTGGCCCGGCACCACGAGCACGACGCTCGTGGCCGGCATCGTCCAGCTGACCATGATGGGCAAGTGGGTGTCGCTGTTGACGAAGAACTCGAGCGCGAAGGTGCCGGCGCCTTTGACGCCGACGATGTCGGCCTTTCCCTGCGGCGCTTCGGCCTGGCCGTCGAGCGTGAAGGTGAGCGGATAGCTGCCGAACGAGGTCGCGAACAATCCAAGGGTGAGCCGGACGAAATCCTGCTTGATGGATGTGACGCGCGCCTTCCGAGGGTCGGGCGGCGCCGCGGGCACGAGGGCCGGCTTTGCGGTCTGCGCCGATGGTGCCGGCGGAGGCGGAGGCGGGAGCTGAATCAGGCCCTCGCCATTGAATCCGGTGGAGGTCGGCCCGCTTTCCTGTGCCGGAATCTCGTCTCGCCGGACGTACTTGTCGGGCAGCTCGCACGCGATTTCGAATTCGATCGGCACCAGGTTGTTGCCGCGAATCTGCCGTGTCCGCCCCGTGGCGACGAACGTCTTGACGGCCGCCAGTTTCTGTTCACCACCCAGTGCCTCGCGCGTCGCCGCCAGTATCCTGGTCGCGTCGCCGCCCTGCCCCTGGGTGCCGACACACACGCCCGCCGCCAGACACACCACCACCATCGAGTGGAGGAACGCGCGCATCAGTGACCTCCGTCGGGGGCGCTCGTGCGATCGGCGCGGGCAAGCTCTGCCGTTTCAGACGACAGAAGGCGTCCGCCGGTTGGCTTTCGAGACCCGGAACCCGGATCGACGACCCGAATGACCGTTCGACAATTGGGAGACGAGGCGTTCCGTTGCCGGTGGCGTTCCCGTCACCAGGCGTGGACTGTTCGGTGGGGCTTGCACCGGCGTCCGTCAGGGCGACATCGTAAACTGAAGTCAGGCGGCAGGCAAGATCCAAACCAATAGCCACTGACCGTCCCGCGTGGTCCGGACGGCGTTGTCACGCGCGAGAGACGAGCGAGCAGCGTCCCCGTGCGGTTGACAGCTGATCCCACTCGTGGCATAACGTCCACGCACGGCTTCCCGGACAAGCGCCCGCCCCTTCCGGTTCTGCACTGCACGTGCGTTCCACCAAGAGGAGGATTGAGGCATGCGCCCGCGCACCTTCGTGGCGGTGATTCTTCTGGCCGGCCTCGTGTCGGCGTGCGCGGGGGACTCGCCCACCACTCCATCGCAGACGTCGGGTTCGCCGACGCTCATCTCGGTCACGGTCGCCGGCACCCTGTCCCTGACGCTGAACCAGACGAGCCAGTTCACCGCGACGGCGTACTTCGCAAAGGGCACGGGCCAGAACGTCAGCGCACAGGCTGCCTGGTCGTCCGCCAACACGACGATCGCCACGGTCTCGGCGACCGGCCTCGTGACGTGCGTCGGGACTGGCACCACCGAGATCCGCGCGTCGTACCAGGGCGTGTCGGGCAGCGCGCCGGTGACCGTCACGCGGCCGGTGAGCTACGTCCTCGGCGGCACGGTCACCGAAACGGTGCCGCACACGACCACGGCATTGGCGGGCGCGCGCGTCGAAATCGTCGATGGTCCGAACGCGGGAAAGTTCGCGACCACCGACGCGGCGGGTGCGTACCAGATCGCGAATCTCTCACCCGGCACGTGGTCCATGCGGGCCAGCCTTGCCAGCTACGACGACACGACGAAAACGGTCACCGTCACGGGCAACACGACGCTCAATCTCGCGCTGAACCCGACGCTGAAGTCGACGACCGAGACGTTCAAGCAGCAGATCAGCCTCACCGACCAGCCGTGCAGCGGCGTCGGCGCCCGCTGCCAGGTGCTGGAGATCCCGCTCCACAACACCGGCACGCTCGACGCGAAGTTGACCTGGGACGTCCTTCTGGGCTCGCACCTGAGGCTGCAGCTCTACAGCGAGGATACGGGGACGGTGCTGGTCCAGGTGGACGGCACGACCCCGGCCAGCCTGTCGTTCAGCGCGGCCGTCACCACGCCGGGCAACTATCAACTGCGCGTGGTTGCGCTGCTGGTGACCGTGAACACGCCCTTCACGCTGACGACGACGCACACGAACTGAGATGGTGGGTCACTGAAGAGATCGCGAGCTCTGCGGCCGGGAGATGTCGCAGACTTGTCACGATTTGCTCACGCCGCTGTCACCGGACCCGGCTTGAATGGACTGTGGCACCGACATTTACCCGTGTCCTGCCAACTTCACAGGAAGGCTTCCGCGCGGCGGGGGCCTTCCTGCTCTTTCGCCACCTCCCGTCACCGCGGCAGCCGATACCCGACAATCACCTTGGCCACCAGGCGGTCGCCTTGACTGGTAAGGCCGATGCCGATGCCCGCGTTGAATTCGAAATCCGGCGAGAGGTTGAGATCGAGTGACGGAAAGACCTGGTGCTGCTGTTGCGCCGGCGGCGCGAAGCGCGCAACCCGGCCGACATCCGCGTAGTATTCGAAGCCGGCCGCGATCTTCGGCGTGACCTCGTAGCTCACCTTCGCCGCGGGCGCAAAGTCGAACCCCTTCGGGCCCGGACCGCCGAGCGTGCGCTCGAATGCCAGGTTCGCGGACCAGTACAGGCGCCCGAGTTGCTGATCGATGATCGGCCGGATCTCCCAGGTCCACCGGTCCGGCGAGAAGTAGCGGTCTTCGAAGCCGATTTCCTGCGACAGGCTGAGGCCGACGGGCCATTTCCACCGCGCCGGAATGCTCACTCGCGGCCGGATGTGACTGCCGACGTACCGCCAGCCGTCGTTCCCGCGCAGGCTCGTGAACCCGTAGGCGCCCACTTCGAACCACTCGGTGAACCCGTGCGTGATCTCGAGCGTCTCGTGGAACGCGTCATCGGTCGGCTGCGTCCCGTCGGCCGGATTGCGCTGGCCGCGCGGCGTGAAGTTGCTGTGGAACTCGAACATCGTGTGGGCGGGCGGCACGAGTTCCGCCGCGTACACCTGGATCTCGTACGCGCCCTGCGCCGAACCGGCCGAGCAGAGGGCGGAGCCGAGGAGCCCGGCCACCAGGAACCCGACTCGCAACCTTCGGCGTCGCGGGCGATGCGGCACGATCTGAGATACTAGCAGAACACGGATGGCGGGCGGTCCCCGCTGCCGCACGACCAGAACGGAGATGTCCATGCCCTTGCGCGTTGCCGTGGTCTTCGTCGCCCTCGCCGTGCTGTCGCCGCCCGGCGTCGCGCAGCAGCCGACCTTCCGCGTCGGGGTCGATCTCGTCACGGTCGACGTCTCGGTCACCCGCAGCATGGAGCCGGTTGCCGGCCTGACGGCCGACCAGTTCTCCGTGTTCGACAACGGCGTGAAACAGAAGCTCGAACGGGTCATCCAGGAACAGGTGCCGCTCGAGGCCTTCCTCGTGCTCGACGTCAGCGGCAGCGTGGCCGGCGCGCAGCTCGCGGAGCTCAAGGCGGCCGGCGCGGCGTTCGTCAACGGCCTGAACCCCGGGGACAAGGCCGCCCTCATCACGTTCGCCGACAAGGTCGTCGTCCGCCAGGCGCTCACCGCTGATCTGCCGGCGTTGCTGACATCGCTCGGCGAGGTCGAGGCGACGGGCCAGACGGCGCTGTACGACGCCACCTCGCTCGCGCTGACGCTGCGCGCGCACAGCGAGACGCGTGGGGTCATGGTCGTCTTCACGGATGGCGGGGACAACGCCAGCACGGCGTCGGCGAAGAGCGTCGTCCAGGCGGCGGAGCGCTCGGATCTCGTCGTGTACGGCGTGAGCGTCAGCGCTGAGGGCCCCGCGCCCGCGTTCGGCATGCCGGCGCTCGGCAGCCAGTTCCAGGTCGGCTTCCTGCGTTCGCTCGCCGACACGACGGGCGGGCGCGTGCTGAACGCGGCGTCCGGGTCGCGGCTGCGCACCGCGTTCGCGCTCGTGCTCGACGACATCCGCGCGCGGTACCTTCTGACCTACTATCCGGACAAGGTGGCCGCCGGCTGGCACAAGCTGGACGTGAAGTTGACCGGCGTAAAGGGCAACGTGCTGGCGCGACGGGGCTACTACGCGGCGCCGGCGCGCCAGTTGGCACCACGGTGATCGGCGCGCCACCGCAGCCGGCCGTCCGATGGTCGCCCGTCGCCGCCGTGCGCCCACTTCGCGGCCACTTGTTTCACGCTCGTGATATATTTCACAAGTCGTTTCTTTGCCTCTCGAGCAGGAGGGCGCTCGTGCAGATTCACTACTACGTGACGTGCTCGAGGTTCGAAGCGCTGGTCGCCTCGCACCTCGACCCGGAAGCCTTCGGCACCTACATGGCCGTGGGCAGCAAGAAGCTCTCGAGCGGGCACGTCATCTTCTTCGAGATCGATCCCGGTTTCGCCCGCTACACCGACCAATTCAAGGTTGACGACATCGAGACGCGGTGCGCACCGCACCCGGACGGCAGCCCCAAGCGCAGCAAATACATCAGCGTCTATCGCGTGATGGAGTTCCTGCCGCTGCCCGTCTACTCCGCCCTGTACCTGACGACGCCCGACGGGCGCGTGCTGCGGCTCGACGAAACGCCGTACGAAGAGAGCCGGGACCATCTGTCCCCGAACCTGTACCTGGAGATGTGCCCGCTGGTGCCGATGGTGGCGTCGTTCCTGCCGCCCGGCCCGTTCGTGCGATCGATGACCGATCGGCGCAACGCGGTCAACGCCCCGCGCCTGTTCTTCGCCGACCTGCTGCTCGACCGCGACCCGAAAGGGAACCTGGCCGGCTCGCTGCCCTACGCGCATCCGCTGCACATCCAGGACATCATCACGCAGCTCGAACAGGACGAAGGGGGCAAGCCGACCAAGACCGTGTTCCGGTCGCCGGATTTGCACGGGCTCTTCCGCGCGATCCGGCGCGGGTTCTTCCTCGGCGACCAGACCGGCGTGAAGTTCTACAAGTTCCCGGCGCGCGAAGAACTCGAAGTGCGACACCACCACTGGTGGCTGTCGGCATCGGGGCAGTAACTGAATAGTCCGGAGTCCGGAGTCCGGGGTCCGGAGTCCAACGCCGATCTCGGGCCCTCGGGAAGGTAGTCGTTCGTGAGCCGTCTTAATCTGCACCTCATCCCCTCGCGTCGCCGCTTGCCGCGTGCGTTCGTGCTGGCCGTGCTCGTCGTGTCCGGCATCGCCATCTTCTGGCCGTCGATCGGCCCTCGCGTGACCGCGGCTGCCCTGCGCGCGGAAGCCGTTGCTAGGCAGACTCCCGACGCCGGACACCGGGCACCGAACATCGCAAGCGACGTCTTCACGTTCTTCTCGCCGTTCACGGACCCGAACTTCAGCCGCGTCGAGGTCGTCGCCCTGCTGTTCGTGCTCGCGGTGGCGATTGCCGGCCTGCTCTACGCGCTCGCGCTCGCGGGCCAGGTGCGGCGCGCCGCGAACGGCACGCCGCGGATGCAGGAAGTGGCGGCCGCCGTGCGCGAAGGCGCCAACTCGTACCTGACCGCGCAGTTCCGGCGCATCGGCCCGCTGATCGCGCTCATCACGGTGCTGCTCGCCGTGACCTACACGGGCAGCGAATCGGCGTTCCGGTACGGCCGCGCCGTGGCGTTCCTCGTGGGCGCGCTCTTCAGCTGGACCGTCGGCTTCGTCGGGATGCGCCTGGCCACGACGGGCAACCTGCGCGTGGCCGCTGCCGCGACCCGCAGCTACGGCGACGCGATGCAGCTCGGCTACCGCACGGGCACGGTCACCGGCATGCTGACCGACGGCCTCGGGCTGCTGGGCGGCACCACGATCTTCCTGATCTACGGCGTGCACGCCTACGAGGCGCTGCTCGGCTTCGGCTTCGGCGGCACGCTGCTGGCGCTGTTCATGCGCGT
>PMZR01000062.1:33767-101928 GCA_003170135.1 Acidobacteriota bacterium
AAGGGCGTGATCTTCCCGCTGCTCGTGCGCGGCATCGGCGTCCTCGGGTCGATCGTCAGCACGTACACGGTCAAGGCCGGCACCAACGATACGTCCGACACGGCGCTGCACACCGTGCACCGCGGGTTCTGGATCGGATCGCTCATCAGCGTGGCAGGCTTCTTCCTGCTCGGCTTCGCCTACCTGCGCTTCGACGCCGCGTACCTGGCGGCCAACCCGATGGCGGGGGCCGGGTTCCCGGGCGGCGATCCCGGCGCCCTCGCCCCGTGGGCGAACCTCGGCATCGTCGGCCTGGATTTGCGGCCCGCACTCACCTGCCTCATCGGCGTGTTCCTGGCGGTGGCCCTGAACAAGGTGACGAGCTACTACACGCACACGACGCACAGCCCCGTGCAGTCGCTGACAAAAGCCTGCACGACGGGGCATGCGACCAACATCATCCAGGGCATCGCGCTCGGCTACGAAAGCACCGTCGCCGCCATCGTCGTCATCGGCAGCGCCATCCTGTTGTCGGTGCTCTGTTACGCCGGCACGCCGCCGATGTTCGTCGCCTACGGCGTGGCGATGACCGGCATCGGCATGCTGACGCTGACCGGCAACACGATCTCGATGGACGTCTTCGGGCCGGTCGCCGACAACGCGAACGGGATCGGCGAGATGGGCTACGACGCGGTGGCGATGGAGGCGGCGCAGCCTGGCAGCTACCGGCGGGCGCGCCAGATCCTCGCGGATCTCGACGCGGTCGGCAACACGACGAAGGCCGAGACCAAGGGCATCGCGATCGGATCGGCCGTCATCGCGGCGGTCTCGCTCTTCTCGAGTTTCATCGCGGTGATCGCGGTGGGCAGCGAGGACCGCATCTCACAGATGACGGTCGCGCAGTTCCTGGCCGAGTCGGGCCGCATCACGGTGGCCCAGCCGGTCGTCTTCGTCGGGTTCCTGCTGGGCGGCGCCGTGCCGTTCCTGTTCTCGAGCATGCTGCTGCGCGCCGTGGGCCGGGCGGCCTTCTTCATCGTCCGGGAGTGCCGCGCGCAGTTCCGCGACATCGAGATCTGGAGCGGCACCAAGAAGCCCGATTACGGGCGCGTGGTGGACATCTGCACGTCGACCGCGCAGAAGGAACTGATCGGCCCCGGGTTCCTCGCGATCGGCACGCCATTGCTCGTGGGATTCCTGCTCGGCCCGTATGCGCTCGGCGGGTTCCTGGCCGGCATGATCCTGACCGGGCAGCTGCTGGCCGTGTTCATGTCGAACGCCGGCGGCGCGTGGGACAACGCGAAGAAGTGCATCGAGGACGGCATTTACGGCGGCAAGGGGTCGGAGGCGCACAAGGCGGCCGTGACCGGCGACACCGTCGGCGACCCGCTGAAGGACACGGCAGGGCCGGCGCTCAATCCGCTGATCAAGGTCATGAACATGGTGTCGCTGCTCGCGCTCGGCATCGTGCTGAAGTACAACCTGATGGTGCCGCGGGTGGAACCGGGCGGCGGTGGCGGCGTCTTCGCAAAGCTTATCGGGCTTGGCGCCGCCATCCTGTGCGCGCTCGCCATCGGATGGGCCGTGTGGAAGAGCAAACAGGAAACCGTGGGCATCGAGGACGAACTGGCGGAGGTCGAGGAGGTGGGCGCCGACCATCAGGCCTGACACCGACCGCGTTCGATCGCTCCCGCGCGTCGTGGTGCGCCGCGCACCGGCGTGGCGCATTGCCGAACCCGCCCCGCAAACCTCCGGACTGCTGATCTCGTCTAAGCGATCGCATGTCCGCGAAGGGGCTTCTCGTCTCTCTGGCCAGCGTTCTCGTCGCCACGTCCGGCGTGGCGTCCGGCCAGTCACCCTCGCCCGCCGATCCCATTCAGATCCACCGGGCGCTGGGCGCGATCGTCATCGACGGCGATCTGTCCGACGCGGGGTGGCGCACCGCCATCCGCATCGAGAAATGGTACGAGACCAACCCGGGCGACAACACCGAACCGAAGGTTCACAGCATCGGGTATCTCGCCTACGACGATCGATACGTCTACGCGGCGTTCCAGTTCGACGATCCGCACCCGGAGCTAATCCGGGCGCCGCTCGAGGATCACGACAACACGCCTTCTTACACGGACTACGGCGGGGTCATCCTCGACACGCGGCACGACGGCCGCACCGGCGTGCTGCTGCTCGCCAATCCGCGCGGGGTCCAGTACGACGCGGTCAGCGACGACTCGAGCGGCGAGGATTCGTCGCCGGACTTCCACTGGGAGTCGGCCGCCCGCATCACGGATCGCGGGTGGACCCTCGAAATGCAGATCCCGTTCTCGTCGCTCCGCTACCGCAACGCCGATCCGCAGACGTGGGGCATTCTCCTCTATCGCAACTATCCCCGCGATTTCCGGTACCAGATCTTCTCGGCTCGGCTGCCGCGCGGCGGCGGCAACTGTTTCATCTGCCGATCCAATCCGCTGGTCGGGCTCGAACACCTGCCGGCGGGCTCGCACATCATCGCCACCCCGTACCTCACGGCTGCGCAGGCCGCCCACCCCGCGGGTGACCCGGGCACGCCGCTCGTCGCCGAATCGATCCAGCCGCGCGCGGGCGTGGACGTCAAGTGGATCCCAAGCGCGGATCACGCGATCGATCTGACCGTCAAGCCGGACTTCTCACAGGTGGAATCCGACACCGCCCAGATTGCCGCCAACCAGCGATTCGCCCTCTTCTTCCAGGAAAAGCGGCCGTTCTTCCTCGAGGGCACCGAGTTGCTGGCCACGCCGATCCAGGCGGTCTACACGCGCACGATCACCGCGCCTCGCTGGGGGGCGCGCGCCACCGGCAAGCAGGGGGCCTTCGCCTACACCGCGCTCGTGGCCGACGATGCGGGCGGCGGCGTGGCGATCATCCCGGGCGCGAACGCGTCCAGTTTCGCGAACCAGGATTTCAGCTCGCGGGTCTTCGTCGGGCGCGTCCGGCGCGACGTCGGCACATCGTTCATCGGCGTGCTGGCCACCGACCGCGAAGCCGGCGCAAATGGCGACAACCGGGTGGTCGGACCGGATTTCCTCTGGCGTCCTTCGGCGACCGAGGTCGTGAGCGGCCAGTGGCTGTTCAGCGACACCACGACGCCGAACCGGCCGGACCTCTCCTCGAGCTGGACGGGCCAGACGCTCAGGTCCAGCGCGTCGCAGTTGCTGTGGCAGCACTCGACGACGCACGTGGATGTCGCAGGCCAGTACAAGGATTTTGGCGACGCGTTCCGGACCGACACGGGGTTCGTGCCCCAGGTGGGCTACCGCGAGACGTACGGCGAGAGCGGATACACGGTTCGTCCCACGGGACTCGTGTCGCGCCTGCGCATGTTCCTCCAGCTGGACCGCCAGACCGATCGCGGCGGCAACCTGATCTCCCGGGAGATCTCGCCCGGGGCCGGCTTCGACGCGAGATGGAACTCGTTCCTCCGGTTCCGGTACGCCGTCGATCGCGTTCGCAGCGGCGCGTTGACGTTCCCGCGGCAGCAGTTCGTCTACACCGTGCAGACCAGCCCGTCGCGCCTGATCTCGCAAATCTCACTGGATGGAACCGTCGGGCAGGAAGTGGATTTCGAGAACTCGCGGCTCGGGGCGGGGACGACGGTCAACCTCAACGCAACCATCCGCCCGACCGATCATGTCGAACTGGCGATCGTCGAATCGGACCGGCGGCTCACCGTGGACGATGTGTCGGGTGTCCGGCGGCATCTGTTCACAGCGAACGTGTCGCGCCTCAAAGCCACCTACACGCTCACCGCGCGCAGCTTCGTCCGCGTCGTCGGGCAGTACGTATCCACGCGCCGCGATACGTCGCTGTACCTGGCGAGCGCCGCACCAATCGATGGGGGCTTCGCGGGCGCGGCCCTCTTCGCCTACAAGCTGAACTGGCAGTCCGTCCTGTTCATCGGCTACGGCGACGACCGCACGCTGGACGACGCGCGGCACCTCCTGCGGGCGGACCGGCAGGTCTTCGTCAAGATCGCGTTCGCGTTCCAGCGCTGAGACGCTGACTCGCAGGACTGAAGTCCTGCGCCACAAGTCACATTCCCGGCACCGCGCCACGAAGCATCCAATCGAATCTACGTCCTGGCCTCTCGGGTCTACTCGGGCAAGCATCCTTCCTTGTAGATCTGTCCGGATACTGACGTTTCGCCGATAGTCAGACCAAGCGGGATCGCTGCACGAAGCGCGACCCCCAGGACGTCCGGGAGGTGTTTGTGAAGAAGCTGCTGCTCGCATGTCTCGTCGTCTGCTCTCTGGTCCTCCCCGCCGTCGCGCAAGACAAACGCCTTGCGACGTTCAAGAAGGTCTTCGTGATGCCCGTGGACGATCTGGGCGTGGACGTGCCGATCTCGAAGTGCGTCGCGAAGCACCTGCCGGACAACCTGCCGGCCGAAGTCGTCACCCGGAAGGAAGACGCGGATGTCGTCTTGAAGGTGGCAGGGAACATCCCGAGTGCGACGACGCGTGCGATCGTGGGGATGTTCGGCGGGACGCCGAGCGGCCATCTGTTTGTCGAACTGCCAGACGGGGCCAGGCTGTGGGACGACGGGGCGAAGCTCCGGCGGGCGATTGGGAAGTACGGGAGGTTGGACAGCGCCGATGGCGACGAGACGGTCGAGTGCGGGCTGGCCGACGAACTCCTCGGCACGCTGCGCTCCGCCATGAAGAAGGCTCGCGACAGGAAGTAGCGCCGCGAGTTCTCATTCCCAGCGGAGCGCCACGAGCGGGTCCACGCGCGCACCGCGGCGCGCCGGGATCGCGGACGCGACGAGCGACACGAGGGCGAGCAGGCCGGCGGCAGCCAGGTACGTCCGCGGTCGTGCGGCTGAACCTCGAACAGCAGGCTCTGCAGATACCGCATGAGTCCCCACGCCCCCGCCAGACCGATGACGACGCCTGCGCCAATCAGCACGGCGGCCTGCCGGAGGACGAGCGTCAGGATCGTCCTCGACGGGGCACCGAGCGCCATGCGGAGTCCGAACTCCGCGGTCCGCTGGGTGACGGCGTAGGCAAGCACCCCGAAGATGCCCACCACGCTGAGCGTCACGGCCACGCCCGCGAAGACGGCGAGCAGCAGCATCTGAAAGCGGCGCGCCGCGACCGACGTGCTGACGATGTCGTCGAGCGTCCGGATATTCGTCAGCGGCTGGTCGCCGTCGAGCGCCCAGACGGCCGCCCGGATCGCGCCGACGAGCGGCCGCGGATCGCCGGAGGTGCGCACCGCGAAATCCGCCAGCCGGACGGGATAGAGGCTGGTTTGCATGGCGGCCAGGTAGACCTGCGGGGTGATCTCGCCGGTCTTTCCGCTGCGTCGGATGTCGTTGACGACGCCCACGATCGTGATCCACGGAGCCTGGGGCGACCGCCGCAGCCTATGGCCGGTGGGATCCTGCCTGGCAAAGAACTGCCGCACGAACGCCTGGTTCACCACGGCGATTGCCGGCTGGCCATCCCGATCGCCCTCGGCGAGGAGCCGGCCTCGCACCAGTCGGATGCCGAGCGTCGAGAAGTAGCCGGGGCTGACCGCCTGGAAATCCGACTCGTACACCTCGGTGCCACCGGATTCCAGGAGCACGCCGCTGCTCCAGCCTCCGCGCATCGGCATGCGATTGGCGAACGCGATGGCCTGCACGCCCGGCAGGCCGCTGACGCGTCGCTCGAGTTGCTCGAAGAACTGCAGCCGCAGCTCGGGAGTGCGATAACGTGTCTCCGGCAGGTTGATGTTCGCCGCGAGCACGTTGCCGGTGCGGAAGCCCAGGTCCACCCCGACGACGGTGGCGAAGCTCTTGAGCAGCAGCCCGGCGGCGACGAGCAGCACCAGCGAGAGCGAGACTTCGGCGACGGTCAGCGCCGAGCGCCAGCGCAGCTGCGAGCGCCCGCCCGCCACGCGCCCCATCGCCTTGAGCGACCCGGCCGGCCGTGCCCTCGACGCGTGCCACGCCGGCAGCAGGCCGAACGCGAGCCCGCTCAGCGCGGCAACGCCAGCCGAGGCGGCGAACACCCGCCAATCCATCGTCGTCGCGTCGAGCCGTGGGATGTCGGCGGGCGCGGCGACGACGAGCAGCCGCATCATCACCGTGCCGACGAGCACACCGGCGCCGCATCCCGCCACCGACAGCAGCAGGCTCTCCGCGAGAAACTGCCGGACGATCCGGCCGCGGCTCGCGCCCAGCGCAAACCGCACGCTCGTCTCGTGCTGGCGCGAGGTCGCGCGCACGAGCAGCAGGTTCGCCACGTTCACGCACGCGACGACGACGATCAGGCCGACCGCGCCAAGCAGGATGAGGAGCGAGGTGCGGACGTTGCGCACGAGATCGTCGTGAAGGCCGGCGACGACGGCCCGCACACCGGAGTTGGAAGCAGGAAACTGCTCTGCGAGGGCCGCCGAGACGAGATCGAGATCCGCCTGGGCGCTCCCGACCGACACGCCCGGTTTCAGGCGGCCGACAACGCCGATCTCATGGTCGGCGTGGTTGGCCAGCAGGTCCTGCGGGTACGACGCCGGGACATAGAACTCGATGCGTTCCGCCAGTCCGAGCTGGCTTGGCGACTGAAAACCCGGCGGCAGGATGCCGACGACCTGGCACGGCTGGCCATCGAGCAGGATCTTGCGGCCGAGGGTCGTCGGGTCGGCGCCGAAACGTCGTTGCCACGACTCGTCGGTCAGGATGACGACAAGCGTCGCATCCGCCCGATCGTCCTCGGCCAGGAAGTCGCGTCCCTGAACGGGCTTGACGCCGAGCAGCCGGAAGAAGTTCGCGGTGACGCTCTCGCCCCAGAGCCGCTCGGGCGACCCGCTTCCGATGAGGTTCCTCGGCGCGATCGCGAACCCGGCGAGGCCCTCGAACGCCCTGCTTCGACGGTAGTCCTCGAGATTGGCCGGCGCGACGGTGATGCGCGACGGCGTCGCCGCGCCGCCCAGCGCCAGACCGGACGCGCGGACATTCTGCGGCTGGCGGCCGCCGGTCTCCTCCCACAACGAGACGAGGCGGTCCGCCTCAGGGTATGGCAGGTTGCGCAGCATGACGGCGCTGACCATGCTGAAGACGGCGGTGTTGAGGCCGACGCCGAGCGCGAGCGTCAGGATGACGACAGCGGTGAAGCGCGCATCGCGCAGCACGGCCCTCAGCGCGTAGCGGACATCGGCGACCGCATCCTCGACCAGCCGGACGCCGCGCGCGTCGCGGCACTCCTCCTTGCGCTGCTCGAGGCCGCCCATCGCCCGCAGGGCAGCCACACGCGCTTCCTTGGGCGGCAACCCCTTCGCCCGGTGCGCCTCGATGAGGTGGTCCAGGTGATCCTGAAATTCCTCGTTCAACTCGCTCTCGACCCGCCCGTGACGCACGAGCGAGCGGACCCGCAACGGCATCGTGTAAATCCAGTGACGGACCCGCATGGCTCACGCCTCCCGGAGCTTCACGACGTGGGAGATCGCCGCGGACAGGCGCGTCCAGTTGGCCGCCTCCCGGTCCAGATGACGGCGCCCGAGCCGCGTCAGCGAATAGAACTTCGCGCGCCGGTTGTTGTCGCTGGCCTTCCATTCGGCGGTAATCCAGCCCTGCTGCTCGAGCTTGTGGAGGGCGGGATAGAGCGACCCGTCACTGACCTGGAGGATCTCGCCCGACACCTGTTTGAGGCGCAGACTGATTGCCCAGCCGTTCTGGGGCTCCAGCGCGAGGATCTTGAGGAGAAGCAGGTCCAGCGTGCCCTGCACCAGGTCGGGTGGTTTGCTCATCGGTGTGCCCTCGGTTACCGAGGGAACGCACTATACGCCGCCCTCCACTCGGTAAGCAAGGGGAGGGATCCGCGCTTACACCTCTACCTCCTTGCGCTCCGGCGCAAACCACTGATACAGGGTGGGTAAGACGAGCAACGTGAGCGCGGTCGACGTTACGAGTCCGCCGATCACGACGACGGCGAGCGGGCGTTGGACTTCGGAGCCCGGCCCGGTTGCAAAGACCATCGGAATCAGGCTCAGGATGGAAATGCTGGCGGTCATCAGCACAGGACGCAGCCGCGCCTCGCAGCCGGTCCGAACGGCCTCAGTGACGCTGGCGCCCTCGTCCCGAAGGTCCGAAATGTAGGAGATGAGCACCACGCCGTTCAAGACCGCCACACCGAAGAGCACGATGAAACCCACCGAGGCGGGGACCGACAGGTAGAGCCCGGACAGGAACAGCGCGAAGACGCCGCCGACCATCGCGAACGGCAAGTTGACGAGGACGAGGCCCGCCAACCATACGGAATCAAACGTGAAGAGCAGCAGCAGGAAGATCAGCCCCACGACGACGGGGGTGATGACCATCAGGCGTCGCATGGCCTGTTGCTGGTTCTCGAACTGGCCGCCCCAACTCAGGTAGTACCCGGGAGGGAGCTGCACGTTCCGGGCGATGCGCTGCTGCGCTTCCTTCACGAAGCCGCCGATGTCCCGCCCGACGACGTTCATCTCGAGCCCGATCCGCCGCTGGCCGCCCTCGCGACTGATCTCGGTCGGCCCCTCCACCGCTTTCAGGTCCGCGAGTTGGCCCAGGGACACACGGTACCCGCCCGGGACGTCGACGAGCAGGCCGCCGAGCGCCTCGACCGACTCCCTGCGGTCCTCCGGAAAGCGCAAGGCGATGTCGAACGCGCGGTTCTGCTGGTACAACCGCGACAACGGCTTGCCCCCGATGGCGAGTTCGATGACCCTCAGCACGTCGCCCGTGTTCGCGCCGTAGCGCGCCACCTTGTCTCGGTCCACGGTCACGGTCAGATACGGCTGCCCGGCGAGCCGCTCCACGACCAGGTCGGCACCGCCGCGGATGCTCCCGAGGATGCCGGCCATCTCGGCGGCCTTGCGTCGCAGCACGTTTGTGTCCTCACCGAAGAGCTTGAGGATCACCTGCGCCTTGGTCCCGGCGACCAGTTCGTCGATTCGACACTGAATCGGCTGGCTGAAGGTGAACGCCATGCCCGGGATGTCCGCCAACGAATCGCGCATCTTCTCGATCAGCTCCTCGCGGGAGTGGGCACTGGTCCACTCTCGCCGGGGTTTGAGCGCGCCGACGAAGCCGGTCTTGTCCACGCCGCGCGCCTCAATCGCCACGCCCGTCTGTCCGGTCCGCGATACCACCGTCACCAGCTCCGGAAAACGCGCTTTGAGCCGCTCCTCCACCTCACCCGCCGTCTTCATCGCCTGCTCGAGGGAGACGCCGGGGATCAGCTGCACGTCCATGTCGAACGCCCCCTCGTCCATCACGGGCACGAATTCCGTGCCCAGGCGAGGAACGAGCACTGCGGCGCCCACCAGGGCGGCCGCCGCTCCTGCGACGACGACGAAACGACGCCGCAGCGCGAAGGCGAGCAGCGGCAAGTACAGGCGTTTGGCCAGCGTGAAGACGGGGCTCTCCTTGTGAACGGTCTTCAGCGCCACCAGGCAAACGGTCGGGATGACGAAGATGGACAACAGCAGCGAGGACAGGAGGGCCAGGGCCACCGTGTACGCCAGCGGCGAGAACATCTTGCCTTCCATGCCCTGCAGGGTGGCGATCGGGATGAAGGTCAGCGCGATGATGAGCTCGCCGAAGATGCTGGGCTTCCGTACCTCGACCGCCGCGCGCAGAACCGTCTGGAGCTTGCTGCGTCCATCCGGATCCATGGCCAGGTGCCGCTGGACGTTCTCCACCTGGATGATCGTGGCGTCGATGACCATGCCGATCGAGATCGCCAGGCCACCAAGCGACATCAGGTTCGCATTCAAGCCGGTGTAGCGCATGGTGATGAAGGTCAGCAGGGCCGAGAGAGGCAGCGCGAAGATCACCACCAGCGCCCCGCGGACGCTCCACAGGAACACGGCGAGGATCACGAGCACCAGCGCGGAACCCTCCGTGAGCGCCTTGAGGACCGTGTTGGTACTGTCGTTGACGACCGATGAGCGTTCATAGAACGGAACGATCCGCAGGCCGTCCGGCAGCACGTGGTTCGCGTTGATCTCGCGGACCTTGGCGTCGATATTCGTGACCACGTCACGGCTGTTCTCCCCGCGCAGCATCATCACGATGCCGCCCACCACCTCGTGCTGGCCGTTCATCTGGGAGGCGCCCTGCCGGATGGCGTGATCGATGCGAACCTCTCCGACGTCGCGGATCGACACCGGCGTGCCGCGCTCGGCCTTGAGGACGATCTTGCGGATGTCGTCCTCCGAGCGGATCAAGCCCACGCCGCGGATGATGTGCTGCTCGGACGCAAACGAGGCGACGTTGCCACCGACGTTCGAGTTGTTGTTCCGGATCGCGTTGGCGACGGCATCGACGGTCAGGTCGTACTTCAGCAACTTGTCCGGATCCACGAGGATCTGGTACTGCTGCAGGTACCCGCCGAACGAGTTGACCTCGGTCACGCCCTGGATGCCCTTGAGCAGAGGCGTGACCATCCAGTCCTGGATGGTCCGCAGCTTGGTCAGCGTGGCGACGTCATCGGCCGCCAGATCGATCTTGTCGCTGGCGAGGGTGTACTGGTAGATCTCGCCCATCGCGGTGGCGATGGGCCCCATCTCGGTCTCGACGCCTTCCGGCAGCGTCCGCTCGACCTCGGACACGCGCTCGTGGACTTGCTGGCGGGCGAAGTACACGTCCACGTCGTCGCGAAACACGAGCGTCACGACCGACAGGCCGTACTTGGTCACCGACCGCATCGTGACGAGCCCGGGCAGCCCGCGCATCGCGTTCTCGAGCGGGTAGGTCACGAATTGCTCGATCTCGAGCGGCGACATCCCCGCCGCCGTGCTGACCACCTCGACCTGGATGTTCGTGACGTCCGGAAACGCGTCGATGGGAATGGTGCGGACGGCATAGGCGCCCAGGCCCACAATCACCAGGACCCCCAGGCCGACGACCAGGCGGTTCCGGAGCGAAAGTGCCATCAACCGTTCAAGCATGTGCAGGTGCCTCCGACCAGGTGGCGGCTACTCGCCGGCCAGCGTCGACTTCAGGAGTTCCGCCTTGAGGTTGAACGCCCCGGCGACGACGACCACGTCGGAACCGTTCAGACCCTTCAACACCGCCCGTCGGGTGCCGACCCGATCGCCGGTCTCGACTGGCCGCGCCACGAACTTGTCGGGGCCCTCGCGCACGAACACCACCGCCTCGCCCCCGATCGTCTGAATCGCCTCCTGGGGCACGGTGAGCACGTCGCGCGAGCTGACGGCGTCCGGCAACTCGCCCTGGATGTACATGTTCGGCTTGAGCAGGCGGTCGGTGTTCCCCACGATGACCCGGATTTTCACGGTGCGTGTCTTTTCGTCCACCATGTCGCCCACGTGATCGACGCGACCGTGCCAGACGCGGTCGGGATAGATGCTGGTGGTCACGCGCACCTCGCGGCCGCGGGACACGTGCGGCAGGTCCGCCTCCCGGGCGTCGAGCAGCGCCCACAGCGTGGACAGGTCGGCCAGGGTGAGCAGCATCTTCTGCGGCTCGATGTGCTGGCCGTTCACGACATCACGCTCGACGACGTGGCCGGCCATCGGCGCGGTCAGCTGGAGGTAGGGCTCGGTCAGATCGTCCATCGCCGTGGAGCCATCGTTCGGCCGCCGCGCCTGACTCAACAACTGTTCGACGGCGGCCTGGTCGAGACCGTAGGAGTGGAGATTCGACTCCGCGACGGCGAACTCGCTCGAGGCGTTTTCGAACTCGGCCCGGCGCCTGAGCGTCTCCTTCTGGTCGATCGCTTCCTGCTTCAGCAGGATTTCCGCCCGCTCGACCTCCCGCCGCGCGAGTTCCAGCTTGGCGCCCGCCTGCAGGTACGCCGTCTTGGCCTGTGAGAAGGCCGGGGCGTGCACGGTGACGAGGAGCTGGTTCCGGCGCACGTCGTCGCCCACCTGGGCGCCGACGAACACCACCTTGCCGTCGAGCAGCGACGAGATCTGGGCCGTCCGCTGGGGATCGAGAGCGAGAACGCCGGGGATCGTGATCGCACCGGATACGGTGGCGCGCGTCGCCGGGGCGACGGCCACGCCCCATTTCTTCTGGACCTCCGCGGACGCGCGAACCGTGTTCCGCTCCTCGGTGGTCTTGTCGGCCGACTTCGACTCCTGGGCCTCCGGCTTCGGGCCCGCCGTGCCGGTGCACGCGGCGCAGGCGGCCAGACCCGCCAGGGCCAGGCCGATCCACTGGTTCTTCATCGCAGATCCTTTCCCTGGGCCGGCGGGGGTGTCCCCACGGCCGCCTCGTACTGAAACAGGCTGATCCGGTAGTCGAAGCGCACGCGGTTCTGGGTGCGAAGCGCTTCACGAAGCGCACGCTGGGCGTCCAGATAGTCGATGAGGGTGGCCTCGCCGCTTCGATACGACGCGAGCACGATATCGCGTGCCTCGCGCGCGCTCTTCAAGTACTCCCCCTCGACGTAGCCGAGGCGCCGGCGCGAGACATCCACGGCGTTCAGCGCTTGCTGCACCTCGAGCGAAACTTGGGTCTCCACGGCCGTCAGTCGCGCCGCGGCCTGTCGCTCCTCGGCGCCTGCCCGCGCCATCCCCGCCTCGTTGCGGTTGAACAGCGGCAGCGGCACGCCGAACGTGAAGATGAACCCGTTTGCGCCGAAGTCGCGCTTGACGCCGGCCCCGACCGACAGCGAAGGGATCCCGAGCGCCCGCTGCAGTCGGAACCCCGCCTCGGCCCGGTCCTGTTCCCGACGGGCGGCGTCCAGGTCGGGCCGGCTCGTGAACGCCCGGCCGACCGCAGAGGCCGTCGCCTCCGGTAAGGCGGTCATCGTCGCGGCGATCGAAGCCGGCAGCATGTCATCGATCGTGTCGAACGGCTGGTCGAGCGGTCGCAGGTTGAGGAGCGCCAGCAGGGCGCTGCGCGCGTTCTTCAGCGCGAGTTCCGCCGCGAACGCGTCATCGGCGAACCGGAACCGTTCCACCTGCAGGCGGCGCAGCTCACCGCCGGAGAGTTCGCCCTGTTCGTAGCGCGCCCGGTTCAGCGCCAGCACCCGGTCAATCTCCTCCAGCGTGGCGCGGGCCACCTCGTCGTCCGACTTCGCGAGGACCGCCTGCATGTAGGCGCGGCTCACGTCGAAGCGCAACTGGCGCAGCGCGTCGCGGGAGAAGGCGCGGGCCGCCTCCGCGCCGCGTTGTGACTGTTCCGTTCGGAGCCTCCGGCGTCCACCCATCTCGAGCTCCTGCTGGATGCCGAACGCCAGCTCCTGGTTGTTGAAAAACGACGGTCGGTTCTGCTGCGAGAGAGGGATGCCCTCGGAACTCATGATGAAGGCCGGGTTCGGCCGCTTGCTGGCGCCCAGCACGTCGGCGTCCGACGCGACGACGTCCTGCTGCGCCACGACGATCTGCGGGTTGCGCGTTTCGGCGATTCGAAGCGCGTCTTCGAGAGAGAGCCTGGCCGGCACGTCGGGGCCCTGAGCGTACAGGGCACCGCAGGCAGCCAGCCAGAAGGTGACGAGGCAGACACTTCGCATGGGTCTCTGGCAATTCCGGGGGCGAATCCGTGATTGTCCGAGAGCGGAAAGAGGCAGGCCTATGCCGGGAATTGCGGAGGCCGGTCGAGCGGTCGCTCGACGATGGGTGGGACGGCGGCCACGGGTGTGACAACGACTGGCGCCGACTGGAGAAGCGCGGCCGGTAACGGCGGCGCCGCCGGCAGATACTGCCAGTGACACGAACAATGATTGACGTCGTCCCCATCGTGGGAGCGCGGGTGAGGGGTTGTGTCGCCCACCTGGGAGCGGCCGGCGCGCGCCATGGCAATGAGGTCGTGCGCGCAGGTGCCGTGCGACAGGACGTCGGCGGCCAGCCAGACGACCAGCAGCAAGGCAACGAAGCGAAGCACGCGGTGCCGCCGAGCCCTTCTCACGGCTGGGATTCTAGCAGAGCTGGTGGTCGCGGTCACGCGACCGACGCGCGAACCTCATGCACGGGCCCGCCTCATCGCATATCATTCCTGCCACGGGCTCGTGTGCGGGGGCGGCCGCAGGCCCGGCCCCGGAGGGGTCCCATGCGCAGCGCGGTTCGACGGGTGTTGATGGCCGTGGTGATCGGCGTGACGTTGTTCGGCGCGGGTCCCGGCCTGAAGGCCGGAACCTGCGGATCCGATTCCCCCCTTCAGCGCGGGACGACGCCGGGAGGCACGGACCGCATGGCGTGGTGGCGCGAGGCGCGCTTCGGCCTGTTCATCCACTGGGGGCTCTACGCGATTCCCGCCGGCGAGTGGCAGGGCCAGACGAGCCACGGCGAGTGGATCATGAACACCGCGCAGATCCCCGTCGCCCAGTACGAGAAGTTCCGCAGCCGGTTCAATCCCGCCCGCTTCGACGCGCGCGAATGGGTCCGCATGGCGAAAGACGCGGGCGTCGGTTACATCGTCATCACCACGAAGCACCACGACGGCTTCTGCCTGTTCGACTCGGCGCTCACCGACTACACCGTGATGGCCACGCCGTTCAAGCGCGACATCATGAAGGAACTGGTGACCGCCTGCCGCGAGGCGGGCATCCGCATCGGGTGGTACCACTCGATCATGGACTGGCACCATCCCGATTACCTGCCGCGCCGCGAGTGGGAAACGCGCTCCACGCAGGGCGCCAGCTTCGATCGCTACGTCCAGTACCTCAAGGGCCAGGTGCGCGAACTGCTGACGAAGTACGGGCCCATCGACATCATGTGGTTCGACGGCCAGTGGGAGGGCACGTGGACGCACGAGCGCGGCCTCGACATGTACCGCTTCGTGCGCGGCCTGCAGCCGGACATCATCGTGAACAACCGCGTCGACAAGGGCGGCGGCGATTTCCAACTGACGCGCGACGCCAGCTTCGCCGGCGACTACGGCACCCCGGAGCAGGAAGTGCCGCCGACGGGTCTCCCGGGCGTAGGGCACCCCAGCGCGGGTGCCGCGCTGGGGACCCCGCCGGACTGGGAAACCTGCATGACGATGAACGACCACTGGGGCTACAACAGCCACGACGAGAACTGGAAATCCGGCGAACAGCTGATCCGGACGCTGGTGGACGTCGCCTCGAAGGGCGGCAATCTCCTGCTGAACGTCGGCCCGACGGCCGAAGGACTGATCCCGCAGCCGTCCATCGATCGGCTCGCCGGCATCGGACGCTGGCTGAAGACGAACGGTGAAGCCATTTACGGGACGTCGGCCAGTCCCTTTCCCGCCTTGTCGTGGGGCCGCGCGACCGCGAAACGGATGCCGGACGAGGCCACCCGCCTCTACCTGCACGTGTTCGAATGGCCGACGAACGGCAGACTGGTGGTGGACGGGCTGCTCAGCGAGGCGACGTCGGCGTTTCTGCTGGCCGATCCCGCACGCCGCCCGCTCGCCACGGCCCGCGACGGCGACATCCTGGCCGTCACGGTGCCCGCGGCCGCCCCGGACCCGGTGGACACGGTCGTCGTCGTGGACCTCAAGGGCAGGCCCGACGTGGCGATCGCGCCGGCGATCAGTGCGGTCGCGCCGATCTTCGTCGACACGCTCGACGTCACGATCGCGAGCTCGCAGCAAGGCGTCGAACTGCGCTATACGACCGGCGGCACCAATCCCCACGCGGACTCGCCGCTGGTGTCGGGGCCGATTCGCCTGACGGCGAGCGCCGAGGTCGCCGCCCGCGCGTTTCGCGCCGGCAAGGCCGTGAGCCCGATCGCGCGCGCCTCGTTCGCGAAGGTCATTCCGCAGCACGCCGTCGTCGTCGATCACATCGAGCCCGGCCTGCGCTACGAGTACTTCGAAGGCACGTTCGACAAGACGACGGACCTGGCAAAGCCGATCAAGCGGGGCGTGGTGCATACCTTCGACCTGGCGCCGCGCGCGCGCGCCAGCCGGTTCGGGTTCCGGTATTCGGGCTTCCTGAAGGTCCCCAAGCGCGGCGTGTACCAGTTCGCGCTGGCGTCGGATGACGGCAGCCGGTTGCTCGTGGACGGCCAGGTGCTCGTGGACAACGACGGCCTGCACAGCCTGCGCGAGAAGACGGGCCTGGTCGCGCTCGCGCCCGGCTTGCACAGCATCCAGGTGGATTTCTTCGAGCGGGACGGCGGGTTCGATCTGAAGGTGCACTGGTCCGGTCCGGACCTGCCGCGCCAGCCGATTACCGACCGCGACCTGGCGATCGCGGCGGGGAATGTCAGGTTCAGATAGACCGAGTTACCATGTAACGGGTGTCATGACTGCCGACAAACCTTCCATCGACGACCTGCGTATCGATCGTAGCCGCCAGCCACGGACGGGGCGCGTGCTGCCGGTGCTGGCCCTCGTGGTCGTGGCCGGCGCCGGCGCCTGGGGCGCGTGGATGTGCCTGGGCGCCCGCCCGGTGACGGTGCGCGTGGCGAGCGTGGTCCAGGAGGAGGCCGGCGGCGCGAAGAGCGCGGTGCTCAACGCGTCGGGCTACGTGACCGCGCGGCGGCGCGCGACGGTCTCTTCGAAAGTCACCGGCAAGGTGATCGAGGTGCGGGTCGAAGAGGGCATGGCGGTGCGCAAGGGCCAGGTCCTGGCGCGCCTCGATGCCAGCAGCCCGACGCGCTACCTGACGCTCGCCCAGGCGGAACTGTCGGCCGCGCGCCGGGCACTCTCGGAAACCGAGGTGCGCCTGGCGCAGGCGCAGGTCACGCTCAAGCGCACCGTGTCGCTCGTCTCGGAGAAGGTCCTCGCGCAGGCCGATCTCGACAGCGCCCAGGCCGAAGTCGATGCGCTCGAGGCGCGCCTGGCCCTGGCGCGCGAACAGGTGACGGTGTCCGAGCGGCAGATCGGCGTGCGCGAGAACGACCTCGCCGATCTCACCATCACGGCGCCGTTCTCCGGCATCGCCATTTCCAAGGACGCGCAGCCGGGCGAGATGGTCTCGCCGGTCTCGGCTGGCGGCGGCTTCACGCGCACCGGCATCTGCACGATCGTGGACATGTCGTCGCTCGAGATCGAGGTGGACGTCAACGAGAGCTACATCAACCGCGTGACGCCGCACCAGCGCATCGAAGCGGTCCTCGATGCGTATCCCGACTGGAAGATCCCCGGCACCGTCATCACCACGATCCCGGCCGCGGATCGGCAGAAGGCCACGGTGCTGGTGCGCATCGCGTTCGACAAGCTCGATCCCCGCATCCTGCCCGACATGGGCGTGAAGGTGGCGTTTCTCGAGAGCGGCACCCCACCCGCGACCGGCCAGGCGGCCCCCGCGGAGCGGCTCGTGCCGCGCGCCGCCGTGCGCCAGGACGCGGGCCGCGACGTCGTGTTCGTCATGCAGGACGGACGCGTCGAACGCCGCGCCGTCCGTCTGGGCGTGTCGCGCGGTGACGCGTCCGTGGTGCTGGCGGGCCTCGAGGCGGGCGAGCAGGTCGTCGTGGAAGGACCGGCGGACCTGAAGAGCGGCGCACGGGTCGTCGTGAAGTAGTGGATAGTGGATGGTGCGTAGTGGATAGTGGACGGTTGGCGGTTGGCAACCGGCGCTACCCGCTACCCACTACCCACTACCCACTACTTGAGAGGTCACTGTGAACGATCTCGTCCAAGTCACCGATCTTCACAAGGTGTTCCGGCGCGGGTCGGAACGCATCGACGTCCTCCAGGGCACGAACCTGGCGATCCCGCAGGGCGATTTCGTCGGGCTGATGGGACCGTCCGGGTCCGGCAAGACGACGCTGCTCAACTTGATTGGCGGCCTCGACAGGCCGACGAGCGGCTCGGTCGTCGTCGCGGGCGAGCAGATCGACAAGCTCTCGAGCGGCCAGATGGCGCGCTGGCGCGCCCGGCACATCGGGTTCGTCTTCCAGCTCTACAACCTGCTGCCGGTGCTGACCGCGGCGGGCAACGTGGAACTGCCGCTGCTCCTGACCGGTCTCGGCCGCGCCGAGCGCAAACACCACGTCGCGACCGCGCTGGCGATCGTGGGGCTGTCCGACCGCGCGAAACACTATCCGCGGCAGTTGTCCGGCGGCCAGGAACAGCGCGTCGGCATCGCGCGCGCCATCGTCACGGACCCGACGCTGCTGCTGTGCGACGAGCCGACCGGCGACCTCGATCGCAAGGCGGGCGACGAGATCATGGATCTGCTGGTCACGCTCAACCGGCAGCACGGCAAGACGATCATCATGGTGACCCACGACCCGCAGGTGGCGGCGCGCGCCAGTCGCGTGCTGTACCTGGACAAGGGCGTGCTGCAGCGGGAAGGCAGCGCATGAAATTCCTCCCGCTCGTCTGGCACAACCTGATGCGGCGTAAGACGCGCACGATCCTGACGCTGCTCGTCATCGTCGTGATCTTCGTGCTCTACGCCTACCTGGCCGCGATCACCGCCGGGTTCTCGGCCGGCGTCGACCTGGCGGGCAGCGACCGCCTGGTGCTCACCCACAAGGTGTCGCTCATCCAGCTCCTGCCGGAGAGCTACGGGCCGCGGATCGCGGGCGTCGCGGGCGTGACCGAGGTCTGCCACAACACCTGGTTCGGCGGCATCTACCAGAGTGCCATGAACTTCTTCCCGCAGATCGCGGTCGAGCCCGACTGCCTGCTGCGCATGTATCCCGAATATCTCCTGCCCGACGCCCAGAAGAAGGCGTGGCTGGCGGACCGCATGGGCGCGATCGTGGGCCGATCCACGGCCACGCGATTCGGCTGGACGGTCGGCCAGCGCGTGCCGATCCAGCTGACGATCTGGCGGCGCAAGGACTCCAAGCCCACCTACGAGTTCCGGATCGACGGCATCTACGACGGCGGCGCGAAGGGCACCGACACCACCAACCTGTTCTTCCACTACAAGTATCTCGACGAGTCGCGCATGTTCGGGCAGGGCATGGTTGGATGGTACGTGATCCGGATCGGCGCTCCCGCGAACGCGCCGGCCATCGCCCGGCAGATCGACGACCGGTTCGCCAACTCCCCGTTCGAGACCAAGACGACCACCGAGAAGGCGTTCGCCCAGGCGTTCGTCAACCAGATCGGCGACATCGGGGCCATCATGCGGGCGGTGCTCGGCGCCGCGTTCTTCACGCTGCTGCTGGTGACGGCGAACACGATGGCGCAATCGGTTCGCGAGCGCACGAACGAACTCGCCGTCCTCAAGACGCTCGGCTTCAGCGACGGCCGCGTCCTCGGGCTCGTGCTCCTCGAGTCGTGCCTGCTGGCGGTCGTGGGCGGAGGGCTCGGCCTCGGCCTGGCGTGGCTGGCGATCACTCGCGGTGGCGACCCGACCGGCGGCCTCATTCCCGGGTTCATCCTGACGTCGCGCGCGCTGCTGGTGGGCGCAGCTCTCGTCCTGGCGCTGGGCGTCGTGGCCGGCGTCTTTCCCGCGCTGCGCGCCCGGCGCCTGCAGATCGCGGACGCCTTGCGGAGGAGTTGACATGGTCGGCGCGTTGTCGCAGATCATCGCCGTGACGCTGCTCGGCGTGCGCACGCTGCCCCGGCGCCTGGCCTCGTCCAGCGTGGCGATTGTCGGCATCGCGGCGGTCGCCGCGGTCTTCGTCGCGCTCCTCTCGATGGCCGAAGGCTTCCGCCTGACGATGGCGAGTACCGGAGCGCCGGACGCCGTGGTGGTGCTGCGGGCGGGCTCGGACGCCGAGATGACGAGCGTCCTCATGCGCGACCAGGCCAACATGATCGCCGATGCGCCCGGTCTCGCGCGGGGACCGCACGGCGCGATCGCGTCGGCCGAGCTGTTCGTCATGCTCGATCTGCCGAAGCGCAGCACCGGCTCGGTGGCCAACGTGCCGCTTCGCGGCGTCGATCCGGCCGCGTTCGAGGTGCGCCCGAACGTCCACATGATCGCCGGCCGGCGGTTCCAGACCGGCAGCAACGAGATCATCGTCGGCCGCGGCGCCGCCTCGCAGTTCGCCAGGACCGACATCGGCACGATGTTGAAGGTCGGCGCCAACCAGTGGAAGGTGGTCGGGATCTTCGACAGCGGCGGGACGGCAGCCGATTCGGAGTTGTGGTGTGACGCGCTCGTGCTCGGCCCGGCCTACAACCGCGGCAACAGCGTTCAGGCGATCTACGCGAAGCTGGAATCGCCGGGCGCGTTCGATCGATTCAAGGACGCGGTGACGACCGACCCGCGGCTGAACGTGAAGGTGATGCGCGAGCAGGACTACTATGCCCAGCAGTCAACGCTCGTCTACACGATGATCCGCGTGCTCGGCCTGTTCATCGGCGGCCTGATGGGCATCGGCGCCATCTTCGCCGCCATCAACACCATGTACTCCGCGGTGGCGAACCGCTCGCGCGAGATCGCCACGCTGCGCGCCCTGGGGTTCCGCAGCGGCCCCGTCGTCATCTCCGTGCTGGCCGAATCGGTGCTGCTCGCGGTCGTCGGCGGCGCGCTGGGCGGCCTCATCGCGTACGTCGGCTTCAACGGGTACCAGACCGCGACGATCAACTGGCAGAGTTTCAGCCAGGTGGCGTTCGCCTTCGCGGTGACGCCGGCGCTGCTCGTCCGCGGCGTCGTGTACGCCGTGGTCATCGGGCTCGTCGGTGGCCTGCTGCCCGCCATTCGCGCGGCGCGCGTGCCGGTCGTGGTGGCGCTCAGGGAGTTGTAGGGGTAGTGGATAGCTACCCACTACCCACTGTCCGGCCTACGTCGTCGGCACGACCGGCGCGAGCTTTGCCAGGTTCCCGCCCAGGCCTCCGCCGCCGCCACGCCCGCCGCCCGCGCCGCCCGCGGGCTGCGGCGGGGTCACGCCGACCATCGAGTAGATCTCGTCCTTCGTCCAGCCCGCCTTCACGAGCGCCAGGTACATCTGCTGCTTCGCTTGATCGAGCTGGCTCAGGCCCGTCTGCGCCGGCGCGGTTTCGCCTCGCCCGCCCGCCGCCGCCAGGCGCGTGACGAGCAGCAGGTTGCCGGAATCACCCGCCGCCTGCTTGAAGTCGACGAGCCTCTGGGCAATCGCCTGCGGCGCGGCCACGTCGAACTCCACCGCCACCAGCACATTCTTCGCCTTGATGCGCCGCGCCAGGTCGGCGTCGGGTATGACGCCGAGACCGCTGACGATGAACGGCTTCTTCGCGGAATCGAGCATGCTGAGCAGGAGCGGCCGGCCGGGATTCACGAGATTGAGCACCACGCCGCCAGCCTCGAACGCCCGCAGCGCTGCCTGGCCCGCCTCGGTCACGCCGGAGGCGGCGAACCACACGCCGTCGCCCCGCGCCGGCACGTCCACGCGCCCGACGCCGAGCTGCGTCGCGGCGAGATCGATCATCGTCACGTTGCCGCCGAACGCCGAGGGCTCGCTGAGCGCCACGTTCAGGCGCGGCCCTCGCGGCGCCGCCGCCGCGCCCCCTCTCCCGCCGCCGCGGCCGCCGCCGGCGCCGACCTCGTTCAGGTTGAGCAGCGCCAGGCGCATGCCGTTGTAGAGGTGCAGGCGATCGGTGATCTTCAGGTTGACCGTCGTCTCGTTCGCCACGTTGATGGCGCCCTGCAGCACGAACTGCGCGTTCTTGCGCAGCATCTCGGGATCGATCTTGTCGGTCTTGTCGCCCGAGTCGTGGTAGTCGGGATGGCCGACGCCGCCGTCGGTCATCAGCGCAAACGCCTCGATCCCCTTGTCGATGAAGGTCGAGTAGTCGCTCCCGCCGGGACCCGCCGTCGACGGGTGCACGGCCTTCGCCACGTCCGGGGCCTGGTTCTTCATGACGACGTCGAAGATGGTCGGGAAGTTCAGCGCACCGGGCGCGCCGATGCCGTCGCCCAGGCCCACCATGTCGTTGTTGAAGTCGGCCACGACGTTGTCCATCGAGACGCCGTCGGTCGGATGATCGCCCCAATAGTTCGAGCCGAACAGGCCCTCTTCCTCGCCGCACCACAACGCGAAGACGATCGTGCGCTTCGGCTTGATCGTCGCGGCGTTGGCGGTAAACAGGCGCGCCATCTCCATCACGGTCGCCGCGCCGGACGCGTCGTCATCGGCGCCCGGGAAGACGATGCCGTTGGTCACGCCGAGATGATCCAGGTGCCCGCCGATGACGATGTACTGGTTCCTGAGGGTCGGGTCGGTGCCCTCGAGCTTGCCGATCACGTTGTGGGAGACGGCGTTCTTGTACTTCTCGCCGTAGTACTTCACGGTGGCGTAGCCCTTGATCTGGGCGCGGACACCGGTGGCCATCGAGCGCGGCTTCTTGTCGCGGATGTCGCGGCGCATCTGGTCGACGCGCGCGATGAAGGCGCGCCCCGACTCCTGCAGCGCGATCGGATCGCGGTAGAACACCTGGCGGAACACGCGCGCGTCGAGGTCGGTCACCGCGAGGAAGGGCCGCGTGAAGGCCGCGGGATCGAGCGGCGCGGGACGCCCGCCCATCGCCGGGGCCGGCGCGGCGGCCGCCGGGCCGAACTGGTTCGGCGGCGTCAGCTTGTCGGTGCTGAACAGCAGGATCGCCGCCGCGCCCTTGTCGTACGCGGTCTTGATCCGGGCGGCGTCGGTCGATTCGTCGGTCCACGCCTCGGTGCTTGTCAAAGCGGCGGGCGGCGGGCCGAATGACGAGCGCGCCACGGGCGCGTCCTTCGGCGAGCCCTTGAGAACCAGTACGATCTTGCCCTTCACATCGATGCCGGCGTACTCGTCCAGGCCCTTAGCCGGCGCGGAAATGCCATGGCCGACAAAGACGATGTCGGCCGTCACCTGCGCACCCGGCGTTGACGCGGGGTCAAGCGTGAAATCGCTGTCCTTCGCCAGGAACGCCCGCCCGTCGACGACGAGCTCGGGAGTTCCCGTCGTCCAGATGTAGGGCGCGCCGCCGCGGCTCGTGATCGGCACGTTCTGGAGGTAGGTGCCGTTTTCGCCAGCCGGCTTCACGCCCCACTCCTTGAACTTCGCCGCAGCCCACTCCACGGATTTCTCGTAGCCGGGCGTCAGCGTGCGACGGCCCTCCCGCTCGGGCGCCGCCAGCCACTCGATGTAGCCCTTGATGATGGTGCCGTCTACCCGGATACCCGTCGGCCCGCCGGCGGGTTTGCCCTTCTGCGCGCCCGCAGGCAGGCCCATCGCGAACACGACCGCCAGCCCGATCGCCAGTCGCATCATCGACATTCGCGGTTTCATGTGACAGATCCTTTCCGCTGAGTGGAGACCGGAGGGCGACCGAGGTGGGAGCAGGTTCGATTCGCCGAACACGCGCTGTGGGAGCGTAATAGCAGATGAGCTCGAGGTCAAGGGCGCCTGCGGCTGCCGGTGACGCCCGATCGGGCGAGCATTTCGCATTGGGAAAGCGCAATGCTCATCGAACGCATCAGCTTTGCCCATCTCGTCGATTCCGGCGTTCGGCTTTCGTGGCGCGAAGCCGTGGCCATCACACGCCGCACCGCCGCCCTCTGCGCGCAGGCGGCGCCTGGACAGCCAGGCGGCGATCTGCTTGCGGACATGGAGCTCGACGCCCGCGGCACCGTGTCGGTCGCCACCGCGCACAGCCCCGCGATCGCGGTGTCAGAGCTCGCGCTGTTCCTGATGCAGATGTTGCCCGCGGAAACCGCTCCGGCTGACAGGCGCGCGCCGGTGACCGTGGATCTCGCGATTGGACGCGCGCTCGGCCTGGACGACGCGCCGCCGTTCGACTCGGTGGCGGAGTTCGCGGACGCGCTCGCCCGGACTGAGCAGGGGTGGCATGCCGCGCCACTCGGCCCGGTTTTCACACGCTGCATCTCGCGATTGAGCGCGGCCGACGATTCGGCACCCGCCGCCGGCGGCGCTGTCCTGGAGACAGAAAGACAAGTGGTAAAAGATCGCCGTACGTCTGGTCCTCGCGTGGACGCCCTGAGACGGATGATGCGCGAGCGGGATCATCGCGACTACCTCGTCTGTGCGAGTCCCGCCGACGCCAGCGCGGCCGATCGTCAACGCAGTCTGTCGCGCGTTCCAGTGACATCGCTGCCGCCCGCCGTGGTGGAGCGCCAGATCGACGCTGGGCGCCTTTGCGCCTGTTCGCAGCCATCGGCCACAAGCTCAGCGGCAAGTCTCACGGGGTCTGAAGACCCGGCGCCAGGGAGCATTGTCAGGCGACGGGCACCGCGCGAATCCGCTGGACGACGCGCGGCAAGGATCCGGCGAGCTTTTGGCATACGGAAAGGCGCCCATGTCCAGCCAACGTATCGTCTCGGTTCGGGATCTGACCAGCTCAGGCATTACGCTCTCTTGGCAGGAAGCGCTTGCTCTTGCTCAGAGCATCATCGCGATCAACTCGGAGCGCCCTCCCACAGACAACGCGCGGGGCACGCTCGACGAGTTCGCGATCGACGGCGACGGGGCCGTCGTGGCCGCCGCTGGTCAGTGGTTTCCTGTCTCCATGTCCGCGGTTGCGATCTTCCTCGAAACACTGCTGCCCGACGAGTCTGCCGGCGCCGACGGGCGCGCGCCCGCCGGCGTCCACTTCGCGATCGGGCGGGCGCTCGGCGTGGTCGGGGCGCCGCCGTTCGCCTCGCTCGAGGACCTCTCGCGATCGCTCGCCCGGTTCGAGCAGGACGCACGACCGCACCTGCTTCGACAGGTTGTCGAACGCTATCTTTCGCTGCAGGGCCTGCGCGACCTGCACGTGCCGACAGCCAAGGCGCCTCGGCCCGAGCGGCGTTCGGGCATGCGCCCCGACGCGCTTCGGCGACTGCTTCGCGACACGGACCGCGATGCGTATCGGTCGCGCGGCGCATCCGGTCAGGCTGTCCGACAGCACGGGCCGGATGCCGACATGCTCCGGCGTCTTCTGCGCGAAGCCGACGAGCGGACGTTCGAGCTGACGCGCAGCGCGAGGCGGGCGCCGCGCCCGTTCACCGGCTTGAGGATCCGCCTCGCCCGGGGCGCGTCGCGCCTGGCCGCTCCGGCGTTCGGGCGCATGAGCCGCGCAGGCTTCTCGAAGCGCGACCGGACGCTGGCCGGAATCGGCATCCTGTTGATCGCCGCAGGAGCGGCCGCCGAGCGGCAGCCGCTCGGCCGAGCGCTGTCGTTCGTGACTGGGCCGCCCGCCCCGCCGATGTCCGCCCGGCCAGCCGCCGATCCCGCGTCGCCGCAGGCGATCCCGGCCGTCGTTGGCCGTGACTCGCGCCCACCCGCGGGGGACGATGCCGCCAGGGCGTTTCCGAGAAGTGTCGCGGGCAGTCGGACCAGCGGGCCGCACTACCTCAATGTTGACACCGCGGGCACGACCGGCGAGACCACCACAGGTGCGCCATCACTCGAACCCGTGCCGGTTCTCGCCGAGCCGAGCGGCAGGCTGATCGAGGCACTGGACGTGTCGAAGCGGCCGGTCTTCTCCGCCTCGTTCGGCGCCGACCGATCGGCGTTGCTCGACGAGGAGGGCGGCCCGGCGACGGGCGGCGTGGTACAGATTGGAAGCGGGGGCGACGGATTCGTCCGCGTGCTGTCGATCGCCCACGACCGCGGACGCAACTACCATCCGCGATTGTCGCCCGATGGCCGGACGATCGCGTTCGATTCGGACCGCGACGGCCCGCGCGGCGTGTACCTGGCCTCCCGCGATGGTCACGAGGTGCGCCGCGTGAGCGGTCCGGAGTACGCGGCGTTCCCGGCCTGGTCACCGGATGGGACGCGCCTGGCGTTTGTCCGATCCGAGCCGGACGACCCGACGGTGTGGAACGTATGGGCGCTCGAGATGCAATCAGGGGCGGCGAGCCGCCTCACGTCCCATCGCGCCGGGCAGCCGTGGGGCGTGTCCTGGTTCCCGGACGGCCACCGGATCTGCTATGCGCACGAGGATGAGGTTGTCGTGCTCGACACCGCGAGTGGCGAGGCGCGGTCCTACCCGTCGCCGCGAAGCGACAGGCTGGTGCGCATGCCGGTGGTGTCACCCGATGGCACCCGGGTGGTCTTTCAGATCGACAACGATGGCGCCTGGCTGCTCGAGCTGACGGACGGAACGATGCGCGAAGTGCTGGCCGATCCGACGGCGGAGAACTTCGCGTGGTCGCGCGACGGGCGGCAGATCATCTTCCATGACCGCAGCGGCCAGTGGGGTTTCTGGTCGCTTCCGACCTCGCAGTGAGGTCACCGCGGCGTGGCGACGGGCGACGTGACCTGCGGCGGCCGGAAGTTCACGTCGAGAATCGCGAGCCGCCGTGCGTGCACGTCGAGGCGCGCGAGGAAGTCCGCCAGGTTCCGCGAGGCGGCCGGCGTCCACACCACCTCGGCAAGCGCACAGGCGCGCGGAAACGCCATGTACTCCGCCTGCTTCGGCGTGCCGATGTACTCGGTCCAGATCTGACCCTGCGCACCGAGCACGTGCGCCGCGTACTGCGGTTCCAGATCCGCCGGAACGGGTTCGAAGGCGTACACCGTCTCGATGGGCAGGTATCCGCCGATCGCGAGCGGCTCCGCCGCGGCCGGACGCGCCTGGTAATAGTCGAAGTAGGTGTGACTGGTCGGCGCCATCACGACGTCATGGCCCTGGCGGGCGGCTGCGATGCCGCCCGTGACGCCCTGCCATGACATCACGGCCGCGCCCGGCGCCAGGCCGCCCTGCAGGATCTCGTCCCACCCGATCAGCCGGCGTCCCTTCGACGCCAGGAACCCGTCCATCTGGCGAATGAACCAGCTCTGAAGCGCGTCCTCGTCCTTGAGGCCCAACGCGGCGATGCGCGCCTGCACGCGTGGGTTGGCCTTCCAGCGCGCCTTGGCGGCCTCGTCTCCGCCGATGTGGATGAAGCGGCCCGGGAACAGGCCCATCACTTCCGTCAAAACGTCCTGCATGAACGCAATGGTCGAATCGTCCGCGTTGAGAATGTTGTCGAAGACACCCCACCGGGTCGCGACCTCTGCCGGCGTGCCGTCCACGCCAAGCGCCGGATACGACGCAATCGCGGCCAGCGCGTGGCCGGGCATTTCGATCTCGGGCACGATGGTGATGAATCGGTCTCTGGCGTACGCCACGATCTCGCGCACGTCGTCCTGCGTGTAATAGCCGCCGTGGCGGATGCCGTCGTAGGTGGCGGCTTCGGGCTTGTCGCCCTGGCGGCCGACAATTGTCTGCTTCCGCCAGGCGCCGACCTCGGTGAGCTTCGGGTACTTTCGGATCTCGATCCGCCAGCCCTGGTCCTCGGTGAGATGCCAGTGGAACGTGTTCAGCTTGTGCAGCGCGAGCAGGTCGAGGTACTTCTTGATGAATTCCTTCGGCATGAAATGACGGCCGACGTCCAGGTGCATGCCGCGCCACGCGAACCGCGGCATGTCTTCGATCTTCACCGCCGGCAGCGTCCAGGGCACGCCCGCCACGCGCGCCTCCCGGAAGATCTCCGGCGGCAGCAACTGGCGGAGCGTCTGGATGCCGTAGAAGATTCCGGCCGGTTCGGGAGCGCGAACGACGATCCGTCGCGCGGCGACGTCGAGCGTGTAGCCCTCGGGCGCCAGACGCCGGAGACGTGGATCGATCGCAAGCGTGATGCGCCGGCCAGATGACGCCGGCCCGGCCTGCACGCGCAGCGTGAACCCGGTAGCGGGCTCCAGGTAGCGGGCCAGCCGGCGGCCGAGATCCGCGGTCGCGCGGTCGGTCTGAATCACGGTGTCGGCGGTCAGCGTGAACGTTCCGGACTGCGCGATCACGGAGACCGGCTGCGGAATGATGGCGATCGGCCGCGTGTCGCGTGCAAGGCTCGGGGCGACGGCGATGAACGTCATGATGGCACATGCGGCGAGGATGGTTCTGTCGCGCTCTGGGACCATGCGTGACTCCTGGTGAGCGGACGCCATTGTACTGCAGCGTCGCCGCCCACACTGTCATACTTGAGCCATGTCGATGGCCATCCGCATAGGCATCTCGTCGTGCCTGCTCGGGCAGAAGGTCCGTTACGACGGCGGGCACAAGCGCGAGTCGTTCCTGGCGGACACGTTCGGCCGGTACGTCGAGTGGGTGCCGGTATGCCCGGAGCTCGAAATGGGCCTCGGCGTGCCGCGGGAGCCGATTCGGCTCGTGGCCCGCGACGAGCATGGCGGCGTGCGCCTGGTGGGCGTCAAGAGCGGCGCCGATCACACGAGCGCGATGGAGCAGTACGCAAAGCGGCGGCTCGACACGCTGCAGCGGCTCGACCTGTGCGGCTACGTGTTGAAGAAGGACTCGCCGAGCTGCGGCCTCATGCGCGTGAAGGTCTGGAACCTCCACGGGATGGCGACGAAGAGCGGCCGCGGGTTGTTCGCCGTCGCGCTGACCGAGCGCTTTCCGCAACTGCCCGTCGAGGAGGAAGGGCGCCTGTCGGACGCGCGGCTTCGCGAGAACTTCATCGAACGCGTGTTCGCCTACGCCCGCCTGAAGACGATGTTCGGCGGCCGGTGGACGGCCGGGCACCTGGTGGCGTTCCACGCGGCACACAAGCTGCTGCTCCTCGCGCACTCACCGGACGCCTACCGGCGGCTGGGCCAGCTGGTGGCGCGCGCCTCATCGGCAAACAGGCGCGGCCTCCGTGCGTCCTACGAGACCGCCTTCATGGACGCCCTCGCCAGGCTCGCCACGCGCGGCCGGCACGTGAATGTCCTGCAGCACATGGCCGGCTACCTGCACGACGGACTGGATCTCTTGTCGCGCGAAGAGTTGCAGCAGACGATTGCCGATTACCGCGCAGGGTTCGTGCCGCTGGTCGTGCCCATCACGCTGGTCCGCCACCACGTCCGCCACCTGGGCGTCGCCTACCTCGCGGGCCAGGTGTACCTCGAGCCGCATCCCAAGGAACTGATGCTGCGCAACCACGTGTAACGGGACGGCTCCGGGCTCCGGGCTCCGGCCCGTGTCAAATTCGGCTGACGCCGGATCCCACGCACCTCGCACCTCGCACGCCGCACGTCGCACGTCGCACGTCGCTCGCCTCCCCGCCCTGTTGGCAACTATATCGACAGTCGCTATAGTATGCCGACCGGCGGGTGATTTCCGCCTCAGCTGCAGAACGCCCGATGACCAGAAGACACTTCGACCCGGTCCCGTTCCTTCCGCTCTCCCCGGCCATGTTCCACGTGCTCGTCGCTCTGGCCGATGGCGAGAAGCACGGGTACGCGATTCTCAAGGAAGTGACCCGGAGCACGGACGGCAGCGTCCGCCTCGGCGCGGGCACCCTGTATGCCGTCATCAAGCGCTTCGTAGATGAGGGGCTGATCGCGGAATCGGACGAGCGCCCCGACCCGGCGCTCGATGACGAACGGCGGCGCTACTATCGCCTGCTCGACACCGGCCGGCACGTCGTGCTGGCCGAACTCGCGCGGATGGAGCAGGCCATCGCGCTGGCCCGCGACAAGCACCTGGTGGCCGGGCATGCGTGATCAAGGCTCCAGACCGCACCGCAACCTGGCCGACCGCATGTTCGGCGCGCTGCTCCGGCTGCTCCCGTTCGAATTCCGATCCGACTACGGCCGCGAAATGGCCCAGGTGTTCCGCGAGCAGCGACGCGAACGCGGCTCGCACGGCGCCGCTGCGATGGTCCGCCTGTGGGTCGAGACCCTGCGCGACATGCTCCGGACGGCGCCGCGCGCGCACCTCGCGATGCTGCGGCAGGATTGCGGGTACGCGTGGCGGATGATGCGCCGGGAAAAGACCTTTGCCCTCGCCGCCATCCTGGTGCTTGCGCTCGGCATCGGCGGCAACACGGCGATCTTCAGCGTCGTCCACGCGGTTCTGCTGAAGCCGCTGCCGTTCCCGGAACCGGATCGGCTCTACTACGTGTGGGGCGACAATACGCGCATCGGGCACGAAGCGGCGTCGCTGCCGGATTTCGTGGACTGGCGCGCGCAGAACACCGTGTTCGAGGACCTCACGGCGATCTCGCCGCGCAACGTCACCGTCGCCGCCGGCGGCGAGGCCGAGCGCGTCATCGGCGCCCGCGTGTCCGACAGTTTCTTCCGGGTCCTCGGTGTCCGCCCGGCGATCGGCCGCGGCTTCACCCCCGACGATGATCGGCCCGGCGCACCCAGGGTGGTGGTGCTCGCCGACAGCCTGTGGCGCCGCCGGTTCGGCGCCGATCCGGCCATCGTCGGCCGCGCGGTGACCATCGAGGCGACGCCGTTCACGGTCGCCGGCGTCGCGCCCCCTGGGTTCGCCTTTCCGCGCGCGGCCGAGGCATGGACGCCGCTGGCGATGTCCGCGCAGGCGGCTCACCGGCGGGGCGACTTCCTGCTCGTCATCGGCCGCCTGAAGCGCGGCGTGTCGCCGGAACGCGCGGCAGCGACGATGCGCACGATCGGCTCGCGGCTGGAGCGCCAGTACCCCGACACCAATACCGGATGGAGCGTGGCGCTGGTGCCGGCGCACGAGCAGATCGTCGGCCGGACGCGGCCGGCCCTGCTGGCGCTGTGGACGGCCGTCGGGTGCCTGCTGCTCGTCGCGTGCACGAACGTGGCGAACCTGCTGCTCGCCCGCGGCGCGGCGCGCTCGCGGGAGATGGCCATCCGTGCGGCGCTCGGCGCCGGACGCGCGCGGCTGTTCCGCCAGTCGATGACCGAGAGCATCATGTTCGCGCTCCTGGGCGGCGGCCTGGGCCTCGCGCTCGCCTTCTGGGGCGTGGCGCTGCTCGTCCGGTTCGGCCCGGCCGACACGCCGCGCCTGGCCGAGGCGGGGCTGCACCCGCAGGTGCTCGTCTTCACGCTCGCCATCTCGGTTGCGACCGGCCTCGTCTTTGGTCTCGTGCCGGCCTCGCGCGCAGGACGCGAGACGCTGCACGGCGACCTGAAGGAAGGCGGCCGTCACGGCGATGCCCGGTCCCATGCCCGTCTCGGCAACGCGCTCGTCGCCGTGCAGATGGCGCTGTCGCTGGTGCTGCTGACGGGCGCGGGGTTGATGGGGCGCAGCTTCGCCGAAATCACGCGTGTCGATCCCGGCTTCAGGACCGAGGGCGTCCTCACCTTCCGGCTCTCGCCGCCCGCCGCCGCGTATGCCGGCGACGACAAAGACCAACGCCTGCGTGGGTTCTACGACCAGGTCATCGCGCGGATGAAGACCCTGCCGGGCGTGCGATCCGCCGCCGCGACGAGCGGCTTGTACCTGACCGGGACCGGCGTAGCGGTCAACTCGTTCTCGATCGAGGGCGTGCCCGACCCGCCGCCGAACCAGGAACCGGACGCGCACACCCGCTCGATGACCGAGGGCTTCCACGAGACGCTTGGCGTCCCGCTCGTGCGCGGCCGCACGTTCCGCGCGAGCGATGTCGCCAGTGGCCCGCTTGTCGCCATCATCAACCGGACGTTTGCGCGGCGCTATTTTCCGAACGCCGATCCGATCGGCCGCCGCGTGTCCTTCGACGGCGCCAACGGCCATCCGATCTGGCGCGAGATTGTCGGTGTGGTGGGCGACGCCAGGCAGGATGGCCTCGACCAGTCGGTGTACCCGGAGATCGAGACCCCGTTTGCCCAGACGGCGCACCTCGCGATGACGGTCGTCGTCAGGAGCGACGGCGACCTGGGGGCGCTCGTCCGACCCGTCCGGGAGCGCGTACGGGAACTCGATGCCGCGGTGCCGCTGTTCGACGTGCAGACGCTGGAGGCGGCCGTGGCCGACTCCGTGGCCACGCGCCGGTTCAGCGCCTGGCTGCTCGGCGCCTTCGCGCTGCTGGCCCTGGCGCTCGCGGCCTGCGGCCTCTACGGCGTCGTCGCATACCGGGTGGCGCGCAGCCAGCAGGAAATCGGGGTGCGCATGGCGCTCGGAGCCGATCCCGGCGCCATCGTCCGCATGGTGATCGTCCGCGGCATGAGCGCCGCACTGGCAGGGCTGGCTGTCGGCGTGCCCGCCGCCTGGGTCCTCGCGCAGTACCTGCGCACGCTGCTGTTCGGGGTGGTCCCGCACGATCCGCTGACCTTCGCGGGCGGCGCCGGGCTCCTGCTTGCGACCTGCCTGGTGGCGTGCTACGTGCCCGCGCGGCGGGCGACGCGGGTCGACCCGCTGACCGCCTTGCGCGCGGAATGATCCCCACATTCCATATTCCGCATTCCGCACGATCCCTGCGCGGTCGGTCCGTGCGTTATGATCGTCCCGGAGGCTTCCATGAAGAATCCGTACGAGCACGACCTTGGGACGCGGGATCCGCTCACGGTGCTCGCCGACACGCCCGAGAAGATCCGGACGCTGGTGAGCCGCATGCACGACGAGGATTTCACGCGCACGTATGACGCGGGCAAATGGACCGCGGCGCAGCTGCTGGACCACCTGGCGGAAACGGAGATGATGTTCGGCGTGCGGATGCGGATGGCCCTGATCGTGCCGGACTTCATCGTCCAGCCGTTCGACCAGGACAAGATGATGGCACGCGAAGGCCGGCATACCGGCCGTGAGGCGTTCGACGCCTACTACACGCTGCGCCGCTGGAATCTGCCGCTCTACCGGGAGCTGACGCCCGAGGATCGCGAGCGCCGGTTCATGCACCCGGAGCGCGGCCAGATGAAGGTGGCCGACCTGCTCCACCTGCTGGCCGGCCACGACCTGCACCACCTCGCGCAGATCGAGTCCGCCATTGGGGTCAGGTCTTGAATCGACGCTTTTTTCACGACCTGACCCCGCTACCAGTCGGCGCCTGACGCCTTGATGTCCAGCGTGATCCGGGACAGATCGCCCGACACGCGGAACTTGCCGGGACCGAACGTCGTTTCGCCCGGCGCCTCGATCGCTTTGAGCACCCACGATCGCGCCTGGGCCGCGTCGCCGCCGTCGTAGTGGAGGCCGCCCAGCGCCACGAACAACGGGGCGACCAGGTCCGCCTTCGCCGTGCCGACCTGCGTGATCGTCGCGGTGATGTACTCGAGTTTCAGTGGGGCCGAGCCATAGCACTGCACGCGGTAACGGACCAGCGGCGTTTCGGAGGCGCACGTCCACACGCTCGTGCCGCCCTGGAGCGCCGGCCCCTGGCAGACGAGCCCTCGCGCCTGCGCCGCGCTCTTCACTTCCGTGGCCGAGATGCCGCGCAGCCATCGCGTCTCGAAAGCCGGCTTCGATTCGGCGGGCGCGTTGGCATCCTTCGCGGGGCCGCCGCCACAGGCGACCTGAACGACGAGCAACGACAGCACCAGAACGGTTCGCATACTCACCTGCCAGGCGAAAGCCCACCAGCCCACCAGCCCAAGGCCCAAGGTCCAAAAGGGGCCCAACGCCCAAGGCCATTCTACATGCGTCGCTGCGGTATGATCCGCGGCGGTCATTCGACGGCCGCAAAAGGGGGCGACGATGCTCGGAGAAGATGCCGCTGGCCGCGCGTGGTGTTCGGCCTGCCTCGCTGCGGGTCTTGCGATCGTCCTGCTCGCGGACACCAGGCTTCCCGCTGCCGGTTCATCCGAGCCGACCCGGCAGCGGCCCTCCGTCCAGGCCCGCGCCACCGGTGCCACCGGCCCAACCCGCGCTTCGCGCGTGCGCGTCTGGCAGGACACCGTCACGCTGCCGACCTATGAAGAAGGGCTGCCGGATCCGAATCCGCCGTTCGACCTGTTCGCCACGAACCGGTTCAACTATCCCTATACGCTACGACAGAACCTGACCGATCGCCGCGTCGGGCGCGCGTGGCGGGCGCTCCACCTGGAAAACGAGTTCCTCGCCTGCACCGTGCTGCCCGACCTGGGCGGCCACCTGTATCGCTGCCTCGACAAGGTGAACGGCGCCGATCTCTTCTACGCGAACCCGTCGATCAAGTTCGCCGCGATCGCCTACCGCGGCGCCTGGACGGCGCTCGGCATTGAGTTCAACTTCCCGGTCTCGCACAACTGGATGACCGCGTCGCCGGTGGATTTTGCCACGACGACCTCGTCCGACGGCAGCGCGTCGGTGTGGGTGGGCAACATCGACCGCGTGTACGGCATGCAGTGGCGCGTCGAGCTGACGCTTCGTCCCGGCCGCGCCGTCCTCGAGCAGCACACGACCCTCTACAACCGCAGCGACGTGCGCCACCGCTTCTACTGGTGGACGAATGCGGGAGTGCAAGTACAAGACGACTCGCGCATCCTCTACCCGATGCGCTTTACCGCCGCGCACGGCTTCGCCGACATCGACACCTGGCCCACAAGCGCCGCCGGCGTCGATCTGAGCCTGGTCCGCAATCACACCTCCGGCCCCGTCTCGCGCTTCGCCTACGGCAGCCGCGAACCGTTCATGGCCGTCTACCATCCCGGCACCGATTCGGGCGTCGTCCATTTTTCGCCGCCCACGGACCTGCCGGCGAAGAAGATCTGGTCGTGGGGCAGCAACGCGGACGGCCTGGACTGGCGGCGCGCGCTGTCGGACAACAACAGCGCGTACGTGGAGATCCAGGCCGGCCTGTTCAGGAACCAGGAAACCTACGCGTTCCTCGAACCGCAGGAATCGATCCACTTCAGCGAGTACTGGATTCCCATCCGGAAGATCGGGGGAGTATCGCGCGCCAACCCGGAGGCCGTGATCAACATCTCGCGGCCGGGCAGCGGACGCGTGAAGGTTGCGCTGAACGTCACGACGGCGTTCCCGAACGCGACGGTGGCGGTGTCACGCGGGGGACAGGTAATCGCGAAGGAGACGGTCAGCCTGTCGCCCGCCACGGCGTTCGTGCGCGAGCATCCGGACGTCGGCCCCGCCGGAGAGGCGTGCACGGTCGTCGTTCGCGATGAGGCCGGCCGCGTCGTGCTCGAGCACACCGAAGACGGGTACGACTACCTGCCGGCTTCCGAGGTGCCGCTCGGACCGCAGCCGGCCCATCGCTACCTCGCCGCCGGAAGCCGCAGCGAGGGTGACTGGCTGGCGATCGGCACCGAGCAGGAACTCGACGGGCAGCTGCTCGTCGCGCTCGAGACCTACCGGCAGGGGCTGAGACTCTCGCCGGACAGCCTCGACCTGAACCGCGCGGTGGGCCGCCTGGCCGTCGGCCTGAAGCAGTTCGAACTTGCCGAGACGTGCCTGTCGAAGGTGGTCGATCGCGTCAGCACGGACCGCGAATCGGCCTACTACCTCGCGCTGGCGTCGACGTGGCTCGGACGCGGCGCGACACGAGCACGGACGCTCCTCGAGAGCGCGCAGCAATACGGGACGTTCCGCCCCGCGGCGCTCCTGGCGCTCGCCGGCCTCGATGCGAGAGGTGGCGATCGGGAAGGCGCGCTGCGAACGCTGCAGCACCTGACGGCAGAGCAACCCAACGCGGTGCGCGCCGGGGGCCTGGAAATCGCGCTGCTCCGGACATTGAAGCACGCCGACCAGGCCCGCATTCGGCTGGCGTCCTGGCTCCAGCGCGATCCCACCAGCTCCTTCCTGCGCTACGAGGCCACGCGCCTGGGCCGCGAGGACCCGGCGCTCTGGCCCCACTTGGCCGCCGATCCCGAGCGTATCCTCGAGATCGCGGTTGACTACATGCGCTTCGGCCTGTTCGACGATGCGCTGGCGCTTCTGTCCCGACAATACCCGACATCCGGCAAGGACGTGGTGAGCGAACCGGGCATGCCGCGCCCGGGCGTGTATCCGCTCATCGCGTATTACCGCGCGGCCTGCCGGCGGGCGCTGGGGCAGAGTGCGGCAGCCGACCTGGCCGCGGCCGCCGCCATGCCGGCGACGTACGTCTTTCCGAACCGCGCGGACACGCTGGACGTGCTGAAGAGCGCGATGGCGGCGAACGCGTCCGATGGCCAGGCGCATTTCCTGCTTGGCTCGTTGTACCTGTCGGGTGGGATGGTGGACCCGGCGATGGACGCGTGGGAGACGGCGCGCCGGTTGAGGCCGCAGATCCCGGTCCTGCACCGGAACATGGGCGCCACGCTGCTGCAGACGGGCGGCTCGCTCGATCGCGCGATCGCGCTGCTCGAGGAGGGCACGACCGTCGATCGCGAGAACGTCGGCCTGTACGTCGCGCTCGAACAGGCGATGAGCCGCGCGGGACGGCCGGCCGAGGCGCGCGCCCGGGCGATCCTCTCGTTCCCCGATCAGAAGGCGCTGCCCACGGCGCTCGTCTTTCGTCTCGCCACCGCGTTGGCCGAGGCGGGCCGTTTCGACGAGGCGGAGCGCCAGTTCGAGGGCCGCTTTTTCGCGCGGGAGGAAGGCGGCGTGAACGTGCGCCAGGTGTATCTCGAAGTGCGCGCGCGGCGCGCCGCGGCGCTCGCCGCCGGGGGGCGCTGCGCCGACGCGCTCGATCTGGTCAGCCACCTGACGCAACCGGTCGCCGGCCTCCCGTTCACGCGCGACGGACTCGAGGCATTCCTGGCCAGGGGCGTGGTGGCGGAGCTGGTCGCGAAGGTGACGGGGGGATGCGAGAAGAAGTAGTCAGACGGTCGACCCTCAACTGCCCTTCTGATACGATGTTTACACGATATCGTATAAACATATGGCCAAGCACGCCATCTCCGTGACGCTGGACGCCGAGAACCTCACGTGGCTGAAAGGGCGGGTGGGCGCCGCCGGCCTGCGCAGCGTCAGCGAGCTGCTGGATCAGCTCGTCACCGCGGCGCGCGCGGCGGGTCGCGTCGGGCCGGCCCGTTCGGTGGCCGGCACCATCGACATCGATTCGGCCGATCCGCTCCTCGAGAAGGCCGACGCGGCGGTACGGGCGATGTTCGAGACGTCGCTGGGGCGCCCGCTCGTGGTGCGCGAGCCGCGCCCCGAGCCGCGGCCTCGCCGCGCGGCGAGGAAGCGCCGTGGCTGACCCGGCCGCCGCGGTCACCGACACGCACGCGCTCGTATTTCACGCGGCTGGAGGGGGCCGCCTCGGGCCGAAAGCCGCCGCCCTCTTCAGCCGCTGCGAACGTCGCGAGGCGATCCTCTACGTCCCGGCGACCGTCCTCTGGGAATGCGCCCTGCTCGCGCGCGTCGCGCGCATCAACCTGCGCCGGACGGTTCGGGAGTTCTTCGACGACCTGTTCAGTAATCCCGCTTATCAGCCGCTTGATCTCACGCCCGAGGACGTGTTTCTCGCCGACGAGCTGCGATTCACCCGCGATCCGTTCGATGCGCTCATCGTGGCGTCGGCGCGACGGGTGGGCCTGCCGCTCGTCACCCGCGACGGTGACATCCGCAAGTCGGGCACGATCGCGGTGATCTGGTAACGGGCTCTCCTGTCCCGGGCTGAAGCCCGGAACCTGCGCGACGATTGCGACCACCGGGATCGGGACTGATTTCGCCGTCTTGCCATACAAGAACGCAGTTCGCGAGATGAGTCCCGACACCGACCGTGTCGGATAGAATGGCGTCCCGGAGATCGTGATGAAGCATCGCATTGTCGTCGTGGCGGTCGCGCTGTTCGTCGCCGGTGTGCTTGGGGCGTGGGGCCTGCGGGCGCAGGGCACCGCGGAGATCCGTTACCTTGCTGCCACCTGGGAACCCGAGACGCTCGGCAACGTGCGCGCCGTCGTGCGCGTCCATCAACCGGCCGCGGCCGTCACCGTGCACATCCCGTGGCGCCGGCGCGATCTCGACCCCGTCGCCAAGAACATCATCGTCACCGACAGCACGGGCCGGCGCATCACCAACGTGGCGCGAGGCGCCATCTCGCGCGGGGCCGGCGACATTGCGTTCGAACCGGCGAGCGGTCCGGGCGACTACTTCGTCTACTACCTGCCCAACAGCGGCGCCGGCCGGGCGAACTACCCGAAGATCACCTACCCGCCGTTCGCGGAGACGGCCGACCCGGGCTGGGTGACGCAGCACTTTCGTCCCGGGCTGAAGCCCGGAACCTACGACACGGCCGCGTTGCCAAACGCCGAGGTGGTCGAGATGCAATCCTCCAGCGATCTCGATTCCTTCTGGCCGATGGAACTCATCGCCACCGATGAGGAAGTGTCGAGGCTCCTCGCCACGCACGCGGAACCGGTCCTCCTGTTCCCCGAGGACCGGCGCTTCCCGATTCGCATGACCGACGACCTGCCGTTCCGCTGGATCGAATCCGGCCCGGCGCGCGCGTTTCGCGGCGAGGCTGCGCGCGGCGAGTTCTACGCGTTCCAGGTCGGAGTCTTCGCGGCACGGCAGGCGGTCGAGGTGACCGGCGTCCGGCTGGCCGGGCTCGACGGCCCGGCCGGACGCGGCGTGGGCGCATCGTCTTTTCGCTGCATCAACCTCGGCGGCATCGATTCGTCGGGCGCCCGCTTCACCAAGCGCGTGGTCGTGCAACAAGGGAAGGTGCAGGCCCTCTGGTGCGGGCTGCAGGTCCCGGAAACGCTTCAGCCGGGCGAGTACCGCGGCCGCGTGACGGTGATCGGGACTGCCCCTGATCCCCGATCCGCGATCCCTGCGCAGAGTTCCTTTGACATCGTCATCGCCGTCGGCCAAGCCGCCATCAAGGACGCCGGCGACGACGAGCCATGGCGCCACTCGAGGCTGCGCTGGCTCGATTCGACGTTGGCGCAGGACGACGAAGTGGTGAAGCCGTACACACCGGTCACCGTCGCGGGACGCACGCTCGGTGTGCTGGGACGGCGGATCGTGCTTGGCCGCGGCGGCTTCCCGGATCGCATCGAAAGCGCCTTCGCGCCCGAGATGACGCGATTGGCTCCAGTTCCGCGCCAGGTGCTTGCGTCACCGATTGCCATGAACGTCGAGACGCGGGACGGCGCGCCGGTCGCGTGGAAGTGGGCCGGGCCGCCCGTGTTCACCAGGCGGACGCCGGGAACGGTGGCGTGGCAGACGACCGCCGCGAGCGGTGCGCTGAAGATGACGGTGCACGGCCAGATGGAATTCGACGGCACCGTCGATTACCAGGTGACCATCGCCGCCGATCGGGCGACCCCGGTTGACGATGTCGTCCTGGAGATTCCGATGGCCGGTGATGTCGCCAAATACATGATGGGCATGGGGCTCAAGGGCGGATTCCGCCCTGCGACGTTCTCGTGGAAGTGGGATGTCCAGCGCAACCAGGATTCCGCCTGGATCGGCGACGTGAACGCCGGCCTGCAGTTCAGCCTGCGCGACGAGCGCTACGTGCGCCCCCTCAATACCAATTTCTACCAGCTGAAGCCGCTCGTGATGCCGCACTCGTGGGAAAACGGCGGCAAAGGCGGGTGTCGCTTCGCGGAGACCGGCGCACAGTTCCAGGCGAAGTGCTTCAGCGGATCGCGCACCCTCCAGCCGGGCGAGCCGCTTCACTACGACTTCCGCCTGCTGCTCACGCCCTTTCACACGCTCGACACCCACGCCCAGTGGACGACGCGGTTCTTCCACGCGTTCAAGCCGCTGGACGAGGTGGCGACGACCGGGGCGAACACGCTCAACATCCACCACGCCAACGACATCAACCCGTACATCAACTACCCGTTCCTGCGCGCGCCGGAAATGAAGGCGTACATCGACGATGCGCATAGCCGCGGGTACAAGGTGAAGATTTACTACACGGTGCGCGAGCTCTCGAACCGGGCGCCGGAAGTGTTCGCGCTGCGCAGCCTCGGCGACGAGGTGCTGATCGGCGGGCCGGGCGGCGGGCCGTCGTGGCTGCAGGAGCACCTGGGCGGCAACTACATCGCCGGCTGGTACGTGCCGGCGCTGAAGGACGCGGCCATCATCACGAGCGGCGTGTCGCGGTGGCACAACTACTACGTCGAGGGGCTGAACTGGCTGGTGAAGAACGTCGGCATCGACGGCCTCTACATCGACGATGTCGCCTTCGATCGGACGACGATGAAGCGGGTGCGGAAGGTGCTGGAGCGGGGACGGCCCGCCCCGCTCATCGACCTGCACTCGGCGAACCAGTTCAACGTGCGCGACGGTTTCGCCAACAGCGCGAACCTGTACCTCGAGCACTTCCCGTACCTCGATCGCCTGTGGTTCGGCGAGTACTTCGACTACAACTCGGCGCCGGATTTCTGGATGGTCGAGATGGCGGGCATCCCGTTCGGCCTGATGGGCGAGATGCTGCAGGACGGCGGGAACCCGTGGCGCGGCATGATCTACGGCATGACCAACCGGCTGCCGTGGACCACCACGAGCGATCCGCGGCCGCTCTGGAAGTTCTGGGACGAGTTCGGCATCGCGGACACGGAGATGCTCGGCTACTGGGCGCCGGCGACGCCCGTGAAGACGGACCGCGCCGACGTGCTGGCGACCACCTACACGGCGCGCGGCAAGGCGCTCGTGTCGATCGCCAGCTGGGCGAAGGACCCGGTGACGGTCGCCCTGCAGATCGACTGGAAGCGACTCGGCCTCGATCCGTCACGCGCGACGATCACCGCGCCCGCCGTCGAGAAGTTCCAGCACGCGCGGGTGTTCAAGGTGGGCGAACCGATCCCCGTGGAACCGGGCAAGGGCTGGTTGCTGGTGCTGCGGTAAAGTGAAGCCGGTAGCAGGGGCATGTGTGCACGTGCCCGTGCGCCATCAGTTGAGGAAGAGCACATGAGGCAAAGATCCCGGCTCGTCGTGTACGCCGTCGCGCTCCTCGTTGCCACCGCCCTCGCCGCCGGCCAGAAGGCCGCCCCGACGCTGGCATTCACCGTCTCCATGGATCAACCGGGCGCGCACCTCTATCACGTGGTCCTCCGCTCGGAGGGCCTCGCGGGCGCCACCCAGCATTTCAAGCTGCCCGTCTGGTCTCCCGGGTACTACGCCGTCATGGACTTCGCGAAGAACGTGCGCGACTTCCACGCGGAGACGGGCGACGGGACACACCTCGACTGGCAGAAGGCCGCGCCCAACGACTGGGCCGTGCACACCGCGAACGCCGCCGTCGTCGTCGTCACCTACGATGTACTCGCCTCGTCCACGTTTGCCGCCAATCCGTACCTGGGCGATGACCGGGGCCTCATCGTGGGCACCGGCGTCTTCATGTACGTCGCCGGGCAGGTGGCGCGCCCCGTCACGGTCGAGATCCAGCTGAATCCGGCCTGGCACACGATCGCCACCGGTCTCGATCCGGTCTCACCGGACAAGCCGCATATCTTCGCGGCCCCGAGTTTCGACGTGCTCTACGACAGCCCGATCCTGATGGGCAACCTGGACTCGCTGCCGTCGTTCCAGGTCAAGGGCGTTCCGCATTCGTTCGTCGGCTACAAGCTGGGCGACGGGTTCGATCGCGATCGGTTCATGAGCGACCTCAGGGCCATCGTCGAACAGGCGGTCGCGATCATCGGCGACATTCCGTACACGCATTACACGTTCCTGGGCATCGGCCCCGGCCAGGGCGGCATCGAACATCTCAATTCCACGGTGGTGCCGTTCACCGGCGGCGCCGCGCTCGACACCCGCCAGGGCAGGATCCGCGAACTCAGCTTCCTGGCGCACGAATACTTCCACAACTACAACGTCAAGCGCATTCGCCCGGCCGCCCTGGGACCGTTCGATTACGACGGACCGAACCTCACCAACATGCTCTGGGTCTCCGAAGGGTTCACGGTTTACTACGAATACCTGCTGCTCGCGCGCGCGGGTCTGATGAACCAGGACGAACTGCTCGATGCCTTCCGCAAGGACATCGCCGCCTACGAGAACAACACCGGGCATCTGTTTCAATCCGCGACGACGTCGAGCCATGACACGTGGACCCAGGGGCCGTTCGGGGGACGCGGAAGGGGCGGGATCTCCAAGACGATTTCCTATTACAACAAAGGCTCCGCGCTGGGATTGCTCCTCGACTTCAAGATCCGGCACGAAACCAGGAACCGGAAGTCGCTGGACACGGTCATGCGGACGCTGTACCAGCGGTTCTACAAGCAGCGCGCGCGCGGCTGGACAGACGACGAGTTCCGCGTCGTCTGCGAAGAGACTGCCGGCGTCTCGCTGGCGGAGAACTTCACCTACGCCTCGACGACAAAGGACATCGACTACGACAAGTATCTTCGCTACGCGGGCCTCGAGCTCGAGAAGCCGACCGAGCTGCCGGACGCCTACCTGGGCGTCGTCGCCGAGGACGTGGATGGCAGGACGGTCGTCTCGGCGATCGAGAAGGACTCGCCGGCCGCGCAGGCGCATCTTGCCGTGAAGGATCAAATCAAGGCTGTGGACGGTGCCGCGGTCGATGCGCAGGCGCTGGACAAGCTCATCGCCGGCAGAAAACCTGGAGACACGATGTCGCTCACGCTCGTTCGCGCGGGCAAGGACCTTCAGGTCAGCGTCGTCCTCGGTCACAAGCTGCAGCGCAGTTACAAGATCGTCCCGATCGCCCACCCGGATGCCCTGCAGTCGGCGATTCTCGCGGACTGGGCAGGCGCCAGGAACGCGTCGGCGGCATCCGCTGCGTGGCTCGTCAGGCCGGCCGGCGATTCGACACCGCTCACCGCTCTTTCGATTCTGCCGATGCGCCGGCCAGGCCAAGCGAGCCGTGTCTCGCGGTGAGGGACGGGTGCCGCGGGGTGTTCAGCGGCTCGGCGAGCGGAGCGCCTCGCCGAGGCGGCTCACCGCGTCGCGCAGTTGATCGTCGGGAAGGTAGGGCGCGGGACCGAGGCGCAGCACATCTCCCCGGAAATCGGTGACCACGCCGCGTTCGCGAAGGGCGTGGTGGATCCGGCTGGCCACCGATGAGATGAGCGCACAAGCCGTGCGGTCGTCGACGATGGCCGCCAGCCGCCCGGCAACCGTCGCCGCCGGACGCCCCGCCACGCGCACGATCTCCAGCCCTTCCTCCGCCAGCCGATCCATCTGCCGGCGAATCGTGTGAAACTCGCCGTCGGTCGTCACGAGTCGTGGCCGCTCGCGAAGCGGCCGCGCCGAGAGCAGGCGCGTCACCAGTTCGTGCGTGTTTCCTCCGAGTGCGATGTCGCCGCCGGCATCGTTCAGCAGCCGCCGCCAGCCGCCGCGCACGCGTTCGGCCACCTCGCCGGCCTTCTGCCACTTCTCGTCCACCAGGTCGGCCGCGTCGAGCCAGGCCTGCTGCTGCGCCTCGAAGCCGACGTCCGGCCAGGCCTGGTGCGAATGGCCGGTGAGCAGCAACCGCTCGGCCACGCGGAAGCGCGAGTAGTGGGGCGCCAGCGCGTTGGGCGTCCGATAGAGGGATGAAGGCTCCATGGTTTACAGCTTCGTCCGGACCTCCCACAGGTCCGGAAACGCAGGACCACCGACGGTGTTCCTCAAGTACTCCGCGCCGCTCGAGCCGCCGGTGCCGCGCCTGGTGCCGATGGTGCGCTCGACCATCTTCACGTGGCGGTAGCGCCACTCCTGCACGCCTTCGTCCAGATCCACGAGCCGCTCGCACAAGACGGAGTTCGGCGGGTCGTCGCGGTAGATGCGGATGATGATCGCCTGGATCTCGGGCGACGGCTCCGCGCGGGCAGTCATGTCGCGGCGCAGCTGGGCATCCGGCAGGGGGTAGCCCTGGCCTCGTCGCCGGCCTGGGCGCCGCCGCGTACGCGCAGAAGTGGCTTGCCAGCCTGCTCTACGAGATCAAGCCGTTCGATGCGGCCACCTTCGGCGTCACCAGCGTGGGCCTGCTCCTGTCGCTCACGTTTGCGGTCTGGTGGCCGGCACGGCGGGCATCGCGGATCGATCCGCAGGTGGCGTTGAGGTACGAATAGGCGTTGGGCTTTCGGCCTTGGGCCGGACCCTGTACACTTGGCGCGCCTGGTGCACGCGTTCCGATTCCACCAGGTACCGGAGGCAGGCCGGCATGCCCCGACGTCTTCTTCCAGCCCTCCTCATTGGCGTCCTGACAACAGTCCTCCTCCTAACGGCCGCCGGCCGGCAGGCCGCACCGCAGACGTTCCGCAGCGCGGTGACGCTCGTGCCGCTGGACGTCCGCGTCATCGACAACAAGACCGGCCAGATGGTCACCGGCTTGCGGCGCGAGGACTTCCAGGTCATCGAGGACCGCGTCCCGCAGGAGATTCGGCATTTCGAGATCCAGGCGCTGACGGCCGATCCGGATGCGTCCGCGCGAACCCTCTCGATGCGCGGCGCCATGCCCGCTGCTTCCCGCGACGAACCGGCGGTGTCCGCGCAGCGCAACCGGTCTTCCTGATCGTGTTCGGTCGCGGCCGGCTGCAGGCACCCTCGAAGGGACTGGACGCGATGCTCGATTTCGTCCGCACGCGGCTGCTGCCGCAGGACCTGGTTGCGGTGCTCGCATACGGTCGCGCGTGCGACTTTACCTCGGACCACCAGCGTGTCGGTCGCATTGTCGAGCGGTTCACGCGCGAAAACGACGCGATCGAGCAGGAGACCACGTCGCAGATCTGGGGATTGGCCGGGGTGTACGGCAGCCGATCGTTGCCGACGTCGGTGCAGGCAAGGATCGACCGCATCTTCCAGGACGAAGCGGCAATCCCCTCGCGCTACATCGGCAGCGCCGCGAACTCCGCAAGCGCTGACCGCACGGAAAAGGATGTGCGCGACGCGGCGCCGCTGCCTGCGGATCCCGGTTTCGATGCCTTCGTCGCCACGAACCTCCAGATGCTGCAGGATCTCGGGAGCATCTACGCGGCGATCGCTTACCTGCGCGAGTTCGAAGGCGAGAAGCACGTCCTGGTGGTCACCGAGTCGGGTTTCCTTCTCCCTCGGATTGAAGACGACCAGGATCTGGTGAACGCGGCCAGCGACGCGCGGGTCGCGATCAGCATCATCCAGACCGGCGGTATGACCATCGGTGCGAGCGCCCTGCAGTTCAAGTCGATGCGCGCGATCGCCGAAGACACCGGCGGAATCGCGTCGCTGGCGGAATACAGCCGGCGCGGCGTCGAACGCCTCGATGCGGCGACGAGGGCGGGGTACCTGCTGGGCTATTACCCGTCGAACGCCAAGTTGGACGGCAGGTTCCGGACAATCCAGGTCAAGGTCAACCGCCCCAACGTCCGCGTGCTCTTCCGCCACGGCTACTACGCGCGGGAGGAGGTTCCACTTTTCAGCCGGCGCGGGTTCATCGCGCACAACCGCCTCATCGGAGCGGCGGTGTACAAGAATGAGATGAACGGCCGATCTCACCTTCTCCGAGTCGACATTCCAGAACGTGACGAAGAACGGCATTGCCTACAAGTTCCGAATGCCGCTCAAGAGCGGCGTCCGCACGGTCACGGTGGCCGTCTACGACTACATGGCGGACCGCGTGGGAACCTCTCGCATGCGCCTGCGGTAGCTGTTCTCAATCGACTTTCGGCCCTCGGTTCTTGGCTTTCGGCTTTCGGCGGCGACCTGCTGCGGCGAAACCCGGACGGCACGTTCGTCTACTGCGGCCGCGCGGACGAGATGGCGAAGGTCAGCGGCCGGTGGCTCGCGCCGGCGGAAGTGGAGAACTGCCTGCTGCAGCACGCGGCTGTGCGCGAGGTGGCGATCGTGCCGCTGAAGAACGCCGATGGCCTCGTGAAGCCGATTGCCTTCGTCGTCGCGAACCGGCCCTCTGCCGCGCACCCATCTGAACAAGATAGACAGGAGCGCGCTGGCGAGATCGGCCGCCACCGGTCTGAAGACGGGCGGTCCCACGGGATAGCGCCACCAGCCTTCGCGCCCGTCTTGCCGGAAGGCTGCCTCGCCCGACTGGCACGGCGCATGCGAGCGCCCGCGAGGAGGATCTGAAATGGCCAAGCGGAACAACGCGGGCACGAGCGGCGAGCAGGCGTTACGCCAACATCTCGTCGAGCTGCTCGAGGGCGGACACGCTCACGTGAATTTCGACAAGGCGATCAAGGGCATCCCTGCGGCGCTGCGCGGCCGCGCGCCCCGCGCGCTGCCCTACTCGCCGTGGCAACTGCTCGAGCACCTGCGCATCGCGCAGTCGGACATCCTCGAGTTCAGCCGCGACCCCGCGCACCAGTCGCCGAAATGGCCGGAAGGGTACTGGCCGGCGGCGGCGAACGCCAGGCCGAGCGAGTCCGCGTGGCGGAAAAGCGTCGCCGATTTCCGTCGCGATCTGAAGGCGATGCAGGCGCTCGTGGCGAATCCGGCGACCGACCTCTTCGCGCGGATTCCGTGGGGCGATGGCCAGACGATCCTCCGCGAGGCGTTGCTCGTCGTCGATCACAACGCCTATCATCTCGGCGAACTCGTGGTCGCGCGCCGGCTCCTCGGCGCGTGGGGCGGCTGACCTGGCCGCTCAGGGGAAACACCGCGCAGGACCTACACGAGCCCCTGCGGCGTGCCGGTCTCGCCAATCGCCCAGGCAAGCGCCTCTTCGGCGTGCAAGGTCGTGGTGTCGAACAGCGGCACCGTCGTGTGTTCCGGCCGGACGAGCAGCGGGATCTCGGTGCATCCGAGCACCACGGCTTCGGCACCGCGCGACACCAGCCCGTCGATGATCTCCAGATAGCGGCGTCGCGAGGCGTCGGAGACGATCCCGAGCGACAGCTCCTTCATGATCACTCGGTGCACGTCGTGTCGATCGACGATGTCGGGAACGATCGTCGCGATGCCGTGCCGCGCGAGGCGCTCGGCGTAGAACGGCTGCTCCATCGTGAATCGCGTGCCGAGCAGGCCGACCCGGCTCAGGCGCGCGCGTTCGATCGCGCGGACCGTCGCGTCCACGATGCTGATCAGCGGGAGCGGCGATGCACGTTCCAGCCGATCGAAAAGCAGGTGCATCGTGTTGGTGGCGATGACGCCCACTTGCGCGCCCGCCGCGTGCAGCCGCCGCAGGCCTTGGGCGAGCGCGGCCGCGATCGCTTCCCAGTTGCCCGCCTCCATCCAGTCCTCGAACTGCTGAAAGCTCACTGAAACAATCACGATCTCGGGATAGCCGTGATCCCCGAACCGCTGCTGGTAGGCGCGGACGATGTACTGGTAGTAGGTGACGGTGGATTCGGCCGTCATGCCGCCGAGGATGCCGATGCGCTTGTGCATGGCGCGATCATACGCTGCCGGTCACCTTCATCACCACGATCGTCGCGTCGTCCTGCGAGCGGGCGGCGAACTCGCCGATCGCCGCGTGAACCGCCTCCGCGATCGTCTGGGCCGACCCTCCCAGGTGCCGCCGGACCACGCCCAGCGCGCGGCCTTCTCCAAAGAACACGCCGTCGGGCGAGGCCGCTTCGAGGATGCCGTCGGTGACGAGGACCAGCGTGTCGCCCTCGTCGAGCGAGTGCCAGTCGCTTCCGCCGGCCTCGCCGTCCGGCAGGCAGCCCAGCGGGCGGCCGGTCGAGTCGAGCCGCCACCTCACCTCGCCGCGGCGGTCCAGCACGTAGCTGGTCGGGTGGCCCGCGCTGGCGTATGTGAAACGGCGGGCGTCACCATCGACGCGGACGAGTAGCGCCGTCGCGTAGCAGTTGGACGGCGTCTTCGCATACAGGAGCGCGTTGGTGCGCGCGAGCACCTCGTCCAGCGGATGCGGGTCGGAGACCATCAACGCCCAGAAGCAGGCGTGCATCTGCGCCATGACGAGCGCGGCAGAGAGTCCGTGGCCCGAGGCGTCGCCGATGGCGAGGACGAGGTGATTGTCGGGCATCGGAATGAAGTCGAAGTAGTCACCGCCCAGCGAGGCAGCCGGACGCGACAGGGCGGCCAGATCGAATCCCTCCAGCTGCACGGAGCCGGCCGGCAGCAGGCTGGCCTGGATGTGCTGCGCGACCTCCATCTGCAGCGACGCCTCAAGGAGCGCCCGCTCGGCTGCGTCGGCGCGCGACCGGTCGCTCACGCTCGCCTCGCGCAGCAGCTGTTCGACCTGCTCGCGCAACGCGAGCGACTCGCGCAGCGACCGGGTCTCACGAAGGGCGGCCACCATCTCGTTGAATCGATCGATCAGCGGCTCGAACTCGTCGCGTGTGCGAAGGCGCGGAAGCGTGACGTCGAGGTCGCCCTGCGCCACACGGGTCAGGCCCTGGTGCAGGACCTGAATCGGTCGGTTCAGACGCCACGCGATGAACGCCGCGGGCACCACCGACGCGAGAGCGGCAATGGCGATGACCACGAGCGAATGGCCGGCGAATCGGCCCAGCAAGGTCTTCAGGGCAATGACGAAACTGCCGAACGTCAGAAAGCCGAAGAACAACTTCCATCGAAACCGAACCATTCCCGGCGACTCCCGGCCGCGGCCCCGTCGAGCCCGGCTGCACAAGGTCCGAGGTTGAGACGTCAATTGGCACGCATTTGCGGCCGAGGAAGGCCGCGATACGATGCACGGGACATGCCCGCGACCGGAGCGGTGCCGGTGTCGCGTTCCCAGGGGGATGCTGTATGAAAACGGTTCGGTTGATCCACTGGCACGAAGCGGAGGCGCGCGAGCGCGCGGCACGACTCGAAAAGTACGGTTACGCCGTCCAGTGCGCGGTCCGGACCGGGCCGGAGCTGCTGGCCGACCTCAAGACGGCCGGCATGTCGATCGTCGTCATCGATCTGGAGAGGCTGCCCGCGCGAGGCCGGGACGTGGCGGTGTATCTGAGACGATCGGCCCGCACGCGCCACGTGCCGATCGTGTTCGTCGGCGGCGACGCGGCGAAGGTGGCAGCGGTGCGGAAGCTGCTGCCCGACGCGCGCTACACGACATGGGCGCGGATCGAAGCCGCGCTCGCCGAGGTGCTCGCTCAACCGCCCGAAGACCCCGTCGTGCCGGCGTCCGTGTTCGCGCCTTACGCCGAGCGTCCGCTCGCCGGCAAGCTCGGCATCCGCGAGCAGACCGTGCTGGCGTTGCTGCACCCGCCGCCCGATTTCGTGAAGACGCTCGGGAAAATGCCCGGCGGGGTCACCCTGGTGACCCGGCTCGGGGGCGACATCAGCCTCGCGATCTGGTTCGTCGGCAGCCGCCGCGACCTCGACGCGCGAATCGGCGGGGTGGCCGCGCGCGTGCAGCAGTCGCCGCTGTGGATTGCCTGGCCGAAGAAGATCGCCGGATCGACCAGCGACGTGACGCAGCAGGACGTCCGACGCGCGGGCCTGGCGGAAGGACTCGTGGACTACAAGATCTGTTCGATTGACGCGGTGTGGTCGGCGCTGCTGTTCAAACGGCGACGCTAGACGTCCACGGTCCAGCTGTCGGGAAGCCGGCGGGCGGGCGGCTTTCCGGCCGCATCGCGCGCACGCGCCGGCATTTTCTGGCCGAAATACAGGCCATTGCGCTGTCCGTTCGCCGCTCCCCCTGGTATGGCAATTGCGTCACCCTGACGGTATTCGTGTAGACTGTGGGTACCGAATTCGCGAAGTCCGACGACACCCCTCAAATGACCCGGTTCTTCCTGGCGACCGCGCTCGTGTTGCATCTCTCCGGCCTTACCGCCGTTGCGGCGGTGGTGTGCCCGCAACCGGGAATGCCGGCGCACTCGTGCTGCTGCCACCGTGCGGCTGACGCCCCGCGATCGTCGTCGCGAACGCCTGTCGCGATGCCGACGTGCCCGTGCACGATGACGCCGCCAGTGCCGGCACCCGCGACGCCGACGCCCGCGACCGCCTCGTCTTCGGCTCCGCTGCAGACACTCGGCCTCGTGGCGACGTTGCCGATTCAAGCCACGCTCGACTCGTCGTCGGCCTCGTCACGCGTGCCGGACACCCGCGATTCCAGTCCTCCCTATCTGACAGCCGCGCACCCGCGCTGCTGATCCCCGCTCTTGCCCGAAGTGTGCCTGGTCCCGGCCTGAAGGCCGGAACCTGCGACCGAATGGTGCGACCGCCGCAGCAGCGAGGACTTTGTGTACGCATTGCTTCATCGCGCAGTTGTGTTGACATGCCTGGCGCTCGTCTCGCCGCCTGCTCTCGCATCCGGTGCGCCGCAGTCGGGCGGCGGCGGCGCCCAACCCACGGCGCCACCGGTTGACGCGCTCGTCGAACGCGCACTCGCCCGCGCACCGTCGCTGGCGGCGCGGCATGCCCGCGTCGACGCCGCGCGGGCCGCCATCCAGGCGGCGGGGACGTTGCCGAACCCGACGATCGAGTTCGAGTATCGCGACTTCAACTTCCCGCGTTACACGATCGGGTCGGAGCCGATGTCGATGGCCGGCGCGTCGATCCGCCAGGACCTGCTCAGCAAGGGCCGGCGCGCCGCGCAGCGCCAGGTGGCGGAGGCGGAGATCGGCCAGCGGCGCGCCGAGCAGGACGTGGTGGCGACCGATCTGGCCACCGAGGTGCGGGTGCAGTACGCGCGGCTCTTCGCGCTCGATCGCGAGCGCGACACGCTCGCGGACGCCAGCCAGCTGGTCGCGATGCTGGAGGCCACGGCAGCGTCCCGCTACGCCGCGGGACAATCAGACCAGGCAAGCGTGCTGCGCGTGCAGCTCGAGCAGACGCAGATTGGCCAGCGCCTGATCGATATCGCCACCGAGCGGTACGGCGTCCAGACGGCGCTCAATCGCCTGACCAACGATCCGCCCGACACGCCAGTCGGCACCGTCGCAGCCCTGCCGGCCGATACGCCGCTGCCGGACACCGCCGCCCGTCCGCAACCGGACGCCGCAGGTGCGCGCGAAGTGGTGGTTCGGCAGCGGGACGTGGACCTCGCCGGCAGACAGGTAGACGCGGCGCGCGAGGAACTGCGACCGAGTTGGAGCGTGGGCGGCGGACTCTACTGGCAGGGTGGACTCGATCGGACCGTCGTCTTCAATGTCGGCGTTGACCTGCCCATCCGGAAGGACCAGAAACAGCGACCGCTCATCGCCGCCGCCGAGCAGGAACTGCACGCGGCGCAACTCGACCTGCAGGACTCGATCGCCGACGTCCGCGCGCGGATCGCGCGCCTGACCGTGGAATGGCGGGCGGCCGGACAGCAGATCGATCGGTACCGCACGGCAATCCTGCCGCAGAACAGCGCGGCGTTCGACGCGACGCGATCCAGTTACCTGGCGGGGCGCGGCGATTTCGCGTCCGTCCTCGAAGAGTTCCGGCGCTGGATCGAGGTGCGCATCGATCTGGCCTCGCGCGAAGCTGACCGGTACGCGGCACGCGCGAAACTCGAAGCACTGATGGGACCCTCGGGCAATTCGTAAGAGGAATCATGGCCATGATGAGACGCATGCTTCACCCGCGGCCTGCCGGCACGACCTCGGCGCGCATCGTCGCGCTCGTCGCGATCGTGCTCGCGGCCGCAGTTCTTTCTGCCGGGTGCCAGGCGGTGGGCCAGGCGCAAACGCGCACGCTCTACACCTGCCCGATGCATCCGAAATACGTCTCGGATCGCCCCGGCGACTGTCCGATTTGCGGCATGCGCCTCGTGCCCGTCGAAAAAGGGAAATCGGGCCGATCGGCCGACCAGTCGGGCGTTCGGCTGCCGGCCATCGTCCGGACGGATCGGCCCGAACCGATCGCGCAGGATCGTCCACAGGGGCGCCAGGGACAGACGATGCCCGACATGCCGGGGATGCCCGGCATGCCGGCGACGCCCGCCCCGCCGCCACCACAGCAGGCCGGCGGACATGAGCAGCCGGTTCACACCGAGACCGAACGCGCGCAACTCGCCGGCGTCCGCACCATCGTCGCAACGATGGGGACGGTGACCGGCGCCATTCGCGCGGTCGGAACGGTCGTCACGCCGGAAAGCGGCGTGCGCCAGGTGACGACGAGGGTGGCGGGCTGGGTGCAGAAGCTGTACGTGAATGCGGTGGGCCGGCCGGTGCGCGCGGGTGAGCCCCTCCTCGATCTCTACTCGCCGGATCTCGTCGCGACGCAGGAGGAGTACCTGCACGCGCGCCTGGTGGCCGGGCAGTTCGCGAACTCGTCGGTGCCCGAAGTGCAGCGGGGCGGCCAGGACCTCGTGACGTCGGCGCGCCGGCGGCTGGAGATCTTCGACGTGCCGGCCGAACTCCTGGCGCGGCTCGACGAGACCGGCAAGGTGCAGCGCACGGTGACGTTCCGGGCGCCGTTCGGTGGCTACGTGATGGAGAAGACGGTCGTCGAGGGTCAGCGAATCGAGTCGGGCGCGAACCTGATGACGATCGCGGATCTCTCGCACGTCTGGGTGACGGCGCAGGTGTACGAAGGCGAAGCGGCCGCGGCGCGGCCGGGGCGCATGGCCCGGATCTCGCTCCCCTACGACGACACGTTCAAGCTGACCGGCCATATCGATCTCGTCTATCCGACGATCGACGTCGAGAGCCGCACCATCAAGGTCCGCCTCGATGTCCCGAACCCGGGCCTCGCGCTGAAGCCGGGCATGTTCGTCAACGTCGAACTCGATGCCCAGCGCGCGCAGGGCGTCCTGGTGCCGGATTCGGCGGTCATCGACACCGGCACGCGGCAGGTGGTCTTCGTCGAAACGACACCGGGGCATTTCGAGCCGCGGGACGTGCAAGCTGGCTTGCGCAGCGCCGGAAACGTCATCCTCCGGTCCGGCGTCAAGGCGGGCGAACGCGTGGCGATCGCGGCGAACTTCCTGCTCGATTCGGAATCGCGCCTGCGGGGGCGGTGACGTGCGGGGTGCGACGTGCGGGGTGCGACGTGCGGAATGCGAGGTGCGGTGCGACGTGCGAAGTGAGGTGCACAGTGCGCATGCGGTGCAAGGTGCGCACCACGCACCGACACAGCACATCGCACAACGCACCGCGCACTTCGCACCATCTCTAACTGAGAGTCTCAACCCATGATCCGCAAAATCATCGCACTCTCCGCGCACAACCGCCTGCTGGTGCTCGTCGCGACGGCCGCCCTGGTCGCCTGCGCGGTCTACGTGCTCCGCAGCATCCGGCTCGACGCGCTGCCCGACCTGTCCGACACGCAGGTCATCATCTACTCGCGCTGGGATCGGTCGCCCGACATCATCGAGGACCAGGTCACCTACCCGATCACGAGCGCGCTGCTCGGCGCCCCGCACGTGAAGGCGATCCGCGGCTTCTCGGATTTCGGCTTCTCGTACGTGTACGTCATCTTCGAGGACGGCACCGACATCTACTGGGCGCGCACCCGCGTGCTCGAGTACCTGTCGAAGATCCAGTCGAAGCTGCCCGACGGCGTGCAGACCGAACTGGGGCCGGACGCGAGCGGCATCGGCTGGATCTTCCAGTACGCGCTCGTCGATCGCGCCGGCGCCTACACGCCCGACCAGTTGCGCTCGGTGCAGGACTGGACCGTCCGCTACGCGGTCCAGGCGGTGCCAGGGGTCGCGGAGGTGGCGAGCGTCGGCGGGTTCGTCAAGCAGTACCAGGTCACNNGAGTACATGGTGCGCGGCCGCGGCTACGCGAAGACGACGACCGACTTCGAGGACATCGTGCTCAAGACGGCCCCGGGCGGCGTCCCGGTGCTTTTGCGCGATGTCGGCCGCGTCGCCCTCGGGCCGGAGATGCGGCGGGGCGTGGCGGACCTCAACGGCACGGGCGACGCCGTCGGCGGCATCGTCGTCATGCGGCACGGCGAGAACGCGCTGAACGTGATCACGGGCGTCAAGGAGCGCATCGCCGAGCTGCAGCCGTCGCTGCCCAAGGGCGTGGAGATCGTCACCACCTACGATCGGTCCGGCCTCATCGAGCGCGCGATCGGGACACTGAGGCACGAGCTGACGGTCGAGATGATCATCGTCGCGCTCGTCATCCTGTTCTTCCTCTGGCACATCCCGTCGGCCATCGTCCCCATCGTCACGATCCCGGTGTCCGTGCTGCTGGCCTTCATCCCGATGTACTACTTCGGCGTCACGATCAACATCATGTCGCTGGCGGGCATCGCGATCTCGATCGGCGTGCTGGTGGACGGCGCGATCGTGGAGGTCGAGAACGCGTACAACAAGCTGCATCACTGGGAGGCGGGCGGACGCCGGGGCGACTTCCACGCCGTGCGGCTGGAGGCGCTGCAGGAGGTCGGGCCGTCGGTGTTCTTCTCGCTTTTGGTCATCGCGGTGGCCTTCCTGCCGATCTTCGCGCTCGTGGACCAGGAGGGCCGGCTGTTCAAGCCGCTCGCCTACTCGAAGAACCTGGCAATGGCCATCGCGGCGCTGCTGGCCATCACGCTCGACCCGGCCCTGCGGATGCTCTTCACGCGCATGGACCCGTTCAGGTTCCGGCCGCGCTGGCTCGCGGGTCTCGTCACGAAGGTGGCGGTCGGCAAGTACCACGCGGAAGAGCGGCACCCGATCAGCCGGATCATCTTCGCCGTCTACGAACCCGCCTGCCGCCTGGTGCTGCGCTTCCCGAAGACGATCATCGCGCTCGCGGTGGCTGCCGTCGTGGTCACGGTGCCGTTCTACTTCAAGCTCGGCTCCGAGTTCATGCCGCCCCTCAACGAGGGCTCGATCCTGTTCATGCCGACGACCGTGCCCGGCATCTCCGCGGCGCAGGCCGAGGACCTGCTGCGGCGCCAGGACGAAGTGCTGAAGCGGTTCCCGGAAGTCGACAGCGTCATGGGCAAGGCCGGCCGCGCCGACACGTCCACCGACCCGGCGCCGTTCTCGATGATGGAAACGACGATCGTGCTCAAGCCGCAGGCCGAGTGGCGGTTCGTCCCGCGATGGTATTCCGGCCGCGCGCCGGACTGGCTGCAGCCCTGGCTGCGAGGCATCTGGCCCGATCGCATTTCGTGGGACGACCTCGTCAACCAGATGGACGAGGCGGTGCGCCTGCCCGGCGTCAGCAACGCCTGGACGATGCCGATCAAGGGCCGCATCGACATGCTGACCACGGGCATCCGGACGCCCGTCGGCATCAAGGTGCTGGGCGCGGATCTGCCGACCGTCGAACGCCTCGGCCAGCGGATCGAACAGCTTCTGCGCGACGTGCCGGGCACGCGCAGCGTCTTCGCCGAGCGGGTGGCGGAAGGCAACTTCGTGGACTTCGTGCCGCGCCGCGACCAACTGGCGCGCTACGGCCTGACCATCGCGCAGGTGCAGGCGGTGATTGTCTCGGCCATCGGCGGCGAGAATGTCACGACGACGATCGAGGGGCGCGAGCGGTACCCGGTGAACGTCCGGTACCCGCGTGAGCTGCGCGACGACCTCGGCCAGCTCCAGCGGGTGCTGGTGGCCACGCCCGGCGGCGCGCAGATTCCGCTCGGCCAGCTGGCCGACATCAGGATCGTCAGCGGCCCGTCGATGCTGCGCGACGAGGGTGGGTTCCTCGCCGGCTACGTCTACGTGGACATCGCCGGCCGCGACGTCGGGACCTACGTCGAGCAGGCGAAGCGCCTCGTCGCGCAACAGTTGACGCTGCCGCCCGGGTACGTGCTGCAGTGGAGCGGCCAGTACGAGAACATGCTGCGCGTCCGCGAGCGACTGAAGATCGTGGTGCCGATCACGCTCGCGCTGATCTTCGTGCTGCTCTTCGCGAACACAAAGTCCGCGTTCAAGGCGTCGGTGGTCATGCTGGCGGTGCCGTTCTCGGCGATCGGCGCCATCTGGCTCTTCTACCTGCTCGGCTACAACGTGTCGATCGCCGCGTGGGTGGGCATGATCGCGCTGCTCGGCCTCGACGCGGAGACCGGCGTGTTCATGCTGCTCTTCCTCGACCTGTCGTATGACGATTACAAGCGGCGCGGCGTGCTGAAGAGCGTCACGGATCTGGACGAGGCGATCGTGCACGGCGCGGTGAAACGCGCGCGTCCGAAGATGATGACCGTCGCGGCGGCGTTCATGGGACTGTTGCCCATCATGTGGTCCACCTCGGCCGGTGCAGACGTCATGAAGCGCATCGCGGCCCCCATGATCGGCGGCCTCGCGACCTCGTTCGTGCTGGAACTGCTGGTCTATCCGGCGGTGTACAAACTGTGGAAGAAGCGCGAGATGCCGCGCGCCGCGCCCGCCGCGGTTGTTTTCCGGTAGGGCAAGGCTTCAGCGTGGTCGAGGTTGCCCGTCACCCCGCCCGCGCGCCGTCGGGCAGCTCGCGTTCGGGCACGGCCAGCGCCGGCACCAGGCCGTCCGCATACCCGATGTCGAGGACCATCCCTTCCGATACTTCGCCCGCCATCCGCTTCGGCTCGAGATTGACGACGAACAGCGCCTGGCGGCCGACGATCTCAGCCGGGTGCGCGCGCTCCTGTTTCATCCCGGCGAGAATCGACCGCGCGTGGTCGCCGAAGCTGACGGTCAGTCGAACGAGTTTCTTCGACCCAGGCACGTCGTCCACGGCCGTGATGGTGCCCAGGCGGATGTCCAGCGATTCGAGCACAAACAAGGCCACGACGGGCTTGACGGGAGATGGCGTGAAGGCAGTCATGTTCTTGAAATCGTGCGATCGCAACGAGGGCGGTGGTGTGATTGCGTGACTGCGTCGAATTCTAGCAGGGCAACCCCCAAATAGTGTGACCAAACGACGGCGTCGGGTACCCTGTTCACGTGGACCTGGAAGCGACGGTCCGTGACCTCGCCCGGCGACTGCTTGGCTATTGCATCCTCAGGACGGGCGATGCTGCCGTGGCCGAGGACATTGCCCAGGAGGCCCTCGCGGCGCTCGTCCAGCGCTGGCGGCGACATGGCGAACCACGATCGCCCGAGGGGTTCGTGTTCGCCGTCGCCCGCCGCCGCGCCGCCCGTGCGCTGCTGAAGCGTCGTTTGTGGTTGCCCCTCGACTACCTGCTCGGGCGCCACGACGCGTCGCCCGATCCGGAGGCGCGCCTGGTCGAACACGAGGCGCGTCGCCGGATCATCGGGGCGCTGTCGCGCCTCGCCCGCGTCGATCGCGAACTGATCCTGCTCGTCGTCGTTGCCGGCCTCACCACCGCGGACGCCGCGCAGGCGCTGGGCATCTCGGTGTCGGCCGTGAAAATGCGGACGCTCAGGGCGAGGCGCCGCCTGCGCGACCTCCTGGAGAATGGCGATGCAACCCTCGGACGACATTGATGAAGGATTGCGGCGCGCCGCGCAGCCGGACGTGGCGGCCGTGGATCGAATCGCCCGGGCGGCCCTGGCGAGCGGCGTGCGGTCGCACCGGCCGGTTGGTGTCATTCCGGTGATCGCAATGCTCGTATGCCTGGCGGCGCTCGGCGCCTGGTGGTCCCATCGGGACACGAGGGCGGCTGTCACATCCAGGGGCAACGACGACGCCGTCTTCCTGCGGACACCGGACGGCACCATCTGGATGGTTGCCGGAGTCCCCGCGAGAGAATACCTGCCGCCCGGCACGTGCGTCGTGATTGGCGCAGGAGAAACGCCATGAAGAAGACCGCGAAGATCGCCGCGTGGTCCACGCTTGCCTTCATCGCGCTGGTGGTCGCGCTCGGACTGGCGTGGTTGAACCGCCCCATCGTCCGCCCGGTACCTCCGCCGATGACTGCCACGTTCATCGCGTCGGCGACGTTCGGCCCCCCGGATCTCGAGCGCCGCGTGTTCCTCGATGCCAATGCCTCTGCGCCGGCGCAGGTCCTGGTGATGCTGGCCCGAGCGATCCCCTGCACGCTGAAACTCGACCCGCGCGTGCAGCGGCCCGTCACGCTCCGCGTCCAGAACGTGACGGCGCGCACCGCGCTGTCCGCGCTCTGCGAGAGCATCGGCTGCCGGTGGCAACTGGCCGATGCCACGCTGCGCGTCGATGCGGCCGAACCACCGCCGCCGATACCTCTGGGCGAGGTGCTCGAACGGAAGCTCCGAACGCCGCTGGCCGACCTGGTTTTCACGCGGGTGCCCTTTCGGGATGCCGTGAACGCAATCGCTCGCCAATCCGGAATCGACCTCATTGTGGAAGAGGTCGACCCGAAGACGCCGGTGACGGTTGACGTGAGCCTTGAACCGCCGCTGCAGGCATTGATGAAAGTCGTCCGGGCCGCGGGGTGGAACTACACCGGCCTAACGTCCATGAGCTGGAAAGGCGACAAGCCGACGTTCAGGTTCACGCCGGACCGGAAACTCGAGTAGGGCAATGGCGGAGAATTAGACGCGCTTAGCGATCAGATCCGCCAGGATCGCCGGCGTCAGGTCCCGCAGCGAGCGGACGACGAGATCCGGGTGCGCGTCGCGGAAGTCGTCCTCGCTGCGGCCGGTGGACACGAGCGCGACGCTGGCCATGCCGGCGCGCGTCGCGGCCTCGATGCCGGGTCGCGCGTCCTCGATGACGACGCAGTCGCGCGGCACGGCGCCGGCGCGTTCGGCGGCGAGCAGAAAGACCTGAGGGTCGGGCTTGCCACGCTGGACGTCCATCCCATTGACGACGGCATCGAACACCTGGCGTTCGCCGAATCGCGCGAGCACCAGCGCGACGTTCTCGGGCGGCGCCGAGGACCCCACCGCGACGCGGAACCCGGCCGCGCGCACCGCGTCAACCAGTTCGCGCGCGCCGTCCATCATCGGGAACTGGCGTCCGACGATCTCGCGGAACAGCGTTTCTTTCCGCGCGTCGATCGTCCGAATCTCCTCGTCGCTGTAGTCCGGACGTCCCCACGTGCCCTTGATGATTTCCCTGCTCGTGCGACCGAACGACCACGCGAAGTCCTTTTCGGTATAGGACACGCCCTGCTCAACGGCCACGCGCTGCCAGCTCTCGAAGTGCGCGCGGTAGGAATCCACCAGCACGCCGTCCATGTCGAAGATGACGCAGGGGATCATCGGTCCAGACGAAGGGTTATGGCTCATGGCTCGTCATTCGAAGCCGGATGGACCCGGGCGTCTCGGACAAACAGCGATCGCGCCGTCAGGACGCGGTGATCGAGGCCCGCCGCGCGATCGAACATCCGCAGCCGTTCGGGCAGTTCCGCCTCGAAGCGCCAGGTGTCTTCCCGGCCACCGGCGCCCCGGATCGCCGCGGCCCACGTGTCCCACCAGGCGCCGATGGACCGCGCGATCGGTTCGACGATCAGAATATGCGAACCCTCGTTCGCCGCGCGCATCAGCCGCGGCAGCAAGCGGTCGCGATCCGCGTCAGCGAGTTCGTTCACCGTAAAGGCGGCAACGATGGCCGCGTGTGCGCCCGGCAATCGGACCCGCGCCGCCTCGTCTCGTCGCGCGGCGCCGTCCAGCCCCATCGCCCGGTACGTCCATCGCGCTTCGGCGACCGCCCACGGGTGGCGATCGATGCCGAGCACGCGCGGCTGGGCGCCTGAAGTCCGGTGCGCCCCGCCTTCCGCCTCCCGCTTCCCGCCTCCCGACTTGTTCAGGGCCACCGCCCACGCGGCGCCGGCCGCGCCCGTCCCGCACCCGAGGTCGACGACCCGCGTGCAGTCGTTCGCCATGCCCATGGCTTCCACGATGTGCCGCGTGACCAGGTAATGCAGCGGCCCGTAGAAGAGCGCGAACGCGGCGCGCTTGCCGGCGCTGTCGAGCGCCGCGCCGCGCTGGAGGGCGCCACGCCGCTCGACGTAGACCGACGACAGCGCGCGCAGCGCCCTGGTCACCTCCTGCACGCGCAGGTCGGCCAGGTGCCGCTCTTCGAGCGCCTGCATCCAGTCGTCGAACGCGTGATCCGGCAATGTCGTTTCCATTCAGCCGCAGATTCACGCCGATTCTCGCCGATTCGCATTCAGTCAGCGCGGGCGAACCGCACCGTCGTGTGAGATCCCAGCCCTTCGACCGCCGCCGCCAGGCAGCGGGGCGGCAGGCGTGAGATGGGATCCACGAAGCGGTCCCACGCNNCCTGCCGCCGTGGACGGCTCCGCCGTCCGCCCGTCGAAGGGCTCGCTATCTGCGCAATATCTGCGGAAATCTGCGGATCCGTCATGGCGCCGCCTCCGGTTCGCCCGCGACGCGAGGCGCGGGCGCCGCAGCCATCCTGGCAGGCATGAGCAGGAACACGTTGCCGGCCGCGCGCCCCGCGAGCAGCGCGCAGGTGGCCGCGAGCGCGCCGACCAGGTTCAGCAGGCTGACGCCCACCACCAGGCCGGCCACGACGATCGTCGCCTCGACCGCCGCGGCGACCGTGATCACGCGCGTCTCTCTCGCCAGGATCAGCCGCGAGCGCTGGAACGTCAGCAGGTAATCGAGCGCCGGCACCAGCACCAGCACGCGGGCGGGCCACACCGCGAACTCGGCCAGATCGGCGGGCAGGCCCGACAACTGCCCGAAGTAGACGCCGGCGAGCGGCGTAAACAGGATCGCCACAAGGGCCAGCGCGGAGGCCGTCGCGAGCACCAGCGCCACGCGGGCGATCGGGCGCTCGTTCTGCCCTGCCGACCCGAGCAGGGCCACGGCCACTTCCTGGTACGCGATCGCGCCGCTGCGGAACAGGAACACGAAACCGGTGACGACCGGCAGCACCGCGAGCGAGTCGAGCGCCGACCGGCTGCGTCCGAGGAAGAACGTGACGAGCGGGTTGACGCCGATCGCCAGCAGCGAGGTGAGCGCCAGCGGATAGTAGAAGGCCAGAATCTGCGACCGTGTGAGTGATCCGTGGGCCGAGGAATCGCCGTGCAGCAACTGACGGACGAGGTGACGCGCCATCCAGCGGCTGGCCGCGGCCTCGGCGACGACGCCCGTCAACAGCGCGAGCGAACCGATGCACGCGCCGGGAATCCGCGTCAACAGCGCGAAGGCAACCGCCGAGATCGACATCGACACCAGCCGCACGAGCGTGCCGTAGGCCACGCGCCGCGGCATGTGATGGCGAACGAGGATGCCCTGGTAGAACCGCCGGTAACCGATCGCCGCGGGCCACGGCACGAGCAGCGCCAGGCCGACGTGTGTCAGGCGCGCGACGTCGGGCGGCAGGCCGATCAGCCGATCGGTGACGAAACGAAACAACGGCGGGAAGACGGCCACCGCGACGACGCCGCTCAAGATCGCGTTCAACGTGTAGACGAAACGCCGCAGCTTGAGGAACGAATCGCGGTCGCCCACCAGCGCGTTCGACGCCGTCATCACCATGATGATCGGCGCCTCGGCGATGAACGCGAACGAGAACGCCACGCCGTAGGCCGCCAGGTTGACCGTCGGATTCGCCAGGCGCGCGATGATGGCCGCGACGTACGGACCTTCGATCGCCATCATCAGCCACGTGGCTGCGAGGGGAAGCCAGAACGCGAGGATGCGCCGGGGGCCGGCGTGTTCGGCGGTGTATGTGGTCACGGATGAACGAGGGCAGCCCGAGCGAAGCTCCTATTGTAGCGGAACAGCAACCGGCAGCCGAGCGGCTACAATAGGGCCTCGATGAACCGCGTCGGCCGCATCGTCGTCTTTCTCGCCTTCATCCTGATCAGCTGGAGCCTGATGCACGTCTTCGTATTCATCAGGCTGTGGTCGCTCCCGCTGCTCTCGACACCCGCCGCCAGGCACTGGACGACGGCGGTGTTCGTCGTCTTGTGCTCCTTCCCGGTCGCCCAGGTACTCGCCCGACGGGCGGGGCACGGGGCGCTGGCACTCGACCTGGTTGCCTCGATCTGGATAGGCCTGCTGTTCCTGCTATTCGCCTGCCTGCTCGCGGCGGATGTCATCACCGGCTTCGGGTGGCTGTTTCCGCGCGCCGTGCCCCTTGCGCGGTCGTCGGCCGTGGGCGTGGCTGTCGTCCTGGCCGTCGTTGCGCTCGTGCAGGGAGCGCGCCCGCCGGTGGTGCATTCGCACGAGGTCGTCATCGACAATCTTCGCCCGGAAGACGACGGCCTGGTGCTCGTCCAGATTACGGATCTCCATCTCGGCGAGCTGCTCGGCAAGCAGTGGCTCGAGAGCCGGGTGGCGCAAGTCAATACACTTGGCCCCGACATCATCCTGATGACAGGCGACCTGCTCAACGAGGTCGAACTGGCCGAACCGCTCGTGCCGGTGCTGCGCCAGTTGCGGGCGCCGCTGGGCGTTTATGCGGTCACCGGTAATCACGAGTTCTACGCGGGTGTGGACGCGTCGGTGCACCTCTTCGAGGAAGCAGGTTTCCGCGTCCTGCGGAACGCGGCAGTCGAGGTGAAACCGGGGCTGGTGCTGGCCGGCGTGGACGACCTCACCGCGGGGAGCCAGTTCGGCGCGACCGACGGGGCGATCGACCGCGCGCTCGTCGGACGACCTGCTGGCGCGACGATCTTCCTGTCGCACACGCCATGGGGTGGCGACCAGGCGGCCAGGCTCGGCGCCGCGCTGATGCTCTCGGGGCACACCCACGGCGGCCAGATCTGGCCGTTCAGCTACCTGGTTCGCCTTCTCTATCCGCACCTGGCGGGCCGCCACACGATCGGCACCATGACGTGGATTGTCTCGCGCGGCACCGGTTTCTGGGGCCCGCCGATGCGGCTGTTCAAAGAAGCCGAAATTCTGCGAATCACGTTGCGTCGGCGAACCGTGTAAACCGAACCCCGCGGCCGTTCCACACGTATCCCCGTCCGTATGGACACTTTCTGGAGCGACGTTCGCCAGGCGCTGCGGATGTTCCGCGCGAACCCCGGTCTCACCGGCGTCGCCGTGCTGTCGCTCGCCATCGGCATCGGGCCGAACTGCGCCATCTTCAGCTTGATGGACGCTCTCGGCTTCCGGCCCCTGCCGATTCGCGACCCGGCACACCTTCTGACGATCTCGAGCGCCACCGACATCGATCCGGACGAGAAGTGCGCATATCCGGAGTACCGCGACATCCGCGAGCGGGTCCGTTCGCTCGTAGACGTCGCCGCCTCCGTCCCGCGCGCGCTCGGGGTCAGCGGAGGCCAGGAACCGCCGACCGTCGTGATGGCGGCACAGGTCTCGGCCGGCTACTTCCGAACGCTTGGCGTCCAGCCCAAGCTCGGACGCACGTTCCGGAGCGAAGAGGACCTGACGCCCGGCACGCACCCGGTGGCGATGATCAGCGAGCGATTGTGGACCATTCGTTTCAGCCGCGATCCGCAGATTGTCGGGCGTTCCATCCGGTTGAACCAGCTCGATTGCGCGATCGTCGGCGTGATGCCGGCCGCGTTCGGCGGCACGCAGCCGTTGATCGCGCCGGATGTCTGGGTGCCGATCATGCTGGCGGGACCGCTCTACCCGATGGTGACGCCGCCGCCGACCGAAACACGTGCGCGAAGCGGATTGAGCGTGTTCGCGCGCCTGCGTGCGGGCGCTTCCCTCGAACAGGCGCGGGCCGAGATCCGCGCGCTCGGACAGCACCTGGCAGAGGCGTATCCCGACACGAACCGCGGGCGCCGTCTCACGATCGATTTCGAGGAGGCGACCAGGCGGCAGCAGGTCGAGCGCATCGCGTTCGCCTCCCTTGCCGTGGTCGGGCTCGTCCTGCTCATCGCGTGCGCCAACGTCGCGGGCCTGTTGCTCGGCCGCTCCGAGGCGCGCCGCGCCGAAATCGCCGTGCGCATCGCGCTCGGGGCCAGTCGCAGGCGCCTGGTCCGCCAGTTGCTGACCGAAAGCGCCGTGCTGTCGCTCATGGCCGGCGGCGCAGGACTGGTGCTGGCGTTCTGGTTCATCCACCTGCTGCCGGCGCTCGTTCCGCCCACCCCGGTCCCGTTCAACTTCGACTTCCGGATCGACGTCCGAGTCCTCGCGTTCACGCTGCTCGTTGCGCTCGTCGCCGCACCGGTCTTCGGCCTGACGCCGGCCCTGCTCGCGTCGCGACCGAACCTCGTGCCTTCGCTCAAGGGCGAGTCCGGGCGGCCGACGGTCGGGGGGCACCGCGTGAACATGCGCTCGATCCTCGTCGTCGCCCAGATCGCGTTGTCGCTGATGCTGCTGGCGTCCGCCGGCCTCCTGGTCCGCAGCTACTTCAACACGCGGCAGATCGACCCGGGCTTCGTCCCGCGCCCGATGGTCTTCTGCACGATGGCGCCTCAGATGCTCGGCTACACCGACCCGCAGACGCGCGGGTTCTATGCGCAACTGCTCGAACGACTCGCCGCGCGGCCGGGCGTGGAACGCGTGGCGATGGTGAAGCACCTGCCGCTCAATACCCTGTTCGGCGGTGGCGCCACCTTCAAGGTGGCGGTCCCGGGCCGCACGCCGCCGCCAGGCAAGGATGCATTCGAGCTTCACTACAACGTGGCGTCGGCGGGCTACTTCGACACGATGGGTATTCGTCTTCTCAAGGGACGCGACTTCGACGCCCGCGACCGGGACACATCCCCACCCGTCGTCATCGTGAATCGGGCCATGGCGGATCGCTTCTGGCCGCGCGAGGATCCGATCGGCCAGCGCCTCACGCTGTTGCCGCGGCTGGAGCACGGCACGCCGCGCGAATGCCAGGTGGTGGGCGTCGTGCAGGACACGAAGCACCTGAGGCTGACCGAAGCGCCTCAGCCGTATTTCTATCTGCCGTTCGACCAGGAATCGGGCACCGAGATGACGGTCGTCGTGCGAGGAAGAGACGAAGCGCTGCTGGCTGCCCTGTTCCGCCGGGAGCTCGTCGCGCTCGACCGCTCAATGCCGACGCTCCTCGTGACGACGATGAGCGAGCATTTGCGGTTCGCGCTCGTGCTGGAACAGGCCGTCGCCGCGATCGTGACGGTCATCGCCGGCGTCGCGTTGTTCCTCTCCGTGATTGGCCTCTACGGCGTGATCGCCTTCGTCGTCGCTCGCCGGACGCGGGAGATCGGCATCCGGATCGCGATCGGGGCAAGCCCCGGCGACGTCATCGCCGACGTCCTCAAACAGGGGGCGCGTTTTGCCGTGGTCGGCAGCGCGATCGGATTGGTGCTGGCCGGGATGGCCGGGCGGTTGATGAGCGGGGAACTGTATGGCGTCAGCGCGCTCGATCCGGTGACGCTAGGGGCCGTGACGGCAGTCGTGTTGCTGGTTGCCGTTGCGGCCGCGTATCTGCCCGCCCGTCGCGCCGCGCGGATCGATCCGATCGTCGCGGTCCGCTGCCAGTAGGGCTGGGCTTCCCGCCTCCGCGCGGTGTTTCGTGTTCCGCGCTACGGCGCGGCCGTAGCGCGGCCCTTCACGGTCGCGGAGCAGTCGGCGCACCGCCAGCCGCCGCGGGGATCAGGTACTCGGGCAGGATCCTCAGCGCCCAACGATACCAATCCCGGTCCCCGTAATTGCCCGCGCTGACCTGGACCACCATGTCGAGATCCGGGACGACCATCACCAACTGGCCGCCATTGCCTTCCGCCGCATACTCCCGGTAATCGCGACCGTTGACGGTGAAATGGTGCAGGTGCCAGCCATATCCGTACGCATGATCGACGTCGAGGTCGTTCACCGGCTTGAAACTCGAATGTCGCGTGGTGGATGCGGCCACCCATTCGGGGTCGATGACGCGACGTCCGTTCCACACGCCGCCCGCGAGGTATACCTGCCCGAACTTCAACTGATCGCGCGGTCGGATGTACGCGCCTCCGCCCATGTACACCTCGCCGGTCGGCATCAGGTTCAGGTGGTACAGCCCGAACTGAAGTGGCCTGGCGATGAAGGCCTCGAACAGATCGGGGCCGCGTCTTAGCCCTCCCTGTGGCTCATGACCCGCCTGCGCCACACCGCCGACGAGGTTCAGCCCCGCGGAGCAGTACACGGCGTGCTGGCCACCGGGGTCGCGCGCCATCGGCAGGTCGAGCGTGTACCGGTACCAGTCGCGCTGCACCTGTTGGCTCTGCATCCTGTCTTCGTTGCCCGAGGACGCGTCGTCGTTGTCGTCGCACTCCAGGCCGGACGTCATCGTCATCAGGTCCGCCACCGTCATCTTCGACTTGCGGTCGTCGGGGTTTGCCGGCGGCGGGTACCGGTGGAAGACCGAAAGGACCCGGGAGGTCGGCTCCACTCTGGAACCGCGATCTCGCACGACGCCAAGCATCATCGGTGCCCACGTCTTGCCGGCGGATCGCATGTCGTGCGGCTGGTCGGCGTTCGTCCCGTAGAAGTACTCTTCCAGGACGAGCTTGCCGTGGCGGGCAATCAGGATGCTGTGGATGGCCATCGCGTGCAGGTCGGCGGGATCGGTGGAAACGATCTTCTGCATCAACGCGGTGATTCGCTTCTCGTCGATGCCGACCTCCGCCAGGGTCGCCGTCGCCCAGCCATCCTCGCGCGCGGTCGGCTGGCGATAGCTGTAACTGGCCGTGCCGGCCGCCGCCCGTGGCCACAGTCCCACGGCGTCCCGTTCGGGGCAGCGCTTCAGTTGCAACGGCGCCACGGGCGGCGACACGTCAAGCAACGGGAGCGTCAGTGTGTCGCGCTGGCGGTTGTACCGGCCGCGCATCACGCCGTTGCTGTTCGCCAGGCTCACCACGTCGGCCTGGACATCGACGCGGTATTCGGCGCGACTCAACCACGTCCCCCTCGCCGGTCGCAGGCGGGCGACCGCACGAAAGGCAGGCGCAGGCCAACAGCAGCGCCGGAATCGTGGAAGCGGTTGCAGGTTTCATATCATGTGAGACGATCACGCCTGCGCGACGGTTAGCCGCATCACGCCAACCGCCCCGCGGGAGGTTCCAGTCCCGTCATCTGCCGATAAATCTGCTGCACCGTCGCAAACGTATCGGCTTCGCTCGCGAGTTTGTCCGGCCGGTAGCGCTTCACCCGCGCGAAGCGAAGCGCGAGACCGCCGGGGTAGACGGGGCTGACCTGCAGGTCGTTGAACGCGATCTCGACGACGACTTCAAGCCGGACGTACACGGTGTAGTCGTCGCGGCTGATCTCGAGCTGCAGGAACTTTTCGGTCTGCCACGCCAGCATCTCGTCGGTCATACCCTTGAACGTCTTGCCGAGCATCACAAAACCGCCCTGCACCGCGTCGCGCGCGCCCAGATGCAGGTTGCTGAGCCAGCCGCGCCGCCGGCCGCTTCCCCACTCCACCGCGAACACCACCAGGTCGAGCGTGCGCGCGGGTTTGATCTTCAGCCACGCCGATCCGCGGCTGCCGGCCGCGTAGGCGGCTTCGCGCGACTTCGCCATCACGCCTTCATGGCCCTGCCGCATCGCCTCGTCCAGGAACGCCTCGGCCCGGCCCCCGTCGGCGGCCACGATGTGCGGCACGATGAGCGGCGCGGGCACGACGCGGACGAGCGTGTCGAAGCGGCGCGACTGTGGCTCGTCGATGAGCGGCTCGCCATCCACGTCGAGCACGTCGAAGAAGAAGGGCGTGAGCGGTAATTCGCCGCGCAGTCGGTCGACCTCCAGTTTCCGGCCGAACCGCTGCATGGTCTGCTGAAACGGCTGCGGGCGGCCGTCGGGACGAAGCGCAATGACCTCGCCGTCGAGAATCAGCTCGCGCGCGGGCAGTGTGCGGACAACTTCGACGACTTCGGGAACCGCCGGCGTGACGTCGCGAAGGTTCCTCGAGAACACCTTCACCTCGTCTCCCGCCTTGTGCACCTGGATGCGCGCTCCATCGAGCTTGTATTCGAGCGCCGCCTCGCCCAGTTGCCCGAGCGCAGCCTCAACGCCCTCGGCCGAGTCCGCGAGCATCGGGCGCACGGGTTGAAAGATCTGGACCATGAAGCGCGCCAGCGCGTGCTCGCCTTCGACGAGCGCCGCGCGCGCCACCGTGGCGAGATCGCCGGCGGCCATGGCGGCGCGCCGGATGGTCGATGCGGACATGCCGGCCGCGCGCCCGACCGCTTCGAGCATGACGCCTTCGAGGGCACCCTGCCGGAGCTCGCCGAAGAGCAGGCGCACGAGAAAGTCCTGCTCGTCGCGTGTCGCGCGGGCCAGCAGGTCGCGCAGGATCGCCAGCTTCTGCGCGGTCGAACCCGCTCCGCCCGCCTGCGCGATTCGGTCGAACGCGTCGTGTACTTCGCGCAGCGGCAGCGTGGGCGCGTCGGCGGCCACGTCCGGCTTCGCCTGCCGGATGAGCGAGCCTCCGAGACCGATACGTCCTTGCGGCAGCCGTCCCGAGAGGTACGCGATCGCGATGCCGACTTCGTCCGGGCCCGCCCGCTTGAGCAGGTCGGCCAACCGCTCGATTTTCTCGCGACGTCCAGCGACCCGGGTGACCGCGGCCGAGGTTGTCACGAGATCTTCGAGGCGCATGAGGTCAGAATATAGCCTTGAGCCTGAAGCGTGAAAGCCCGGAGCCTGAAGTGGAACGTCACGTCCTGACGGCCGACCGCGGAGACGCGGGCGTCCGCCTGGATCTCGTGTTGCTGCGATACGTGCGCAAACGCCTGGCGCTCTCGCGGCGACGGCTGCAGGCGGCCATCGAGGCAGGCCGCGTGAACGTCAATGGCGTCGTGGCCACGAAGACCGCGGCTCGCGTCGCGGCCGGCGATCGGATCGAAGCATGGCTGCCCGCCCCGCGGCGCCGCGAAGCACCCCGGCCAGAGCCGCTCGCGCTCGACGTCCTCTTCGAGGACGAACACCTGCTCGCCGTCAACAAGTCCGCCGGCATCGTCGTGCATCCGTCCTACAAGCACATGCAGGGAACGCTTCTCAATGCCGTGCTCTGGCACCTGCGCGAATGCGGCGCGCACCCGCGGCTGCTGCAGCGGCTGGACAAGGACACGTCGGGGGTCGTGCTGGTGTCGAAGACGAAACCCGCGCACGCGGCCATCGTACGAGCGATGCGGGCGGGCACGATGCGGAAGGAATACCTGGCGATCGTGCGAGGCGTCCCGAGGCCGGCACATGGGACGATTGCGCTGAAGCTGCGACGCGATCCGTCCGACCTGCGGCGGGTGGCCGTCGCCGAATCCGAAGGCAAGGAGAGTGTGACGCGGTATGAGACGCTGTCCGTATCCGGCCAGCGGGCGAGACCTCGGACTTCGGACGACGTGCATCAGGCGACAGATTCGACACCGGACTCCGGACACCGGACTCCGGACGATGCCGGTAAGTCACCGAATCCGACTTCGGACCTCGGACCTCGGACCTC
>PMZR01000028.1 GCA_003170135.1 Acidobacteriota bacterium
TGAACCTGACAAAGTAGTGTTAACGTCCGGCCCCGGCTGTTCGGCCCCAATGTCGTCTAAACTATCGCACCGCTCGCGCGGTGCCCGGGGAAACCGGGGCGCCCGCGGAGCCGGAGCACCGGCCGAAGCCGCTCCACGGAGGATTCATGAAACGCATGCTCTCTTGTCTGGCCCTGGCCGCAATCGGCGTCACCGCCTCGATCGCCGCCCAGTCGCCGGACGTCAACAAGGTCCTGGCGGACGCCCGCGCTGCCCTCGGCGGCGAGAAGAAGCTGACCGCGCTCAAGACCTTCTCGGCCACCGGCCAGTCGACACGCGTGACCGGCAACGCGTCCACTCCGCCGGGCGACTTCGAGATGGCCTTCGAACTGCCCGACCGGTTCATGAGAAGAGACGTGCTCGCGATCGTGGGCCCGAACACGATCACGCGCACCAGCGGGTTCAACGGCGAGGCGACGATCAACGTCATCGATCAGCCGCCGGCCATGCCGGGCATGATCCAGATTCGGATGGCGGGGCCCGGCGGCGCGGCACCGGGCGCGACACCGACGCCGGAGCAGCAGGAAGAACAGCGGAAGGCCCAACTGCTCTCGAGCAAACAGGATTTCGCGCGCCTCACGCTCGGCATCCTGCTGACGTCGCTGCCCGCCTACCCGCTCCAGTTCTCCTACGGCGGACAGGCCGAATCGCCCGATGGCAAGGCCGACATCGTGGACGCCAGGGGCGAAGGCGACTTCGCCGTGCGCCTGTTCATCGACACGAAGACGCACCTGCCGCTCATGGCGAGCTGGATGGCCAAGGAGCCGCTCGTCATCACACGCACGATGACCGCTGGCGGGCCCGGCGCGCCGCCGCCGTCGTCGTCGGGCGGCAACGCCGGATTCGTCGTCGCGGGGGCGCCTGGTGCCAAGCCGGCGACCGCGGCCGGCGGCCAGGCGGCCACACCCGAAGAACGCGACAAGATGATGAAGCAGTTCCAGGACCAGGCCAAGGAAGCCGAGGCGAAGCTGCGCGTCGTCGAATACCGCCTCTACTACGCCGATTATCGGGACGTGGACGGCATCAAGGTGCCGTTCAAGCTGCAGCGATCGATCGACGGCAAGCCGACCGAAGAAGTGACGCTGGAGAAAGTCAAGGTCAATGCGAAGATCGACCCGAAGAAATTCGAAACGAAGTGAAGGGATCTGGGGGATCAACCGTGTCGCTGGGTAGTCGTGTCGTCGGAATCGCTCTCGCCGCCCTGCTTCTCGCCAGCGCGTCGCCGGCCCTTGCTCAGACGCCGTCGCGCGGCCGGCTGGTTGTCACCGTCACGGATCAGACCGGCGCGGTCATCCCCAAAGCGACGGTCACGCTGACCGGACAGGACGAAGCGACACAGGCGGCCGGCGTGCACACGGCTGCGACCTCGGCCGTCGGCACCGCGGCCATCGAGGGCCTCGTGCCCGGACGCTACACCATCCAGGCGGAGTTCCCCGGATTCGAGACCGCCGTCGTTCGCGACTACCGGGTCCGCAACGGCGACAATCGCCGCACGATCACGCTGCAGATCCAGAAACGCGAGGAGGCCGTCAACGTCGCGCGCGAGAAGCAGGCCGCCTCCGTCGATCCGCTGGGCGCGGCGTTCTCGACGGTCCTGACGCGCGAGCAGATCGCGGCGCTGCCCGACGATCCCGACGAAATGGAGGCGCAGCTGAAAGCGATGGCGCCGCCGGGGGCGACCATCCGCGTGGACGGCTTCACGGGCGGCAAGCTGCCGCCCAAGTCGCAGATCCGATCCATCCGCCTGCCCCGGATGGACATGATGGCCGCGCAGAACCACGGCGGCATGAACGGGATGATGTTCATCGACATCATGACGCAGCCGGGCCAGGGCCCGCTGCGGGGCTCCACCGACTTCACGCTGCGCGACGACGTCTTCAACGCGCGCAATCCGTTCGCGGCAGCCAAGGGCGACGAGGCGCTGCAGCGCTACGGGGCGTCGTTCAACGGCACCATCCAGCCGAACCGCTCCTCGTTCTCGGCAACGATCCAGCGCACCGTCCAGTACGACACCAGCAACCTGCTGGCCGAGACGCCGGCCGGGACCCTGGCCGAGCCGGTACGGCAGCCGGCCAGCGGCTTCAACGTCACGGGCCGGTTCGACCAGGCCATCAACAAGGACCACACGCTGCGACTGAGTTTCCAGCGATCGAGCCTCGCGCGCCAGAACCTCGGCATCGGCGGCTTCGACCTGCCCGTTCGCGCCTACACGAGCGACACCTCCGACAACGTCTTCCGCATCTCCGAGAACGGCCCCGTGAGCCGCCGGTTCTTCAGCGAATCGCGTTTCCAGACCCACTGGTTCGGCAACGACAACCGCTCGGGTTTCGAGGCGCCGATCATCCGCGTGCTCGACGCGTTCACGAGCGGCGGCGCGCAGCAGGCGGGCGGCAGCCACGCCGTCGAGTTCGAGGGGGCGACCGATCTCGATTACGTCCGCGGCAGGCACTCCATGCGGACCGGCGTGCTCGTCGAAGGCGGCCTCTACCACTCCAACGAGACGTCGAACTACCTCGGGACCTTCACCTTCTCGAGCATGGCCGACTACGAGGCCGGCCGGCCGGCCAACTACACGCGCCGCGTCGGCAACCCGGACGTGCGGTACTCTAACGCACAAGCGGGCATCTACGTGCAGGACGACTTCCGCGTGGTGAAAAGCGTGATGCTCAGTTACGGCGTGCGGTACGAAGCGCAAACGATCCTCGCAGACCAGAACAACTTCTCGCCGCGCGTCACCGCGACGTGGTCGCCGTTCAAGAGCGGCAAGACGACGTTCCGCGCGGGGTGGGGATGGTTCTCCGACTGGATCGGAACGACCACCTACCGGCAGACGCTGCAGGTGGACGGGTTCCGCCAGCGCGACGTGAACATTCTCAATCCGGCCTATCCCGACCCCGGGGTGGCGGGTACGACCGCTCCCGGGAACCGCTACCTGTTCGGCAACGACCTGGTGCTGCCCGAGAGCATGACGATCAACGCCGGCGTCGACGAGCAACTGGCCGGCGCGTTGCGTCTGAACGCGACCTACACGTACCGGCGCGGCTCACACCTGCTGCGCGGGAGCAATCTGAACGAACCGGTGCTCGGCGTCCGGCCCGACCCCACTTTCAGCAACGTCGTCGAGGCGGTGGCCGACGCGGCGTCACGCGTGCACAGCGTGAACGTCAGCGCCAGCATGCTGCTCATCAACTGGCACCGCACCATCTTCGCCGCCAACTACAGCTTCACCAGCAGCGAGAGCGACACGAGCGGCGCGTTCTCGCTTCCCGCCTTGGACGATTCGATCGCCCTGGAGTGGGGCCCGGTGGCGCCGCGGCACCGCTTCGGCGCGCAGTTCAACACGCAGCCTGTGCGCGATTTCAGCGTGAACCTGACCGCGCGCGCGCAGTCCGGCACGCCGTACAACATCACGACCGGTCTCGACAACAACCGCGACGGCGTCTTCAACGACCGGCCCGCGGGCGTCGGACGCAACTCCGCCCTCACGGCCGGGCAGTGGGATCTGGGCGCCCGCGTGTCCTACGCGATCGGCTTCGGCGAGCAGTCCCAGGCCTCGGGCGGCAGCCAGAGGGTGACGGTCGTCATCGGCGGCCCAGGCGGCGGAATGCCGACGGGCGGGTTCAGCGGCGGCGCCGACACCAAGCGCTATCGGATCGAGTTCTACGCCGCGGCGCAGAACGTGACCAACCACAGCAACTACACGGGCTACAGCGGCGTCGTGACGTCGCCGTTCTTCGGCCAGCCGACGACGGTGCTCAACCCGCGCAAGGTCGAACTGGGCATGCGGTTCGGCTTCTGACAGCTCTCTGCCAGAAGGCACCGCCTCCGGCTGGTTGCGATATGATTCGCCCGACGCGAACGGTTGCAGCCACCGGAGGTGCCTCATGCTGCGACGCTTGCCGGCGGGAATCCTCGCTCTCGGTGTCTTCTCCGCTTCCTGTGCATTGCTCGTCGCGGCGCCGGACCGCGCCGGCGACATCCTGGCCCAGGCGCGCCGGACCATCGGTGGCCAACATGTACTTCAAGGATTACCATCGCGACGATGGCATCCTGTTCCCGCACGTCGTGAAGATCGAGACCGGCACGCTGCTCGAGCAGTTGGACATCTCAGCCTTCAAGGTGAATCCTCAGATCGATCCGACACGCTTCGCGCCTCAGTAGCTTCGGCCGGCACTGTTTTCTGATACGCTCGCCGTATGCTCCGACCCACATACGCACGCGTCGCTTCGCTGCTCGGTGTGTGCCTGCTCGTCGCGCTCGCATCCCCACAAACGTCCGCCCAGACCGCCGCGCCGTGGCTGGACGCGTACCGCGAGCCCGCCACCGGCATCATCGCCGCGGCCACGTCGAACGCCGATGCCTGGCAGCGCCTGGCGGAACTCACCGACACGTTCGGCAACCGCTTGAGCGGCTCGCCGCAGCTGCAGGCGGCAATCCAGTGGGCAGTCGCCGAGATGAAGAAGGACGGTCTGGATAACGTGCACACGGAGCCGGCCATGGTGCCGCACTGGGTGCGCGGCGACGAGCGCGCCGACATCGTCCAGCCGGTGCCGCAATCGCTCACGATGCTGGGCCTGGGCAACAGCGTCGGCACGCCGCCCGGCGGCATCCAGGCCGAGATCCTGGTGGTCAAGAACTACGACGACCTGCAGCAACACAGCCGCGAGGCGGCCGGGCGCATCGTCGTCTTCAACGTGCCCTTCACGAACTACGGCGAGACGGTCGCCTACCGCAGCGACGGGCCGTCCCGGGCCGCCCGCGCCGGCGCGGTCGCCATGCTGCTCCGATCGGTCGGCCCGCCCGGACTCCGGACGCCGCACACCGGCGTTCTGCGCTACGCGGACGACGCCCCGAAGATCCCGGCGGCGGCTATTACCACCGAGGATGCCGATCAACTGCAGCGAATGCAGGATCGCGGGACGCGCGTGACCGTGCGGCTCGTCATGGGCGCGCAGATGCTGCCCGACGTGGAGTCGGCCAACGTGGTCGGAGAACTCACCGGCCGCGAGCACCCGGAGCAGGTCGTCGTCATCGGCGGACACAGCGACTCGTGGGACGTCGGCCGCGGCGCCATGGACGATGGTGGTGGATGTATCGTCACGTGGGAGGCGCTGCGGGTGCTGAAGCGGCTGAACCTGCGGCCCAGGCGCACGATTCGCGTGGTGCTGTTCGTGAACGAGGAGAACGGCACGCGCGGCGGCATGGCGTACCGCGACCGCCACGCCGCGGAACTGGCGAACCACGTGCTGATGCTCGAGTCGGATTCCGGCGTGTTCCGGCCGCTCGGGTTCGGGTTCTCGGGCGGTGAACAGGCCCGCGCCATCGTCAGTCAGATCGCGACGCTGCTCCATCCCATTGGCGCGGATCAGATCGGCCAGGGCGGCGGAGGGACGGACATCGGGCCGGCGGTCCAGGCGGGGTCGCTGACTGCCATGGCGCTCGACGTCGACGGCACGCGCTACTTCCTGCTGCACCACACGCCGGCGGACACGATTGACAAGCTGGATCCCGCCGACATGGCGAAGTGCGTGGCCGCCGTGGCGGTGATGGCGTATGTCGTCGCGGATATGCCGGAGCGGCTGCCGAAGGGAGAGGGGAAGTAGTGCGGGGTGCGGGGTGCGGAGTGCGGAGTGCGGATCACCTGGCCAGGATGACCAGGTCCGGGGACTCGCCGATGACGTACGGGCTGAAGCTCACCGAACCGTAGTACTCGCGATCGGGAAACCCCGCCTCATCGAGCAGCGCGTCGAGTTCCGGCCGCGTCCAGCCGTGCACTTCGATGCGCTCGCTGGCCTCGAGGACGACCGGCGTATCCGCGTCCGGCCGATAGCGCAGCACGACCGGCGAAAAGATGAGGTCCCCGCCCGGGCGCGGCTCCATCAAGCGGAGGAAGACCAGCGTGCCGTCGTCGGAGGGCCGTAACGTGAGCGGCAGGTGGCGCTGCCCCGTCGCGAAAATTTTCTCATAGTTCAACACCTGCGCGACGAAGGTCGCGCCCGGCAGCAGGTGCGCGCGCAGCGCGCCCAACAGGCGCGCCATGCCATCCCGCGTGCGAATGCTGGGCAGCGTATTGCCGAGGCAGATGGCGGCGCCGAAACGTCCGTCGGCCAACCGGTCGAGCTCGACCAGGTCCCCGAGAATGAACCGGGTCGAGGGTGAGATGGCCGCGTCGGCCTTCTGGAGCATCGACGCGGAGGCATCGATGCCGACGACTTCGAAGCCGCGGGAGGCGAGCAGCCGGGCGTGCTCGCCCGGTCCGCATCCCAGATCCAGGATGCGGCGGGACGGTGCGCTGGCAAGCGCGCGTTCGAGAAACGGCGACTCGCGGGCCAGTCGCCCGCGCCAGTCGATCAACGCGGCGTAGTCGATGGTGGCGAACCGATCGGCCATGGAAGCACTCCCCCACGGCAAAAAAATCGGGATCCGCAACCGCGCTGTCACGTGTCGGCCCCCATCGACACACAACAACTCTGAGCCACGGACCCCGACGAACGGTGTATTCTAACGCAACCCCGATGCCGGAAGGCAAGTCTCTTTTTCCGGCCGATTCCGCGCCGGTGGCCGGCGCGCACGGGCCGGCGGTGCGGATTGCCGTCGCGTGCGCCGGTTTTCGGGCACCCTCCGGGCGGCAAAAGCACGAACGGCATCGCACATGCACGCCCGATCCGGCATCAGCCAGATCCGTCTGTCTCGTGGCAGTGTTAGCTGACATCGAGGATCTATGCGGCTTCTGAGAACCTCCGTGTTCGTCGCGCTGCCGTTGGCCCTCGCCATCGGCGCCATGCCCGCTCCCCTCGCCCGATCGTTCGCGCGCCAGGCGGCGGTGCGCGGTTTCGATCCCGGCGCGCTCGACCGGCGCGCCGACCCGTGCGGCGACTTCTACCAGTTCGCGTGCGGCGGCTGGATGGCCAACAATCCGGTCCCTGCCGACCAGTCGCAGTGGGGACGATTCAACGAACTCGAGGAGAGCAACCGCGCGACACTGCGCGCCATCCTCGACAAGGCGGCCCAGCCGGCACCCGCCCGCGCCCCGGACCTGCAGAAGATCGGCGACTACTACGCGAGCTGCATGGACGAACCGGCGATCGAGGCGAAGGCACTCGACCCGTTGCAGCCGGCGCTGCATCAGATCGACGCGATGCAATCGAAGGCCGACGTCGCCGACGAAATCGCCCGCCTGCACGCGCAAGGCGTCGGTGTGCTTTTCGGTTTTGGTGCGGCCCAGGATTTCAAGGACGCCACGCAGGTGATCGCGGTCGCGGACCAGGGCGGGCTCGCCTTGCCCGATCGCGACTACTACCTGAACCCGGACGCGCGATCCGCCGAGACACGCCAGCAGTACACGGCGCACGTCCAGAAGATGTTCGAGCTGGCCGGCGAGCCGCCGGCCCGCGCGGCCGCAAACGCCGCGACGGTGCTGCGCATCGAGACCGGGCTGGCCAAAGGAGCGCTCGACCGCGTGGCGCGCCGGAACCCGACCAACGTCTACCACAAGATGTCGCGGCAGGATCTGGCCGCGCTCGCTCCCACCTTCGACTGGACTCGCTACTTCGCGGGCATCCCTGCGCCGCCGGTCTCGAGCCTGAACGTGACCGTGCCGGACTTCTTCAAGGCCGTCAACCAACTGCTCACCGACGTCGATCTCGCCGCGTGGCGCACCTACTTCAGGTGGCACCTGCTGCACGCAAACGCGGAGATGCTGCCATCGAAGTTCGTCGATGAGAACTTCACCTTCTACGGCCGGACGCTGACGGGAACGAAGGAGCAGCGGCCCCGGTGGAAGCGGTGCGTCGACTTCACCGACGGCGACCTCGGTGAGGCGCTCGGCAAGTACTACGTCGACCAGACCTTCGGCGCCACCGGCAAGCAGCGCGCGCTGCAGATGGTCCACGCCATCGAAACGGCCCTCGGCCAGGACATCCGTCAGCTCGACTGGATGACTCCCGCCACCCGCGAGCAGGCACTCGTCAAGCTGCAGGCCGTCGCGAACAAGATCGGGTACCCGGACAAGTGGCGCGACTACAGCGCGCTCGATATCGTGCGTGGCGACGCGCTTGGCAATTCCCTGCGGGCGAACGTCTTCGAGTTCAAGCGGCAACTGAGCAAGATCGGCAAGCCGGTGGACCGCGGCGAATGGGGCATGACGCCGCCGACGGTGAACGCCTACTACAACCCGCTGATGAACGACATCAACTTCCCCGCCGGGATCCTGCAGCCGCCGTTCTTCGACAAGGCCCTGGACGACGCGGTGAACTTCGGCGCCATCGGCGCGGTCATCGGTCACGAACTCACGCACGGGTTCGACGACCAGGGCCGGCGCTTCGACGCAAACGGCAACCTGCGCGACTGGTGGACGCCAAACGACGCGACGCAGTTCGAACAGCGCACCGCGTGCATGGTCCGCCAGTACTCGTCCTACGTGGCGGTCGGCGACGTCAAATTGAACGGGCAGCTGACGCTCGGAGAGAACACCGCCGACAACGGCGGCGTGCGGCTCGCGCTGATGGCGCTCGCCGCCACGCTCGGCGACAAGGTCCCGCCGCCCATCGACGGCTTCACGCCCACGCAGCGGTTCTTCCTCGGGTGGGGACAGATCTGGTGTCAGAACCGGACCGACGAGGTCGCCCGTGTGTTCGCCAAGACCGATCCGCACTCGCCGGGCAGGTACCGCGTCAACGGCGTCGTGGCGAACATGCCCGAGTTCCAGAAGGCGTTCGGCTGCAAGCCGGACGCGCCAATCGTCAACAAGCCGATGTGCCGCATCTGGTAACGAACAGGTCAGATCACCTCCCGGACCTTGTCCTCGATCACGGTCCGGATGATATCGAAGCGATCCCGTTCGCCACGCGCGAGCGCTTTCGCAAAATGCCACGCCTGCTCGGACGTGATCTTGCCGGGCAGCGGCGGCTCGTTCGGATCGACGGCGGCCTGGACGATGGCCGGGCCGTCGTGGGCGAAGGCCTGGTGCAACACCTCACGCAGGCCGGCCGGATCGTCCGCGCTGAAACCGGCAATCCCGCACGCGAGACCGACCGCCGCGAAATCGATCGGCTGCAGCTCGACCCCATACTGCGGGTTGCCTTCGAGCACGAGTTGCTCCCACTTGATCATCCCGAGCAGGTTGTTCTTGAAGACAATCAGCTTGACCGGCAGGTGGTACTTCGCGAGCGTCGCCATTTCGCCCATCAGCATCGAGACGCCGCCGTCGCCCGCGAGACAGACGACTTGCCTGTCGGGGTTGCCGAACGCGGCGCCGACCGCATAGGCGACGGCGTTGGCCATGCTCGCCAGCATGCCGGAGGCCGAGAACTGCATCGTGCCGCGCATCTGGATGTGACGGGCGGCCCACGTCGTGACCGTGCCCGTATCCGCCACGACGATCGCATCGTCGCTGACGAGCTTGTTCACCTCGTAGGCGACAACCTGCGGCTTGAGCGGCGTGTCGGCGCGAGTGCCCCGCCGCTCCATCAGCTCGTTCATCCGCTGCTGGGCCTTCTCGAGGAAACGGCGATCGCGCTTCCGCTCGACCATGGGCAGCAAGGCGCGGATGACGTCGCGGCACGTGCCGACGAGACCCAGTTCAACCGGGTAGCGCATGCCGATGCTCGACGCGTCGATGTCGACCTGGATGCCGCGGGCATCGCCAGGCTGCGGGTAGAACTCCAGGTACGGGAACGCGGTGCCGAGCATGACGAGCGTGTCGCATTCCTTCATCGCGTCGGCCGACGGGGCGGTGCCCAGCAGCCCGATGCCGCCGGTCGTGAACGGGCTGTCGTCCGGGCACACGCCTTTGCCGAGCAAGGGCTTCACGATGGGCGCCGCCGCCCGGTCGGCCAGTTCCAGCAGTTCGGACGTCGCGCCAAGGCAGCCACGGCCGGCCAGAATCGCCACGCGCGCGCCCTGGTTGATGAGATCAGCGGCCTGCCGCAGCTCAGCCTCCGGCGGCAGCGGACGAACCGGCGCAAACACGTCGCCGCTGTGCTCGGCGATGTTCGCCGGCGAACGCCCGCCTTCGGCCAAGGTCCAGTCCTGCGTGTCCTTCGGGATGCTGACGTGCGTGACCGTATGGCGCGCCAGCGCGACCTTGACGGCTTCGTCAACGACGCTGACGACATGCGTGGGCCCCATGACGCGCTCGTTATAGGCCGAGACGTCCATGAACACCTTGTTGAGATCGACATCCTGCTGGTAATGCGTGCCGATCAGATCGTGGAAGGTGTGCCCGGTGATGGCGAGGACGGGCTGGCCGTCCATCTTGGCGTCGTACAGGCCGTTGAGCAGGTGCAGGCCGCCCGGCCCCGACGTCGCGAGGCACACGCCCAGGCGCCCGGCAAACTTGGCGTACCCGCACGCCGCAAAGGCGGCGGCTTCCTCGTGGCCGACCTGGACGAATCGGATCTGGTCCCGATGTGTCCGTAGCGCTTCGAACAGGCCGTTCACGCCGTCGCCGGGCAGGCCGAAAACCGTGTCCACGCCCCACTCGAGGAGGCGCTCGACCAACATGTCGGCAACCGTCTTGGCCACGTGCGGTCCTCCTTCGTGCAACGCGCTGAGGGGAAGCACGGACGGTGCCAGGGGACGGAGATAAGCTGGAGGCAGGGTCAACGGTCACCAGTCAACAGTAGGTAGCGGCTACCATTCACATCGGCGGCCGCTGATATCCGCCCGTTTCCTGTTCGAGCAGTCGCGCCACGGCGAAGACCAAGCCTTCGTCGAAGGGACGGCCGACAATCTGCACGCCGATCGGCAACCCGTCAGGGGTCCGGGCGACGGGCACGACGATCGCGGGGAGGCCGGCGAGACTGGCAAGTTCCGCGTACCCGAACGAGGCCGCGTATTCGACGGATCGTCCATCGACGGCCAGCGGTCCGCGCTGGTCGTGCCGGAACGCGGACGTGCTGCACACGGGCATGATGACGACCGGCCGGTGCTGCATGCGGTCGAGAATCGCCCGTCGCAGCGCATCGCGCGACGACCAGGCATCGAGGAAGCGCTCGAGCGAGCGCGGCTCGACGACCTTCGCGAGGCCGCGCAGAAGCGGCCCCATCGCGTCTTCGCGCCCGCGGTACAGCGCGAGCAGTGCGGGCAGCGACGACTGCATCACCCAGTCGAAGAAGACCTGCGGCACTTCGGCCACCGCGGGAAGCGTCCACAGGGTGACGTCCGCGCCGCGGCGCGTGAGCAGGTCCGCCGCCCGCTCGACCGCACGCCGTGTCTCGGTGGTTACGGCCAGGCCGCCGTCCACGCACACCGCCAGGCGCAGATCCCGCGCCTCGACCCGATCGCAGGACGGCACCGGCAACGCCACCGACACGGGATCGGACGGATCGAACCCGGCGAGGACGCTGAAGAACAGGTACAAGTCGTCGACCGAACGCGCCAGCGGTCCGAAGCTGTGCACGAGGGAGAACGGGCCCCCCGCCGGCAGCGCGAACCCCGAGGCGGGGACGCGCCCGGGCGTCGGGCGCAGCCCGCAGATGCCGCAGAAGTGCGCCGGCACGCGGATCGACCCTCCAAGATCGGATCCGAGCCCGCCAGCCGAGCAGCCGGCCGCGATCGCCGCCGCCTCCCCGCCGCTCGATCCACCCGGCGAATAGTCGACGTTCCAGGGATTGCTGGTCCGCCCGAACACCGGATTCGTCGTACGCCAGTCCATCGCGCACTCGGGCACGTTGGTCTTGCCGAGCACGATGGCGCCCGCCGCGCGCAGTCGTCCGACAGCCGCCGCGTCGACGTCGGGCACGTTGCCCGCGAACAACTTGCTTCCGGCGACGGTGCGAAGCCGCGCCGTGTTGATCGCATCCTTGATGGTCACCGGCAGGCCGTGAAGCGCACCGATCGCGTCGCCGCGCGCCAGCCGCTCGTCCGCCGCGCGGGCATCGCTTCTCGCGCGGTCGAAATCGGTGGTCACCAGCGCGTTGAGCGCCGGGTTCACTTCGTCGATGCGCCGGATGTGCGCCTCGAGCATCTCGACCGCCGACACCTGGCGAGTGCGGATGCGCTCAACGAGCGAAGTCGCGGACTGGAAGAGGAGGTCGTCGGGCATGTGGTCCCGCCCACTATGGACGCACGACGAGCACCGAGCACCGGACCTTGCGCAGCAGCCTCTCGGTCATGTCGGCGTCGGCGCCCTCGGCTTTGGCGCTGACAACGATGAGGTCCGCCTCGTGGTCGTGCGCACAGCGGATGATCTCCTCGGCGATCTCCCCTGTTTCGACGTCCAGGCTCGCCTCGAACCGCTCCTGCTCGCTCTCCGGAATCACGCCATCCAGCCACTGTTCGGCCTCCACCTCCATGGCCTGCTGCACCTCGGGGAACGCAAACGGCTGGAGTTCCGCCGTCCAGCCGGCTGACAGCGGTTCTTTCACCACGTGCAGGAAGTGCAGCGTCGCGCCGAGCGAGGCGGCGAGGATGCGCGCGTACTCGACGGCGGGAATGGCGGCATCGGTCAAGTCGATGTGAACCACGATCCGGGTGCAACGTGGAGCGTTCGGTTCGGTCATGTCGCGCCTCGCGGAAGTCGGGATGCAGACGTGGATGGTCCGTGTCGTTATGCTACCATCGGGCGCGTTCGACAGGGGGCACACCATGAACGCACAGCAGAGTTCCGCGTTCCAGCCGCGCGTGCTCGGACGCACGGGCCTCGTCGTCGGGCCGATCGGCCTGAGCGCGAGTTACGGCGTGCCGACCGACGCCGTCGAACGAGCGTTCGAGCGAGGGGCGAACTACCTGTACTGGGGAAGCCTGCGACGCGAGCGCTTCGGGAAGGCGATCCGCCACCTGGCCGGCCAGCGCGATCGCATGGTGCTCGTCCTGCAATCGTACATGCTGTCGCCGAGGCTGATCACCTGGAACGTCGAGCGCGGGCTGCGCCGCCTGAACTTCGGGCACGCGGACGTGCTGCTGCTTGGTCACGTGACCCGCGACGTGCCGGAGCCCACGCTCGACGCCTGGCGCCGATTGCGCGACCGGGGCCTCGTCCGCTTCCTTGCCGTGTCAACCCATCAACGCGCCCTGGTGCCGGCGCTCGCCGACAATCCGGACATCGGCATCATCCACCTGCGCTACAACGCGGCGCACCGGGGCGCCGAGCGCGAGATCTTTCCGCTGCTCCAGCCCGACGCTCGCCCCGGGATCGTCGCCTATACGGCGACCAGCTGGAAACGCCTGCTGAAGTCCCGGCGTCTGCCCGAAGCGGAACGGGTGCCGACGGCCGGAGACTGCTATCGCTTCGCTCTCGCACCCGTCGGTGGATGTCGTCGCCACCGGCCCGGCGTCGGCGGCGCACGTCGACCACTCGCTCGATGCCGCCGCGCGCGGCGCGATGTCCGAAGAGGAGCTCGCGTGGATGCGCAGGGTCGGCGACGCGGTCCATCACCAGTGAACTGTATCGCCTGAATCCGTAGCGGGGCGCTCCGCTGTCGCGTCCCGCGGCTGCGGGTTCGCACGGCCGGCGCGGTGCTACCGAATCAGCTGATACGGTCCACCAGTGGGCGACCGCTCATCATAACGGCACCGGGGTTGGCGATTCGGTGCCCGCAAGGAACGCGCCGAGATGGCGTCTCAGTTTCTGCTGGATGCGATCGACCGGCTGGCCGGCGTCGAGCGGCTTGAACGCGAATTCCCTGGCGAGCGCGTCGTACTCCTCCAGCAGCTGCGACTGGTAGGTGCGGAAGCTCTCGTAGATGTCATCGGCCAGCTTCATGTCCATTCCGGATTCCCAGAAATCCATGCCGCCCGACTGCAGCAGGCGGTGAATGAGCGTGTCGACGTCGATCCGCAGGTAGAAGACCAGGTGCGGGACGATGGCGAAGCCGTACAGGTTGCGGAGCCAGGCGCGGTCCACGCCGCGCACGCGGGCGCGCGCAATCGCCGTGAAGATGTAGCGGTCGGCCAGCACGATGAACCCGGCCTTGAGCGCCGGGATGATCTCCTTCTCGAGCCGGTCCGCGAAATCCGTCGCGTACAACAGCACGAAGGTCAGCTTGTTGAGCGTGTTGCTCGCCTTGGCCAGGTCGATCGTCGGCTGCATCAGCGTCGAGCGCGTCCAGCCGGTTTCGACGACGCCGTACCCCTGCACTTCGAGCCACTCGCGCAGCAGGCGGATCTGCGTTGAGCGTCCGACGCCGTCGGTCCCTTCGATCGCGATGATCTTGCCCGGCCACGGCTCGATCGGCAGGTACGGCAGCCCGCGGCCGTAGTACGTCCCGGGCCCGGCCGGCGCTCCCTTCCGGCTCCCGCCGCCGTCGTTCGCGCTATCCACGGCTGTCCTCCAGGCAGGCGGCCACCAGCGTGCGAACCGTCCGCTGCTGCACGCTGATGCTGCGCGTGGCGTCGACCACGCGCAAACCGAACTCGTCGACGAGGCGATCGTATTCGGCGAGGACCCGTTCCTGGAACAATCTGAAACTCGCCTCGACATCGGCGCTCAGCCCCATGTCCATTCCGGCCTCGTAGTACTTCAGCTTCACGCGACGCGCCAGCAGGCGGTCCAGCGACACCTCGATCGGCACGCGGAAATAGAGCGTCAGGTCGGGCCGCACGGCAAAGCCGTACAGGTCGCGCACCCATTGGCGGTCGACGCCGCGCGCGACGTCCCGGGCGAACGCGGTATAGGCATACCGGTCGGCCAGCACGATCATGCCCGCCTTGAGCGGCGGAATGACCTTGTACATCAGCCGGTCCGCGAAATCGGTCGCGTGCAGCAGGCTGAAGGTCATCGGCGTCAGCAGGTTCTTCTTCTTGCCCACCCGGGTCGCCGTCTTCACCAGCTTCGACGAATTCCACTCAGTGACGACGACCGGCCGGCGGGCGGCCGCCAGCCACTTGGCCAGCAGCCCGAGCTGCGTCGTCTTGCCCGATCCGTCGATCCCTTCCACCACCAACAGGCGCCCCGGGTACTGATGCGGTGTCGTCAGTGTCTCCAGCATGGCTCTTGTCCAGCGCTTCGACGCGAATGTCCCGGCCGAGCAGCCGGGCCAGTGGACGGACCTGGCGTTGGGCGGACCATCGTTCCAGTTCCGCGGCGCCATGGGCGTACAGCCTCAACTCGACGTGCTCGCCGCGCGGCCGCAGCTCGACACGATCGATGACCTGGGCGTGGCTGCGGTCCAGGCTCTCCGCGACGCGCAGGATCGCCGACGCGAGCCGCACGGTCCGGCGCGCCGGCTGCTGCAGCGAGGCCAGCGCCGAATGCGACTTCTTCGGCCGGCCACGCCGATGGTAGCGCGCGATCAGGGCAATGGCCTCGATCTCTTCCGGCTCGAAGCCGCGCAGTCCGCCGTTGCGAATCAGGTAATAGGAGTGCTTGTGATGGCCGAGGTACGCGATGTGGCCCCCGATGTCGTGCAGCAGGGCCGCGTATTCCAGCCACTCGCGCGCGTGTTCGCCGGCCTCGTGCATGCTGCGCGTCTGATCGAAGAGCGAGAGCGCCAGCTTGGCCACCTGGTCGGCATGCTCCACGTACCACCGGCAGCGCTCGCCCAGTTCGATGACGCTGCGGCGACGGATGTCCGGGTAGCGGTCGGCGCGCGTGATCTTCTTGTGGTTCCGGGCGACGTAATCGAGAACGAGGCCTTCACGAAGCCCCAGGTCGCACAGGATGATCTCCTCCGCGCCGAGCCGCTGCACGATCGTGTCGAGAATCACCGCGCCGGCCACGATGAGGTCGGCGCGACGCGCGTCGAGGCCGGGCAGCCGGAGCCGCCGCTGCATGTCGAGAGCGACCATCTGCTTGCGCACCCGGTGCAGTTCCCGCGACGAAATCCGGCTGTGATGGATCGTGTCGCTGTCGAACAGCTTGCGGCCGCTCAACGCCACTTCGCCCAGGCTCAGGCTCGTGCCCGACGTGGCGATGACGCGGTCGAACCCGGCCATGCGAACCCGGTCGGCGAACGCTCCCACGACCGAGCGGACGTGCTTGACCAGGCGACGCTCGTCGCGGGACGAAAGCGGGTCCGTGGTGACGAAGCGCTCGGCGAGACGAATGACACCGAGCGGGAAACTGGCCGCGAAACGGATCTCGGCCTGCGTCCCGAGCGTCATCTCGACGGAACCGCCGCCAAGATCGACGACGACCGTCATGCCGCTGCCCGCGTTGACCCCGTACACCGCGGCCATATGGACGAGGCGCGCTTCCTCGGTTCCCGCAATGACACGGGGCCGGATGCCCGTCCGTTCGGCGACGGTCCTGAGAAACTCGCCGCCGTTCTGGGCCTCACGCACGGCGCTGGTCGCGGCCGCGATCACCTCGTCCACGCGTCGTGAGTCGGCGAGCTGACGGAAACGCACGAGCGTCTCGATGGCCGCGCTCATCGCCGCCGGCGCCAGCGCACGGCCGTCCAGCCCGCCGGCGCCGAGGCGGACCATCGCCTTTTCGCGGTCCACGATGGTGAAGGAGTGGCCCGGGCCCACTTCCACCACGATCATGTGAATCGAGTTGGTGCCGATGTCGACGGCTGCCAGACGCATAATGGGAAAAGGAGACCTCTACTGGCCGAACGACCCGCTCATATATAATAATCCCTGGACACATCGCACGTGTGCGCTCGTTGGGGGCCCCGTGCGCCTGTATGCGCTCTCATCCCATGCGTCCGCACGCGGTGCGTCGGGTCCTGGCCCGCCGTCTCCGTACGCTCGAAAACGACCTGCCCGCGGCGCTCGGCCACGACGTCGAGGCGCTGCACCGCACGCGCGTGGCCTCGCGGAGGCTGCGCGAAGCCCTGCCGGTCATCGGCGGCGGCGCGAATGAAGGTCGCCACCACGCCCGCAAGACCCACCACCTCGTCCGCGAGCTCACGCGCGCGCTGGGCGGCGTCCGCGAGATTGACGTCGGCATCGGCCTGCTCGATGAGCTCGAAGCCGCCCACCCGGACCTGTCCGTCGCGATCGAGACGACGCGTGCCGCGATGAAACGGGAACGGGCGGACCGACGCGAGGAGATGGCGCGACATCTCGCCGACATCAAGCCTGGAAAGCTGGCCCGGAAAGTGTCGTCGCTGGTGGAGGCCACGGGGCAGGTGTCTCCGGCCGAACGGCTCCAGCGGCTGCGCCGTCGCATCGCGCGACGCGCCGACCAGCTCGAGCAGGCGGTTGACGCCGCCGGCGCACTCTATGCCTTCGATCGCCTGCACCTGGTGCGCATCGCGACCAAGAAGCTGCGCTATGCGCTCGAGCTGGCGCAGGAACCGGGCGGCGTCCGGACGGAGCGTCTCACCGAGCGACTCCGGGGGATCCAGAGCCTGCTCGGGCGCCTGCACGACCTCGACGTGGTGGCGCGGCACGTCCGCAGCGCGGCCGGTGATACCTCCGAGCGGCCGGGATCCGACGCCGAGCGGCTTTTCGCGGTGATCGAGCACGAGACGCGCGTGCTGCACGCAGACTACCTGGCCCGCACGCGCGCGATCGCCGACGTCATCGCCAGATGCCGGGGCCCGCTCGATCGTCGCCTCGCCACCGCTCAGCGCGCCGCGGCCTGAAATGAAACGCATGTCCGACAGCCACCGACTCTACGTGATCCGGCACGCGGTTGCCGCCGAGCGCGGCGACGCGTATCCGGACGATTCGAAACGGCCGCTCACGCCCGACGGCATGTCCCGGTTCCGCAAGACGGCGCGCGGGCTGGCCCGGCTCGACGCCGGCATCGACTGCATCCTGTGCAGTCCGCTCGTTCGCGCCCGCCAGACGGCCGACATCCTGGCGCAGGCACTGCCGGACAAGCCGCGCGTCGTCGAGACCGCGACGCTCGTGCCGGGCGCCGATTTCCGCGAGCTCGCCGCCGAACTGGAAAACCACAAGCGCTCGTCGGCCATCGCGCTGGTCGGTCACGAGCCCGGCGTCGGCGAGATCGCGGCAAGACTGATCGGCCTGCGTCACCCGTTCCAGTTCAAGAAGGGCGCGGTCTGCCGGATCGACGTCGAGACGCTTCCACCTGCGGGGCCCGGGCGGCTGCGCTGGTTCGCGACATCGAAGATGCTCGCGAAGCTCGCGAAGTGACGCCCGCGGTTCCTGCCATGACGGAGCGGCACGTGAAAGTCAGCACCGACCGTTTCAGGATCAGGCCGGATCGCAGGCTGCACCTGCGTCGTTTCGATCCGGCCGAAACGTCGCCGTTCGGCTCGAAGGCCGAGGCGTTGGACCGGATGGCCGAGGATCTGGACCGGCTCTCCACCTTGCAGGAACTGCTCTACGCCGAGAATCGCTTTGCGGCGCTGGTGGTTCTCCAGGGCATGGACGCGTCCGGCAAGGACAGCGCCGTCAAGCACGTGATGTCCGGGATGAACCCGCAGGGAACCAATGTCGTGTCCTTCAAGGCCCCGTCGACCGAGGAGCTCGATCACAATTTCCTGTGGAGGATCGGCCGGGCGTTGCCCGCGCGCGGCCACATCGGCGTCTTCAACCGTTCGCACTACGAAGAAGTGCTGGTCGCGCGGGTCCACCCGGAGATTTTCGATCGCGAACGCCTCCCTGCCGACCTGGTGACCAAGAACATCTGGCACGAGCGCTTCGAGGACATCCGGGCGTTCGAGCGGCATCTCACGCGCAACGGTACCGTCGTCCGCAAGTTCTTCCTGCACGCCTCGAAGGATGAACAGCGGCAGCGGTTCCTCAAGCGGCTCGACGATCCGGCGAAGAACTGGAAGTTCTCGCTGGCCGACGTGCGCGAGCGCGACCGATGGAACGACTACATGCGGGCGTACGAAGACATGCTGGCCGCAACCAGCACCGACGATGCACCCTGGTACGTCGTCCCGGCCGACCACAAGTGGTTCGCGCACCTCCTCATCGCCCAGGTCATCGTCGAGACGCTTCAGTCGCTCGACCTCGCCTGGCCCAAGCCCACTCCTGCGCAGCAAAGAGAACTGGCCGCGGCGCGCCGTCAGCTCGGCGGCAAGCGCAGATAGACGTCAGCCCTGCCCTACCGAGATCTCGCGCGAGGCCGCAGACGAAGTCTGGCTGCCGATCCGGATGCGCCCGTTGTCACGCATCGTCGAGTCCGACCTGCGGGCGCGCCTGCGCGACCCACCAACGACCGTTCGCGTATGCCCCCTCGATGTCGAGCGGCGTGCCCATCAGATCTTCGAGCACCCCCGCCAGGCGCGCGAGTTGCCCGAGCAGCGCCGTACGGAAGCCGTCGTCTCGGACCAGCCTCTCGCGAGCATAGTCGAGAAGCACTTCGCGAGACGGTTCGAGCGTCACGCTGTCATACAGCCCGGCGCCGGCGTACCCGCCAAGGTCCTCGCCGTTGGAGTCCGAGCGGAAGATCAGATTGCCGCCGTACAGACCGAGGCTCTTGCTCGGAAACGTCAGCACGCGCGGCTCGGCGTCCTGCTTGCGGGCGGTGAAGCTCAGCGCCCTTCCCGGATGGTTGCCGACCAGCGTCTCGCCCAGGCCCAGGACGACCTCGCCGTACATTTCACGCCTGTCGCCGCTGGACGGGTTGACCGTGTGGACGACGAACGCGTAGTCGGCCTCGACCACCTGCTGCACGAGCACCGCCATGACGAGATCGTCGTGGCCGATGAGGTTGGCGCGACGACTCAGGTAGGCGCGGTCGTTCCACTTGGACGCCCAGACGCGCTTGATGGCGGTCCAGACGCCGTCCTCATCGCGCGGCCACGCGAACCCTCTCCCTTCCATCGCCGCTCGAAGGGCCGGAAGCAGATCGCCGGGCGCGTGCAGATCGAGCACCGACAGGCGCAACAAGGCGAGCACTGCTTTGTCAAAACGGGCGCCGCTGGCGGGCTCGGTCTCTGCCCCGGCGACGAGGCCCGCGTACCGGATCGCCACGTCGCAATTCACGGGATCAGCGAGCACGCGTTCGAAGACGCCGAACGGGAGCGCCACGGAGGCGGGAACGCCGATCCAGTCGGGCACGATCTGCTCGAGACGCCGCAGGTTGTACGACTTCTTTCCGACGGTCTGTTGGGTGAAGCGATCCGACGCCACGGCGTAGGTCGTGAACCCGGGCGGGCGCGCAACGGCGTGAATCGGCCGGACCGCCAGCGCACTGAACACCGCGTCATCCGATGCCTCTCGAAAGACAATTTCTCCGGCCCCATTCTGATCGACCGCGACCGCGTGCCCGGCGAATCGTTTCAGGCGTTCGAACTCGTCGCCATCGCGGCAGGATGCAAACAGGATGTGCGCGTTTCTCGCGCGGATGGCCAGGTGAGACAGGATGTCGGACGCGGTCGGAATGAAGATGGCGGTGACGCCCCCGGGAATCTCTTCGTTTCCTGCCGCAACGCCGGTCACGATGACCGTGGCCCGGTCGAACGTCGTGCCCTGGATGGACGCGAGCGAATCCACCACTACCACCTGGCCGGCGGCCGGCGCGCGGCTGATGACTTCCCAGGTCGGCAGCCTCGCCTCCTGTCGCACCTGCCTGTCCAATTGCTGCAGCAGTGGCGGCAGCACGAACGCCGGCAACCCGCGGACGACTTCTTCCGCGAACAGGGTGATTGTCCAGGCCGCGACGTGCAGGTCGGTGCCGAGGCGTTCCGCGTTGGGCTGGAGCATCTGGAAATACCAATCGCCCAGGCCCGCAATCGCACGCCGTACGCGCTCGGTGACGGCTTCGATGCGAAGCGCCCATTGACTGTCGGTGTGGGCCACGGTGCCGCTCGCGCGCCAGCTTTCCAGGCACAGCGTCATCTCGTCCTGCCCGTTGGACAACGTGGTGTTTTCCAGGAGCATCCCGGCCAGGTCCACCGCCTCGCCGAGCGGCAGCGCGCGCTGGAGGCTGCTTTCCACCACGGTGCGCAGGTGCATCTCCAGCGCCACGTCGAGAAAGAGCCAGTCGCGCACCGCGGTCACATCGTGCTGCTCGTCGAGGCGTGGCCGCACGATGCGCCGGACATCGGTGATGCGGGAGACGACCGCGCCGACCGAACCGGAATCGTGACGATGATCCCAGATGAAGGCGACCGTTTCGTGGACGTGCGGCTCGAACAGGTGCCTGGCGCCATCGATCGCCGCGCCGAGATCGGTGCCGGAGTGCACGCCCTTGAGAATCGCGAGGAACTCCTCGAAGTCGTGAATGAGCGGGTCCTTCAAGTACGGAATGAAGTCGGGGTCGGACTTGATGGCGCGTTCATAGCTTCGCAGGCGCTCGCGGTTCACTCCGCCCGCTTCGAGCGTCTCATTGAAGACGTCGAGGCGCCCGTCGCTCCTGAGAAACGCCAGCAGCGCCTCGCAGATGACGATGTCGTCCGGCGTCGTGTTGTTGTGGAGCTTCTGGTGCCACTCCTCCATGAAGTGTCCCGAGACTTCCTTGACGTGGTGACGGTGCATGATGTTGAGCACTTCGTCACGCACGCGCTGGCCCGCGCCGCCGCGGCCAAGCGTCGTCAGGATCAGCCGGAGGAGCGGGCGCTCAGTATGATGAGCGGCATAACGGGTGGCCACTTTCAGCGTCAGCCGATCCAGCGCGTGGCTCAACTCTCTCGGCTGCGTGTTGTAGCGGCGTTGCCAGTCGAGCTGCCTGATCGCCGAGAAGCGCAACCAGACGAACAGGAGCGCCAGCGCGTTGACGTTGCCGGGGGCCACACGGTCGAGCAGTTCGTGGCACAGGTTGAACCGGTGCATCAGCGTCCAGGAGCGGTCGGACAGCTCGTTCCGGACGATCTGCTCCACGAGAGCGTCGATCGCTTCGTCGCCCGCGGATCGCGACTGCCCGGTCGGCGGCGTCAGGGCAATGCGCAGGCCCTTTTCGATCCTGATGTCTTCGGTCATGCAGAGGCGTCTCAATGCGTCGTGCAAGTCTCAGACGCCAAAGGCCTCGGGATCCCATTCGAGTCCCAGCGCGGACGGCGGCGCCATGTAGCCGGCCAGGGCCGACGCCGCGACGACGGCGGGGTTCGCCAGGTAGCCGTGACCACCAACGCCCATCCGATTCTGCCAGTTCCTGTTGAACGACGTGATCGCGCGCTGGCCTTTCGTGAGCGCGTCCGGTCCCTGCCCGAAGCACGGGCCGCACCACGACCGGCGCACTTCCCCGCCAACCGACCGGAACGTCTCGGCGATCGACTCGCCGCCGAGCCGTGGGTCGGGTTGTTCGATCTGGCGTGCGACGCCGCCCGAGCCGGGGAAAATGAGGAACGGCCGGGCGACCGGACCGAGTCCGTGCTGGCGGGCCGCGCGGACGACCAGCGCCGCCTGCAGCAGGTCGTCGTAGCTGCCGTTGGTGCACGAGCCGATCAGCGCCTTGTCGAAGTCGATCCGCTCGGCGGCGACGTCGGTCGCCGCCCAGGCGTTGCCGGGGCTGAACGGTTTGGCGATCATCGGCACCACCGCGCTCAGATCCAGCACCTCGTCGATGTCGTAGACGGCGTCCTCACCGGGACCGACTCGCGGATACGCCCGTTCGTCCATTCCTCTCGCCTGGTACCACGCCGCGGTCACCGCGTCCTCGGCGAACACGCCGTTCATCGCCTCGGCCTCGGCCATCATGTTCGCGATGGTATTGCGATACGCAACGGGCAACACTCCGTCCTGGTCCACCAGTTCGACCGACATGCCCTGCGCCTGCTCGGCGCCCCACCGCCGCAGCAGTTCGAGCACCACGTCCTTGCCCGCCACCCACGGCTGCAGCCGGCCGACGAACCGCACGCGGCGCTGGCGCGGCACCGTGAAGTACACGTGGCCGGTCGCCCACCCGAACCCGAGCGTCGTCGATCCGACGCCGATGCCGATGGCCCCGTATGCGCCGTAGGCACGGCTGTGTGAATCGGCGCCCGCGATGAACTGCCCCGGAAGGATCAGTCCCTGTTCGGGGAAATAGAAATGGAAGATGCCGTCGCCGGGACTCGCGTAGTAGGGCTTCTCGATCCCGTATCGATCGGCAAAGGCGCGGCCGATCGCCGCCTGGCGCTCATCGGCGTCCTTGCCGGTGAAGACGAAATGATCGTTGGCGATCGCGACCTCGCGCGGGTAGATCGTGTTGCCGCCGGTGATCTGGTTGAAGGTGTGGATGGCAAACGGCGCGGTGCCGTCGGAGGCCGGCAGCAAGTCCGCAAAGACACGTACCGTCGCGCCCGGCGTGACGACGGCATCCTTGTCCACGCGGTGCGCCCACACGATCTGCTCGGTGGTCGTCATGCGACGGGCGATCGACGGATCCGGGAACTCGACGCGTGGCTGCCGGCGTACCGCATCGGGAAATTCACGGCGTCCGAGGGCGAGAATGCCGCCGCTCGTCCGGATCTCGTCCTCCTTGGGCGTGAACGGCAGCGGCTCGTACGTCTTTTCCCGGGTCTCGTTCGTCAGCCGGCGCGACGCGGGATCGAGGCTGAAGACGTCGCCGTCGCGGGCGTCCGCCACCGCCTGTGGACTCTGCACGACCTGCAGGCCGAGGTTGAGCGCGTTGCGGCGGAAGATGTCACCCATGTTGCCGCCGCACACGACGACCAATTCCAGGCCCGCTTCCTCGGCGACGGCCTTGAGGCCCGCGGGGCTCATTTCCCGCGAGGATCCGATCGCGAACCGATCGCCGGCGATGAGAAAGGTCTCGCCGGCGTGCACCCGTGCGCGAAAGTCGGGGATCAGGTACCGAAAGGCGCCCGCCTTCCACCGCTCGTCCAGCGATTCAAGACTCTCGGACACGCAATCGGCGGCCGGGGTGATCTGGTCCGTGTCGATCGCGTCGCGCTTGCGCCCGGGCACCTTGTCGTCCCAGACGATGAGCGCACGCCCGCGGATGAGGCGCGATGGACTCTCGGCTCTCGTTAAAGAGGAGGCCTCGCCTGCCACGCGGGACGCGGCCGCCCCGGGCAGGAGCCGCGCAGGCCGAATTGTGTGCATGAAGCCATGCTAGCACGGGGGAGCGATGGCGCTCCGGCGACCGTCGGATGTGACTCAGGCTCTGTAGCTGATCTGATGGACGCGGGCGGCAGCGCCGCGGATCGCACGAATTCAGCCGCAGATTTTCGCCGATTCCCGCACATTCGGACACCAGGACTTCGACCCGTGGCCGGCCCATGGGCCGGCCGCGCGGCGTGAGGGTGGCCGGGGAAACGAAGGCTCCTGGTATCAAATGGAGTCTTCGTTTCCCCGGCCACCCTCACGCCACCGCCG
>PMZR01000064.1 GCA_003170135.1 Acidobacteriota bacterium
GTGCGTGTCACCCATGTTCCCGGTTTATTCTGTTACCAATGTACCCGGTTTGTACCCTCCGCCTGGAGAACACCACGCAGCAGCCGATCCTCGATCGCCTCGAGAACCGCGCCCTGCGGACACGCGTCTTCCAGGCGTCCGTCCAGCGCGGCAACCACGATGGGCCGAACGACACGCGGACGATTGCCGGGCGGCTGGCGCAGCTGCGCGCGCAGAAGGCAAAACTGCTCGGCTTCGCGGATTACGCCTCGTACTCGCTCGATGACCAGATGGCCCTGACCCCGCAGGCGGCCGACCGACTGATGACGAGCCTGGTCCCGGCCTCGACGGCGAAGGCGCGCGAGGAAGCGGCGAAGATGCAGGCGATCATCGACCGCGAAAAGGGCGGCTTCGCGCTGGGACCGCAGGACTGGGAGTTCTACGCCGAGAAGGTGCGCCGGGCCGAGTACGACCTGGACGAGTCACAGATCAAACCCTACCTCGCGCTCGATCGCGTGCTCCAGGACGGCGTCTTCTACGCCGCCAACCGGATGTACGGCCTCACGTTCAAGGAGCGCCACGACATTCCGGTGTACCAGCCGGACGTCCGCGTCTGGGAAGTGTTCGACGCCAGCGGCGCGTCGCTCGCCCTCTACTATGGCGACTATTTCGCGCGCCCCAACAAGAGCGGCGGCGCCTGGATGGACAGCTTCGTGGACCAGAGCGGCCTGCTCGGCTTGAAGCCGGTGGTGCTGACCGTGTTGAACGTCGCCAAGCCGGCGCCCGGGCAGATGGCGCTCCTCACCTGGGACAACACGACGACGCTGTTCCACGAGTTCGGGCACGCGCTGCACGGCCTGCTCTCGAACGTGAAGTACCCCACGCTTGCCGGCACCAACGTGCCGCGCGACTTCGTCGAGTTCCCGTCCCAGTTCAACGAGCACGCCGCGCTCGACCCGGCGGTGCTCGCCAGCTACGCGAAGCACTACCAGACGGCGGCGCCGATGCCGCCGGCGCTCGTCGAGAAGATCCGCAAGACCCACACCTTCAACCAGGGCTACATGATGACGGAGTACCTGGCGGCGGCGCTGCTCGACATGGCCTGGCACACAATGCCGTGGCACCCCAACGCGGCTGCCGCGTTGGGCACCCCGCCGCCCGGGACCGGCCCGCAGGACGTGAACACGTTCGAGCGGACGGCCCTCAAGCGGTTTGCGGTTGATCTGCCGCAGGTGCCGCCCCGGTATCACACGACCTACTTCTCGCACATCTGGGGCGGCGGCTACTCGGCGGGATACTACGCGTACTTGTGGAGCGAAGTACTCGCGCACGACGCGTACTACTTCCTCGAGCAGCACGGCGGCCTGACACGCGAGAACGGGCAGCGGCTGCGCGACATGGTGCTGTCGCGCGGCGGCAGCGAGCCGGTGGACCAGATGTACCGTCGGTTCCGCGGGCGCGACGCCGACATCGAGCCACTGCTGGTCGAGCGCGGGCTGAAGGCGGCGACACCCGCGAAGCGCTGACCGGGCGCGGCGCGCTGGCGACGGTCGCGCCGCTCTCAACCGTTCCGGACAGCGGTCGGCGCGAAATCGCCCGGCACAGAAGAGCGCCCGCCGCGCGTCACGACGGCAGCTTCGCGGCCAGGACGTCGACCTTCGAGATCTTCGGCGGCTCGGCCAGCAGCTCGGGCGCCTTCGCCATCAACGCGGCCGCGACGCGTCCGGCCAAATGGGGGCTTCGCGGCCCGACTCGTCCGGGAAGGCATCGACCTTCACCATGCTCGCAATCTTGGCCACATCTTCCTCATCGGATAGCCGGCGTGATGCGCCGGAGATGATCATCTGACGGGTCCCGTCCGCGCTTGCGACTTCCTTGCCACATCGACGGGCACTCAGACCGGCCCGGTCTCGAGCTTCGGCGGCCTCGCGCCGGCATGACGCGTGAAGATGAGATGCGCCCACGGCGCGGTGATGTTCTGATGCATCACTATTGATGCTATGATGTCGCCATGCGGACGACCCTGACCATCGATGACGACCTGGCGGAGGCGCTCCGGGCCCGCGCACACAAGGCGCGGCGGCCCTTCAAGGACATCGTCAATGAGGCGCTGCGAGCCGGGCTTGCCGATCGGACCCGCGTGCGTCCCCGGCGCTATCGGCTCAGGCCGGCCGCGCTCGGCGGCGTTTGTCCCGGCTTCAACCTGGACAAGGCGCTCGCTCTCGCCGATGCGCTGGAAGACGAGGGGATTGCGCGCAAGCTGGAGGGACGCAAGTGATCCTCGTCGATGCGAACCTGCTGATCTACGCCGTCGATTCGGATGCGCCGCACCACGCCCGAGCGCGAGGCTGGCTCGAAAATGTGCTGTCCGATTCGACGCCGGTCGGCATGCCGTGGGCGGTGCTCCTGGCCTTCCTCCGCGTCACCACGCGCCAGGGGATTCTCGTGCGGCCCCTCGATCCGGACGCCGCGTGCCGTCTTGTCGATGGCTGGCTGGCGCAGCCCAACGTCGAAGCCATCGGCCCCGGACCGAACCACTGGGCGGTCCTTTGCAACCTGCTCGCGGACGCGGGCACCGCCGGCAATCTAACGTCCGATGCGCACGTGGCCGCGCTGGCCATCGAGCGCGGCTGCGTGCTGTACTCCTCCGACAACGACTTCAAGCGCTTTCCCGGCGTGCGCCACGTGAATCCGCTGGCGTAACACGCGGGGGACCCGCGAGAGCCGCAGCTACGCCGACCTCGCGTTCGGCGGCTCGCGCCGCTCTCTTCCGAAGGGTCTCGCCGGCCGCGTGCTCGTGCGAACGGGCCGCGGCGCCCGGGTCCGGTTTCGCGCTACGCGTCCCGCACGCCGGTATCGGCGGCCTGGCCGTGTCGATCGGCGGCAGCCTTGAGTGCGTCGATCCGCGAGCGGGGCCCGAACACGATCAGCCGATCGCCCGCGCGCAGTGGCATCTCGCCCGCCGGGATGATGAACCCGGCGTCGGCGCGGCGGACCATCAGCACCGTCAGGCCGTAGCGTTCACGGAAGCGCGCCTGGTCCAGGCCGGGCTCCGCCAGTTGCGCCGGCACGACCACCTCGTCGAGCAACGCCTCGACCGCCGAATCGAGCGCTCCCGACGGCCGCGGTCGCGCGGCGCGCTGGATGAGGTCGAGCGAGTACACGGACAGGATGTCGCGCTTCGAGATGGTGCCGGCCAGGCGTCGCGACTCCGCGTCGGCCAGTACCGGCAGCCGTTCGCACGCCTGCTGCTCGAACTTCTCCAGCACGCGTCCCAGGCCCTCGTCTGGCACCGTCCACGGGAAATCCGCCAGCATCAGGTCACGCGCCGTTCGGCCTGCGGCGGCGTCGCGATCCTTCAGGGCGGCGTTCACGTCGTGCAGGTTCACCACGCCGACGAGGCGGCCCTCCGCGTCGGTCAGGTACAGGTTGTTCCGGCGCGCGCCGATGAAGGCGTCGAGCAGGTCGGGCAGCGAGGAATCCGGCGACACGGTAGCCTGGTCGTGCCGCAGCAGGTCGGCCACACGCAGCGCGTCAATCGCCGCCGGCGCCTCGTCGCTGCCCGCGGAGGCCTTGTGCCGTAACGCCTCGGTGTAGACCGAATCGCGCGTGAGCTGCGTGGCCACCAGGCTCGCGATCGTGCTGCCCACGAGCAGCGGGATGACGGCGCCGTAGTCCAGCGTCATCTCGAACACCATGACGACCGACATCAGCGGCGCATGCGTCGTGCCCGCCAGCACGCACCCCATGCCGGCCAGCGCAAACGCGGCCGGCTGCACCGCCAGCTGCGGCCAGATCGCGTGCATCGCGGTCCCGAACGCCTGCCCCAGCACCGCTCCCAGGAACAGCGTTGGCGTGAACACGCCACCCACCGTTCCCGAGCCGACGGCCAGCGGCGTCACCACCAGCCGCAGCGCCAGCAGCGCCAGCAGGTAGCGCAGCGACCACGGCCGCTCGAACAAGGCGCTGATCGCCTCGCGGCCGTTGCCGACCAGTTCGGGGTACGCCAGGATGGCCACGCCGAGCACGAGGCCGGCGGTCGCCATCGCCACCGTGCGCGGGAGATGGATGCGGCGGTAGAACGCCGCGCTCGCGCGCAAAGCCTCGAGCAGCGCGACGGCCATCAGCCCGCCGAGAACGCCGAGCGCCGCGTAACCGACGGCCTCCCACGGGCTGGCCATCGCCAGCGACGGCACGTTGAACATCGCCGCCCGCCCGATGACGGCCCAGCTGATGAGCGTGGCCGTGGCCGAGGCAAGCGCCAGCGGCGCGAACAACTCGAGGGCGAGGCTGCCGAACACGATCTCGAGCGTGAAGAGCGCCGCGGCGAGCGGCGCATTGTAGGCGCATGCGAGCCCGGACGCGACGCCGCAGCCCACCAGCAGGCGCAGGCGCGTCGTCGACACGCGCAGGCGGCGGCCGAACCAGGAGGCCACCGAGCCGGCCAGGAGCACGATCGGGCCCTCGCGCCCGACGGCGCCGGCCGTTGCGACGGTGACGAGAGACGATGCGGATTTGACCAGCGCCGGCCGCATCGGGAGCACGCCGTTCCTGAGCAGGACCGCCTCGAGGATTTCCCAGCCGCGGGCGGATCCCGCAAACCTGTCGCCGAGCCCGAGGATCCAGCCGGCGACGACCGCACCGGCAACCGGGATCGCGAGGCGCACGGCCCACGGCGCGGCGGCCACCGCCCCCACCAGGTCGGGCGCCGCCGGCCACACGATCCGCGGCAGCGCCGTGGCGGCGTATCGCAGCAGCACGGCGGCCGTGCCGCTGAGCACGCCGACCACGAGCGCCTGCCCGAGCAGGATCCCCTGGTCAGCCGCCGAGCGCCCGCGCGTGATGTTCAACGTGATGCGGAACCTCTCGTGTCGGCAAGGCTGAAGCCTCGCCCTACTTTGGTGGCAAGGCTACAACCTCGCGCTACGGTAGTCGATACGCTTCACGCCCCGGCTTGAGCGGGCGCAACAACCAGTACGGCCGCCGCGTGCCATCCGGCGAGACCTCGCGCGCGGGCCGCGTCAGCTGGAGCCACTTCTCGTACTCGAGGCGCGCCATGGCCGTATCGACGCGAATGTCCCCGTACCGATCGCCCGGCTCCGCGCGACAAACGCGCACCGCCTGGTGCCAGCAGTGCATGCCGGAGATCGGATCCGGCTGCACCGGGAACGCCAGGTTCTGGTGGACGCCGCCGTCGGTCCACCAGATGTGACGTGTGTCGGCGTCGGCCGACTCGAACGGCTCGATGTCGCCGCGCCGCGTGAGCCGCCAGTCACGATCCTGGTGATCGAGCGAGACGAGCGGCATCATCTGACGCTGCCCGTGCCCGGACGTCCGCCAGCGGCCCATGTGGTGGCTGCAGGCGACGACGCCGGGCCGGATCCCCTCGGTGATCCACGCCTTGACGATGAAGTGGCCGATGCGCGTCTCGACGCGCACGAGGTCGCCGGTGTGCGCGATGCCGAGGCGGTGCGCGTCGCTCGGGTGAATCCACAGCGGATTGGTGTGGGCGATCTCGTCGAGCCACTTCGCGTTGGCCGACCGCGTGTGGATTTGCACCGGGACGCGGAAATTCGGAATGAGCGGCATCTCGCCGCTCGCGAGGTTCTGCGGGTGCACGTGGCTCTTGACGTAGCCCGGGATCGCGTGTTCCGGCCAGCCCCAGGCCGCGAGCGTGCGCGAGTAGAACTCGAGCCGCCCCGAGGGCGTCGGGAACCCGCGCACGACGCGCCCGTCGACCTCGATGCCGACCGCGCGCCGCCCATCGCTGTCGGGATCCGGCGTTGGCACCGGCACGATATTGGTCGCGATCGGTGACGGCGACGTCGTGCAGGCGCGGCCGCGATCGTCGACGACCACACCGACGAGTTCCGCCTCCGGGACCGGTTGCGCGTACACGGGACCGACCTTCGTCGCCACCTCGAAGGCGCCGTACTGTTTCATGAAGCCGAGCGGCGACAATCCTTCGGCCCGCGCGCGATCGGGCAGGCCCGGCACCGAGTGCTCGAAGATGTGGCCGTAGTACTCGTCCACGCCCAGCTTCCGGCCCGGCTCGTCCTTCGATTCGAAGAACTTCCGGATCCCGAGCGCGCCATCGGGATCGATCCGCCAGGAGAGATCGATCCAGAACTCGTTCTCTTCCCAGACCTCACCCGGGTTCACCTCGCGCGTGTCGCCAACCGTCCGGCCCAGGCGCTGGGCGGCGGCCTTGAGCACCGGCTGCCGGAATCCGATCCACTGCGAGTCGTGCGTCTCGTACGAGTGCAGGTCGTGACGCTCGCACGCCAGCCCCATGGGGAGCACGTAGTCGGCCAGTGACGCGCTCTCGTTCCACGTGGGCGTCAGCGCGACGTGGAGGCCGATTTTCGCTTCGTCGGTCAGGGCCTCGATCCACGAGAAGCCGTCGGGATTGGTCCAGACCGGGTTGTAGACCCGGCTGAAGTACACCTCGAGGTGACCGCGTCCCTCCTGCAGCAGGTGCGGCAGCAGGAACGACATCTCGTTCATCGACAGCGGCCATTCCTGTGGCCAGGTCAGATCGTTCCAGGCGTGCGGGTGGCCGGGCGTGTGGATCGGCCGCGGCACGAACTTGTTCCAGGCGTTCGGATACGTGCCGCCTTCGGTCGCGATGGCGCCCATCAGGGCGTTCAACAGGAACAGCGCCCGTGACACCTGCCAGCCGCCGAGCGCGCCGGCCGTCGCGCTGCGCCACGTGTGCGTGGAGAGCCTTGTCCCCGCCGCCGCGACGAGCCTGGCGATCTTCTCGATCTCGAGCGGATCGACACCGGCTTCCTGCGCTGCGTACGCGAACGTGTACGAGGCGTAGGTCTCGCAAAGCGCCGCCTCGAAGTTCTCGAATGTCTGCGGTGTCGCCCCTCGCACGTCCTCGAGATACTCCCGCCAGTTCCAGAAGCGCCGGACGAACTCGCGGTCGTAGAGACGGTTCTCTATCAGGTAGTTCGCGATGGCGAGCAGAATCGCGGCTTCGCTGCCGGGGTACGGCGCAATCCAATGGTCGGCATGGGTCGCGGTATTCGACAGCCGCACGTCGAAGACGACCAGTTTCGCGCCCGCCTGCTTCGCCTCCATGATCCGCTGGGCATGCGGGTTGAAATAGTGCCCCGACTCGAGATGCGCGCTCACCAGCAGGATCACGTCGGCGTTGGCGTGATCGGGACTCGGCCGATCGAACCCCATCCAGTACTGGTAGCCGGCCCGGCCGCCCGACGAGCAGATGTTGGTGTGCGAGTTGTGGCCGTCCACGCCCCAGGCGGCGAGCACGCGCTCGGTGAACCCGTCTTCGCCGGGCCGCCCGACGTGATACATGACCTCGTTGGGCCGGTGCTCGGTGAGGCACTTGCGGATGCGCGCGGCGATGTCGTTCAAGGCATCGTCCCAGGTGACGCGCGTCCATGCGTTTGATCCGCGCGGGCCGCTGCGCCGCAGCGGATGGAGGATCCGGTCGGGATCCTCGACCTGGTTGATCGTCGCCGGGCCCTTCGCGCAGTTGCGCCCGCGTGAGGACGGATGCTCGGGGTTGCCCTCGAACTTCCGGATCGTCATCGTCTCCTTGTCCACGTAGGCCAGCAGGCCGCACGCCGACTCGCAGTTGAAACACGTGGTCGGGACGAGCATGTAATGGCGCTCGACGCGCCGCGGCCACGCGCGCGAGTCGAGTTCCACCCAGTCGTTCCAGCGCTCCCTGGGCGGGAACGACGCGAGCGTCGTCGCGCTCGGACCCTGATAGAACGTCGTTTGGCGCCTCGTCTCCTCGTCCACGCGTTCTTCCTCCCGCCTTCCGCCTCCGGCCCTCCGCCTCCTACGCGAGCGGCACGGACTGCCCGGCCTGCACGTAGGCGTGCTCGTAGGCCAGGAGGCCGGCGAGCGCGAGAACGGCCGCCGCCGAGATCCAGGCGGCGACAAGGGCGCCCGCCATCAGCGCGAGGCCTCCCCAGAAGAAGGCGGCATAGCGGCCGGCCACCATCTCGCGCGCCGCGAGCCTGGCGTGCGCGGTCGGATGCGCAAGCGTCATTTCGGCGGCCACCAGCACGAGCTGCACGACGAGGGCGCCGGTCGTGAGGCGCACGAGGGCCGGCAGGGCGTCGGCCTCGAGCCAGGGCGCCACCACGAGCAGCACCGCCGCGCCCGCCAGCACTGCCTGCACGAGCAATTGCACCGGCAGCAGCGGATTCTGCCAGAGATCCCGCCCCTTCGATTGCGCAAACAGGTACGCCGTGTAAATCGCCGAGAGTACCGCCAGTGGCCCGCCGGGCCACATCATCGCACGCTGCAGGGCGTAGTCACGCGTCAGGCTGCCGACCAAGTGCGCGGCGAGCACGAGGCCGTACGCGGTGATGGCCACGCCGCCGCGAACGAGCCAGCTGCGCCACTGCGGCCGCGTGAAGATGAGCGGAAATCGCGCGCGGTGCTCGAGGTCCGCGATGAGGATGAGGCCTGTCGCGCCGAGGAACGCTTCCGCCACGACCGGAGCGGCCCACTGCCACAGCGCACCTTCGGCGGGCAGCGCGCCCAGCAGCACCAGGAGCAGCGCCGCGAGGTACGCGCCCGACGCGATGCTCTTGGTCCAGGTGTAGAGGCTCACCCGCCAGTCCCACGGCGCGCGGTGCGGCACGTCGTAGGCGAGGACCGCGTCCTCGGCGCCGTTCGCCGGTCCCGGGTGCCCCGACCTCACCTGGTGCGGCAGGTCGCCCTGCTCGCTCCACAGGAACAGGCCGCCCTCGGGACGCCGCGCCGCGAGCGGATCGAGCGTCGCATGGTGCGCGCCACGGTAGAACAGCTTGGGTTGCGTGTCCTTCTCGGGCCGGCGCACCGTGACCGGCTCTCGGCCGACCACGCGCGCCACGCGCGATTCGGTGTCCGCAAGGTTCCCGACGGCGATCGCCTCGGTCGGACACACCACCACGCACGCCGGCTCGAGACCGATTTCAATGCGGTGCGCGCAGAAGTTGCACTTCTCGGCCGAGTGGTCCACCGGGTTGATGAAGATCGCATCGTAGGGACAGGCTGCGATGCACGCCTTGCAGCCGATGCACACCGACTTGTCGAAGTCGACGATGCCATCGGGGCGTTGGTACATGGCCGCGGTCGGACAGGCGAAGACGCACGGCGGGCGGGCGCACTGGTTGCAACGCGTGACCTGGAACGCACGGCGCGCCTGCGGGAAGACCCCGACGTCCACGTACTTGACGTAGGTCCGATTGACGGACAGCGGCACCTGGTTTTCCGACTTGCACGCCGTGCTGCACGCGTGGCACCCGATGCACCGCGCGTGGTCGACGAGCTTGGCCCATCGCACGGGCGCGGCCGCGCCGGCGGTTCCAGATGCCGGTCCCCTGATTCCCGAGTCCTGCGCGTTCATCCAGGTTCGTCGGACGTTGGCCTTCGGCTGTTCGGCCCGTGGCCCTGCGGCTGTCGCCGGCCTGTGGGCGCCTCGAGTGCCGGCGCCGGCCGACGCGTGGCGTGACTGTGGTGGCGTGTCCTATTGTTGAGTATCCCTTTGACATTGGCAGCTGTCAACGACCACGCAGTCCGTCGACTCGTAGCAATCCGACGGGCGGCGGCGCGGGCACAGGCGGTCACGAGCGAGACGATGCTGCTGTCGGAGGGCACACGGCGGCGACGACCGGAAGAGGGCTCGAAGGGAAGATCATCAAGGTGGACGGGAGCGCTCCTCGCGTCGGGACGCGCACGACGCGAATGTGCGGGACGGGTGTGCTTCTTGCTTCTTGTCGAGGCAATCTCGACAAGGAGGCCGTGATGTATCGGACAGCGACAAGTGTGGTGGCGGCGCTCGCCCTCGCGATCCCGGTGGTCCTCGTAGCCCAACAACCTCGTCCGCGTCAGTCGCACCAGACATCGGCCACACCGGCCGCGTCCAAACCGTCATCGAAGGCCGGCGGCCTAGCGGCTGCGAAAAAGACGGATGCGCAGAAAATCGCCAACGCGATGAGCGCCGCGCCAGCCGAGATTTCCCGGAACGCCACGATCATGGACTGGCCGGCCACGCCGAACGGACAGCCGAGGCAGTTGCGCGCGGGCACGAACGGGTGGGTGTGCTACCCGGCCTCGCCGGCCTCGCCCGCCGAGTCGAATGGCGCGTTGATGGAAGATCCGATGTGCTTCGACAAGATCTGGCAGAGTTGGGGCGAGGCGTGGATGAGCAAGAAGGATCCGCCGACCGGCGCGAGCGGCATCGCCTACATGCTGCGCGGCGACAAGGGCGCAAGCAACACCGACCCCTTCGCCACCAGCCCGACGGCCAGCAACCAGTGGGTCGTATCGCCGGCGCACATCATGGTGCTCTTTACCGACAACAGAGCGCTCGACGCCTACCCCACCGACCCGAACGGCGGCGGTCCGTGGGTGATGTGGAAGGGAACGCCCTACGCGCATCTGATGGTGCCGGTATCGCCGACCAAGGCAGCGACTACCGCGATGAAGTAACGTCGGCGAGCGGACATGGCCCGAAACTCCGCGGACGGCGCGGCACTCGCGGGAAGCCGCGGCTAGCGCTTCCTCCAGAAGTTGCGCACCCTGGCAGTCGCATCGTCCGCGAGCGTTCGCGCCTTCTCGGCGAGACGCTCCTGGCCGAATCGTGCGTCGACACGTCCGCCTGGTCAGGAGTCAGAACAGCGGGCAGGCCGTCCTTCTGAAGCGCCTCGGCGAAGGCACTGCGCAGGGCCGAACACATCCTTGGCGCCCCCAGACACTTGAAGAGCAGCGACGCGTTCTCGGGCGCGCGAGCGACGACGGGCGGATCGGACTGCGGGCTGTGCGGCGCGACCGCGGAGGCGGCACTCCCGCCAGCCGTCGCGAGATGTCGGCTCGCTTTGCACTGTCGCGACCGTCGAAACAGGCAGAGCGACAGCCCTGGCTTGCTGGCTCGCGCGGCTGACATTGCCCGGGTGAGTGGCCTTCGACGCGGTGGGCCAGACGCGGCGGTACCGTCGCGGCGGGCCGCGATGGCAGCTGGACCGTGGAATGGATCAGGTGGCTGGCCGGGCTCCACCGTCGAGGTGGCCGGCGGCCCCCGATTTGACGTTTTCAAACACTTGTTTTATACAGTTGTTAGAGGCACACGTGACCCGACAACGAATCGTTCCGCTCATCGTCCTGGTCCTGGCGCTGGCCGCCGGGGCGTACTACGTCGCCCAGGCGGGCAACCCGCCGGTCGTGCTCACGGGAATCGTCAGCACGAACGACGTGGTGGTCAGCCCCCAGATGGCGGGGCAGATCGGCGAACTCCTGGTCCGCGAGGGCGACACCGTCACCCGCGGGCAACTGCTGGCCATCATCGTCCCGGACGAGATGCGCGCCGACACGTCCTACTACTCGCACACGGCGGCAGGCATGTCGTCCCAGGTGCAGGAAGCGGAAGCCGCGCTGCGATACCAGAAGGAGCAGACCGCCGGACAGATCCGCCAGGCGGAAGCGACGCTGGCGGCAACTGAAGCGCAGGTGGTAGAAGCGACGGCCGACCTCGAGAACGCGCGGCAGACCTTCGAGCGCACGCAGGGGCTCGCGCGCGAGAACGTGATGACACCGCAGCAGCTCGACCAGGCGCGGGCCGCCCGCGACGCGGCCCAGGCCCACGTGGACGCGCTGAAGAAACAAGTCGATGCCCAGAAGGCGATGGTCGCCCTCGCCCGCGCCAACGCCGACCAGGTGGCGGTCAAAGAGAGCCAGGTGCACACCAACCAGCAGCAGTTCGCGGCCGCGACCGCGCAGCGCACCAAGGCCGACGTGCGCCTGGCCTACACCGAGGTGCACGCGCCGGTGCCGGGCATCGTCGACGTGCGCGCGGTGCAGCCGGGCGAGGTCGTCGGCGTCGGCCAGCCCATGCTCACCCTGATCGATCCCGACGATCTCTGGGTCCGCGCCGACGTGCCCGAAACCTCCATCGATCGCATCCGCATCGGCGATCGCCTGACCGTGCGCCTGCCGTCGGGCGTCGAGCGGCCCGGGACCGTCTTCTATCGCGGCGTGGATGCCGACTTCGCCACCCAACGCGACGTCAGCCGCACGAAGCGCGACATCAAGACGTTCGAGGTCCGGCTGCGGGTGGACAACCGCGATCGGCGGCTGGCGGTCGGCATGACCGCCTACGTCGTGCTCCCGGCAGCCCGGTGATGGCGGCCATCGACGTCCGGCAGATCGTCAAGCGATTCGGCACGTTCACGGCGGTGAACGGCATCAGCTTCACCGTCGAGGACGGCGAGATCTTCGGCCTGCTCGGACCAAACGGCGCGGGCAAGTCGACGCTCATCCGGATCCTGACGACGCTGCTCAGGCCGACCTCGGGCAGCGCCACCGTGGCCGGCTTCGACACGACGCGCCAGGCCGACGAGGTCCGCAAGGCCATCGGCGTCATCCCGCAGGCGATGACCAGCGACCTCGAGCTGAGCGTCGAGGAGAACCTGCTCATCTACGCCAAGCTCTACGGCGTGCCTCGCGAGAAGCGGACGCGGCTGATGGCGGAACTGCTCGAGGCGGTGGAACTGTCGCAATGGGCCGACAAGCCGGTCAAGAACCTGTCGGGCGGCATGCGCCGGCGCGTCGAAATCGCCCGCGGCCTCGTGCACGAACCGCGCATCTTCTTTCTCGACGAGCCGACGACCGGGCTCGACCCGGTGTCGCGCGTCGCCGTCTGGGAAATGCTGCAGCGCCTCAAGGCGCGTCGCGATCTCACGCTGCTCCTGACGACGCACTACATGGACGAGGCCGACAGGCTGTGCGACCGCGTCGCCATCGTGGACCACGGGGACCTGAAGGCGCTCGACGCGCCGATGAAGCTGAAAGCCTCCATCCCCGGCAAGAACATCATCGAGGTCAGCTTCCGGGACGCTCCCGCGGACTGGGAGAGCGTGCTGCGCGGGCTGCCGGGCGTGGAGAGCCTCGCGGGACAGGACCACGTGTACCGGATTGCCTCCGCCAACGGACCGGCCACGACGACGGCGCTGATGGACACGGCCGCGCAGAAGGGCGTCACGGTGCAGTCGCTCTCGGTGCAGAGCACCAGCCTCGATGACGTGTTCGTGCACTACACCGGCCGGGCCCTGCGCGACGAGTTGCAGGACGCCGCGCCGCGCGAGTCGCCGTTCATGATGCGGCGCAGATAGCGGAGATTCGGCATGGGACGGGCGTGGGCGATCATCGAGCGCGAGTTGCGGCGCTTCCGGCGCAGCCCGACGCTCATCGTCGTGTCGCTGGTCTTCCCCATCGCGCAGCTCCTCGTGCTGGGGTACGCGTTCGGCGGAAACGTCAAGCACCTCAAGGTGGGCATCGTGGACCAGACGCGCGGCCTGCCCGCGGTGCGGTTGCGTGAGCTGTGCGGCGCGGTCGCCGCCAACGTCGGGACGTTCGAGACGACGGAGTACCGCGACCAGGGGGGCGCGCTCGCCGACCTGCGCAACGGACGGCTGAACGGCGTCCTCGTGATCCCGCCCGACTTCTCGTGGCGCACGCTCGAGCAGAACCATCCGCGCGTCGCGCTGGTCGAGGACAACACCGACAACTTCGTGGCCGCCACGCTGGGCGCGAGCGTCAGCAACCTCATCGCTGCCTACAACCAGCCGCCGGCCGGCCCCGCGCGCATTCCCGGGCAGGTGACGCTCGAGGTCGTCGAGGTCTACCCCTACGTCCCGTACATCCAGTACCTCCTGCCCGGCTCGATCGTCATGTCGATCTTCATGATGGTGATGATCGGCGGCGGGATCATCTACATCGACGACAAGGCGCGCGGGCTGCACGAAGGCTACCTGGTCACGCCGATCACCAAGTTCGAACTCATCGCCGGGTTCAACCTGTCGGGCACGATCAAGGCGGTGATTGCGGGGGTCGTGCTGATGACGATCGGCTCGCTGATTGCCGGGATCCCCGACCCGTTCGCACCGCTGCGGCTGCTCCGCCTGGTACTGGTGATCGTGGTCACGGCCTTCTCGCTCATCAGCTTCATGTTCCTGCTCATGGTACGCGTGAACGATCCGCTCGTGCCGCGGGCGACCTTCGGCCTGCTCAACACGTTCCTCTACTTCCCGAGCGGCGCGGTCTACCCGCAGCAGGGATTCCCCCCCTGGATGCAGGCGATCGCCGTCGCCGATCCGTTCACCTACGCGGTGCACGCGTTCAAGAGCCTATTGCTGAAGAACACCGGGATGGGCCCGATCGTGCCGGACCTCGCCTACCTCGCGGTGTTCTCGGTCGTCACGATGGCGGCGGCGACGCTGCTCTTCCGAAGGACGCTGTAGCGGTATGGGCAACGACGACAGCGACACACGGCAGCGGATCATCGACGCGGCGGCGCGCCTGTTCGCCGAGCGCGGGTTCAGGAAGGTGACCGTCCGCGAGATCTGCCACGCGGCCGGCGCCAACCTGGCGGCGGTGAACTATCACTTCCGCGACAAGCTGGGCCTGTACCGCGAGGTGCTGCAGCGCGCGATCGCGGTGATGAAGGAGACGAACGCCGCGGCCGAGCGCGCGCCGGCGGGGGCATCCGCGGCGGCCAGGCTGCGCGCGCACATTCGCGTCTACCTGCACCGGCTGCTGGGCGGCGGCTCCGAGCACTGGCTGCACCGGCTCATCAACCGCGAGATCGCGGATCCGACGCCGGCGCTCGATGCGATCGTCGAGCAGGCGATCCGCCCGCGCACGCAGTTTTTGGCGGGGCTGGTCGGCGCGCTCGTCGGCCGTCCGCCGACCGACGAGCGCGTGTGGCGTTCGGTGGCGAGCCTGCAGGCGCAGTGCGTGATGTCGCTGCCGCACCCGATCCGCGATCGCCTCCGCCGGAGCCCCCAATGGACCGCCGCGGAGATCGACACGCTCGCCCGGCACATCGCCGACTTCTCGCTGGCGGGCATTCGGGCGGTCGGACGGCGGGCCGCGCCGCGCAAACGGCCGGCGTCACCAGGCGGCCATTCGCGCCGGTTCGCCGTCCGGGGCTCGACAGACGGGTTGCCAGCCCACGGCCGGCGCGCCACGGCGGCCGGCACTGAGGAGCAGTAATCGATGACCTCACCCAGGATGCCCGTCGCGCGAAGCCGGCCCATGCACCCGCGCGCCGCCGGCTGCGCGGCCGCCGCCGTTGTCCTCATCGTCTCGTCCGCGTCCAACGCGCAGCAGGCCTCGTCGTCTCGCATCGACGATCTCGTTCGGCAGGCGGCCCGCGCGTTTGCCGAGAGCACGCAGGCGCCGGTGCCGCAACAGCCGGCGACGTCCGCGCCGCCGGCATCGGCGCCGGTCACGACGCTCACGCTCGACGCGGCCGTCAGGCAGGGCCTGGAGCACAACCTCGACATCGCGGTGCAGCGCGCGAATCCCGACATCGCCGCGCTGTCGGTGGCCGCGTCGAAGGCCGTGTACCTGCCCGTCTTCAGCTCCACGATCGGCGAGGAACGCCAGTTCGCGCCCCCCATCACGATCCTGACCGGCGGCGAGCGCGTGGAGACGACCACGACCGTGTTCAACGCGACCGCCACAGAGAACGTGCCGGTCGGGGGCGGCGCCCTCAGTGTGGCGTGGGCCAACACCCGCGTCTTCTCCAACAGCGTCTTCTACAACTTCAACCCCGCCTACAACGCCACCCTGACGTTTCAGTTCACGCAGCCGCTCGTCAGAGGCGCGCGCACCGACGCGGCCCGCGAGCAGATCGTGGTCAGCAAGGTCAGCCGCGACCTGTCCGATCTGCAGTTGCAGGCGACCATCGCCAACATTCTGTCGAACGTGCGCAATGCGTATTGGGATCTCGTGTTCGCGGTGCAGTCGGTGGACGTCGCGCGCCAGTCGGTGGATCTCGCCCATCGGCTCGTGGAGGACAACCAGGCGCAGGTCAAGTACGGCACGATGACGCGGCTCGACCTGACGACGGCGCTGTCGCAGGCGGCGTCGAGCGAGGCGGCGCTCGTCCAGGCGGAAGGCAATCGCCGCCTGGCGGAGCTCGCGCTCAAGCGCCTGATCGTCAGCGGGCCGCACGATCCGCTGTGGCAGGCACAAATCGACGCGGTCGATCGCCCCGAGGTGACCGAACAGCCGATCGACATCGAAGCGGCCGTCAGGCGGGCACTCGATGAGCGATCGGACCTGCAGCAGGCGAGGCGCCAGGTCGTCGCCAACCAGGCGGCGGCCGGCTTGCTGAGCGACCAGACGCGCGTGCAGGCCGACCTGGTGGCCAGCTACGGCCTCGCGGGCATTGGCGGCACGCAATTGATCCGCGGAGGGAACATCTTCGGCGGTCCGGTGGTGGCCGTGATTCCCGGAACGTATGGCGACGCGTTGACGTCGCTGGGTGGCCGCGACTTCCCGACGTGGAACGTGGCCGTGAACCTCAGTTATCCGTTCGGTCTCAGCCAGGCGCGGGCGGCGGCCGCGCGCGCGCAGATCCAGGTCAGGCAGGTGGACACCGAGATTCGACAGCTCGAGGTGCAGGTCACGAGCGAGGTGACGAGCGCCGCGATCCAGGTCCGGAACGACTTCGACCTGGTGAGGGCCGCGCGAATCGCGCGTCAGGTCGCAGCGGATCGGTTGGACGCCGAGCAGAAAAAATTCGCCGCCGGCATGTCCACCAACTATGTCGTCGTGCAGGCGCAACGCGACCTGGCCGACGCCGCGCACGCGCAGCTGCAGGCGGAGGTGAACTATCGCAAGGCGCTGGTGGAGTTCGATCGCGCCCGCCAGACGACGCTCCAGGCCGCTGGTGTGACGGTGGTCACGGCCGGCGGCCTGCAACCCGCCGCGGTGGGCAGCGCCCGCGGCGCCGGGTCCCAGTAGCAGCGTCTGGATGGTGGGCGCCCTTGCGGCCCGCCAGGATCAGTCCCTTGCGGGAACCCTACGCCCCGTCCGCTCAGGCGGCGTACCGGGCGCGGCTCGCCCGGTCGAGGAGTTCCTGATCGATCCGCCACAGCTCCCCTTCGATCTCCACCTCGATGTCACCCCAGTTGCCGCGTTCGGCTTCCTCGATGGTCAGCTGCCGGTATGCGGTGAGCATGGCTTTCAGCTCGTCGGCCCGTGCAATCGTCGTTCTGAGTTTACGCATGCAACCACGATACGAGCGCGGTGTGTCGGTGAGGTCACGTCACCGTAACGGGGATGTAAATTCCTTCGTCGTCGGACGGGCGGCGGTGGCACCTTGCTCTGCTCGCGGTCGGCGGACCTCCAACGCTCGCCTCGCAAGGTGCCGGCGCCGCCTCNNCTCGCGGTCGGCGGACCTCCAACTCGACGGACGACTCACGCAGGAGCACTGTGCCGTCGTCGCTGTCATCGAGTCCCGCGGGACATCGGGCAAGCACGTTGGACGTGGGGTCCGAGTACGGATCATAATGAGGGGACGACAACTTCACCGCCGAGGGCCAGGATAATGAAGAGACACGTGATTGTGGGGGTGGCAGTCGTGCTGGCGGTCTCCGGAGTGGTGGCGGCGCAGTCGCGCCGGCCCGATCGCGGGCGGCCAGACGAGCGGGTGGGTCGCATCTCAGGGGTCGTGGCGGACCTCGAGCGGCGGACCGACGAATTCCAGACAGCGCTGCGACGGGAGATGGGGCGCGGGGACCGGCGCGGGCCGGATCGTGAGGATCAGTTGAACCGGGACGCCGCCCAGTTGGCGCGCGCCATGGATCGGCTCCGGGAATCCTGGAACGGGGATCACGACCCGCCGCGATCGCGGAGGAACGCGGCGGCCGCCATCTCGGCGGGTCGAAGCATCAATCACACGCTGGCGAGGCACCGGCTGCGCGGGTCGATTCAGCGCGAATGGGACGCCGTGCGAGACGAGCTCAACCGGCTCGCGGAGGCGTTCGACCAGCCCAAGATTCGCTGGTGACAGCCCCACCCGCCAGCTCGTCCGTATCGGCGTTTTGAAACCATTGCACGGGTTCCGGCGTCTCAAGAGCAGGGAGTCTTCTGCGCGATGCTGGTGCGCTCCCGGAAAGCAGGGCAAGGCGATGGTGAAGGGTCGTTGCAAAGAGTGTCAGATCTTCGTTGTTCACGAGGAAATCGACCGGTTGACTTCGTCGGGCTGGACGTCGCTCGAGAAAACTGAGCCCTCGTCGCGCGATATCGTGCAGATGCTGTGCCCCGACTGCCGTCGGAAGGGCACGAAGAAACCCGCACGCTAGGGGCGGCGCCGGCACCTTGCTCTGCTCGCGGTC
>PMZR01000033.1 GCA_003170135.1 Acidobacteriota bacterium
CCGCGCCCGCCCCGGCCACCGCCCCGCCCGCCCGCGCCGCGTCCGCCAGCAGGCGTCGCTTCGCCGGCTTCCGCGCACTTGATGCCTTGCACGTCGCACGACCAGCGCTTCGTCGCGACGTTGAAGGAAACCGTCTTGCCATCCGGTGACAGGTCGATCGCCTGGAACGGAAGCTGCGCGGTCGTGTAGGTCGCGCCTGCAGCGGCCGACAGCGCCGCGGCAAGCTTCGCATGGTCGAACGCGGGGCCGCGCGTTCGCCTGGCGGTGTCAACCAGCACGAACTCGGTCCCCGCGGCGGTGGTGTTGCGGTACCAGAAGCGCTCGTCGGGCAGCCAGGTGGCCGCCACGGTGCCGCCCACGACGAGCGGCGTGACGTTCTGTCCCAGCATCTTCTCGGCCCGCGCGTAGTCGGCCGCGGTGACGGTGCGGGGCGCAAAGGCCGTCCGCTCTTGCGCCAGGCCGGGAGCGATGGCGACAAAGCCTGCAATCAGGATGACGAGCGCCGAAACGCGTAGTCGAATGGCGGCACTGGCTGGCATCTGAAGCCTCCGGTTTTGACCGAGCCCAAGGGGGAAAGACAGGTGGGGACGGGGGTATGATACAGACCTTCGGACCAGGGACCAAGGACCAAGGACCAGGGACCAGGGACTAAATTCGCCTGGAGGACTCCGATGACGCTCCGCCGACTGCTGTTCCCTCTGAGCGCGTGCCTCGGCGTGCTGGCACTGGCCGCCCTATTGATGCCGGTGCTGGTGGCAACCGATCACGGTCCCGTCGGGCGGAATTTCAGCCCCGCCAATCCGGGATCTCCTGTGGGGCAGGTCTTTAGCCCTGCCAATGGTCCCGATCTCTTCGCCGAGATGCGCTGGCGAGCCATCGGCCCCTACCGCGGCGGCCGCACCAAGGCGGTGGCCGGCGTCCCGAGCCAGCCCTTTACCTTTTACATAGGCGTCTGCAACGGCGGCGTGTGGAAGACCACCGACGCCGGCCGCACGTGGACACCAATTTTCGACGACCAGCCGACCGGCTCGATCGGATGGGTCGCGGTGGCGCCTTCCGATCCCAACGTCCTCTACGTCGGAAGCGGCGAAGGCCTGCCGCGGCCGGACCTGTCAACCGGCGACGGCATCTACAAATCCGCTGACGCCGGGAAGACCTGGACGCATCTCGGCCTGCGCGACGGCCAGCAGATCCCGAAGATCGCCATCGACCCGCGCAACCCGGATCGGCTGTTCGTGGCCGTGCTCGGCCACCCGTACGGCCCCAACGAGGAACGGGGGATCTTTCGATCGACCGACGGCGGGAAGAGTTTCCAGAAGGTGCTCTACAAGGACGAGAACACCGGCGGCAAGGACGTGGACATCGATCCGTCCAACCCGGACATCGTCTACGCGACGATGTGGGAGACGCGGCAGGGGCCGTGGGAGAACGCGGCCTGGGGTGGAACGAACGGCGGCATCTTCAAATCGAGCGACGGCGGCACGACGTGGAAGCCGTTGACGAAAGGGCTGCCCGACGGCGTGGCCCAGGCCGAACTCGCCATCGCGCCGAGCAAGCCGAACCGACTGTACGTGACGCTGAGCGCGGGCGGCGGAGGCACCGGCATCTACCGCTCGGACGACGCCGGTGAAACCTGGACGCGCGCCACGACCGATGCGCGCCCGGCCGGTCGCATCGACGAGGCGGTGCCGATTGTCAACCCGAAGGACCCGGACACGCTGCTCGTCACCAACGTCGTCACCTGGAAATCCGTTGACGGCGGCAAGACGTTCGTCCCGTTCAAGGGCGCACCCGGCGGCGACGATTATCAGAACGCCTGGTTCAACCCGAACGACCCGAACATCATCCTGCTCGTGGCCGATCAGGGCGCGGTCGTCACGCTGAACGGCGGCCAGACCTGGAGTTCCTGGTACAACCAGCCGACGGCGCAGCTCTATCACGTGATGGCCGACAACGCGTTCCCGTACCGCGTCTGCGGCGGACAGCAGGAGAGCGGTTCGGCGTGCGTCGCGAGCCGCGGCGACGACGGCCAGATCACGTTCCGCGAATGGCACCCGGTGGGCGTGGAAGAGTACGGCTACGCGGCGCCCGATCCGCTGAACCCCGACATCGTCTACGGCGGCAAGGTGACGCGCTACGACCGCCGCACCGGGCAGGTCTCGAGCGTCGGCCCGGCGGGCGGTGGCCGCGGGGGCGCACCCGCGGCTGGCGCGCCGACGTACCGCACCGTCCGCACGCAGCCCGCCGTGTTTTCCGCGGTCGATCCGCACGCGCTGTTCTATGCGAACAACGTCCTGTGGAAGACGCTGGACGGCGGCATCACGTGGAAAGCGACGAGCCCCGACCTGACGCGCAAGAGCTGGACAGCGCCGAAGAGCATCGGCACCTACACGAATCAGCAGAGCGCACAGCCGCGCCAGCTTGGCGTCATCTACACGATCGGGCCCTCTTACCGCGACATCAACCGCATCTGGGTGGGCACCGACGACGGCCTGATCCAGACGACGGCGGACGGCGGCCTGCACTGGATTGACGTGACGCCGCCGCAGATGTCGCCGTTCATGAAGGTCTTCATCATCGACCCGGGCCGGTTCGACGCGCGCACCGCGTATGCCGCGGTGAACACGCTTCGCATCGACGACATGCGGCCGCACATCTTTCGCACGCACGACGCCGGCAAGACGTGGACGGAGATTGTCGCGGGACTCCCCAGTGGCGCGGTGGTGAACGTCGTCCGCGAGGACCCGAAGAGAAAGGGGCTGCTGTTCGCGGGCACCGAGACGCAGGTGTACGTGTCGTTCGACGATGGCGACCATTGGCAGTCGCTGCGGCTGAACATGGCGCCGTCGTCGGTCCGCGATCTGATCGTCAAGGATGACGATTTGGTAGCGGGCACGCACGGGCGCGGCATCTGGATCCTGGACGACATCACGCCGCTCAGGCAGATCGACGCGAAGACGGAGGACGCCGGCGCGGTGCTGTTCAAGCCGACGACCGCGTGGCGCGTGCGATGGAGCACCAACACCGACACGCCGCTGCCGCCCGACGAGCCGGCCGGCCCGAATCCACCGGAAGGGGCGATCGTCAATTACTCGCTGAAGTCGGCGGCCACGGGGCCGGTGACGCTGGAGATCTTCGAACGTCGTCCCGGCCTCCAAGGCCGGCTCGTTCGCCGGTACTCGAGCGCCGACCCGGTCACCCCGATCCCGGACCCGTCCACGGCGCCGTTGCCGCTCTACTGGTATCGTCCGCCGCAGGCGCTGTCAGCGGCGGCGGGCCTGCACCGGTTCACGTGGGACGTGCACTACCAGCCGCTGGCCGGTGGTGGCGGCGGCCGTGGCGGCGGCGCGCTGCCGATGACCGCCGTGGCGTACAACACGGCGCCTGCGCCCTCGACGCCGTGGGCGGCTCCCGGCACGTACACGATCAAGCTGACCGTTGACGGCAAGAGCTACACGCAGCCGATCACGGTGAAGGCAGACCCGCGCGTGAAGACGCCGCCCCTCGTGATGCAGCAGGTCTATACGCTGACCAAGGCGATGTACTTCGGTGCGATGGACGCGCAGGCGGCCGCGGCGAAGCTGGCGACGATGCGGGAGCAGATCGCGCAGCAGCGGCCGAAGGCGCAAGGTGCGGTCGCGCAGGCACTGGCGGATTTCGACAAGAAGGCCGAAGCACTGCAAGGCGCGCCAGCGGGCGGCCGCGGCGCGGGCGGTCGTGGCGGCCGCGGCGGTGGTGGCCGCGGCGCCGCGCCTGCGGAAGCTGCTGGTGGCGCGGAGACGCCGGTGGCCGCAGCAGCTGCGGCGAGGGAGACCCTTACGATGGTGAGCGCTGCACTGGGCGGCGTGATGAGCTCGCTGCAGGCCGCCGACGTCGCGCCGACGAAAGTTCAGCTGGCTGCGATCACCAGCGCGCAGCAGGCCGCCGCGCGCGTGATGGCTCGATGGAACAGTCTCGAGGGCCTGGAACTCGCGGCGCTCAACGCGAAGTTGAAAACGGAGAGACTGGAGGCGATCGGAGTGAAGTAGCGCGTCCCGGCCTGCCTGCCCGATCGATCAGGCCTGCCCGCGATCTGCCGCCTCGACGAGCCCGCAGGTTTCGACGATCCTCGCGAGCTGGGCGCCGAAGATCGTGACGAGCGCGCGCAGCGAGTCCCGCTGCTCGCTGCCGCCCGGCAGCTCGACGGCCAGCACGCCCACGCAGCCAACCGACGTGATCAGGGGAACCGCCAGCGCGCCGCTGCCCGAATCGCCGGCCCTGACCACGCAGGTCTTCGTCGAGCGGAACGCCTCGGCGGTGGCATTGTCCGCGTCGCGCCTGACCTTGGGCAACTGCGCCAGCACCTTGTCGGAGTACCCGTACGCCATCGCCGGCTTCAGCTCGGCGGCCTGCGAGTCCCACGCCCAGACGACAAGACCAACCGCATCGAGCAGCCTGGCGGCCTCCTTGAGCAGCAGTGCGGTGTCCGACGTCGCATCCACGCGGCCGAGCTCGGTGCACAGGTGCGCGGTTGCCAGCAGATCGGGCTCGGGCGGAGCCGGCACGTCCACCGGCGCGCTGGCCGGCGCGCTGGCCGGCGCGGCGGGCGCGGTCGCAACGGTCTCGACCGCAGCCTCGCGCCGTTGAGGGGTCCCGGTCCGAAGACGGGACAGCGATCCGATGGCGGAACCCACCAGGTACCGGAACCGCGTCGGCGGACCGGCGCTGTCCCCGGTCCCGTCACCGCCGCCGGGCGCGATCGACGTTCCCGCCGGGAACGTCGCGACTTCCTCGAGCGGATCGGGGTGGAGTTCCAGGAACTCGCGAACGACGAGGTCGGGCTCGAGGCCGATGGCGGCGGCGTAGGCGCGAATGAAGGCGCGGCGAAAGATGCCCGACGGCCAGTGCGAGGCATCGTCCCGCTCCAGGTCTTCCAGGAGCGAGAGCTTGATCTTCGTCTGCTCCGCGATCGTGGTGAGCGCAACCTGCTGTCGTTCTCGCCGCTGGCGCAGTCGGGCGCCGAAACTCTCAGGCATGCGCCACACCTCGCGAGCCGCGTCCACGCGCAGCTTAGGAATCGTCACCGCACAGCCTCTGGCGAGGCGGGCCCGCGCGGTGAGGACCGATGATCCTTGTGCGGCGAGAGTAGCAACATGCGCGGGGCAGCGCAAGCAGAGAGGCCTAACGCCCACTGCCGCAGCGCCGGCGTCTGTTGAGCATCACGTTCACGTTCAATCGGTGCAGCGGTACCAGATGAAGGCTGTCATCTTGACGCCGACAACGATGACGCCGATGGACAGAAGGTCCCAGCTCCAGAAGTGGTCGATGTAGCAGCGGTAGGCAAACAGAAGGATGGCCGCCGAACCACCGACGACGCCCGCAAGGCTCGTGGAGCGGAGGCGATGCATCAGGAAACGTTCGTCGACCAGGCCGCCGAGGAAAGGGATGCTCATTTGTCGGGCTCCATGGCGAAGATGTCGTCGGTGGAACAGCCGAACAGACGCGCGAACGTGAGCGCCAGGGGCAGGCTCGGCACGTAGCGGTTGCACTCGATCGAGTTAATGCTCTGCCGCGACACGCCGGCCGCCTCGGCCAGTTGCTGCTGGGTCCAGCCGCGGTCGCTGCGAAGTTCCCGGACGCGGTTCTTGATGATGGGCGTCATGTCAAGCCGACTTTCCATCGCATGATAGGCCCACGGCTGACCAATGTCAAGTCGACTTGTCTCGCAGTCGACTTGTCTCGCAGTACGGAACGTGTGACCGCCGGGAGGAAGGTTGCCGCGCTGGCGCCCGAGCCCGTTTGCGAAACGAACGCGGCCGGGCGTCGTATTACAAGAGATGCGTCTTGCAGTCATGGGGTTGGTGTCGCTCGGAATTCTCTTCGCCACGGCGGTCCCGTTGCGCGCGCAGGACAAAGCGGCGGCCCCCACTACCGATATCGGCGACGTCTGGCACGAGATCCGTCATCGCGACCCGGTTCCAGTTGGCGGACCGGACGAGGATCGCCGTCGCTTTCTCGTCGTCGCGCCCACGATCGGCTCGAAACCGACGACAGGCTTCACCGGCGGAATCAACGGCAACATGGCCTTCTTCCGCGGCGATCCACAGACGACGCACATCTCGTCGCTGTCGGGCGGTTTCCGCGTGTCGCAGAAGAGGCAGGTGCTCTCCGGGTTCCGCCTCTCGATGTTCACCGCGGACGACCGCTGGTATCTCCAGGGCGACGAGCGGCTGCAGTGGACATCTCAGAACACGTACGGGCTCGGCGCCAGCGCGCCGAAGGCGGACGCCGAGAACGTCACGTTCCACGGCGCCAAGTCGTACGAGACCGCGTACCGCAGGATGGCGCGGGGGCTCTTCGTTGGCGCCGGCCTCGACCTCAGCTCGCATTCGAACATCCGGCCCGGCGACGGCCTGCTGCCGGCGTGGGATCAGTCGGCATACCTGGCCTACAACGAGCAGCACCGCTTCTCCCCCGATGGTCAGACGTCGGGCGGCACCACCGTGGGGCTGCTCTACGACACCCGCGACAACGGGATCAACCCACAGCGCGGCTGGCTCGCCAGCTCCGCGTACCGCACCTTCTACAAGGGATTCCTCGGCGGCGACTCGTCGTGGCAGGAGCTGTATCTCGACCTTCGCACGTACAAGACGATCACGGCCGACGGCCGGCACAGGATCGCGTTCTGGGCGATGAGTGATCTCGTCACGCGCGGGACGGCGCCGTATCTCGACCTGCCCACGACCGGCGGCGACGGGCGCTCGGCGCGCGGCTACGGCGAGGGGCGGTATCGCGGCAACCATCTCGCGTACGGCGAAGTCGAGTACCGCGGCACGCTCACCAGCAACGGACTGCTCGGCGTCGTCGCGTTCCTGAACACGACGACGATCGATGACGCCGCCGATGGCCAGAGACTCTTCCATATCTGGGCGCCGGCCGCGGGCACGGGCCTGCGCGTGCTACTCAACAAGCGCTCGCGCACGAACCTGGCCGCCGACTATGCGTGGGGCAAAGCCGGCGCGCACGGGTTCTATCTGGGACTCCAGGAAGCGTTCTAGACTAGGCTGGCGCGGCTACTTGTTCCACACGAATTCGAGCGATGCGCGGAACTGGCGGTAGATCGGGTTGAGGACGCGGCCGTAGTCGGCGCGCGCGACGTCCGCCTGGATGTCGCGGCCGTTGGTCCGGCCGGTCACGTTGAAGCACTTCAGGCCGAGTCTCATCGGCGGTACCTTCCGCACTTTCAGCGCCTTCTCGAGTGCGAAGTCCAGCGAGGCGAAGACCGGGAACCGGCCGCTATTTCTCGGCCCGACGGGCTGCCACTCGTCGTCGATCGGCGAGTAGGGGAACCCGCTGCGGATCTCGAGGAACGGCGCGAACGTCAGCCGCCAGGGCAGCGCGATGATGCCCCAGGCGAGCAGGCGGTGCGGAACGTCCGCCGTCAGCGGGCCCCGGGAGTCCGGCAGGATGAGCGCTTCCGCCAGGATGCCCGTCATCGTGGTGATGTCGTTGAGGTTGCCAATCGACGAAGAGCGGACGTACGAGAGGTAGAACTGGCGAGCGGCGCTCGGTGATCGGTAGCCGGCGGTCACCTCGACGCTGCGGGCGCGCGACTCGCCACTCTCGTCCAGCAGGAGCAGGCTTTCGCCGCCGGCAGCCCGGATCGGATTGACGATCGGCTCGGCCATGCTGCGGCGTTCCTGGTACCCCGCCCTGATCGTCCAGTCACGGCCGAGGATGCGATCGACCTGGACGTGCAGGACCGCAGCGTGGGGCAACGCCAGGGCACCGGTCTGGTTGGTGAACGTCTGGGGCGCGCCCGCGGGCTGGCCGGCGCTGTCGAATCCCTGGACCTGTCGGGACTGCCGCTGTTCGTAGATCGCGACGTTCAGCGTGGGCTTCTCCGCGAAGACTCCGCCGCCGGCGCTGACCTTCGTGCGGTCGTCGAGGCTGTAGCTGACGGCGGCCCGGGGCCAGAAGGCGTGGTCCGCGACGACTCCGGCATAGTCCCAGCGCGCGCCGACATCGATGCTCAGGCCCGCGCGCGGCGTCCAGCTGTCCTGGACGAAGAGCCCGGCCTCGCTGTCGGCCGCGTCGAATTGACCGGTGCCGATGAACTCGATCCGCCACGCGGTGGTCCCGTCGCTCCGCAGGTAGTCAACCGGCCTGGAAGTCCTCTGGCCGGTCGCCGTCGCGCGCGAGAAGGCGAGCCCCGCCTTGAAGACGTGCCCGCCGTGCCAGCCGGCGTGCGCCCGCGACCACACCGCACTACCCTCGGTCCGATCGGCGTCCCGGTTCATCGTCCTGAAGTAGCCGCCGTGCACGAGGTCGTGTCCGACCGCGTAGGGACCCGCTCCGTCCGGGAACAGGTTCAAACCCCGGTGCTTCACGTGCACGGCGAGATCGATCGCGCCGCTGCCGGCCACGATGTGCGTGGCGAGCGCACCACTCCACGCCCGCGAGGCCTGTGAAGGCACCGCCGAGGCCGGGGCGAAGGCGCTCAGGCCGACATGCTTGCGGTCTTCCGGATTGACCGCCACGCGCGCCGCGATCAGGTAGTTGTTGCCGGCCTTCACATCGAGCCGGCTGAACGACGCGTACCCCTTCTGCGTGGTGTCCTGGCGCCCGAGGGTCGTTTCGTGCTGGAAGCGCTCCCATCGATATTCGATCGACTCGGCGAACCAGGCGCGGCCGCGCGCGATTGGACCGCTCACCCCGGCGTTCGGGTTCCAGGCCTCGATGCCGTTGACGAGGCCGGCCCCTCCGCCAAATCGAGGCCGCGGAAAGAAGCTCGCAATCGAGAGCCCGTACGCGTCTGCGCCGCGTCGGCTGTTCACCAGCATGACGCCTGACGTCGCCGGGCCCGCGTCGGCGGGTGGCGTCGGTGCGAAGACCTGGACCGTGTCGATGGCCGCGATCGGCACGGCGATGGCCGGTTCGCCACTCACCGGATCGCTCTCGCGCATCCGATCCACGAGGACGGTACCCTGGCTGGCCCGCGCCCCGCCCATGCTGATGAGCCCATCCGGCCCGCGCACGGTATTGGGGAGCAGCGGCAGCGCCGAATCGTAGCGCAGCCCTTGCACGGGCGCGATCTTGATGACGTCCTTGTCCACCGTGGCCGGCGCCAGCGGCTCGCTCGACGACATCAGCTTCGGCACCTGGGCCACCACCTGGGTCTCCTCGGTGAAGGCGGCGAGCGCCAGCTCGAGGTCGACGACGAGCGGATCGGTGCCCACCACGATCTCCCGGCGAATCGCTTTCTCGAAGCCGGCCAGCTCGGCCGTCAGGGTGTAGAGGCCGGGCGGCACGTCGAACTGGTATTGCCCGATTCCGTCAGTCATGGCGACCGAAGGCGAGGTGCCCGACGCTGGGCGGACAGGCGACAGGGTGATCGTGACGCCAGGCAGCGGGAGATGAGAGCTGTCGGTCACGCTGCCGTGGACGCGCACGGGCGCTGGTGATTGCGCCAGCACCGGACAAACGACCAGCATGATCAACAGCAGCGCCGCTGCCGCGCCTCTCATGACCGCCCGCCCTCCCACGCGACCACTGCCAGCGAGCCGGCCGGTCGCGTCTTCCTGTCGCTGTGACGGCAACCTGTGTCGCAGCCGCCCGCCGGATCGCGGGCCTGTTTTCAAGACGACGACCGACGGCGACGACGTGCGAAAGAGGCCGTGGAGCCCGGACGCGCCTGGACGAGGTGGAGCAAGCGTGAAGGGAGATTGGCGGATTATACGATCACGTCTGGCGATCTGCTACTCCCGGCCCGCGGTGCCACGCCTTCCCCCGCCGGTGGAGCGCGGCGTGGCGGCACGATCGGCGGTGGCCTCGATCGTTCGGAGCCGTCGCTGATGCTTGGGCACTGGCGAGGCGCGCCGCGCCGAGCTTGGCGGCCAGTTGCAGGTAGTCGGCAGCGCTGACGCGACCGCCGCCGGACATCGCGATGATGCGCACGCCGCGATCGCGGCGTCTCAGCTCGCGGATCATCTCGAGCCCCTCCTTGTCCGGCATAACAATGTCCGTGATCTGGTCCCGTCCCCGATTGCCGCGGCGCCGAAATGAATCTATATTGGATCCGTCCTGGAGCCGCGAGCGCCATGCCTGTCACGCTTTCCATCAAGACCGTTCCGGACTCTCTGGCCAAAGCCCTCCGGGCATGCGCCCGGCGGAACCACCGATCGATCCAGGGCGAACTGATGAGCATCCTGGAGCTGACGGTGGGCGCAAAGCCCTTCCAGGCCCGGGCGCTGCTCGACCGGGTGCGCGCCCTCGGTGTCGAGACGCCAGACGAGGCCGTGGAGGGCGCGCCGGCATCACGTGGATGGAGGTCGATCATGCCGACACGGTGCTCGTGTCGGTTGCCACCGGCCTCTCGGCCTACGATGCCAGCTATCTGTGGCTCGCCGGCCATCTGGGCGCTCGTCTGGTGACGTTGGACCGACGCCTGGCGGACGCCGGCGCCGCTCTTCCGTAATCGGGCCTCCAACCTTCACGGGCGCTCGCGCCGATCAGGTCTCCGCAATCCACACGATCGAGGTCGGCGGGCGCGGCGCGGGCCTGGCCGCGGGCGGTGCACCGGCCGGCGGTGCCGGCGCGGGCGGCACGAACGGCGGTGCCGGCGGATTGCGATTGTACCGGGCGTAATTCGGGATCGCCGTCAGCGGGCTCCCGTCTGCAAACGTGCCCTTGATCACCATCACTCCGCCCAACAGATCGCTCTTCCACTCGGTGGTGAAAGCCGACGCTGAGCCGATCGCCTTCGTGATGTCCTGGTCGACCTGCTCGATGTTGTAGACCAGCGGACCGTAGCGCAGCGCCACCTTGCCACTGGTGGCGGCGATCTTCTCGCTGGCCTTGACGCGCTGAACCTTCAACGGCAGCACCAGATCGATCTTGTCGCCTGCCTTCCAGTCCCTGGTGACGACCGCGTAGCCTCTCTCGATCGCCGGCTTCACCGCCGAACCGTTCACCGCGATCGACGTGATGCCGTTCGCTTCCGGCGTGCTCGTGTAGAGGCGGGTGACCGAGCGGTTCGGCACACGGATCCTGACGGCGAACCTCTTCGGCGCGCGCGGATTCACCGTGATGGACACCCTGCCGTTCCACGGATAGTCGGTCGCCTGCACCATCTCCACGTCGGTGCCGGCGACGTTCTCCACCGTCGCGGTGCTCCCGATGAACAGGTTGACGTAGATGCTGCCTGCCGTCTTCGCGTACGTCCACGTGGGCAGCATCAGCAGCGTCCGGGCGATGTTGCCGACGCAGCACGGGCAGGCGTGCCAGGGGGTGCGTTGCGCATTCGCATCGAGCGGGTTCGTGTAGAAGAAATTCCTGCCCTCCAGATCGTACGAACCGAGAAGCGCGTTGTAGAGCGTCTCCTCGTACAGGTCCGCGTAGCGGGCATCGCCGTAGGTCAGGTTCATCTTCCACTGGAAGAAAATCTCGCCGCAGCTCGAACACGATTCGCAGTAGGAGTTGTTCCGCAGCGAATAGTTCGGACCGAACCCCTCCGAGGATTCGCCGCTGCCCACGCCGCCGGTCAGGTAGTACTTTCGGTTGACGATATTGTCCCAGAGCGACATGACGGCGCTCTGATAGTCCACGTCGCGGGTCTCCAGGGCGACGTCGGCCATGCCCGAGTAGGTGTAAACCGCGCGCACCGCGTGCCCCGCCGCCTCGTACTGCTGGACGACGGGCAGGTGGCTCTGATCGTACTCGGTGCCGCCCTTGCGGCTGTCGAGCAGGAACTTCGCCAACTGGATGTAGGTTCGTCCCCTGTCGCCGCCTTCCATCTCGTTCACGAATCGGCCGAACCGCACCAGCGCCTGCTCCATTTCCTGGTGGCCGTCGAACCATTCCTTCTTCGGCGCGGGGCCGAGGTTGTCGTACCAGCAGTCTGCGAGCTTCTTCGCCGCGTCGTACAGCCGGGCGTCCTTCCGGCCGGTCATCAGGTAGTGGTTGATCGCCGACTCGATGAAATAGCCGGCCGTGTAGCCTTCGTGATTGCCCCGCCCCTGCGCGGACCACCGCTCGGCCCAGCGATCGGGGTTGCGAAGCGTGAACGCCGTCTGCAAGTACCCGTCGGGATGCTGCGCGGCCAGGATCTTCGGGATCCAGTCGTCCAGCGTCGCTTTCATCTTCCGGTGCGCCTGGATGACGTCCCCGTCGCCGCGCGGATCGATCATGAGCGCGATGCTCATCGCCTCGACCGTCTGGTGGACCCACGCGTTGGAGAACACGTAGCCCTTGTGGGGCGCGTGCGGCTGCCCGGCCAGCGCTTTCGCCGCCTCCACGAAATTGTCGATGCCGCCCGGACCCTGCTGCAGGTCGGTGCGGTTGATCTCGTCGACGCAGTGCGGAATCCAGGTGACGATGAGGGCCTTCACCCGGCTCGTCCACAGGGGACTGTCCACGCGAAACGCTTTCGTCTGGACCGGGTCGAGATGGCTCGACGGCGGCGGCAACGCCACGTCCACGTTCAGCGTCGAGGCGACCGTGGACTGACCGTTATCGACCGTCAGCTTCAGGACGTAGGCGCCTGGAGCGGAGAACGTCGCGGTGGTCACCGGCGCCCTGGGGTCGGCAAACGTGACGGTGCCGGGGCCGGACTCCCTGCTCCACGCGACGGTCGGCGCGGGACCGGGAGGCTCGGACGGTGGTGGCGGCGCCGGCTCACCTCGCCGGCGCTCCTGCAGGCGCGGCGGGTCGCCATAGCCCGCCCACGCGTTCAGGTACGTTTTCCCCGGCAACATCGCAATTCGATCGACGCCGGCCACGGCGGTCAGCGGCGCGACGCCGGCAGCCATCGCTTCGGGGATGACGAACACCGTCCGCACGAGCGGTCCCAGCGCCACCGACGCCGCAGCGGCCTTGCCGATCGTCCCGAGGAGTTCGCGACGCGTGATTGCCGATTTCGTCGTGTCATCGGTCATGATGTTCACCTTTAGCCTTGCCGAAGCGAAGTCTCCATCGGCCGCCCGTCGAACACGATTGTCCGCGTACCTCGTTCGCCGGCCACCCGCACCTCGATCGCGCGTCTTGCCGGCGCCAGCATGCGCGAGCCGCGCGCCAGGCGCAGCGAGAGATGGCGGTCGCCGTCGCGCCACGCCATCTCGATCCGCATCCACGCCCCCTTCCGGTACTCGAACGTCCGGCCATCGTCCTCGTAGAGCGACGCGGCGCCGTCGGCGCCCGGATACACCACGAGCGTCAGCGGCGCATCGACGGGTTCGTCCGCCCACTGGCGCACCGGACCGAGCGGAAGGATCGCGCCCGCCCGCACGTGCAGCGGCATCGTTTCGAGATCGACCGCGCGACCTGTTTCGCGGCCGCCCTCGACGCGCTCCTCGGTCCAGAAGTCGAACCACGTCCCGCGCGGCAGGTACAGCGAACGAGTCGTCGCGCCTTTCTCGACCACCGGCGACACGAGCAGATCGCGACCCCACAGGTACTGGTCGCCGCGGCCGGCGGCCGCCGCGTCGCCGGGATAATGCAGCCACAGCGCGCGCATGATCGGCAGGCCGGTCTCGCAGCAGTCCCGCGCGGCGGTGTACGTATAAGGCAGGAGACGGTACCGCAGTTCGAGGTACTTGCGGAGAATCGGTTCGACCCGCGGATCGGCGAGCGTCGCCGAATCGGGCTTGAACGAGGGCGTCTCGGGCGGCCCGCCGTCGCCGCCGTCCCAGCCCCAGGGCAGGCGCAGGTGCCAGTTGCGGCCATGCGCCCGGAAACACGGACAGAACGCACCGAACTGGAACCAGCGGACATGCAGTTCGCCGGTGTAGTCGGCGGTCGGGATGAACCCGCCGATGTCGGTGCCCCAGAAGGGGATGCCGGAGAGGCCGCTGTTGACGGCCACGGGCACGTGCGTTTGCAGCGTCTCCCAGCGCGACTGCACGTCGCCCGACCACAGGAAGGCCGCGTAGCGCTGCATCCCGGCGTACCCGTTGCGGTGCAGCGCAAACGGCCGCTCGTTGGGCCGCCAGATCTGCGAGCCCTCCCAGTACATCCGGTTGCGGTTCAGGCGCGACGGCGCGTCGTAGTCGTCGCCCTGATCCGGCCACCAGCCGTCGATGCCGAGATCGTACAGCCCCTTGTGGTACGGCCAGTAGCACGGCACGCTGCGGTCGTCGGGCCACCGGTTGTCCGGCGTCCGGCCGCTCGGACCGGCGTCCTTCGGATCGCACGGATCGTTCACGGTGCCCGTGAGGCGGCGGCCCTCGATGACGACGTGCAGCACGACCTTGAAGTGCTCGCCGTGCAGCGTGTCGATCATCGCCTTCGGATCCGGGAAGTTGCCGCTGTGCCACGTGAACTCGCCGTTGCGCGTGTTCCATCCCGACGGCGTGAACTCGGTGCCCAGGTAGATGAGACCGTCGCACGGCAGTTTCTTCTCGCGCAACGTGCGCGCGACGCCCAGCACTTCCGCGGCCCCGGCAAGCGTGCGGTGCGACTGCATGTAGCCGAACGACCACCGGGGCGGCAGTTCCGCGAGGCCCGTGATGCGGGCGTACTCCCGCATGATCTCGGCGGGACTCGAAGACGACACGACGAAGATGTCGAGCGGCAGGCCCTCAGCTGACGGCGCGAACGTGCCGTCGGCGCCGGTGAAGTCGAACGTGCCGAGCGGCTGGTGGATGAACATCGCCCAGCCGTCGGTGCCCACCAGCCACTGGATCGGCACGCGGCCGCCGTGCGTCGCCAGCTGGTAGCCGCCCTGGCCGCTGCGCATCCGGTCCGTCGTGCCCTTGCGATCGAACTGCGGGCCGCCCTGGCCCAGGCCGAGCAGCGGTCCCTTGCCGAGCAGGAACGACATTCCGGCCGTCTGGGCGTTGAGCGCCAGGCGCTGCACCGGCGCGCCGGTGGCCGTGTCGATGTGAAGCGTGGGCGGCGCGTTCGTGAAGCGGACGGTCAGGTTGCCGGCGCGGACCGGATCGAACCGATCGGGCCCTCGGCGGCGTGCCAGCGTCCGGCCCTCAGCGTCGCCGACCAGCGCGCCGTCCACCGGAACGCGGGTCACGCGCCCGCCGTCGATGGGGAGCACCGTGAGTCGCAGGGTCGACGGACCGAGCGACGAGACAGTGATCTCGACGCTCTTGCCTGCAACAACGACGTCGGAAGACTGGCCGCGGAAAACGCCGCGCGTCAGGAGGATGCCGCCACCGGCGGTGGCCATGCGCTTCAGTGCTTCGCGCCGGGAAACGGGCTTCGCCATTTTCAGGCTCCGGGCTCCAGGCTTCAGGCTCCAGCCGGATTTCGGACTTCGGACTTCCGGACTTCCGGACCCCGGACTCCGGACTCCGGACTCCGTTCGTGCGGCCGAGCGTAGGTCAAAGCCCGCCGGGAATCAAGCGACGCGTCGTGTGTGCGTCGTGCGATGTTTCATGCGACCGCGCCGCGCGACGAGCTCATGCGTAGCGCCGGGGCGCGCGCATGTATACTGCGCGCAACCGATGAACATGCTCGTCGCCGATGCGAGTCCGCGGGTCCGTCCGGTGCCTCATCCCTGGGTGTGGGCGGTGCTGTATTTCCCGCTGGGCCTCGCATTCGGCTTTCCCGCGGTCGCCCTGGGGTACCTCGGCAGCCGATCGGGCCTTCCCGTGTCGGCCATTGCCGGCGTCGTCGGCATGACCTTCCTCGGGAGCGGGTGGAAGTTCCTGTGGGCGCCGGTCGGCGACTACACGCTCTCGCGCAAGACGTGGTACGTGATCGCGGTCTCGCTGGTCGCCGTGACGCTGGTCGCGATGACAGTGATCCCGATTTCACCCGACACGGTACGGCTCCTGTCGGTGCTGACGCTGGCCTCGACCGTCGCGGCCACCTTCATCGCGTTCGCGACCGAAGGGTTGATGGCGCACAACACCACGCGGGACACGCGGGGCCGTGCGGGTGGGTGGTTCCAGTCCGGGAATCAGTTCGGCCAGACGGCGGGCGGCGGCATCGGCCTCCTGCTCATCCAGCACGCGCCGTCCACGTGGGTCGCGGGGTTGGCGCTTGCCGCCATCGTGCTCGCGTGCGCGTTGCCGCTCATCGGCCTCGAGGAACCGCCGCGCGCGCTTGGCGATGCCTCGATGGGCGACCGCATGCGCGACGCCGCGCGCGAGCTCCTGTCGGTTGTGCGGTCCCGCGCGGGGCGCATCGCGCTCATCCTCGCGATCCTGCCGATCGGCACCGGCGCCGCGATGTTCCTGTTCAGCGCGATCGGTCCGGAGTTCCACGCGTCGGCCGACGTCGTGTCGGCGGTGCTGGGCCTGGGCGGGGGCGTGGCGATCGTGGCCGGCTGCATTGCCGGCGGCCGGCTGGCAGACCGCGTGGCGAAGCCCACGGCGTACGCGATCTCGTGCGGCCTCGGCCTGGTGGCGTGCGTGGTCATCGTGTTCTCGCCCCGCACCTCGGCTGGCTACGCGGCGTCGACGCTCTTCTACACCTTTACGCTGGGCATGGTCACGGGCTCGTTCACGGGGCTCGTGCTTGCCATCATCGGCGACACGGCGGCGGCGACGAAGATCAACCTCTTCTTCGCCCTCAACACGCTGTTCAGCCTGGGCATGCTCCGCGCGTGCGGCTGGGCGCACGACGCGTGGTCGACCAACGGGATGCTCCTCACCGAAGCGCTGACGGGCGTCGCCGCGCTGGCGCTGTTCGTCGTGCTGGCCCGCCGCGTGGGAGGCACCGAGCTGGGGACGAGCCGCTGACGCGCCGGGGGATGCTGTTGCGTCCCGCTCCGGCGCGGTGCCATCATCAAGTTACGAAACACTGTCGGCGACCGCCAGGGCTCCGGACCCCAGGTGGGGCGCTCGACGGAGGCCCGTGTGAACTGGCTGTTCAAGGAAGAACCGTCGCACTACAGCTTCGAGCAGCTTCAGGCCCGCAGTCCCGCGCCGCAGATGCCCGTCAGTCCGGCCTCGTGGTCGCGCGGCCGCTGGCCGAGCGGATGAACCTGGCCAGGTCCTGCTTCAGCGCCTTGTGCGCCGACGGGCGGATGTAGATCATGTGCCCGGCCTCGTAATACCCGAAGGCGACGCGGTCGGTGATCTGCCGATCGTAGGCGAGGTGCGAGAAATTGAACTCGGCGCCGCCCATGTACGTTGCCATGTCGAAGTACCCGCACGCCACGAACACTTTCAGGAACGGGTTCTTCGCCATCGTCTGCCGCAACGCGTCCGTCCGATCGCTGTAGGCATTCTGCACGTAGGTCCACGGCCGCACGTTCCCCGACGTCGGATAGTGCAGGTCCGATTCCCACTTCAGGTCGTTCTTCAGGTAGTCCTGGAACAACGCGACGTAGGCGCCCTGCAAGGCGGTGTTCGACGGATCGAACTCCTGGCGTTCGCCGGCCGCATCGAGGTCAAGCGCGGTGTACCGGCCGTCCAGTCGGCCGAGCATGAGGCGCTGGTCGCGCAGCAACTCCTTGCGGAAGCGCCCGGAATCGACGCGCAGGTTCGCCGACAGGATGAACTTCGCCGGCAGGCCCGTGTAGCGGGCCAGCTTGTCCGCCATCGCGCCGCGCTCGGCGTCGGCGAGCGCGCTCCCCTTCGCCAGCGCCTGCAGGTACTCCCCGAAGGCGAACGTGCGCGCCTCGTCTGCGACCTGCTTGATAGTCTTCTGCTGCAGGTCGGCGGGCAGCTTCTTGTGATACCAGGCCGTGGCCGCGAACGTCTCGATCTGATCCGCGTAGGCCACGTCGTTGTCGGGCGCGGGCGACAGCGTCTGGTAGGTCAGCAGCGACGAGATGAGGACGATGCCGTTCAACTCGACGCCGTGGCGCGTCTGCAGTTCCTGCGACAGGCCGGCCGAGCGAATCGTGCCGTAGCTTTCGCCGATCAGGAACTTTGGCGACGGCCAGCGACTGTAGGTCCCCAGGTACTCGGCGATGAACTCGCCGAACGCCCGGAGGTCGCCGTCCTGGTCGTGGAATTGCGCGTTGTTGATGCCGGGCATCACGCGGCTGAATCCGGTGTCGATGGCATCCACGAACACGAGGTCGGACACGTCGATGAGCGAGTTCTCGTTGTCGACGAGCTGGTACGGCGGCGGCGGCTGGAACCCATCGTCCGCCATCTGGGTGTGACGCGGCGCGAACGAGCCCATGTGCAGCCACACGGTGGCCGAGCCCGGCCCGCCGTTGTAGAGAAACGACACGGGGCGCGTCTTCGCGTCCTCGCCGTCCCGCGTGTAGGCGACGAAGAACATCCGCGCCGCCACCTTGCCATCGTCGAGCCGGATCGGCAGCGTGCCGACGGTGGCCGTGTACTTGATGTCACGCCCGTCCAGGCGGATGGCGTGCGAGGTCTGCGAGATCTTCTCTTCCTTCGCGGAGGCCACCTCGTAGCGTGCCGGCGCCTGGCCCCCCGGTTCGTCGCGCGTGGCGGGCGATTGCGGCGGCCGCTGCTGCGCATCCGGTGGAGCGCTGCCGGGACGCTGGTCGCCGCGTTGCTGCGCGGAGACAGAAACGAGCGTGAGCAGAACGAGAGTCGGCAGAACCGCGCGTGTCAGCATTGGAGCACTCCTCGGTGGTGACGGAACGGGATGATAGCACCGTTGTGCGGGCTCCGGGCTCCGGGCTCCAGGCTCCAGGCTCCAGGCTCGGGTTCAGGCTCCGGGCTTCGGGTCCCGCTTCTGCGCGACCCGCACCAGCAGCTTGCCGAAGTTCTGCCCGCGGAACAGGCGCTTGAAGGCTGACACGGCCTGTTCCAGCCCGTCGACCACGTCCTCCCGGTACTTGATCTTTCCGTCACGCAGCCACGGCGCCATGTCCCTCATGAACTCGTCGCGCTGGGCCGCAAAGTCGCCGACGATGAAGCCGCGAAACGTCAGGCGCCTGGTGAGGATGGCGGTCATGAGCATCGGCACGCGATCGACTCCGCGCGATGGCATCGTCAGGTTGTAATGGGCGACCAGCCCGCACACCGGCACCCGGCCGAACAGGTTCATGAGCGGCAGCACGGCCTGAAACACGCGACCGCCGACGTTCTCGAAGTAGATGTCGATGCCATTCGGTGCGGCCGCGGCCAGGGCCTGTTCGAACCCGTCGTCGCGGTAATTGACGCACGCATCGAAGCCGAGTTCTTCCGTCACGAACCCGCACTTCTCCTTGCTGCCGGCGATGCCGACGGCGCGGCAGCCTCTGATTTTCGCGATCTGGCCCACGACCGAACCGACGGCGCCCGCGGCCGACGAGACGACGACCGTCTCGCCCGGTTTCGGCTGCCCGATGTTCACCAGCCCGGTGTAGCCCGTCATGCCCGGCATCCCGAGTACGCCGAGAGCCGTCGTCACCGGTGCCAGTTGCGGATCCAGCTTGCGGACGCTGCGCGCGTCGGCGACGCCGTAGTCCTGCCACCCCGAGTAGGCGAGGACAATGTCGCCGGGCTGGAGTCCAGCCGCCTTCGACTCGACGACTTCGCCGACCGTTGCGCCCTGCATCACTTGCCCGATCTCCACCGGCGGCGCATACGACGGCCCGGCATTCATGCGGCCGCGCATGTAGGGATCGAGCGACAGGTAGAGAGTCCGCAGGAGCACCTGGCCGCCGGCACTTGACGGGATGTCGGTTTCCTCGAGCCGGAAGTCTTCGTCTGCGGGCTCGCCTTTCGGCCGTGCCGCCAGCACGATGCGGCGGTTCCTGGTTGTGTGCACAGTGGCTCCTCGGGCGTCCGTGGTCGCTCCGGCACTCGTCACGTGGCGCAGACAATCAGCACCTCGCCGAGCCACGGCAGCGCACTCCCAGGTGACGCCGTTGACAGGTTATCCCAGCGCCCGCCTCGCAGAAGCCCGTGTGCCTGGCGCGGCAGTTTCCGCGCGTACGGCCAACGTGGGACTTCGACCGCCGTCGCACAGCGACGGCTGGCCATGGTGAGCCTTCGTTTATCTGCCACCCTCACCATTGCGCGCGGCCGGCCATGCGGCCGGCCGCGCGTCGAAGTCCTGTCGTCCGAATCCGTGAGAATCGGCGAAAATCTGCGGCTGAATTCCTCAGACGGAAACTGCGGCGCCCTCCCGAGATCGCGGTGTCCGCGATCCCGACATCACGGGAAGATCGTCTTGACGAGATCGGGAACGAGCTTCGCGACATTGGGCGTCCCCCAGCCCGTCGCGGCATCGTACCCGGGGGTCGCGCTGAAGCCGACGGGCGTACCCACCAGTTGGTTGTCGCCGACGATGATATCGTGGAAATCGGTCGCGTAAGCGCCGCTCTGGGCCAGTTGATACAACGCCGGGTTGATGTAACCGAGAGCGCCGTGTCCCTGGCTCGCACTCAGCTGGTTCGCCAGCGCGATGATGGCCGCCCACTGCGGCGACCCCGCGCTCGTGCCGCCAACGATGAAGAAGCTCGCCGGGCCGAACGCGCTGTAGCGCACGAGCACTCCGCCGTCGATCGCCGCGTTATAGGCGATGTCGGGCACCGTCCGCGACGTCAGCCCGAGGCCGTTCTGGAAGGCCGGCACGCCGAACAGCAGACTGGGTGAACCGCCCGTCGCCGAGCCGAATTGCGGTTCGTTCCACACCTGCTCGCCGCCGTACGCCGGTGTGGACAGGCCGGCCGGATACGGGTTGCCCTCGGTGCCGCCGACGCCCGTCACCAGCGGATCCGAGGCTGGGAAGCCCGCGTTCGCGGTGCTGAAACCGTTGGTGGCCCCGAAGTCTCCAGCCGATGCGAAGACCGTAATGCCCGCCTGCTGCGCCGCGATGTAGTTATTGTGCGCCTGCATGAGCTGTGCATTGTTGGCATGGACGAGTATCTCTGGGGTGCCGAAGCTCTGCGACATGACAGCCCCGGGGAAACGCTTGATCGCGGCCGTCTCGACCACGTTGATCGCGTTACCGCCAGGGTTGGGCGACGGAGATCGGTGCGAAGCGAGCCAACCCAACCGCCACGACGCAAGCCAGCACAACGAGCGAGATGCTTCTCTTCATGTGTCACCCCTTCCGGGCTCTCCATGGGCCCGGAGCGTCCGCAGGATTGCGGCGCACACAAGCGATCTCGACAGTGGAAGCGGGAAGATCCTGCAAGCACGCTGCCGGGTGAGGATCGCGCCGGCACTTGACAGATCTGCCGCATTCCGGATGATAGGCACATTGCCGCGCCCCGCAATCACGCTCAGCCCCCCTTCACGAGGCAACCATGTTCATCTCCCGCTCCAGGAGTACTGTCGTCGCGCACCCCTTCGGTCGGGCAGGACGCCGGGTAGCGCCTGTCGTCCTCTCGTTCATCGTTGCGGTGCTCGTGCTCGGCCCGATCGCGACCAGCGCGCAGGGACAGCGACAGGCCGCCGATGCCAAGCGTCCAATGACCTTCCTCGACATGCAGAAGACGCGTCAGATGGGCGCGCAGGCCATCAGCCCGGACGGCCGCTGGATGCTCTACACGATCACGACGCCTGACTGGAAGGAAGCGAAGCGGCAGTCGGACATCTACCTGGTGTCGGTGCAGCAGGGGGTGTCGTCAACCAGGCAGATGACCTTCACCAAGGACAAGAACGAGACGGAGCCGCGCTGGTCGCACGACGGCACCTTCTTCGTCTTCGCGTCGAACCGCGAGGCGCCGTCGACCGCCGCGACGCAGAACCAGTTGTACCTGATGCGGCCGGACGGCGGCGAGGCGCGCCGGATCACGGACGCGAAGGAGGGCGTCTCGACGTTCGCCTTCAGCAAGGACGGGCGCTCTCTCGCGTACCGCAGCGGCAAGGCGGGCGAGGAGAATCTCTATCGCCTTCCGGTGGACGGCATCGACACGGCGACGGCCGAGCAGGTGACCAGGCAGACGGCGGGGATCGGAACGTGGGAATGGGCACCGGACGGCAAGCGGATCTACTTCGTCGGCGCCGAAACACCGGACACCGACGAGAAGCTGCGGCGGGAAAAGAAGTTCACCGTCGAGATCCGCAATCCTGAAACGCCGCTCGCGAGCCTGTGGGCCGTCGATCTCGACTCGAAGAAGACCACTCAGCTCACCCACGACGCCACCATCACCGTCGCGGATTTTTCAGTCTCCGACGATGGCAAGTGGGTCGGGTTCCACGGCATCGCCGCCGATCGCTATAAGCGGAACATCACCGAGCAGAACATCAACAGCGACCCGTACCTGCTCGAGGCCGCCACGGGCCAGATCGAACGGCTCACGAGTAACGTCGAGGTCGCCGAGAGCGCCCTGAGCTTCTCCCCGGATGGCCGCTTCATCGCCTTCTCCGCGCCGGATGACCTGACGAAATACAGCATGAAGAACGGACGCGTGTACGTCCGCGCGGTGAGCGATCACGGGGGCCAGTGGCGCAAGCTGGGCGCGTCGTTCGACGGGGACATCACCATCGGGTTCTGGTCGAAGGACGGCAATACGATCTACTTCAACGAGGGGATCCGGGCCACCGAACAGTTCCTGGCGCTCGACGTGCAAAGCGGCGCGGTGAAGCAGTTGACGAACGAGAAAGCGTCGCTGACCGCGAGGCGCGACGACGACACGGGTGTCCTGCTCATCACCTACTCCGACGGCGCCACGCCGGCGACGCTCTTCACGGTCGCCGGCCTCGATCAGATCGGCACGCGCTCCGCGTGGAAGCAACTGACGGACGTGAACCCGCAGGTGCGGCAGTTCACGCTCGGCGAACAGGAAGAGATCACCTGGAAGTCGAAGGACGGCAAGACGATGGTCGGCGGCGTCCTCATCAAGCCGGTCGGCTACCAGCCGGGGCAGCGTTACCCGTTGATCGTCGCCATTCACGGCGGGCCGGCGGCGGCCGACACGCTCCGCTTCAACGGCGGCTACGGCGCGCAGGTGTACGCGGGCGCCGGCTACGTGGTGCTGCAGCCGAACTATCGCGGGTCCACCAACTACGGCGAGCAGTTCAAGAACGGCATCGTCGGCAACTACTTCCCGCCCGGGTTCGACGACATCATGTCGGGCGTGGACTACCTGATCGCGCAGGGCATCGTGGACGGCACGCGCATGGGCGCGCTCGGGTGGAGCGCGGGCGGCCACTGGTCGAACTGGATCCTCACGCACACGGATCGCTTCAAGGCGATCAGCAGCGGCGCCGGCACGTCCAACTGGATCTCGATGTACGCGGAGAGCGACGTGCAGCGCAACCGGCAGTTCTACCTGGGCGACAAGCTCCCCTACGACGATTTCGACGCCTACTGGAACCAGTCGCCGCTCAAGTACATCAAGGCCGCGAAGACGCCGACGATGATCCACGTCGTCCAGGGCGATCCGCGCGTGCCGAGCCCGCAGTCGATCGAACTGCACATGGCGCTGAAGCGGCTGGGCGTGCCGACCGAGCTGAACGTGTATCCGGGCGAGAGCCATGGCATCCCGGACACGCGCAACCAGTTCTTCAAGTCGATGGCCGAGATGGCGTGGATGGACTACTACGTGCGCGGCCAGGGCAAGAAGTTCGCGTGGCGGTCGGTGCTGGACACGCTGGAGGAGCCGGGCGCGGCGAAGAAGACGACGACGGACAAGTAACGCTCCGGGCTCCGGGCTCCGGGCTTCAGGCTCGGGGCCTGGGGTTTTCCGCCGACACCGGATTCCGGACACCGGACTCCGGACGCTATTTCACGCTGACCACGGCGCTGCCGGCGAGCATGTTGTGCCTCCGTGTCTGGCAGCCAACTCAGCAATAACCGTTCCGCGGATCTGTGTCGCCACGATTTCGACCAGGCGCGGCGTGCAGGGCGCGCGGCCCCTGCATGCGCGGCTGTCGCGCACCTGATATCCGTACCTCATCCTTCAGGTTTCGTGTACGATTGACGGGATTATCGTGAGCCGAAGCCGCTGGCGGCCGGGACCGACCTGGAGGGGGAGGTGGCTGCTGCCGCCGTAGCTGTCGACCGGAGCGGATGCGCGTGAATCCGCCCTCGTGCCCCCACTACCGCTTCACGCGCCCGATCGCATCGGTGTCAGAATGTTGAGTATGAGCGTTCCCAAGACCACGCCGCCACGGACCGGTGTCCGTGCGTGCGCCGCGCACCGGCAGTCCGCCTCCGGATTTGCCACCGCCGTCTCGCTCCACGCGCATACGCATCATTCGCAGGAAGTCCTGGCCGATTTCCCGTCCTATATCGCCCGGATCCCCGTCGTCGCCGGCTTCTTTGAACGCGAGATGCGAGCCTACTCGCAGCGCAACGGCCTGACGGCCGATTTCAGGAAGGGCTGGTGGAATCCACCGCTGAGCCCCGCGGAGGTCTACGAATCGGAATTGGCGCAGATCCAGGCGTCTCTCGGGCTCGCCCCGCTCGTGTCGATCAGCGACCACGGCAACATCGACGCGGGCCTCGAGCTCCAGGCGCAGCACGGGGCGGGCGTGCCGCTGTCGCTCGAATGGACCGTGCCGTTCGAGGAGGGCTTCTTCCACCTCGGCATCCACAACCTGCCGGCCGGCGCCTCGCGCGATCTGTTCGACAGCCTGACCGCGTACAGCCGCGCCGATTCGGCCCGGCACCTGGCGGACCTGCTGGACACGCTGAACGCCGCCCGCGAGACGCTCATCGTCCTCAACCACCCCCTTTGGGACCTGGCCTCCCTCGGCAGCGCGGCACACGAACGTCTGCTCCGGCGCTTTCTCGCCGAGCACGGTGACCGGCTTCACGGGCTCGAGCTGAACGGCTATCGATCGTGGCGAGAGAACGACGTCGTTCGCGCCCTGGCCGCCGACGCCGGCGTCTGCGCCGTCGCGGGGGGAGATCGTCACGGGTGCGCGCCCAACGCGCTGCTGAATCTCACGAACGCCTCGTCGTTCGGCGAGTTCGTCCAGGAGATCCGGGGCGAGGGCATCAGCGAGATTGTCGTGATGCCCGGATACCGCGAGCGCCTGGCCGCGCGCAAGCTGGCCGTCGCGGCGGACGTGCTGCGACCGAACCCGGCGGCGCTGCGTGGCCACTGGACCGATCGTGTCTCGTGCGAGTGGCGGGGCGTGGTGCGTCCGTTGGCGCATCACTGGCCCGGCGGCGGACCGCTGTGGGTCCGCGCCACCATTCGCGCGTTTCAGGCCGCGACGAGCCGCCGCATGATGCCCATCCTGCGTCTCTGCCTTCCGCGCGACGAGCAGCCGGCATTGGGCCGACATACACCGCTCGGCACGCCGGCCGGCTCGTTGGCTGCCGCGGCCGATGGAGGGCCACGCGAATCCCAGGTCAGTGCATGAGCACTCCTCGCGTTGCCTTCTTTCCCGATTGCTACCTGGAAACCAACGGCGTCGCCCGCACCGCTCGCGCGGTCGAAGCGTACGCGCGCCGTCACGAGTTTCCCTTTCTGTGCGTGCACGCCGGTTCGACCACGCGCATGGTCGACGTCGGCCAGGACGAGGGCGGGCGGCTCGAACTGCGGCGCAGCCCGATCGGTTTCGCGGTCGAGCACGACCTGACCTACGACCTGATGTTCTCGCGTCACTACCGGCTCGCCGTGAACGCCGTGCGCCGGTTCCGCCCCGACGTGCTGCACGTCACCGGCCCTCACGACGTCGGCCAGCTTGGCGCGTACATCGGCCATTACCTGCACATCCCGATCGTCGGATCGTGGCACACCAACGTGCACGAGTTCGCGTCGCGGCGGGCGCTGAAGCATCTGTCGTGGCTACCGGTATCGCGTCAGGTCGCCTTCCGGGGCTGGGTCGAGCGCCTCGTGCTCAGCGCCACCCTTCAGTTCTACCGCATTCCTCGCGTGGTGCTCGCCCCGAACGAGGAGATCGTGGACCTCTTGCACCGGCGGACCAGGAGGCCGGCCCACCTCATGATGCGCGGCGTGGACACCGATCTCTTTGCGCCAACCCACCGGGCGCGCGAAGATGACGTCGTGCAGATCGGGTTCGTGGGCCGGCTCTCGCCGGAGAAGAGCGTGCGGCGGCTGGCGGCGGTCGCGCAGGCGCTGGTGGCAGACGGCAGGCCGTTCCGGTTCGTGATTGTCGGCGAGGGCAGCGAACGCGGCTGGCTGGAGAAGAACGTGGCGCAGGCGCAGTTCCGGGGCGTGCTCGTCGGTGAGGCGCTCTCCCGGGCTTATGCAGACATGGACCTGTTCGTCTTTCCGTCGGAAACCGAGACGTTCGGCAATGTCCTGCTGGAGGCGATGGCGTCGGGTGTGCCGGTTGTCGCGATGGCGCACGGCGGGCCGCGGTTCATCGTCGCCGACGGGGTTTCGGGCGTGATGGCGCGCGACGAGCGGGATTTGGTGGAGGCGACCGTATCGCTCGTGCACGATGCCGCCCGGCGCGCGCGGATGGCCCGGGCGGCGCGCCTGCAGGCCGAGGCGACGTCGTGGGAAAAGATCGGCGGGCGATTGTACGAGGTGTATGAAGAGGCCGCCGCGATGAGGCGACCTGCGCTACCGGACGCTGGCGGCGCCGCGCTCGCCGGCGGTGCCGGCGTGGAACCGCGGTCACTATGACAGTCGCCGACGTGCTGCGCACGCTCGTTCGCGATCCCGTCGGCCACATGCTCCTGCGGTGGAACTGGAAAGCGGCGGTGCTCAGCGGGAGCATTCGGGGCGCCATCTTCTTCACGACGAACCTGACGGTGAGCCTGCGGGCCGCCACGACCGCGTTGGCCGTCGATCTCGCGTTCAGATTGCCGCTGGCCGGCCTCTACGCGGCGCTCACCCAGGCATTCCGGACCGCCGAGCCTGCCTGGGCCGCCGCACTCGCCGCGATGGTGCTGGTGCCGCTGGTGGCGCACTCGATCGAGTTCATCGTGCACTGGATGGCCGGCACACCGGCCCTCGCCTTCAGCGTGGCCGTGTCGGTCGCCTTTTCGGCGTTGTCGACGCTGTTCAATCTGTTCGCGATGCGCCGCGGCGTGCTCGTGGTGGGCGACGCGTCCCGCCCGTTGAATCACGACCTGCGGCGGATGCCCGCCATCGTTCTCGAGTTCGTTCTCGCCCTGCCCGCGGCCGTGTACCGCGCCGCACGCGACCACTTCCATCCGGCGGCCGACCCCGAGGCGATTGAGGAGACCCATCGGACCCGCCCATGACCTTCTGCGATCTGTCACCGTTCTACTGCGACACGGGCGGCGGCATCCGGACGTACCATCGCGCGAAGATCGACTGGTTCCGGCGGCAGGATCGCCACCGCTACGTGCTGGTCGTGCCGGGACGACGGCGCGAAGTGACGGACCTGACGCCGCATGTCGCGATCGTGCGCGTCTACGGCGTGCCGGTGGCACACGATCGCGACGGCTACCGCGTGCCGATCGATTTCGGCCACATCTGGTCCGTCGTGCGCAGAGCCGATCCCGACGTGCTCGAGGTGGACGACCCCTGGATCAGCGGCCCGCTGGGACTGCTCCTGCGCCGTTTCAAGGTGCTGCGCGGGCGACTCGCGTCGTTCTACCATTCCGATCCCATCGCGACCTATGTCGAGCCGCGGCTTGGAGGCGCGGGCGCACGCGGCCCGCGACGCCTGCTGCTGCGCGGGGCCGACCGTGTGTTCTACCGCGTGCAGGCGGCCTACGATTTGACGATGGTCACGTCCGTCACGATGGAGCGACGCCTGCGGGCGCACGGGGTCACGCGCATCGTGAAGGTGCCGTTCGGCGTCGACCAGGAGCTGTTCGACATCGCGCGACCGGCCGGGCGACCTCGTGATCCGATCCGGCTCTTGTATGCCGGGCGGCTGCACAACGACAAAGACGTCCGCGTGCTGCTCGACGTGCTGCCGAGCGTGCTTGCACGCCCCGATGTCGAAGTGACCGTTGCCGGCACCGGGCCGTACCGCGACCGGTTTGCGGCCTGGTCCCATCCGCGATTCACGTACCTGGGCTTCATCCGCGACGAGGAGGCCATGCGGGAGATTTATGCCGCCAACGATGTGTTGCTCGCGCCGGGACGATTTGAAACCTTCGGGCTGGCCGCGCTCGAAGCGGCGGCGGCCGGCCTGATCGTCGTCGGCCCAGACGAGGGCGGCACGGGCGAGCTGCTCGAGGAGATGCAGTCGCCGTTCATCTTCAAGGCCGGCGACGCGGCGTCGTTCCTTGCGGCGACGGGCCGGGCGATCGACTCCGACCGGGACCGGATGGCCGGACAGAGCCGTGCCCTGGCGCGCACCTACGGCACGTGGTCTGATGCCATCACGCGCCAGGTCCAGGCATGCGAGACGCTGGCGGAACACGCAGGAGCACCCAGTTGACGCTGCTGCTCTCGGTCCATGACGTCACCCCGTTCCACCTGGCGCGCCTCGTGCGTGCGGAGCAGTTCCTCGCATCGCTTGGCGTGACGCGGGCGACCTTCCTCCTCGTTCCCGATTTTCACGGCGGCTGGGCCGCGGACAAACACGAGGGGTTCCTGGCCTGGTGTCGCGGAACCCATCCGATCGCGATCGAATGGATCCTGCACGGATACTTCCACAGCGAAACGATCGAACCGGCAAAGGGCGCCAGGCCGCCAGGCGTTCGCGCGTGGTTCGACGCGACGTTCATGACGGATCGGGAAGGCGAGTTTCATCGCCTGCGGGGAGCCGCGCTTTGCTCCAGGCTGCAACGTGGCATGCAGGCGTTCGAGCAATGCGTGGCCACGCGTCCGCGCGGCTTCGTGGCGCCGGCGTGGCTGTTCAACGAGGAACTCGCACCGGCGCTCGAGGATCTCGGTTTCCAGTTCACCGAGGACCATGGCTCGGTCTACGACCTGCAGGCGGGACGCAGGCGGCGCTGCCCGGTGATCACGTGGGCGACCCGGACCCGGCTGCGCGAGTACGGCGCGCGGGTGGTCTGCCCGGTGCAGGCACAGGTGTGGAGCGGGCTGCCGGCGATTCGGATTGCGCTGCACCCGATGGACTTCGACCACCCGGGCACGGTCGCCTCCATCGCGCGCGTGCTGCGCGATGCTTGCCGCCGCCGCGAGGTGACCTCCTACGCCGCGTTCCTCGGGGTCAGGTCCTGACCTGACCCTGCGGGCAACAGGGCCACATCCTGGGCCGAGAGCGGGCTCACGCGGGGGCCGGGGGTGAGGATTCCTGCGAGGTTGAGCGGGTCGGCGGCGGCGATCCGCAGCGCGGGCCCGTTCTGATCCAGGTGGCGCCCCACGCGCAGCGCGTCGACCGCGTCGGGCTTGGCGAACTGCTCGCCGGCAAACCCGGCCACGAACCGACCACCGCGAATCGGGTCGTCCTGGTTGACGCTCCTCTTGACGAGACGCATTCCGAGCACGTCCGCGTAGAAGTCGAGGTTCTCCTGCGGGGCTCCTGCGATCGCGGTGATGTGGTGCAATCCGTTGACGTGCGACATGCGTCCTCCACGGCATTTCCCGAACCACGTCGGTGGCCGCTCTGTCTACGACGTCGCGATTGGCCGTCGGGATCCCGGATGAGGTGGCAACGACCGCCGCAGCGACGGCATCGGGCATACGTGCTCGTTGCGTCGTTCGCGATTCTGCCCGTCGTGGAGTTGATCTACACGGTCCAGGTGTCGTCAGGCAGCTTCCGCCCGAGGAAGTTCATCCGCAGATTCTCGCTGATTTCCACGGATTCGGACACCAGGACTTCGACCCGCGGCCGNNAGCTGTGGCCGGCCGCCGGGGGACGTGAGGATGGTCGGGCAAACGAAGACCCTGCCTGATCCTTGGAGCCTTCGTTTGCCCGACCGTCCTCGCGTCCCCGCCGTCGCCATGCGACGGCGGGCGAAGTCCTCGCTGCCCACGCACGCGGCGGAAGCTGCGGCGCCGTTCCGGCCGCGCGCACGGCCATCCGCGTGAATCTGCGAAAATCTGCGGCCGATTGCCGTGGACGCCAGCCCGGGGCGGCTCATGCCATCCGATCGGTCCAGGGCGCGTGCGCCGAGGAAAGCCTGCGGGCAGCTTGTGCAGATCCGGACACGACCGGTGCACGTGTCCGTGCCATACTCATGTGCAGGCGGGAGGTTCTCGTGCCACATCGGACCTGGGCCAGTCGCGTTGAACGCGCGCGCAAACTCGCGGCCAGCGATCTGCCTTCGCGCAATCTCCTCGCCTTCTACGCTGCATTGCTCGACGTGCAGCGCGCGATCCACGAGCAGCTGGCCCGCCAACCGGCACCCCTGGCAGGCGCACTCCACCAGGATCTGCCCGTGCTGCGCCCGCTGATGCCGCCGTTGCTTCAGGTCGTCGCAACCGCCGGCCCCACATCGCTGGCGCGCGCCGCGCGCGAGTTGTCTGGCAACGGCGATTCGTCACTGGAGCCGCTGCTCGTCGACTACTGGCAGACGCTCTCGACCGGCGACGCGCCAGGCCGTGCCTTCTTCGCCAAGGCCTGCCTGCAGCCGTACGCGCGTTGGCTGGTCGACAGCAAAACCCCTATCGTCCGCGATCGCCTGCGCGACCGGAATCGGTGCCCGGCCTGCGGCGGCGCGCCCCAGGCCGGCATCATGCAGCGCCTGGGATCCGAGGGCGCGACTCGCAGCCTGCTGTGTGCGTTGTGCCTGTCGACCTGGCACTTCCAGCGCGTGGTGTGCGCGTCCTGCGGCGAGCGCGACGAGCGCAAGCTCGGCTACTACAACTCCCCTTCGTACCCGCACGTGCGCGTCGAGGTGTGCGACACCTGTCGCCATTACATCAAGAGCGTGGATCTCAGCGTGCTCGGCATCGCCGATCCGCTCGTCGACGAACTCGCCGCGGCCTCGCTCGATCTCTGGGCCCGCGAACATGACTACGTCAAGATCGAATTGAATCTCGTCGGCCTCTGACGATCTGAGGGTTCGACCCCTCCGGCCACCGTCAGAAACCATCCAGAAGTCGATCGGCGCCGGCATCCGCTCACGGCCGGCCGACGCCTGCCACATCGCCGAACCGCGTGAGCGCGGTCTTCGCCTTCCGCGCCATCAGGTCCTTGTGCACATCGTCGTCCACGAACGCGAGGATCCGGCAGATGCACGACTCGCCGTCCACCAGGCGCCACGGGAACGCGCCAATCACCGCGCGCCGGTTGAGCAGCAGGTCGATGTCACCGCCCAGGCACTCGGCGTGGATGATCGAATGGTTGAAGAGCTCGATGTGCATCAGCTGGTACTTGGAGTCGTCGAAGTACTGCTCGAGCGGCTGGCCGTACTTGCGGCGAAAGTGCGCATCAGCCTCCTTCGCCTGGCGCGGCATCCAGCTGCGGACGATCGTGTTCATCGGGTGATCGGCGCTGCCGCAATCGACCCCGAGCCATCGCAGCTTCTTCGCACGGCACCACTCGGCGAACTCGCGATCCGGGCCGGGGTGCTTGACCATGTACCGGATCTCGTCGGCGGCCGGCTGATCCCAGCCGAAGTGGTGGTAGCCCGTGTGAATGATCAGGATGTCGCCTTCCCTCACCTCGACCCGCTCCTCGACCATCTTCGAGGTGTAGACGTCGTAGTCGCCCACCGCGTCGGACAGATCCACGATGACGCCCTCGTGCATCAGGTAATCGAGCGACAGCGAGGCGATGTCCTTGCCCGGCGTGTAGAAATGGATCTCGCCGTCCAGGTGCGTGCCGACGTGGTTCGAGTGCGTCAGGAGCTGGCCGTTGGCGCCGTTCGGCGCGAGCCGCTTGAAGTACTTCATCTGCAACGGCTCGTAGGTGGGCCACGGCGGCGTCGCGATGCCGAGGGGAATCGTCAGATCGATGGGTTTCATGGAATAGTCCTCCGGGCGCCGTCAGATACGTTCGCGCGCATTCGCCGCGAGCGCGACCAGGGCCGCGTGGAACGACTCCCACGGCGGGTTGACCAGGCCGGCGCCCACCTGGCCGATGCCGGCCGTCTTGTGCGCGATGCCGGTGTTGATCGTCGGCAGCAGGTTGCACTCCTCCACCTTGCGCACGTCGATGCCGGTCGGTGTCCCGGCGAAGCCGAGCGCGGGGATCGTCCACGCGTCGTTGCTGCCGGCCGTGATGCGGCGCATGCGTCTTGTCGTCGCGATCGCGTCGGCCGCGTCGCCTCCCACGAACTGCACGATCGCCGGCGCGGCGGCCATGGCGAAGCCACCGATACCGCACGTCTCGGTGATCGCGGAATCGCCGATGTCCGGATTGGCGTGGGCCGCAGAGTAGCCGGGGAAATAGAGTCCCCTCACCATTTGCGCTGGGCCCGTAAACCACCGGCCGGGCATCGACGACAGCTGGATGCCGAAGTCCGTCCCGTTGCGCGCCATCACCGTGACGAGCGACGACAACGGCTCGCCCTCGGCCGCGAGCAGCATGCATTTTGCGAGCGGCATCGAGAGATTCAGGAAGAAGTGATCGTTGCCCGTGATGAACTCGATCGCGCGCGCCGCGCGCTCCCGTTCGGCGGTGCGGACGATCGCGGCCGCCAGCTCGCGCAGCAGCAACGAGGTGGCCGCGCGATTCCGGTTGTGTCCTTCGTCGCCCATCTGGAGCGCCTGCGCCATCATCAGGCGGACGTCGATCGGCCCGTGAGCCGACAGCGCGTTCGCGATGACAGGCGCCAGATCCGTGGCCATGAACCGCAGCCGCGCAAGCACATCGCCGGAATAGGCGCCGTAGCGAAGCACTGTGCCGAGGCCTTCGTTGAGCGTGCAGAAGGTACGGTTGCCCTTGCCCGCGCCGTCCTGGTCCTCGAGAATCCACACCGGCATCGACGGGGTCACAACGCCTGCCATCGGCCCGACCGCCTGGTGATGGTGGCAAGGCGAGAACGTCACCGCGCCGGAGGAGGCGAGGCGTTCGGCCTCGATCGCGTCGGTCGCCAGTCCCTCGAGCAGCACACCCCCGACGATGGCGCCGCGCAGCGGCCCGCACATGCGCGCCCACTCGATTGGCGGCCCGGCGTGCAGAAACAGGCCGTCGGTCATGCCTGGAATGACGTCGCGCGCGAGGCCGACACCCACCAGGTGCGGGCGGCTCGCCAGGAGTCGGGCCAGGGCGCGTGCGTTCGCCGCGTCGATGGCGCTCCCGAGCGGTGGCGCCAGCAACTGGTCGAGAAGCGCAAGCCGGTCGGGATCGCCGCCCGCGGGCGGGAGGAAATCCACGCGGGTCACCGGCGCGCCCCCCGCCTCGGCGGCGCTGGCCACCATGTCGAGGCCGACGTGTACGACCTCGACGGGACCGGCGAGCAGGGACCTGGCCGATACTCCGGTCATCGCGCGCTCCGTTCAGGGCTCCGGCCGAGCAGGCCAGCCGCAAGGCGCGCCGCCTGCGCGGCGGTCACCGTGGTATGGATGCCAGCGGCATCGAGCACCGCGATCTGCCGTGCGACATCCTGCGGATCGCCGGAACTGCCGCACACCGAGCAGACAACCGCGAGCGGGACTCCCGGCCGCGCGGCGCGCGCATCGGCCACCGCGGCCGCGATCTCGGGCGCCGGATCGGGATGCGCGCCGTCGCCCAACACGAGATCGAGCAGGACGAGGCCCACTGCGGGATCCGCGCCCACCGCGCGAATCAGTCCGCACCGCACCGCCTGATCCACCATCGGGTGCGGGCGCCCCACAGTGTATGCATCGTCGCCGGCATCGACGATGACGTTGCCCGGAATCGCCTGGCCAGGCACGAGAGGCCGGGCCGGCACGGCGCCCGGTCGCCTCGCCCTACCAGCGGCGCTCCGACGCGTCACAAGCGAATTCCGGTTACGCGGCGGGTTCGACCGGCGGCGCCGCGCGCCGCGTCGCCACCCGCAGCGACACCAGGTAGAAGGCGAGCGCCAGCAGGACGACCGCCTTCAGCCCGACGAGCATCGACAGGTTCTCGAGCAGTCCTCCGACCACGGCCCCGCACAGATTGCAGCCCAGCGCGGCCGCCGCGTCCACGCGCGTGCGCAGCTCCGAGGAGAAGATGACGCCGGCAAAGAAGACCGGGCTGGCGACGATCAGGCCGCCGATGACAGCGCGCGCGGGGAGCGCCAGGTCGAACAGCACGCGAAACGGAAAGAGGTACAAGCCGAGGAGCGACAGCGCCAGGAGCCCGTACCAGAGGCCGCGTCGGTACGCGCGCAGGCGCGAGGCGAGCGCATTCGCGGCGAGCACCATCGCGAGCGCGCCGCCGAACACGCTGGTGTTGACGACCCACGTCGAGCCGAACAGCAGGCTCAGCTGCGTCACCGCCCGCGTCTCGAGGAGGAGGAACGCGGCTCCCAGCAGGAACATCTGCCCGTCAAACCGCCCGCGCGCAAACAGGCTCGGCCCGAACACGCGCCGCACGGCGAACGCGGCGCTCGCCGCCACGAGGAAGAACACGGTGAGATACGTCCAGGGCACGGTGTTCGGACGCAGGTAGAGGAACGGCCAGTCGTCGCTTGGAATGCGGACCGAGGCGACGCTCGGCCCGCCCTCGGTCGCGGACGGCATCACCGCCCGCACCTGCGCCAGCGTGAGCCTGCGTCCCACCAGGAACGTCGCGCCTTCGTCGTAGCGGTGCCTCACCACGATCGGATCGCGCCCGGTCGCCAGTCGCACGAGCCCCAGCAGGCGGTCGTACATCCATTCGCCCGCGAAGACCGAGAAGGAGACGCTCAGGATGCCGCCATCGGAGACGTGAGCCCACGCCGCGGCGAGCCCTTCCTGGGTGTAGACGAAGTTGTCCAGGCGCAGCGACGACATCGAGGAGAACATCGCGTGCGAGTCGAGCAGCCCGTAGCAGACGACGTCGAACGTGCCTGCGTCCGAGCGACGGCCGAAGTAGGCGCGCGCGTCGTCGGCGACCCTGAACACGCGCGGATCGGAGTAGGGATGCTCGGGATGGCGCTCGAGGCCCGTCTGCAGGATCGCCGGATCGATGTCGATGCTCACGACGCGTCCGAAGCCGCGCCTGAGCGCCGCGGCCACGTCGTTGCCCGCGCCCGCGCCGACCACGAGCGCGGAACGCCCCGCGCCGCCGCTGAAGTCGAACGGCAGCTCATACACGCGACGGATGTAATCGCGAGAGGCGGCCGTCTCGCCCGCCGACTGGCGCAGGTCGAGGAGCCGCTGGTGGTAGTCGCGGTTCGCGCTAAGCGTCCATTCCGGCGCGCCGCTCGCAGGCTTGCCGAACGACGCCGTCACGCCGGGCGTCAGATCGATCCGGTTGTAGGGCGAGAAGCGCGCACCGGACACCGAGAACGCGGCGGCGGCTATCGCCACCGCGGCAGCGGCGACGCTCCAGCGATCGCGCAGGATCCACAGCAGCGGCAGCGCGCCGAGCGCGATCCACACGGGAGGCGACGTCCAGAGCGCGGCGACGCCCGCCATCGCAACGACTCCGGCCAGCGACCCTCCGAGATCGGCCGCATAGGCTTTGAGCGGCGGCAATTGGTCGAAGAGGTATCCGACCTGCGTCCCCAGGAGCACGAACACGCTCGCGACGGCCCAGAAACACCCGAGCACCACGAGCGCGGATCGAATGAACTGGAACCACGTGCCGGCCGTGTCCGCGCCCCACAGGCTGATGGCCGGATCGGGGAACGCGAGGTGCGTCAAGCCGAGCCGCGTGGCCGTCCCGAGAACGATCGAGACCAGCGCGAGAACCGGCAATGCCCCGCGCGCCAGCTGCGGACGGTTGCGCCCGAGACCCACGCCGAGACCCATCCCGAGGAATGCGGCCAGCAGCACGAGGTTGGCGAAGTAGGCCGCGATTCGAATCTGCGTGCCGAGCCAGCGAATCAACGCCAGCTCGAGGACGAGGATGGCGAAGGTGGTCAGTGCCAACTCGACGGCAGGGTCGTGGCGCCGGGGGGTGTGGAAAGCGCTCTTGGATGGCATTGTTGCGGTCGTCTTTCGTGTTCGCAGTCGCCTGGACTGCGCAGTATAACAAACGGGGCAGGTGGTGTAGTCTTCCGGCGTCCCCAAAACAGTTCGCCACCTGCCGGGCCACAGTCGTGCACAATCGTGGGTGAACATACCGCCGAGGAGACCATAGGAATGAAGCTCATTGGCTCGCTGTCCGCCGCGGCCTTCCTCTTCGTCGTCGTTGCCGCCGGCGCGCAGCCTGCCCTGCGGGGAGACGCAACCCGGTCGCGGAGCGCCGAACCGGTCCGGCAGCAGCCTGATGTGACCGTGCGCTTCGTCAAGAACCCGGCACCGGTTCCCTCGCTCACCGTCCGCGATCTGGAGGGGCGATCGATCACCTCCGCGTCGTGGCGCGGGAAGGTGACGCTGGTGAACTTCTGGGCGACCTGGTGCGGCCCGTGCCGCGCCGAAATTCCCGCCCTGATTGCGCTGCAGGCGAAGTACCGCGACCACCTGCAGATCGTCGGGGTCTCCGTGGACGAGGCGCCTCCCGACGTGGTGAAGCGGTTCGTCGAGGTCAATCACATCAACTACCCGGTCGTGATGCTGACGAGCGAACTGAGGGCGGCCTTCCCCGGTGTCTTCGCGCTGCCCACGACGTTCGTCCTCGACGCCCAGGTCCGGGCCGTGCAGAGGCACGTCGGACTCCTCAACCCCATCGTCTACGAACAGGAAGTCCAGGTGCTTGCAGGCCTCCTCAAGGCTCGGGTCGAAGAAGTCGAGGACACGGGGCAGGTGCTCCTCGTGAATGCCGCGCAGGCAACGTCGATCCCTGGCGTCAGCCTGGATGGCCTGACGCGGGCGCAGAAACGCACCGCCCTGGAACGACTGAACCACGACAAGTGCACGTGCGGCTGCGGTCTCACGCTGGCGCAGTGCCGTATCAACGACCCCGGGTGCGACGTGAGCCTCCCGCTCGCACGCAAGCTCGTCGAACAGATCCGGGCCGCCCGGTAACCCAGCCGCGAGGTTCGGGACCCCGTCGAATCCGCACGAGCTGCTGGTCGGCTTCCAGTACCTGATGGCGACGACCGACGGCGGGATGCACTGGAAGAAGCTGAGCCCGGATCTCGGCTACCCGAAGGGCGTAACCATCGCGCGGCCGGACCGGTCTACTACGTTGGTAGCGATGCCTCAATCGCCTGACGAGTGAGACGGATGCTGGGCCAACGTGTGTTTCGAATCTCTGCCGCAACGCTCGTCATTTCGGGATTGCTGCTGGTCGCGCCTGCCTGCGCGACACCGCACGGACGCGTGTACGTGCGGATCGGGCCGCCGGCACCCGTGATCGAGGCGCGCGTCGTGGCGCCCGGTCCGCGCTACGTGTGGATACCCGGCTATTACCGCTGGGGCGGGGCCGTCTACGCGTGGATGCCGGGCCGATGGGAGCTGCCGCCGCGCCCGCGCGCCCACTTCGTTCCGGGTCATTGGGCGCGCGACCGGCGCGGCTGGTACTTTGTCGAGGGCCACTGGCGGTGACGCGGCTCGAGTCGTAACGAGGGGCCCGCATCGGCAGATTCGGCAGGCGGTGACGGGTCTACTGAACGTGCACGCCGCGGGCCGCGGCAACGGAGCGGCCCGCTCCGGATTCAGGCGATACAGTCCACTAATAACTCAGCTTCGGATACCAGTCGGTCCCGCGGCCGTCCGGGGTCAAGTCGAACAGGTTCCAGAGCGGCCAGATCGCATCCACGTGGCGCGCGTCCTCGCCGGGAGCGGTGGGCGCGAACAGCAACTCCGTGTTGTAGGTGTGATGGATGTCCGCGCCGCGACGCACGAAGACGTTGAGCGACGGCAGCTGACTCTCGTCGGCTGCCTCGCCATGGTAGTCGCGGTTGTAGGTGTTCAGCGCGGAAGAGAGCAGGCGCAGGTTGTTCCAGCGCCGGCCCCTTGCGAACTCGCGAATGCGCGCGATTGGCGACTTGGCGACCACGGCCAGGTTCACCCGCTGCGACACGTGCGGGGACGCTCCGTTCAGGCTGTCGAGTATCGAGGTGCACATCACGCAGGGCTGCTTGGCCTTCGGCCCGTACATGAAGCTGTACACCACCAGCGTGTTCAGCCCGTCCCGGAAGAGCTCCGACAGCTTCACCTGCCGGACGCTCGCGGTATCCGACAGGTCTGCCCTGCCTTCCTCGAACACGTAATCCTCGGGGACCCGCCCGCCAAGCGGCAGCGCCCGCCGCATCGCCGCAACCCGCTCGGTTGTGGCGCGCAGATCGCGCTCGGCGGCGAGCAGGTGGTCCCGGGCCGCGCGATACTCAGGCGTCTCTCCAGAAAAGCGCGCGGTGGATGTATACGGGAGCACACCGGTCGACGCAGCAGGGGTCATGGGTGTCTCCTCCTTCTCGAGTGTCAGTGCCGGGCGAGCAGTCGGACGTCCAACCATCAGGTTGAATGATATCGCGTCCGACGGGGCGGCGACTCGGCGGCCGGTTTGTCTGTCGCGCCCTCTGCCGCTACGATGGTTCGCATGGACACGACCATCGAGGCCCTGACGTCGGAGATCCGCGCCTTCCGGGACGCGCGCGACTGGCGGCAGTTCCACAACCCGAAGGAACTCGCCGTCGCGATCACGGCCGAGGCGGGCGAATTGCTCCAGCACTTCGTCTGGCAGAACCCGGAACAATCGGAGCGCCGCGTGGTGGATCGCCGGGCCGACATCGCGTCCGAGGTCGCCGACGTGGCCATTCTGCTGTTCGAACTGGCCGACAACTGCGCCATCGATCTCGCGGCCGCAATGCGCGCCAAGCTGGCGCGCAACGAGCGCCGCTACCCGGTGGACAAGGCCAGGGGTTCGAACGCCAAGTACAACGAACTATGACCGGCGACCCATCCACGCCACATCGCCGTCGTCCGCGGTATGCCGGGAGACACCCGCGCCGGTTCGACGAGAAGTACAAGGAGCACGCGCCGGAGAAGTACCCGGACACGGTGGCGAGGGTGCTCGCCTCGGGCAAGACGCCCGCGGGGACACATGTCCCCGTCCTGGTCGCGGAGATCCTCGAGGCGCTCGATCCGCGGCCAGGGGAAATCGCCGTCGATTGCACGCTCGGCTATGGCGGCCATGCGCGCGAGTTGCTGGGCCGGCTGCAGCCGGGTGGAACGCTCCTGGGGCTCGACGTGGATCCGCTCGAGCTGCCGCGGACCGACGCCCGCATGCGCGCACTCGGTTTCGGCCCGGACTCGTTCCGGGTGCGCCGGTCGAATTTCGCGGGCCTGCCGAAGGCGCTGGCGGCCGAGGGCCTTGCGGCGGCGGATTGCATCGTCGCGGACCTCGGCGTCTCCTCGATGCAGCTCGACACACCGGGACGCGGCTTCTCGATCAAGACGCCCGGCCCGCTCGACATGCGGATGAACCCGAACCGCGGCCAGCCGGCATCGGCGCTCCTCGTGGCGATCGCCCCGCGCGACCTGGCGGCGCTGCTGGTCGAGGCCGACGAACCGCAGGCCGAGCGCGTCGCCGAGGCGCTTGCGGGGAAGGCCTTCGCAGACACGACGGCCCTCGCGGGTGCCATCCGCGCCGCGCTGCGCGGGGTGCCGGACGAGGAACGGGAGATGGGCGTACGGCGGGTGTTCCTGGCCCTGCGTATTGCGGTAAACGACGAGATGGCGGCGCTCGACACGCTGCTGCGCCACGTGCCGCAGTGCCTGCAGCCGGGCGGGCGCGTGGCCATCATCACGTTTCATTCCGGCGAGGATCGCCGCGTGAAGAAGGCCTTTGAGCGAGGCCTGCGCGAGGGGAGCTATACCGCAATCGCCGACCACGTTGTCCGGCCCGGCCCCGAGGAGTGCCGCGCCAACCCCCGCGCCAGAGCCGCGAAGCTCCGCTGGGCCCGCCGCTGACATGGGGTCAGGTGACGCGGTGCCAGACCGTGAAAAAACCGTCCAATCAAGACCTGACCCCCGGGTCGCGCTACAATCGCTGCGACATGCAGGAGGTCGCATGAAAACGTTCCTGATGATCGTTGCTGTCGTGTGGGTCACGTGCGGCCTCGCGGCCGGGTCGCCGCACCAGTCCGGGCGGCAGCAGAAACCCGACGCCAAGGCCGCGCCGACGGTCGCCGGCAAGTGGACGATGACGCTCAAGATGTCGATGGGCACGGGCACCCCGACCCTCGACCTGAAGCAGGACGGCGAGAAGATCACCGGCACCTACACGGGCCGGTACGGCACGTTCGCGCTCGAGGGCAAACTCAAGGACCGCGCCATCGCGTTCTCGTTCTCGATGTCGGCCGAAGGCCAGGCCGTCGACATGACCTTCACGGGCGAGGTCGCCGATGACGGCCAGACGATGAAAGGCACGGCGGTGTTGGGGGAAATGGGCGACGCCACGTGGACCGCGAAGCGCGATAAGAACTGATGCGGCTGCCGTGACGCGGCGCCCGTGCCGCGTCACCACCCGGAATGCAGGCGCAACGGGGGTGGCGGCGCGCAGGCGATCTCGGTCCACTCGCCGGTGACCGGATGGGCGAACCCCAACAGGCGGGCGTGCAGCAGGTACCCGAGGTCGCCCGGCAGCGCCCGGCTGTCCACGGCGGGAATCCCGCCAACCACATACAGCGGGTCGCCAACGAGCGGGTGTCCGGCCGCAGCCAGATGGATCCGGATCTGGTGCGGGCGGCCGGTCGCGATGGTGACGTCAACCAGGGCGCAGCCGTCTCGCCGCTCCAGGACCTTGACGTGACTCTGCGCGGGCTTGCCCGTCGGAGTCGCCGCGTGGACGGTCTTCAAGATCGGATGTGGAACCGGGCCGATCGGCCGATCGACCGCCAGTTCATCGTCGGCGGGGCAACCGGCCACCAGCGCGCGATAGACCTTCAGGATCCCGCCACGACGCCACTGCTCCGACAGGGTCGAAAACGCGTGCGAGGTGCTGGCGAACAGGACGATTCCCGAGGTTCCGCGGCCCAGCCGGTGCAGCGGGCTGGCGCCGTCGAAACGGCGTCGAACGAGCGACAACAGCGTGTGTTCGACGAAGCCGCCCCCGCCCGGGATCGTGGGCAGTCCGCGCGGTTTGGCGACCGCCAGCAGGCCGTCTTGCCGATAGAGGATGGCGAACGACCGCGGAACGTCCGGCTCCTCCCACGGCGGGCGCATCCAGACGAGCAACTGCCCGGGCCTGAGGATCGTATTCTCCTGTGAGAGCATCCCGTCCAGGAGCACGCGGCCCGACTGGATGCGGCTCAGCCACTCCTCGCGCGAGAACTTCGAATAGCATCGTGCAAGGTAGTCGACGACCGCCAGGCCGGCACCTTCTGCGCCCACGTGCGTCCGATAGGCGAACCCATGGTTCACGCTACTATGATGTCTCACAAACCGGAGGTTGACAGATGAAGGTTGTTGCACGGTCGCTGATGGTGGTGCTGTGCGCCGCGCTCGGGGCCGCAGGCGCGCACGCGCAGACAGCAGACGAGGTCATCGAAAAGCACCTGGCCGCCATTGGAGGCCGCGCGGCCCTCACGAAGCTGCAGAGCCGCATCGCGACCGGCAGTATCGCCGTGTCGGCGCAGGGGGCGGACCTCACCGGCACGATCGAGATCTACAGCAAGGCGCCGAACAAGACGCGCAGCTACTTCAAGCTCGACATGAGCCAGTTCGGCGCGCCCGACATGGTCGTGGACCAGCGGTGCGACGGCCGGACCGCCTTTGCCAGCAACAGTATGCAGGGGGACCGCGACATTACCGGGAACCAGCTGCAGAACATGCTGAACGCGACGTTTCCCACACCGCTCCTGACCTACAAGGAGGCCGGCACCAAGGCCGAACTCGTGGGCAAGGACAAGGTGGGCACGCGCGACGTCTACGTCGTGCTGACCACGCCGAAAGCCGGCTCCCCATCCAAGGGCTACTTCGACGCCGAAACCTACCTGTTGCTGCGCACGGTCGTCAGAGTCGACATTCCCGAGATGGGCGGCGAGACCGAGCAGACGACCGATCTCTCCGACTACCGGGAAACGGACGGCGTCAAGGTGCCCTTCACGCTCAAGATCGTCAGCTCGATGCAGACGGTGGCGATCGTCTTCGCCAACGTCGAGCACAACAAGCCGATAGACGACGCGATGTTCTCCAAGCCAGCCGCCGCGGCGAAGTAGCGCGCCGCCCGCCAGGGCCGAGGGCATGAGCCTGTCGGCCCAGGGATTTCGCATTCGAGATCGAGCAGGGTCGGTGCGAGCGCCGGCCCTGAACGACTGTCATGCTGAAGATCTTCGCAGCCTTGGGGCTCGTCCTCGGACTCGGCCCGGCACCCGTCTCGATCGACGCCACCGACGTGCGGCCGGCGACGGTGGACGCGTTCGAGCGCTATATCCAGCGGGTGGAATCCGACATCGACGCGCGGGTCGGCGGCCGGCAGCCGTTTCTGTGGGCAGACGACTCGCCCGCGCGCCGCGCGCGCGTGCGCGGCGGCGAGGTCGTGACATCGCGCACCGCGGGCAGCAAGCCGGTCGAGGTCCCCGACGGTCTCGTGCACGACTGGATCGGCGCGGTCTTCATCCCTGGCGTCGGCCTGCGCGACACGATTGCCTTCCTCCAGGACTACGACGAGCACAAGCGCTCGTACCGCGAGGTCATCGACTCGAAGCTCCTCAGTCGGGACGGCGAGCACTTCGTCGTCTTCCTGCGGCTGCAGAAGAAGAAGGTGATCACCGTCGTGCTCAACACGCTGCACGACGCCCGCTACTTTCCGCTCGACGCGACGAGGTGGCACAGCCGTTCGCGGAGCACCCGGATCGCGGAAGTGCAGAACCCCGGCGCGCCCGACGAACACGAAATGCCGGTCGGCGGCGGCCACGGCTTCCTGTGGGGCCTCAATTCCTACTGGCGGTTCGTCGAACGCGATGGCGGCATCTTCGTCGAGTGCGAAGCGGTATCGCTCAGCCGCGGCATCCCCTGGGGGCTCGGCTGGTTGATTGGCCCGATCGTCAACGACCTGCCCCGGGAATCGCTCGCCGACACCCTCGCCGCGACGCGCACCGCGCTGGTTGCGCGCGCCGCCGTGTTGCCGCGGTAAACGCCGCCCTTGACGTCCATCGGCCCAGCCGCGATGATGGGGTCAGGTCTTCATTCAACAGGTGTTTCACGATCCGGCCCCGGCGCTCGGGGCAGGTCGTGCACGAAGCGGCAGTTCAAGACCCGACCCCATGAAAGGCAGAACATGACTATCCGGATGCGGGCTGGGGCCGCGATCGTCGTCTCGGTCCTGCTGGCGGGCCTGTCGATGGCTGGCGCGCAGGAGCAGCTCCCCCCCAACCCGACACTGTCGACGCCGCTCACGGCGGCCGTCCCCGTCGATCCACGCATCACGGTCGGCCAGTTGCCCAACGGCCTCCGCTATTACATCCGGGCCAACGGGCGCCCGACGCAACGCGCCGAGCTCCGCCTGGTCGTCAACGTCGGGTCGGTCGTCGAGGACCCCGACCAGATCGGCCTGGCTCACTTCACCGAGCACATGGCGTTCAACGGCAGCGAGCACTTCGCGAAGCAGGACCTCATCCAGTTCATGGAGTCCATCGGCATGCGGCTCGGCCCCGGGGTCAACGCCGACACGTCGTTCGATGAAACCGTCTACATGCTTCACGTCCCGACCGACAACCCGGTCGCGATGAGCAAGGGCTTCCTGTTCCTCGCCGACGTGGCCCACAGCCTCTCGTTCGACCAGGCCGCGATCGACAAGGAACGCGGCGTCATCATCGAGGAATGGCGGCAGGGCCGCGGGGCAAACGCCAGGATGCAGGATCAGCAGTTCCCGATCCTGCTGAAGGGATCGCGCTACGGCGAGCGCGCGCCCATCGGCACGAAGGAGAACATCGAGAGCTTCAAGCCGGACGTGCTGAAGCGGTTCTACAAGGACTGGTATCGGCCGGACCTGATGGCTGTCATCGCCGTGGGCGACTTCGACAAGTCGGCGATCGAGACGATGATCACGCAGAACTTCGGAGTGATCCCGGCTGCCACGAAGCCGAGGCCGCGGCCGACCTACGACGTGCCGGACCACGCCGACACGCTCTACGCCGTGGCCACCGACCGCGAAGCGACGATGACGACCGTCGGCGTCTACAACATGCTGCCCCTGCGCGACCAGACCACGCTTGGCATGTACCGGCAACAACAGGTCGAACGGCTCTACACGAGCATGCTGAACGCCAGGCTCTCTGAACTGACGCTGCGACCGGATCCACCCTTCATGCGCGCGCAAACCGAACGCGGCCTGTTCGTGCGATCGAAGGAAGCGGCGATGCTCATGGCCCTGGTCCGGGATGACGGCGTCGAACGCGGCCTCGAGGCGCTCATCACCGAGTCGGCCCGGGCCGCCCGGTTCGGCTTCACGCCCGGCGAGCTCGATCGGGCAAAACGCGACATGCTGCGGTTCTACGAAGGCGCGTACGCCGAGCGCGACAAGGAGGAGTCCGCGGATCTCGCGGCCGAGTTCGTCCGGAGCTTCACGCAGAAGGAACCGATCCCCGGCATCACCTACGAGTACGGGCTGGTCCGGCGCTTCATCCCGGATGTCACGCTCGACGAAATCAACAAAGTGGCGAAGGAATGGGCGGGCGGCAGCCGCGTGGTGCTGGTCAACGCCCCGCAGAGGGCCGGCCTGCCGGTGCCCGACGCCACGAAACTGGCGGCCGTCATCAAGAACGCGGCGCAGAAGGACATCAAGCCGTACGTCGACGTCGCCGCGAACGCAACCCTGCTCGACGCGGTGCCGGATCCGGGAACGATCGTGAAGACGACGATGAGGGAAGCGTTCGGCGTGCTCGAATGGCAACTCTCGAACGGCGTCAGGGTGGTCCTGAAGCCGACCCGCTTCAAGCAGGACGAGGTGATCTTCCGCGCCACCAGCCCGGGCGGCACGTCGCTCGCGAGCGACCAGGACTACGTCCCGGCGTTGACCGCCGCGCAGGTCATCGGCGAGGGCGGCCTCGGCAAGTTCGACGTGATCCAGTTGCGCAACATCCTGTCGGGCAAAGCCGCCTCCGTGTCGGCATTCATCGACGACACGGAAGAGGGGCTGGCGGGCGGCGCCTCGCCGAAAGACCTGGACACGATGTTCCAGCTGATCTATCTGAATTTCACGCAGCCGCGCCCCGATCCGACGGTGTTTGGCGTCATCACGACGCAGATGAAGGCCATGCTCGCCAACCAGCAGGCGAGCCCCGAGTGGGCGTTCAGGCAGACGCTGCGCGCGGCGCTGACGCAGAACCACTTGCGGGCCCGGCCGATGACGCCCGAGCTGGTCGACCAGATGGACCTGCAGAAATCGCTCGCGTTCTACAAGGACCGCTTCGCCGACGCCTCGGACTTCACGTTCGTCTTTGCCGGCAGTTTCGACGTGGCCACGATGAGGCCGCTCGTCGAGCGGTACCTGGGCTCGCTCCCGTCGCTCCACCGGAACGAGACGTGGCGGAACGTCGGCATCACGCCGCCCCGCGGGGTCGTCGAAAAAACGGTGAGACAGGGCATCGAGCCGAAGAGCCAGGCGGACATCGTCTTCACCGGGAAGTTCCCGACGGATTCGCCGCACGAAGCCGTGCTCGACGCCCTCGGCCTGGTGCTCGAGACGCGGTTGCGCGAAAGCCTGCGCGAGGCCTCGAGCGGCACCTACGGCGTGCAGGTGGACGCCAGCGCCACGAAGATCCCCGACTCGCGCTACAGCATCACCATCGATTTCGGATGCGATCCCGCGCGGACCGAGGAGCTCGTCAAGACGCTCTTCCGCGACATCGACACCCTCAAGGCCAAGGGTCCGACCGACAAAGAGCTCAACGATGCGCGCGAAGCGCTCTTCAGGCAGCACGAAAGCGATCTGGCCCAGAACAACCGCCTCGTGGGAGAACTAGCGGAACGGTATGAGAACGCGGAAGACATCAGCGAGTTCTTCGAGCTGCCCGCGCTGTACAGCAAGCTGACGCCGGCCGCGGTCCAGGATGCGGCGCGCCTCTATCTCGACACCGGCAACTACGTGCGCGTGACGCTGTTTCCGGAGAAGACGTCCAAGGCCACGGTGCGCCAGGACGTCACCGCACGGCGTCCGGTGCCACTGCGCGAGCCGGTGATGGCGCTGCCCCGGTAGGCGTCTTTGGGGTCAGCAACACCAAACCGGGGCCAGGTCGTAAAAAAAGTGGCAGGGGCACGGCAAATCGGGCAGCAACCGGCAGCACTGGGGCCTGCCCGAACTGGGCGCCGACATCCGCGCCATCGTCGAAGCCGAGCACTTCGACAAAGTGATCATCTTCGGCAACTCGCTGGCGGCCCGGTCGCGATCGAGGCGGCGTTGCTCCTGCCGGGAAGGCGACCGGGGTCGTCGGCGTCGACACGTTTCAGAGCCTCACCTCGCGATCACGCCGGAACAGGCGCGCGAGCGCGCCGAAGGCTTCCGCGCGGACTACGCGGGCAGCCTGAAGCAGATGTGAAGGCGCTGTTTCATCCCGACGCCGATCCGGCGCTCATGGCGGATGCCGAACGGCGCATGGCGCACACCTCGCCCGAGGCGGCCTATCACCTGTTCGCGTCAATCGGCGGCTATGTTCCGGCCGCGTCGGCCCCCGCCTCGCGATCCCGCTGCGCGCCATCAACGGCGACCTCTATCCCACCGACGTCGCGGAGATCCGGAAAACAACGCCGGATTTCGACGCCGTGCTCATGACGCACATGGGCCACTACCCGATGCTCGAGCGGCCCGACGAATTCGATCGCCTCGTGGCGGACGTCGTCGAAGCGCTCGCGTAACCGGGCGGCCTGCGGTATCCTTCGGTCCGGTTGTCGAGCGCGCACCTCATCGTCGACCGTCCTCGATTGCATCTGCGACCGTCCTCGAAACGACCGGGAACGAGCCGATGTTCGAAACGCGGGCGCTGACCAAGCATTACGGCGCACTGGTCGCCGCGGACCGCGTGACGTTCCGGGCTGAAGCCGGGGAGACCGTCGGTCTGCTGGGCCCCAACGGCGCCGGCAAGACGACCACCGTGTCGATGATCGCCGGCCTGGTGCGACCCGACGCCGGCGAAGTCCTCATCGAGGGCCGGGCGCTCGCCGGCGACACCGACCCGATCAAGCGCAGGATTGGGCTGGTCACGCAGGACCTGGCGCTCGTCCCCGAACTGTCGGCCCGTCGGAACCTGCTGTTCTTCGCGGCGCTGTATGACATGGATCGCGCGACCGCCAGGCGGGCGGCCGACGAGGCGCTGGATTTGGTCGGCCTCACCGACCGGGCGCGCGACAAGGTCGGGACCTTCAGCGGCGGCATGAAGCGGCGGCTGAACCTGGCGGCCGCGCTGCTGCACGATCCCCGGATCCTGCTGCTCGACGAGCCCACCGTCGGCGTCGATCCCCAGAGCCGCAATGCGATCTTCGACAACCTGGAAACGCTGAAGAAGCGCGGGAAGACGCTGCTCTACACGACCCACTACATGGAAGAGGCCGAGCGGCTCTGCGACCGCATCGTTGTCATCGATCACGGAAAAGTGATTGCGGACGATACGTTGCAGGGGCTGTATCGCCTGCTGCCCGCCAGCAACCTGCTGGCGGTGGAGCTCGAGAACGGCGACGGCCACGTGGACCTGGATCGGCTTCGTTTGGTGCCGCACGTGCGGACGGCCGACCTGGCCGGCGGCGTGCTGAAGGTCGGCGTCTCGGATCTGGCGATTGGCACGGCGGCGGTGCTGCAGTGGCTGGTGGACAACGGTCACCGCTATCGGCACGCGGTCACCGAACGGGCCGATCTCGAAACCGTGTTCCTCGCGCTCACGGGAAGGACGCTGCGAGACTGATGCTGAGACCATTCGCGGCCCTGGTCGGGAAAGACCTCAGGCTGTTCTTCAACGACCGGCGCGCCGTGCTCATGTCGGTGCTCGCGCCGATCGCCATCGCGTCGTTCTTCGGGTTCATCTTCAACGACGCGGATCGGAAGGACGCGGCCCGCGTGCCCGTGCTGGTCGTCGATGACGATCAGAGCGCCATCTCGCGCGACGTGGTCGCCCGGCTGACGTCTGACCCGGCGCTGGCCGTGACGGGCGCCACGCTCGTCGAGGCGCGGGACGCCATCCGGCGCGCGAAGGTGGCGAGCGCCATCCACCTGCCGGCCGGCTTCGGCCAGGCGGCCGCCGCGGCGTTTTTCTCGGGCTCGCAGAAAAAAGCCGCGATCGGCGTGCTCTACGATCCGTCGAGGGCGACCGAGGCGAGCATGGTGCAGGGGATCCTGACGGGGCACGCGATGCAGGCCGTCAGCAAGGAGATGTTCTCGGGCGAGACCGGGCGCACGAGCCTCGAAACCTCGCTCGGAGAGGTCGAGCGGAACGACGCGCTCCCGCCGGCCGACAAGGGCGCGCTCGTCGACATGCTGCGCGGCGTCAAGGGCTGGAACGACCGGGTGCAGACTTCCGCCCCCAGCCGTGCCGACGCCGGCGTCACCATCCCGTTCGACGTGAAGAAGCAGGCCGTCACGTCCGCCACCGGCACGCCTTACAACGGCTACGCGCACTCGTTCGCGGGCATGGGCGTGCAGTTCATTCTCTTCCTGGCGATCGAGATGGGCGTCGGCCTCCTGCTGCAGCGGCAGCACGGCATGTGGAAGCGGCTGCGTGCCGCGCCGCTCTCGCGCACCGTCCTGCTCGGCGCGAGGGCCGTGAGCACGGCGCTGCTGTCGCTCTTCATCCTGTTCTTTCTCTTCCTCTTCGCGGAAGTCGTCTTCGGCGTCCGCATCGGCGGCAGCGTCGTCGGGTTCGTCGCCGTGTGCGTGGCGTTCTCGCTCATGACCGCCGCGTTCGGCCTGCTCATCGCCAGCCTCGGCCGGACGCCCGAGAGCACGCGCGGCCTGTCGATCGTCGCCACGCTCCTGCTCGTGATGCTCGGCGGCGCATGGGTGCCGACCTTCGTGTTTCCGGCGTGGCTGCAGAGCCTGACGATCGTCGTGCCGACCAGGTGGGCGATCGATGGCCTCGACGCGACGACCTGGCGCGGCCTTGGCTTCGCGGCCGTCGCGTGGCCCATCACGTTCCTGCTCGCAACCGCGGTCGGCTGCGGCGCACTGGCCATCGCGCGCTTCCGGTGGGAAGCGGAGTAGGCCGGCCCCCGCGCCGCGCTCCGAAAACGTTTCTTCCAATTTCGTCGCCAGAGTTGAACAACGTCGCGCGAAAAGCGGCGCAGATTCCGCTCTCGGATCCGGCACGCAGGTTGAAGAACATGGCGGCAGGAGCCGCGACCGAGAACGACAGGCGCTCGACCCCGAGAGCCTGAGCGGCACCGAATTCCTCTGCTGCCCCACCCATGCGCTCGGCGGGTTCACACCCGCCGACGCCGCCTCTCGCATCATCGAGAATGTCGCGCCTTACGCGTCTGGCTCTCGTTCGCAAATCGCCGCCCGACGCGAGCGGTTGACCGGCGACCGGTCGAGCGGCTGAGTCAGCGCGGGCCGGCGTTTTGCATTTGTGCGGACGATCAGCACCAGCAGTTCACGTCTCCTCGCTCGTCGTGTTCGAGCAGCAGGGCGCGAAGTCGCCCGACCTGGACGGCAAGCTGGCCGCCATGGAGAACGTCGCGAAGTCGTACGTGCACGAGGGGCAGACGGGCGAAGCCGTGCGCGTCTTCGATGACATCGCTGCGCGCGCCAAAGCGGCCGATCTGCCGCGGGACGCGGTCAACGCGCGGCTGGACGCGGCGTTCGTGCTCGCCGAGGCCGACGAGGCGGCGCGTCAGATCGACCAGGCGGAGGCGCTGGTGCAGGAAGCCGGCTTACCCGCTCCACTGCAGGCCCGCGCGCAAAGCTCGATCATCCTCGCGCGCGCGAGAGGCCTGGCGGCGCAGGGACAGTTCGACGCGGCCACGCGGGAAGTTGCCAGGACCACACCGGCGATCACCGAGCGCCAGATTCCCGGGGAGCTGCGCAACCTCAACGAGTGTGGCTACGAAGGGCCGAAAGCGCTAGCAGCAGCCGACCAAGCCGGGAACCGGCGGAGGTGGGGCCGCAACATGTTGCGTCCCTGCCCTGCTATTTTTCGAACGGCTGCTCGGTGACCATCGCCTGCCACGCACGCGCGACGCGCTCGGTGGGCAGCCAGGCCGTTGGCGCGTTCGCGGCGCCGGCGGCCGACGCCGGCGGTTTGAACGTCTTCGCGTGCACGTCGCCGAGGAACCCGTCCTTCTCGCCCATCGGCTTGAGGACGCCCGGGTGCTCCGCGTCGAGACGCAGGTCCAGCACGTCTTCGAAGAACATCACCGCGAGGTCGCGCGATCGCCCGACGACGTGCGCCGCGGCCGGCTCCTCGGCAAGCGCCCACAACGCGCCGGCGCGGCGATTGACCGCGAAGAGCCCGGAGATCGCGTCGATGCGCGACCACAGGTCCTTGCCGCCGACGAACAGCATCCCAGGCACGCTTCTCGCGCCGCGCGGCGCGAGGGCGGTGTAGTAGATGCCGCCCTTGTTCACCACGAACGCGACCACGCGTTCGGGCTTCCACGCGACGAACTCGTAGTTGAACTCGCCGCCGGCCGACATGCCCCAGAGCAGCAGCGGCGCATTCGCAATCTCGGGGTGCTTCGCGCGCGTCGCCAGGGCCGACAGGGCGTCGAGGAACGCCTGCCCGCTGCCCTTCGACACGTTCACGTACTCCTCGATGAAATTCTGATCGTGCGGCTTGTCCGTCAGATGGCAGCCGACGAGCGCCAGCTTGTGGCGCGTCGCGAAGGCCTGCCACACCGGATCGGCAACCTCTGGACGGCCGTCGCCGTTCGACCCGGGCACGAGGACGACGACGGCCCGAAGCGGCCCGGCGTCGGTCGGATACCACAGCCTGAAGTCGGCCTTGTCGAAGTTGGGGCCGGACGGGACGGTCTCGTCAACGGCCGCGCCGGCCGGCGCCGGGGCCTGGGCGACGAGCGCACCGGAGAACGACGCCACGGCGAGGAGGGCCGCGGCGGCACACCCCAGATCTCGAACGCAGGTACGAATCAGCATGAGTGCCTCACTCGGCGCGGGAACGGACGGGCCCCAGCCACGTTGCCGATAGGATACCGCATCGGCTGAGATGGCTCGCTCGCTCCGGCGGCAGATGGTTTAAGATAGCTCGTCTCCGACGCCCCTTCCGCCGCCGCAGCGGCAGTCAATAATCCAAAGAACCTGCGAGAAGAGCAGCGCCATGACCACCGAAAAGAAGAAGACGCCCCTGTTCACCTGGCATACCTGCAACGGCGCGAACATGGTCGAGTTCGGCGACTACCTGATGCCGGTCTGGTACGCCAGCGCCCGAGACGAGCACCTGGCCGTCGTCACCCACGCGGGCCTGTTCGACACCAGCCACATGGCCGCCGTCAGGGTGTTCGGCCCGGATGCCTTCGACCTGCTGCAGTGGTGCTTCTCGCGCAATCTCGATTCGTGCGTCGGCAAGGACAACGCGCCACTCACGCCGGGCAAGTGCGTCTACGGCGTGTTCCTCGACGAGCACGGCGAGGCGATCGACGACAGCATCGTCTACAAGATCAAGGACGAGGAGTACCTGGTCGTCGTCAACGCGGGCATGGGCGGCATCATCGCCGCGCACCTGCAGACGAAGGGCACGGGCCGCCGTGTCCGGTGCGTCGACCTGACCGACAACCTCGGGAAGATCGACATCCAGGGCCCGACGGCGGTCAAGACGATGCAGAAGGTGCTGAAGGCGCCGGAGACCGTCTTCGACAAGCTCACCTACTTCTCGGCCAAAGGCCACTTCGACAGGACGTCGGAGTTCGCGGGCAACGTGCAACTCCTCGACGGAACGCCCCTTCTGCTGTCCCGATCGGGCTACACGGGCGAGGTGGGGTTCGAACTGTTCGTCGAGCGCAAACACACGGTCAAGCTATGGGAGACGTTGATCGAAGCCGGCAAGGAGTTCGGCGTGATCGCCTGCGGCCTGGCGGCGAGAGATTCGTTGCGGGCCGGCGCCATCCTGCCGCTGTCCCACCAGGACATCGGCCACTGGCCCTACGTGCACCATCCGTGGCCGTTTGCCCTCCCGCTGAACCAGGCCGGCACCGGCTTCACCAAACAGTTCCTCGGCTCCGACGCCCTGTTGAAGGCCACCGGCGCGCCGCACACGCTGACGTTTGCCGGCAACGATCTGCGCAAGGTGGACACGCACGACGCCCGCGTGTTCGATCTCGCCGGGAAGGAAATCGGCACGGTGTTGACGTGCGTGACCGACGTCGCGATTGCCAGGCACTGCGGAAAGATCTACAGCATCGCGTCGCCGACCAAGCCCGAGGGGCTCGCGTTCAAGGGGCTGAGCTGCGGTTTCGTGAAGGTGGCGTCGAACCTGCCGCCGGGGACCGCGATCGAACTGAGAGACGGCAGGCGCGCGATCCAGGTCGTCATCGAAACCGATGTGCGCCCGGACCGGACGGCGCGCAAGCCGCTCAAGAATTTCCTGTGATGCGCGACGGCCGCGCGTGGCAAGGCTAAAGCCTCCCAACCGTGACCGGCGCAATGGCGGGGGCGCAACGCGTCGCGCCCCCACCTTGTCGCACCGGCCGTCCGATCCCGCCGGCCTTCCAATCGCCTACTTCTCTCCGAGCCAGCGGTCCTGCAACACGGTCACCGGCTTGGTCAGCGTCTTGCCGTTCGCCGTCAGCGTGACGATGTAGGTACCGGGTTCGACGCCGCCGCCACCACCGCCCCGCCCACCGC
>PMZR01000071.1 GCA_003170135.1 Acidobacteriota bacterium
CCCGCGCAGGATGTCGTCCGACGTGAACAGCGTGCGGCCCGGGGTGACCTCGACCCGGTCGGGAATGGGCGGGGCGTCGGTGTAGGTCCGGACGGTGAGGTAGGACAGCACGGAAAAGCCGGCGATCATCACGAGGATGACCGAGTGCCGCCACCAGGGTGACAGGGAGATGGTCTCTTCGGAGCCCTGCATGGTGTTCCTCTCCTGTGAGGTGCCGATCGAGGCCTTGCGTCTGCCCTGGTCCCCAACTACAGCGTGCTCTCGGAGATGGAACGCGAGCTCCTGGTCCAGCTCTTCCCACACCTCGTGCTCCCGGAGGATCGGTTCCGGATCTACCAGAAGAAAGTCAAAGCCTCGCTGGAGAAGCACCGCGCACTGATCGCCCACCTGCAGTCGATCAACCCGGCGGAGTTCGGATCGGACGTGCACCGAGGACAAAGGACGCAGTCCCTCACGCGCTGACCACCGCACCACGCTGGAGGTGCGCGCTCACTGCCTGTCGTAGACCAGCTTGCGACTCGTCGCTCCGCTCCGGCCCTGCCGCACCGTGACGACGGTCAAGGTCTTGCCGTCGCTCGACAGCGAGTACGTTTCGTCCACCGGCTGTCCGCCGCCCCGGCCTGACGCCTGGGTGCCCGTGACGTGGATCGAGTCGCCGCTCAGGACCGCCTTGTACGTCAGCTCGCGTTGGGGCACCGCCACGTGTTCCGTGACGTTCGAGACCACCGCTTCCACGCGCGCCCACGTCGTCGACGTGGCGGTGCCGGTCAGCCGGTATTGTCCCTGTTGACCCGCGCGCAAATCCTCCAGCCGGCCGTTCGCCGTTCCGACAAACTTGCCGGCAGCATCGAGCAGCGTGGCGGTGAGCATCACGTCGTGCTGGAACTTGTCGCGGTTCGTCCCCTTGCCTTCGACGACGACATTGTTGCCGCCCGTGGAGCGCGCGGTTGCCGGGCCGTCCAGGCTGATCATGCTCTTCGCGTACTCGGGTGTCTCGAGATCACCGGAGGTAGGCTGCGCCGGCATGAACGTGTGCTCGGCGCCGTCCAGGACGTAGGTGGTGACGATCGTGTCCTCCTCGCTGATGCGGCTGATGGTCAGCGTATTGCCGCTCTGCTTGATCGTCAGGTCGCCTCCGCCGCCGGCCGCCTGGTCGCTCTTCGAGGCGTTGAACGCCCAGACGCCGGTGAAATCGATTGCGGCAAGACCGAGTGCCGTGGGCAGCCACGCGAGTGCCAGGATCAGGCATGCCTTTTTCATGAGCGCCCCCTGTCAGTAGCCGGTCATCTTCGCTGCGACGGATACTAGCTCCCGCCTTTCACCTACTACCAGCGCTCGTAGCGCAGCCCGTGGCCCTCAGCCCTTCTCGACGAGCAACGTGAGAGCGAAGTAGACGTTCACCGCGAGCAGGGCCAGCGACAGCGCGGCGTGCGGCAGGAAGGCGAGACGCGGCGAGCGCGGCGCCAGCCGGCGCGCGATTCGGGCGTTTGCGAACAGCGAGGCGCCCGTGCCGAGAACGAGCACGGTCATCTGGATGCCGAATACCGCGCGGTTCGACACCCAGGCTGATTGGACCGTGCGGGGGAAGTGGCCAGCCAGGGCGAGCAGGGCGAAGGGCACCGAGCGCGACCGCGTCAGGAGGTGGAAGGCCGCGTGTGCGAGGTGACTGGCCAGCGCCATCGGAATGAGGGCCGCGCTGAATGCGACCGCGTTCGAAAGGACACTCCCGCCCTGCCGGCCGCTGAGCGTCTCCGACGCGAAGCCGGCCAGCGCGAGGCCGGCCAGCGGCGCGACGGCAAACACGGTGAGGAGCGCCGCGTACACCAGCGGGTACCAGACGTAGGGATCGAGGTGCAGCAACGCGCCCGTGCCCTCGACAAGCGGAATCCAGGCACGCAGCAATGCCGCCTGCTCGATGAGCACGATGCCCACGAGCGAGCCCGCAAGCACGGTTTCGTGCAGGTGCGGCGCGCGGCCGTTCCACAATTCGGAGACCGGCGGCCGGAAGCCAACCGAGACGGCATCCCTCGCGCAGCTCTTCACGCAGTTGCCGCACAGGTGGCAGGTGGCGGAGTCGCCCAATTCGGGCGGATGAAGAAAGAGCGGACACCCTGCGACCCGCACCGTCCCGCCATCGCAGACGCGCGCGCGGCAGCCACGGCAGCGATCGGCGTCGGCGCGAAGTTCCACGATGCCGGCGCGGCTGTAGTTTCCGGCGAAGCCACCGATGAAGCAGACGTGACGGCAGAACGCCCGCCGCTCGAAGAATGCGGCGAACGCGATGACGGCCACGAGCAGCGCGAGCAGCAGGTAACCGGTCTTGCGCGCATCGACGCTCAGGCGCCACGTCTCGTCCACGTAGGTGATCAGCAGGAACAGGAAAGCGATCACCCAGGGCCCGTGACGCCTGAGGATGCGCGGAACCGCCAACTCCGCGCCCACTGCCTGTTGTACCAGGTCGGTCACCCGCGCGAACGGGCAGATCGCACACCAGGAGCGGCCGGCGAGGAGGAACGAGAGCGGCAGAAGCGGCCACCACACGGCCCACGTCAGCGCCATGCCGACGTTCTGCCCGGAGTTGTTCGTGGCGAAGAGCGCCGACACGACAATGACGAGGAACGCGGCCGTGGTGATCCCCTGGAAGACGGCCGGATAGAGGCGGCTGGCGAGCAGCGCCTTCGCCCACGCGGCAGGCAGGTTCATGGCGCGGCCCTCGGGAGGCGCGACCGGCGGCGCACACACGCGGCGATGCCGAGAATGGCCGCGGTCAGAAGGGCGAACGAGACGAGCACGGTGGTGTCAGGCGGCGCGCTGGCGACGTCCACGGGCAGCGTGAGCGTGCCGCCGGCCGCGGTGAACGTGAGAGTGACGCGGCCCGGCGTGTCCGGCTCCCACGTGAAGGCATAGACGCCGGGCGCTTGTGGCAACCCGGCGCTCGACTTCTCGCAACCCGGTTGTGCCGCGCCCGAGGACGAGGAACCCGAGCCGAGATCCACACCACCGGCAGGTGTCGAATCCAGCGCGTCTTCGATGCTGATGAAGAGCGGCACGGCGGCCAGGCACGCAACGGCAGCCTCGACGGGGCGTTGTGCCGTCGTGACGTGCAGAACCAGCGTGACCGCTTCGCCCCTGCGGATGCTGCGCGGGATCTCCGCCGACAGCCGGGGCGCCGCGGCCCCGACCGACGCGCGGGAGGGGGCGGCCTCGTGCGGCGAAGCGATCGCCGGTGCTGCCAGGATTCCAGCCAGGAGCCCGGCCACGACGCGGATGCAGGTCATCGCGCCCGCGACGCTACTCGGGACGCCCTCGCACGTGTTCGGTGACATTGGAGACGACCACCGCCACGCGCGCCCAGCTGCTCTGCGTGACGCTGCCTTGCAGTTGATACATCCCGCCGTGCCCGGCCGGCCAGTCCTCGAGCTTGCCGGCTGCGGTGCCGACGGCCTTCCCGGCCGCGTCCCACAACGTCGCCTTGAAGTAGACGTCGTGCTGGAACTTGTCGTGATTGGTCGCCTTTCCCTCGACGAGGATCGTGTCGGGACCCGTCAGGCGCGCCGTCGCCGGACCGTCGAGGCTGATCGTGCTCTTCGCCTGCTCCAGCGTCTCGATGTCGGAGTCGTTGCCGGAGGAGCAGGCCCAGAAGCTCGCGGCAAGAACGCATGCAAGGGCGCCAATCGGAATCACTGCTCGGTGTCGCATCGAACGGCCTCTCCCAGAAGTGTCTGCCTGGCGGTCGCATTCTGCCACAGGCCCGGCCCATGCTGCGAGAGGAAACTCAGTTACTGCCCGCTGCAGCTCGTGCTCACCATCGTCGTTGCGTCGCTGGCCGAGAAGGTCCGGGCTCATGCTGGCGGGATCCGTTGCCCACGGACCTGCTGGTCCCCTTGCGCTAGATCATCGTCCCGGGATCTGGCAGCGCTGCCCGAAACCAAGTTCGCGCCAACGCTGCCTGAATCACCAGTGCCGCCACTCCGTCCAGCAGGAGGGCGTGTTGCACGCCGAGCAGGCTGACCGCCGCGCCGGTGAGCAACGCTCCAAGCGAGATGCCGCCACGCATCGCGAGCATGTAGAGGCTGACCGTCCGCCCCAGCAGGCGCGGGTTGGCGGTGGCCTGCAGGAGCGAGTTCGCCGCGGTGTTGCTGACGGTCATTGCGGCGCCGGCGAGGACCAGCAGTGGAGGCAGGCCCCAGAACCACGGACTGAGCGCGGTAAGCACCAACACCGCGCCGTGCGCGAGCGCGAAGCCCGAGGTCAGTCGCCGCCGATCGACGCCCGGCGGGATGCTGAGCAGGCCCGCGGCGCCGAGCAACCCTCCGACGCCGAACGCCACGAGCGCCGCCGAAAAGTGCCCCGCGCCTCCCTGGAACACCGTCTTCACCAGCACCGGCGTAAAGGTGACCAGTGGCGCGCAGAGCGTGCCGGTGGCGAGCACGGTGAGCAGCGCACCGCGCAAGTGCCGCTGGCGGAGAATGTCGCCAATGCCGGCGAACAGATGACTCTGCGGCGGTGCATCTGCGCGCGGGGCCGCGGGAGTCCAGCGCGGGAGAATCCACAGCGCCACGCCGACGAAGGGCACATACGAGGCCGCGCTGACCACGAAGCAGGCGATCACGCCCACGCCCGACATCAACACCCCGGCAATCGCCGGCCCGAGAATGCGCGACAGGTTGAACTGGGTGGAGTTGAGCGCAAGGCCCTGGCCGATCTGCTCGTGCGTGACGATGGACGGCACGATCGACTGGAACGACGGCATCGAGAGCGCATCGGTGACGCCGACCACGACCGAGAGCGCGATGATCATCCACGGTTGCACCAGGCCGGCGACCAGCAGCACGACAATGGCCGTCGGGCACAGCATCTGGATCGACTGGAACAGCGTGATCACCAGTCGGCGGTCGGAGCGGTCGGCCAGCGCGCCACCGGCCAGGGTGAGCAGCCACACCGGTGCGTTCATCGCGAACGAGTCGAGTCCGATCAGGAATGACGACGCGCCGAGGGTGAGCAACAGCCAGGGTTCCGCGACCTGCTGGGCCCACGTGCCGATGCTCGAGAGCAGACTGGCGAACCAGAATGTGCCGAAGCGCCGCGTGCCAAGCAGGCTGAACGATTCGCGAAACGTCTTGATCACCGACGGACCTCACCGTCGCGGATCATTTCCGCATCGAGACTCCCGCGTCAACTCGGCGTTGCAGATTCGAGTACGCGTACGTCGTGCGTCGAGAGAAGAGGCAGCCCGGCGGCCGTTTGCAGCGCGCTGAGCCGCTGCATCCTGATCGACGGGTCGGACTTGGCCGTGACCGCCCAGATGATGTTGGCGGAACCGGTCCGGGTGTGCAAAAGGAGACAGACGTGATCTGGCGATCCCAGTAGCATTGCGTCGAAATCGAGAGGACTGCCCGACCTCGGCCGGGGTGTTGGGGACTACGTTACCACCGGTTCGCGGAAACGGCTCGTGATCGAGTCTGCGCGGATGCAGACAGATATGGACCCTATGACGCTCCGGCTGTCGACAACGGCGCTGTCCCCTCCATCGGCTCCGTTCGATGCTGAGGTCTTTCTCCACTCGTCGGGGTTGGCGCGGCGCCAAGCCGCGTTCTGTTCCGGGGCCGCGTTGTACGCGCAGGGCGACGTGGCCGATAGTGTGTTCTACGTGCAAGAAGGTCGCGTGAAGCACAGCGTGATCGCCCGCACGGGCAGAGAGGCCATCGTGGCGATGCTCGGCCCCGGCGATTTCGTCGGCGAGTCGGCGCTGGCGGGCCACCTGGTCCGCATGGGAACCGCGACGGCCGTCATGCCGACGCGGGTGCTCGTGGTCGAGAAGGGCGAGATGTTGAGAGTGCTGCACGAGCAGCATGCGCTGTCCGACCGCTTTATCCTGCACGTGCTGTCCCGGAACGCTCGCGCAGAAGCGGACCTGGTGGATCAGCTGTTCAATCACAGCGAGAAACGTCTCGCGCGCGCGCTGCTCCTTCTCGCGAGATATGGCAAACCGGACGGACCGCACCGCGTCGTGCCGAAGCCTTCCCAGGAAGCCCTGGCCGAGATGATCGGCACGACCCGCTCGCGCGTGAACTTCTTCATGAACAAGTTCCGAAAACTCAAGTTCGTCGAGTACGGCAGTCGTGACAACGACCTGAAGGTGAACGGCGCCCTGCTGACCGTCGTCCTGCACGAGTGATCGGCTCGCCCGCCCAAGGGCGCGCGGCGCATTGTGTCCTGACGAAACCCCTTTTGCCGGAGACCTCGCTCGGCTGATTCGTCAGCGCGTGTCCTGCCCCCCGACCCGCGACCGGAGGTCGCCCCTCCTTCCGAGGGACAGGCTGCCGTACGTATCACCGCCGTCTCCGAACCGACACGCCTCCGAGTCGCTCCCCACTTCGCGCACGCTCGAATCCAACGCCGAAGCGTCATGTCGTGGCCCACGCGGACTTGGCCCGACACGTCGACGCGCTGGTAATCGCGATCTGCGTTGTACTTTCCGCTTCCGCCGTGTGCCCATTTGAACAGACACGTTTCGTCGCGGCCGCTAGGTTATTGACGTGTCCGATCCACGCGGTTGAAGGCCGGGCACCAAGAGCAAGGTTCCCAAGGCTTGATGACCCGTTTCACGACGAGCACAGCAGTCGCAACCGCCGACCGCGCACGTGGTGCGGCGCCCGGCGGTCGCAGGCGTCGTCTCGAAGGAGGTGGACCGTGGTCGAGTTCAAGAAGATTCTCTGTCCGGTTGATCTCAGCGACCTGTCGGTTCGGACTCTCGCCTATGCCGGCGCGGTCGCGAAATGGTACGAGGGCCACCTGACCGTCTTGCACGTGGTCCCTTCGTTCACGCCGATGGAGGTCACGACCGGCCTCGAGCCTATCAGCCTGGTGTATGCCACCCCTCGCGACGAGGTGCTCGAACAACTGCGGCAGACCGTCGTCGCCGCCGGCTTGGGCGCCGGCACCGTTTCGCTGACGGCAGCCGAAGGCGAAGTGGCCGCCACCGTCGTGAACCAGGCCGTTGAGATGCGCACCGACCTGCTCGTGATGGGCACGCACGGCCGCAGCGGGTTCGACCGGTTCTTTCTCGGGTCCGTGGCCGAGAAGGTGCTGCGGAAAGCGCCGTGCCCGGTACTGACCGTGCCGCCGCACGCGCCCGCCACCCCGCCGCTCGACGTCGCGCTCCGGACCGTACTTTGTCCGGTCGACTTCTCGCCAGCCGCATTACAGGCGTTCGGGTTCGCGCTCGATCTCGCGCGGCGCGCCGACGCGTCTGTCGTCCTGGTCCACGTGATTGAATTCCTGGCAGAAGAGGAACCACTCGGGAACGCGCATTTCAACGTCCCGGAGATTCGGACGTACCTGCTCGAGGATGGTCGGCAGCGACTCGACGGTCTCGCCACAGGGGCACCCCCGCTGCCCCGCGGCGTCAGAACCGTGGTCGTGCCCGGTCGCGCGCACCACGAGATTCTGCGCATCGCGGCGAATGAACACGCCGACGTGATCGTCATGGGTGCCCAGGGTCGCAGCGGTGCGGCACTGGCGCTCTTCGGTTCGACGACGCAGCAGGTGGTGCGGGGCGCGGGCTGTCCCGTGCTGACGGTCCGCTAGGCTGATTCCACTGAACCAGCGCGTCGTCGACTGGATCGCGACGGAGTTCAAGAAGAGCGACGGCATCGATCTCGGCAAGGACCGCATGGCGCTGCAGCGTCTCAAGGAAGCGGGCGAGAAGGCAAAGATCGAGCTCTCCTTTGTCATCGAGACCGACATCAATCTGCCGTTCATCACCGCCGACGCGAGCGGACCCAGGCATCTGGCGCTGAACCTGTCGCGCGCGAAGCTCGAATCGCTCGTCGACGACCTGCTTCAACGAACGATGGCGCCGCTCAAGCAAGCGCTGAGCGACGCCGGTGTGGACGCGCAACACATCGACGAGGTCGTGCTCGTCGGCGAGGTGAAGGACGTGCTGCTGCTCGACGTGACGCCGCTCTCGCTTCGACGTTGACGCGAACAACATTGTCAACGAGTCGGCGAAAGACCAAGCCACCGGCAAAGAGCAGACGATCACCATCACCTCGTCGAGCGGCCTCTCGAAGGGCGAGGTCGATCGGCTGGTGAAGGAGGCGCAGGCGCACGCGGACGCCGACCGGAAGCGCCGCGAGGAGGTCGAGGCGCGGAACGAGGCTGACGCGCAGGCCTACAGGAAGGAACGCGAGGCGGAGACGGCACCGTCACGGCCGGGTGCACCGAGCCCGTCGAACGTCGCAGACGGGGAAGTGATCGATGCCGAACCGGTGGGAGCCCACTAGACCGGGGCTGTGGAGGTCATCGCGCGCCCGCAATCCCGATGTCGCGCAGGATGACCTACGGCTGATATTCCAGCGCCAATCCACCCTGCTGGCGGCGCCTCCCCCCGGGCAGTTCGTCGCCCCGGGACTGAAAGGGCTGCCATTCGGATTAGAATCGGGCGGTCAGCCACCTTCCGATTCTGCAGGAGGTCCACATGGCCATTCGCCCGGTCAGGAAGCTCGCCAAGGCCACACCCACGCTTGAAGGCGCGGGCGTCCGTCTGCGTCGTGCGTTCGGCTTCGGGGACACGTCCGAGTTCGATCCGTTCCTCCTGCTCGATGACTTTCGCGGCGACCGGCCGGAGGACTACCGAGCCGGCTTCCCCTGGCATCCTCACCGAGGCATCGAGACGATCACGTACGTGCTTGCGGGAACCGTGAAACACGGCGACAGCATGGGCCACGGGGGTGTCATCGGGCCAGGGGACGTCCAGTGGATGACGGCCGGGAGCGGCGTGCTCCACCAGGAGATGCCCGACGGCGACCCGGACGGTCGGATGTACGGGTTCCAGCTGTGGGCCAACCTTCCGGCGCGGCTCAAGATGACGGCGCCGCACTACCAGGGCGTCCTGGCAGCCGAGATCCCGCTCCACACGGACGAAGACGGGACCCAGGTTCGGGTTGTCTGCGGAAGTTACGGGGGAACGACCGGCCCCGTCAAGGGGATCGCGGCCGATCCGATTTACCTGGATGTGACGGTGCCCGCGAACACGCGGACGGCGCTGCCGGTCGAGGCCAGCAGGCTCGCGTTCGCATACGTGTTCGCGGGGAAGGGCGCCTTCTGCGATGCATCCGGCCTCCTCTCGGTGCCGTCCGAGAGCGCGGGATGGGCGGACACGGCACCTCCACGCGAGGCCGAGAACCGCACACTCGTGCTGTTCGGCCAGGGGGACGAGGTCGGCGTGCATGCCGGTCCCAACGGGATCCGGTTTCTCCTGGTGTCCGGGAAGCCGCTCCGGGAGCCGGTCGCGTGGTACGGCCCCATCGTGATGAACACGCAGCAAGAGCTCCGGCAGGCGTTCGAGGAACTCGAGAACGGGACGTTTCTCGACGGGGGTCGAGCGCCCCGGTAGAGTCGCGCGGCACGGTCGTCGCTGCACACGGTGCAGAACGCGTTGAACACTGCCCTGACCGGTCTGGATAGAGCGGCGGACCTCATCGTCGATCTGGTTGGCCGGCAAACGGGCAGGAGTTCCTGCCACCCGACGTCACGGCCCCGATGAGCATATCTGGGGTCACGCCGCCGGCGTTGCCGGCGACGCACGCCGGGACGCCCAAGCCGAACACATCCAGCTTGCTCTTCACGCCGGAGGCCGCGCCGCTGAGCGCGAACACGAAGGTCCCGATCAGAGAGCGCTCAGAGCACGCCGATTTGCCGCAGGAACCCCACCTGGTCGTAGAAGAGATTCTCTTCGACGATCTCGCCATTTGTCCAACGCGCGACCGTGCAGAACTCGAGCTCGAACGCCTTGCCCGTCGCCTCGTGCACCTTGCCGTCGAGCCCCGTTCACGGGCCGGTCATCTTCCCTTTCCACCTGGCAATCGTGCAGGTCCAGTCGCCCGAGCCAAACATCACGCGAACCTTCAGAGTGCATGCGCGCGCATAGAACGACCTCGCAAGGGCCGTTGCCTTCTTCACGGTGCCCACGCTCACCGGACGAGTGCTGTTCGTGCTCAGCGTCCGGTCGCGAACTGCTTGAAGAAACTGTCGGCATTCCACGTCGGCCGCGCCGGGTCGTTTGCCACACGCTGTAAGAGCGCCAGCATGACGCGGTCGAACAACGCCGCCGCTTCGGTATTGACCGGCTGATTCAGGTCGTCGCCCGGTTTGTGATAGAGGTCGCGCACCCAGTTGCGGCGAATCGTCTCCTCAGGCGAGCCGAACTCATAGCCGAACTTGAACGCAAGCGCCGGTACACCGCGTCGGACGAAGCTGTACTGGTCGCTGCGGATGAAGCGGTTCTGCTCGGGCTCACGGTCCGTCTGCACGTCGACGCCGACCGTCTTCGCCGCCGCACGCACGGAGTCACCGAGCGACGACTCGGTGAGGCCCTGCACCTCGATGACCTTCAGCGCGTACAGCGGCAGGAACATGTCGAGGTTGATGTCGGCGACGATCTTCCCGAACGCCACGGTCGGGCGACGGGCAAAGTAGCGCGATCCGAGCTCGCCCTTCTCTTCGCCGGTCAGCGCGAGAAACACGAGCGAGCGCTTCGTCTTGACGCCTGAGGCTTTGAGCAGCCGCGCCGTCTCGATGATCGACGCGATCCCCGAGGCATTGTCCATCGCGCCGTTGTAGATCGTGTCGCCGTTGACCGCGCGGCCTATGCCGAGATGGTCGAGGTGCGCGGACATGATGACGTACTCGGACTTCAACGTCCGGTCCGACCCTTCGACGACACCGACGATGTTGCAGGAGTCGATCGGTTCCCTCCCGAGGGCCGCGTGGGCTTTCAGCGTCCCGGGAATCGCGAACCGCGGCAGCGGCTTGTTGTCGGTGACGAGCTGATTGATCTCCTCAATCGTGTGCCCCGTGCCCGCGAGCAGGGCGGCCGCGCCCCGCGGCGTCAAGGTGATCGCCACGGCCTCGCCGGCTGCGTCAATCAGCTCGCGATCGAACAGCGTGATCGTCGGCTGCGGCGTTCCACCCCCGCGCCCGCCTGCGGCCGCCGCGCCGGCTCGTCCAGCACCACCGCCCGCACCCGCTCCGCCGGTCCGAGGCACGCCAATCGTCGCGACGTTGATCGCGCCGGCTCGCTTCAGCCCGAGCCAGCGCTC
>PMZR01000067.1 GCA_003170135.1 Acidobacteriota bacterium
GCCACCGCCGCCGCCGCCGCGTCCGCCGTAGCCGCCGCCTTCGCCGCCTCCACCACCGGGCCGCATCGCGGATCGGTCGATTTCAGGGGTCTCGAGGCCGACGCCGATCATCGCGTCCGGCTTTGCGCCAATGGCGTAGGGCTGGATGGCAGACTTGGCGAGCGGAACGCGCATCTCGTAGACGAGCACGCCGGTCGATTCGCCGATCTTCGCCTCGATGCCTGGCGCCTCGTCGAAGGCGAGATCGTGGCGGTCGTTCTTGTCGGGGCCGAGAACGACCAGCCGATCCTGGTTGGCCGGCAGCGGCTGCGCCTGCCCGCCCCGGGCTTCGCCCGTGTCGCCGCTTCGATCGACGACGTAGGCGCGCGGGGTGCCGACCGGGAATTCAATGCCGAAGCTCTTCTTCTTGCCGCCCTGCTGATCGATCCACACGATCAGTCCCTGGCGCATGATCTGCCCCCGCTCGGCGCGGTCGCTCGTCGTGAGACAGAAATACAAGTACTGATCGTCGTTGGAAAAACCGATCGAGACGGGCGCGTCCTTCATCGGCACCAGCAGGCCTTCCCACTCCTGGTTGACACCGTCGATCGCGATCGGCCGATCGCCGCGCCAGCGACTGACGATGTCCGGCTTCTTCGCGCGGGCGGCGAGAGTGACGCCTGACAGCAATGCGGGGAAGACAAGGGCGAGGGCCACCACCACGCGCATCGAGCGCAAGCGTGTCGAAGATGCGGTCACGGACTTCCTCCATCCGACGATCGGCGGTGCGCGCCTGGCACACGCACCAGTGCCGGCCGTCAATTCGATCGAGCAGGCGTTCCCGATTTGAGACAGTTTGGACTTGCCAGGCTGAGTATGCAGGTTTCAAGCCGCGGCCGTCGGATGAAATGCGAGGGGTCAGAAGCCGCCAGGCCCGGGCCCGCGTCCCCTGGCGGGGCCACCGCCCATGCCGCGGCCTCGCCCCATGCCGGGTCCGGGCATGCGCCACATACCGGGGAACGGCTCACGGCTGAGCCAGCCTTCGAACTTCTTGCGCTGGTCGGGCGTGAGGATCTTTGCAATCTCGTCGCGCATCTCCCGCTGCTCCGCCTCGAAGCGCGCCTGCACCTCGCCCTGCACCTGCTCGATGCGCTGTCGTCGTCTGGCCAGAATCGCATCGAGTTCCGCCTGCTGCGCGCTGGTCAGGTCGAGGTCGGTGGCCAGCCGACGCGCCATCATCGGGGCGCCGCCTGGTCCGCCGGGCCCACCCGCCCGCCGCGGGCCGCCCGGTGGGTTCCGCGGATTGCCGCGCCCGAGGTAGCGGTCGAGAATCGAGCCGCCGCCCACGCCGGCCATGAACACGGCGAGGACGAACACGACGAACCACAGGCGCAGGTGTCTATCTTGCATCGGTCTGTCTCACAATCCTCGCGTTCGCCGGGGCCGCCAGCACCGTCAGCAGCACCGCATCGTCGGTGGTGTCCTGCTGCCACAGCACGGACGTCACCGGCAGGGAGTCGCTCTCGCCCCCAGCCAGCGTCTCGACGACGCTGGAGAACGACACATCCTCCGACGGCTGCGCCTGCCGTTCGATGACGATGCCGGCCGCGACGAGCAACGCGGCGGCGACCGGCGCGAGGCGGAGCGACAACCACCTCCAGTCGGCGACCGCGAACCAACCCGCGTCTCGAGCGATGCGCTGGGACACGCGTGCCGCAAACGACGGCCGCACCGGTCCCTCGGGCCTCGATGCCAGCGCGTTCGACACTGCGGTCTGTGCCACCGCCGTGTCCCGGCACGCGGCGCACATGGCCAGGTGCCGGTTCGCAGCGTCTCGGCGACGATCGTCGAGACGGTTGTCGAGGTACTCGACGAGCAGTCCGTTCAGCTCTTCGCAGGTCATGATGCCACCGTATTACCCGGCACCGCCGGGGCCGCGTGACAGCAGCGGCGCCAGGAGCGGACGCAAACGCTGCCGCGCGCGGAAGATTCGCGATTCGACGGTGCCGATCGGAATGCCGAGCATGCCGGCAATCTCCGCGTAGTCGAAGCCGTGGACGTCGCGCAGCGTGACCACCAGGCGCATCTCGGGAGGCAGCGATCTGAGCGCGCGATCGATGATCTGCCGCCGCGCGGCATCGTCGTCGACGGTGGCCGCCATCGATGGCGGCGATGCGGCCTGCGCAGTTCCCGATTGGCGCTCGTCGAGGCTCGGCCCGAACCATCGCCAGCGCCGCGTCCGCTTTCGCAGGTGGCTCTGGACGACGTTGGTCGCGACGCGATAAAGCCAGGTGCGAAAGGCGCTCTCGCCACGGAACCGCCCGATGCCCTGGTAGGCGCGGATGAATGTCTCCTGCGCCAGGTCGTCGGCCTCGCCATCGTCGGAAGTCAGCGCACGGACGAAGTTGACGATGCGCGCCTGGTAGCGCAGGACCAGCGCGCCGAATGCATCGGCGTCGCCGGCGGCCGCCGCATCGACCAGGCTGCGATCGGGATCGGGCTGCATGGATGAACCGGGCACGAGAGCGGAACGCGTGGTCGAGCCCGGGCAGGGACCGGTAGATGGTAGCGCGTCCGCACGGCAAAGCGTGAGCGACGTAACCAGCTACCGGCCGCCGACCGACGCGGGCGCACGGCCGTTCGCCGCGCTTACCAGCCCGGTCCGCCCATCCCGCGCCCCATGCCGCGACCACGCCCCATGCCCATGCCAGGTCCGCCGCCCATGAACGGCCCCGGGCCCGGCATGTCGCGCACCTGCTTGCGCTGATCGGCGGTCAGGACGCCCGCAATCTGCTTCTCGGCGGCCACCCGGTCGGCGGCCAACTGCGCTTCGAGCGCCGCGATCTGCGACTCCGTCTGGCTGATGGTGTTGAGGTCGGGCGCGTCCGCAAACACGGCGTTCTTCAGCTGCTGCTGGAGATCTCGCATCTTCTGCGCGGAACTCTGCGTGGCCTGCCGATGCTGTTCCATCAAGGTCTGGATCTGCGTGCGCTGGTCGTCGGTGAGGTTGAGCTGCTGCAAGGGGCCGGAGCCCCAGGGACCACCGCGCCCACCCATCATCTGACCCTGACGGTGTTGCGGAGGCGGCGGCGGGCCCTGCGCGAAGACCAGGACGCCTGTGGCAATGATGGCGGCACACGCAAGCGCGAGCGCCGCGGGGCGAACGATGCGGTTCATCGAATCCTCCAGTGGTTCACGAGCGGCCGAGTGCGGCCGGGCGAAATTGTCTGTCACCACTTTAGACGCGCGTCCGCCTCCGTTTATTCCCGCGGCGAAATGGGGAGCCCGCTTCGGGTCAGACGAGCGGACGGACCGATCAGGAAGCCCGCCCAGACGCCAGGCCACCGGACCTGCACCTGGACGGAATCGAACATTCGCGCCGCTCGGGGCAGCGGTTCTTCAGGTAAAGCCATGATTGTCCGCCTCCCGCCTCCTGGGCACACGCCTTGCCTCGCAGTGTTGCGATGGAGGTCGAAGCACATGAAGGATCGCGAAACACGGCAGAACCGCAAACGTCATCGCGAGGAACTCATCGCGCAGGCGACCCGCGATCGGCAGAACCGGGAGGGCACCTCGGAACCCGCCGGGCCCGGGGGCGTGCGTGCGAAAGCGTCCGATATCCCGGCCCGTGGCGGCCAACCGAGCAATCCGACCGGAACGAAGAAGCTGCCGCTTCCCGACTGACCGACTGCGCGACCAGACGAGGCACTGATCGCGCGACCGCATCCACGGCCGCGCTTTGGTGGTCCGGTTCCTGATTGCAGCAAGTGCCACCAAGGCTGGCGTGACTCGGAACTGAGCCACGTAGCCTGCGCTTGCAGAGGCGCGGGCTCGGGCGTTCAGGCCCGGCTCGCGCAGGGAGAACCATGGCCCAGACGACCGACCAGCAGCAGTTGCGCTTCGTGGATGCGGAAGAGTTGCGCGGATGAGCGACGTCGCTCGAGAGCGGCTTATGGCTCAGGGCTTATGGCCTTGGCTTGGCTCAGGGCCTCGAGCCCATGCGGGGCTGTCGGCCCCTGCGCCTCAGAGTTCGCGCTGCTACGAGACTGGCCTGGCGACCGTCACCACGCGGCCGTTCGCACACGCGATGCACAGGTCGTCGCCTTTGATTGCGAGCCCGGTCGGGCGGTCGAGTCCTGCGATCGCGTGCGCCGCGACGACCTGGTGCGTCGCGAGGTCGATTGTCAGCAGCGTGCTGAACGCCGCGCTCAACGCGTACAGCCGGCCGCCCTCAACCGCGGCACCCGTCACGTAGAACTCGTCGAGCGAACGCTTGGCGCGCAGCGTGAGACCCGCGCCCGCGCCGGGCGCGAATTCCTCCGACAGCGTGCGGTCCCGCCAATCGAAGCGCGAGACGACCAGACGTTGCGATTGCGAGTTCGGGACGGTGACGGTGTAGGCCGACTTGGCCGCCGCGTCGGAGGCGAGCGACATCGCATACATCATCCGCGCGCGCACCGTCGACAGGCGCGAACGCGACACCTCGTTGAACTGGTCGAACGACTCCAGGAAGAACCTGAAGTTCTTGCCGGCGTCCGCACGGTCGTCCTCGCGAAGCACGACGTAACTCTTGTTCTCGCCGAGCGCGATCACGGTCCGGCTGTCGAGGAAGGCCGCGCCCGCGAAGTCCCCAAGATCGACCGAGAACCCGGGATCGACAATCGTGTAGCGCAGCACCCGCTGCAGTCCGCCGTCTGTGATGTAGACGCCATGCTGTGTCGTCAACAGGAAGCGATCGGACGCGGCGTCGTAGGCGAGATCGGTGATTGTCCCCTTCAGCGGCAGCCTCAGCTGTCGCTGCTCTTTGACATCGAGCCGCGGGAGAGGCGTGTCGCCACCAGGTGAGCGAATGCCCGCGATTGGCCCAAGGGACGGGTCCACCGTCAGACCTTCAAGCGACGGCTTCTCGGCGGCCCAGCGGCCGCGCAGCGACCACCGGTCGAACGACAAGACGCTGGACCATTCCTCGGTGGACCAGACCCAGTGCTTGGGGTTGAACGAGAAGCGTACCGGATCGCCCTGTCCCATGTAGGGCGGCGGCCCGGTGCTCGCAAACGCCTGGACGATGTTGCCCGCGATGACGACGAGGAAGACGATCATCGCCGTCTTCTCGAGCGGTCGCAGGATGCGCGGGGGCGTCGCGCGATCGCTGTCCTTCAGCATCATCAGCAGCACGCCCATCGTGACGATGCAGATCCAGAAGATGAAGAGCGACCAGGTGTAGGTGTGCGCGCCGAGGATCTCGGCGCTGAACCCCTGCCCGATGTCGCGCGCGGCGTGCATCCCCACGTGGCGCAGGCCCATGAAGACGCCCCAGGCGCCGACGAACACCGACAATCCGATGTACTGCGGCCGCGGCCCGAACCGCAGCACGAACAGGCCGACGAGCGCGACGAGCGCCATGCCGATGCGCTGCTCCCAGCACATCACGCACGGCGAGTCGCCGAAGGTGAACCCGAGCACGAAGACGGCGGTCCCGATGGGGATGACCGCCAGCGCCAGCACCGCGACGGCCAGCATCGTGTACACCGCGCTCTGCTTCCCGGTGGTTTCGGTGACGCGCATCTGAGGTCTCCTCAGTAATTCAGGCCGGGCAGAAGTGCCGTCCGGGTGGCCATCGAGAAGAGGACGACCATCAGCAGGACGCTGACGATCAGGAATCGGAACGCCAGGCGCTCCTTCTCGGGCTTGCGGAACACGAGATACGCGGTGATGAAGATGAGCACGAGGTTCAGAAACTCCACGGCAGTCCTCCTGGCGACAGCACAACGGCAGCAGAGGCGAGCTTGCGCGACTCACGATATCACGGGGCCAGGCCGGGACCGGCCACCGGCGAGATCGGTCGGGCGGACGGCGGTCGAGCGGCGCGACCTGAGACGCGCTGCGGGGATCCGCAGCTTCGCAACACGAAATTCGGCCGCAGATGTTCGCCGATTTCCGCCGATTCGGACACCAGGACTTCGACCCGCGGCCGGCCATGGCCGGCCACGGCCGGCGTGAGGGCGGCCGGGCAGACGAGGGCTCCACTTGACCCAGGGAGTCTTCGTCTGTCCGGCCGCCCTCACGCCACCGCCGTCGTAACGCGACGGCGGTCGAAGTCCTCGCCGTCTACGTACGCGCGAAGGCTGCGGCGCCCCACCCCACCACATCGCAATCCGCGTGAATCTGCGTGAATCTGCGGCTGATAAACGTGGGCACGTCGTGGACGGCGTGCTCAGTGCCCGCCAAAGACCTGGAAGCCGCGGGCACGCAGTTGTTCCGCGAGGGCGACTTCCATCGCGGCGGCTTCCTTGTAGGGCATCGGGTTGAGGTGCGCGTAGAGCCGCGGCACGAGCCGCACGCCGAAGCGCCGGACGACGCCGGCCGCCTTGACACCGGCCTTGTGATTCTTGAAGCGCTCTTCGGGCGTCAGGCCGGTCATGCCGACGTAGTAGCCCGCGCGGCCGTCGCCGATCGGGTTTCTCAGGTAGACGACGTAGACGGAATGGTGACCGCGGGCCGGCGTCTTCACGCGGATCGCCCGAAGGTCACGCCGCGCGCCTCGGGACCGGCCACGATGACGACGGCCCCGACCAGCAGCACGAACGCCGCCAGCAGGCCCATCGAGAAGCTGTAGCTGAAGTGCTGGGCGAGCACCGCCTCGAGGTATCCGATCGTCGAGGCGATGAGCACGCCGATCTGGTACGCGAACCCGGGAAAGAAGCCGCGCAGTTGATCGGGGGACAGTTCGTTGATGTGCGCGGGAATCACGCCCCACGCGCCCTGCACCATGAACTGCATCAGGAACGCACCGAGGGCCACCAACGGAACCCACGGCACGAGCACCCACAGCGGAACGAGCACGGCCCCCAGCACCACGGCGATGAGCATCGCGCGGCGGCGGCCGATGTGATCCGACACGAACCCGAACAGCAGGCCGCCCGCAATCGCGCCGAGCATCGAGATGATCGTGATCGCCGCGGTCAGGCGCGGGCTGAAGTGCCGTTGCTGCTGCAGGAAGGTCGGATAGAGGTCCTGCGTGCCGTGCGAGATGAAGTTCATCATCGCCATCAGCAGGACGAGGTAGGCGAACAGCGGGAAGTGCTTCGTAATCGCGCGGCGGTAGGTCGTCCAGTCGGTCCGCGACCTGTGCCACGCCTCGGTCTCCTTCACCTTGGCGCGCACGAACAGCGACAACAGGGCGGGCAGCCCGCCGATGAAGAACATCGCGCGCCAGCCCCAGATCGGGAAGATCGTCGAGTAGACGATGGCCGCCAGCAGGAAGCCGCACGCGTAGCCTTCCTGCAGCAGCCCCGACAGCACGCCGCGCCAGCGGGCCGGCACCGACTCCATCGCCAGCGACGCGCCGACGCCCCACTCGCCGCCCATGCCGATGCCGTAGAGCAGGCGCAGGGCGAAAAAGGTTGCGTAGTTGGGCGCGAGGCCGGACGCGAATTCGATGACCGAGTAGAAGACGATGTCGAGCATCAACGGCAGGCGCCGGCCGTAGCGGTCGGCCATCAGGCCGAAGATGAACGCGCCGATCGGACGCGTCATGAGGCTCGCCGTCAGCGTGAAGGCGATCGCGGGAATCGAGCGGTGGAAGTCCTTGGCGACCGCGGCCAGGACGAACGTCAGAATGAAGAAGTCGAACGCGTCGAGCGTCCAGCCGAGAAAGCCGGCGAGGAGCGCGTTGCGTTGATTGGCGCGTTCGGCGCTGGTAGCCATGCGACACCGAAAGGGGACGAGAAGAAGTACCGGGATCAGGGGGGCTCCCCCTGATCCCTACGTCGTGCCAATCCGTGATCCCCACGTCATTTCTTGTAGAGCACCTTCCCACCCACGATCGTGTAGAGGACCTCTGTCTTCAGGATCTCGTCCTCGGGAATCGTGAGGATGTCCTTCGAGAGAATCGTGATGTCCGCCAGCTTGTCGGGCGCCAGCGACCCCTTGATCGTCTCTTCGAAGGCGGCATACGCGCCGCTCAGCGTGTAGGCCTTCAACGCCTGCTCGCGCGTCATCCGCTGGTCGGGGTAGAACGCCTGGCCGTTCTTCATCTTCCGCGTCACGAGCGCGTAGAAGCCGGGAATCGTGTCCACCGCTTCGACCGGCGCATCGGTGCCGTTGGCCACGACCGCGCCCGACTTCATCAGTTTCTGCCAGACGTAGGCGCCTTCCTCGGCGCGCTGCGCGCCGAGACGAAGCGGCACGTACGGTCCATCCGACGTGCAGTGGATCCCCTGCATGGACGCGATGACGCCCATCTGGCCGAAGCGCGGGATGTCGGCTGCGTTGATGTGCTGCGCGTGCTCGATGCGCCACCGCAGGTCCTTCTTGTCCGGGTGCGCCTTGAACGCCTCGTCGAACACGTTCAAGGCCTCGCGGTTGGCGCGATCCCCGATTGCGTGCACGGCCAGCTGGAAGCCGTTCTCCATCGCGATCTTCGCCGTCTCGGCCAGTTCCGGCACCGGCATCGTCTCGATGCCCGTCCTCGACACCGGCTCGGCCGTGTGCACGCCCTCCTCGATCTTCATCGTCCCCGCGGGCAGATCTGCGTACGGTTCGAGGAGCCACGCGGTACGGGATCCCAGGGCGCCGTCGAGGATCCGCTTGATGGTGCGCACCGTCAGGTGCTTGTCGCCGTAGCCGATCATCTTGTACTTGGCCAGGCTCTGACGCAGCGCATCGTTGCCGCTGATGACCATCACGTTCAGGCGGACTCCCAACGTCTTGTCGTCGGCCGCCTTCTTGTACAGGTCGATGGTGTCAAAGCCGACGCCGGCGTCGTGCGCGGTGGTCACGCCTTTCGACAGACACTCCTGTACGGCCAGCGCCAGCACTTTCTGCGCGTGTGCCGCCGCCTGCTCGGGCGTGGGCTCGGGCATCGACCCGGGGCGGGGATGCAACAACCGCGCGGCGTTCTCACGGAACGTGCCGATTGGATTGCCGTTCTTGTCGCGAAGGATATCGCCACCCTCCGGGTCGGCCGTCTTCTTGGTGATGCCCGCCAGGGCCATCGCCTTCGCATTGGCGATGGTGGCGTGTCCGCTGGCGTGCGTCAGGTACACGGGATTGTTGGGCGACACTTTGCTGAGCGCGTCGTGCAGCGGAAACCCCTGCACGTTCGGCACGGGCACCGAATCCCACTTCTCCTGGTGCCAGCCCCGCCCACGGATCGGCTGCCCGGGTGGCGTCGTCTTGACGGCTTCGGCGACCATCGCGACGATGTCGTCCCAGTTCTTCGCCTTCGTGAGGTCGAGCTCGAGCTTCGTCTCGCCGACGTTCATAAAGTGGAGATGCGAGTCGATGAAGCCGGGAATGGCGAGCTTGCCCGCGAGATCGATGACCCGCGTCTTCTCGCCGATGTACGGGTTGATCTGCTCGTCGGTACCCAGCGCGACGATCGTGTCGCCGCGCACGGCCAGCGCCTGGGCCGACGGCCGGGCCGTATCCACCGTCGCGATCTTGCCGTTGTGCAGGACGAGGTCGGCGGGGTCGACGCGCGGCGCGCACGCGGCGAACGCGGCCAGGACGGGAGCGGCGCACGCAAGGACCAACCAGAGGAAGCCTGGAGCCTGACGCATATGCGGTTCTCCAATTGCGGGGCGTTCCGCATTCTACGCCAACTGTGTGGTCGTTGGTCGTTGGTTGTTGGTCGTTCGTTGTTGGTCTTGGTCGTTCGTCGTTGGTCGGCGGCTCGGCTGTTGCGCGGTCGAGGCCGGCGCATTAGAGTGGTCCGCGATGACCGCAGCGACCGACGTGCCGCCTCAGGGCCTGCTCGAACGGCGGTTCCACCTGGCCGCCGAGGGGACCACCGTCCGCACCGAAGTGCTCGCCGGCGTCACGACGTTCGTGACGATGGCCTACATCGTCTTCGTGCAGCCGGCGGTGCTGTCGCGGGACTTCGCGGGTCACGCGACGGGCCTGGACCCCGGCGCCATCCTGCTGGCCACGTGCGTCGGATCGGCGTTCGCGAGCATCCTCATGGGGCTCTGGGCGAACTACCCGATCGCGCTCGCGCCGGGCATGGGCGAGAACTTCTTCTTCGTGTCGGTCATCATGAGCGTGACCGCCCTCGGCATCCCCAACGCCTGGCAGACGGCGCTCGGCATGGTCTTCGTGTCCGGCGTCATCTTCTGGCTGATTTCAGCCTCCGGCATCCGCGAAGCGATCCTGAACGCCATCAGCCGGAGCATGCGCAACGGGATTGCCGTCGGCATCGGCCTGTTCATCACGTTCATCGGCCTGCGGAACACCGGCTTGATCGTCGCCAGCCCGGGCACCTTCGTCACGCTCAACCCGCACCTGCTGTCGGCCGACATGGCGGTGTTCTTCGCGGGCCTGCTCGTGGCGGCGGCGCTGCAGGTGCGTCGCGTCCGCGGCGCGATCCTCTGGGGCATGCTGACGGCGGCGGTGATGGCGTTCGCGCTCGGCAAGGTCCAGTACGCGGGACTGGTGGGACTGCCCAGAATCCAGCAGATGGCGATCTTCAGGATGGACGTCGCCGGCGCGCTCAGATGGTCGCTTTTGCCGTTCATCATCGTCCTCGTGGTGATGGACGTCTTCGACACCGTCGGCACGCTGGTCGGCGTGGCCGAGCAGGCCGGCTTCACGAAGAACGGGACGCTGCCGCGCGCGAACCGGGTGCTGATGGTCGACGCCACCGGCACCGTGGCAGGCGCCTGCCTCGGGACGTCCACGGTCACGGCGTTCATCGAGAGCGCGGCGGGCGTCGCGGCGGGCGGGCGCACCGGACTGATGGCCGTCGTGACCGGCGTGCTCTTCCTGCTGACGCTCCTGTTCAGCCCGCTCGTCATCAGCATCGGCCGCTACATGCCGATCACGGCGCCCGCGCTCGTCGTCGTGGGCGCGATGATGATGCAGAACGTGGCGAAGATCGACTGGGACGATTTCTCGGAAGCGATCCCGGCGTTCCTGACGATCGTCGGCATCCCGCTCTTCTATTCGATCGCGGACGGTCTCGCGCTCGGGTTCGTCTGCTATCCGATCGTCAAGCTGCTCGGCGGCCGGGCGCGCGAGGTCCGGTGGCTCACCTGCGCGATCGCCGCGCTGCTCGTCGTCTATTTCTTGCTCGTGCGGGCGAGGGTGGGATAGTGCGGAGTGCGGGGTGCGACGTGCGGAGTGCTGGGTGCTCGGGTGCTACGTGCTGGTGCTCGGGTGCTATGTGCTAGGTGCTAGGTGCTGAAGTCTGCCGGCGCAGGAGTTGATTCGGGCGTCAGGCTCGCGCGGCGACGGCGTCTCGCTGTCCTGCTCATCGCCGTGTTCGTCGCGGTTGTCGGTCTCGACGCGTCGCGCGCGCCGGATCGTCAGTGGACCGCGGCGGTTGCGATTCGGGCGATTCACGTCTACCAGCGCACGCTGGCGCCGGCACTCGCCGCCGGCGGCCTCAAGTGCCGCTTCACGCCGACCTGCAGCCACTATGCGGAAGCCGTCCTGCGCACTCACGGCATCGTGGGCGGCACCTGGCGAGCGATGAGACGCGTGGCCCGCTGCGGCCCGTGGACCGCGGCCGGAACGGTGGACCTGCCGGATTGATCTGGCTTCGGGCTCCGGGCTCCCGCCCTCCGCCTGTTCCACATTCCACATTCCCCCTTCCACATTCCGACGTGCGCCCCTCGCCGAACAGGCCGCGGGGCCCCGAGATGAAGCTCGGTGCCTACGGTACCGACTTCGGACTCCGGACTTCTTCGGACTCCGAACCCCGGACTTCCGTGTCCCTACCGCGAAATCTTCCACGCGAGCAGCGGGCTGTCATCTTCGCCCATCCACTTCGGGGCGTGCCCGCGAAGCTCGAAGCCTTCGCCCTGGCGCGTGTACTCGGGTGGGTGGCCCGTGATCGGATCGATCGGCACCTGCGCCAGGTACCGCGGCGCGAGTTCGGCCAGGGCGTCCGGATACGTGCCGCGATCCAGGCGGAACCGGCGGAGCGCGACGGCCAGCTCCGCCGCGTTGAGTTGAGAGGTATACAGATAACCGCTGTCGGCCAGGTTCCGATGGCCGGCGAGGAAGTTCTCGCCCAGGTTCGCGAGGTCAGCGACGAGCGTCTCATCAAGGCGTCGCCAAATCTGCCACCATCGCCCCGGCTGCCATGTAGTCTTCGGCCGCGCATCATCGGCCGACGCCTGGCGCGCCGATGGCACCACACGCTGAAGGGCGATGATCCTGGCCATTCCAGCGAGGTAGCGACCGTGCGCCAGCCGGATCAACGGGCGACAGAGCCACGTCACCAGCTGCGCCGCCCAGGTCGGGCTCTGGTTGGGGTCGCCGTAACGGCCTCCGACGCTGACGCCGACGTAGTCGCCCCTCTCCATCTGAGCGAACAGCTGGTTGTCGTCCTTCAACTCGCCGATGAAGGCTGTGTGAACGGGATCCGGCGTCCGACTCTCGGCAAGGGCCTGCGCGACGTCGGTGAGGACCGCGGCGGAAGGCTGGTTCCGTTCGAGCAGATCCCGCACGCACATCATCTGATCACGAACGATGCCCATCCGGGTGAGCTGAAGGACGTCGTTCGGCTCCCCGCCAAACGATGCGGCCTCTGCGAGCCCCGTGAGGGCTGTTCCGGCAGCCTCGTCCGCGTGTCCCGCATCGACGGCCGCGCGACAGGACAGGGAAAGCACGGTTCCGAGATCGCGGACTTCGCGCAGGCGAGGAAAATTGCGGTCATTGTGCGCGTAGTCGATTTCCCAGTTGGACTTCGGGCGGCCGCGGCCCTCGCCCGCGACCTGCTCTGCGAAACGGTTCTCTCCGGCAAGTCGCTGCAGATCATCAGACAGACCCGTTGAGGGCTGCCCTGATCGGAGATAGAACCAGTCCAGCGCCTTCCGCTCGGCGTCATCGACACTCAGCAGGCTCGCCGCGGCGCGCATCACGCGCGCCCGGTTCTCGGAGGGCGGCACTCGCGGGAGCGCGAGCGTGGCCGGGTCCAACCGCCCGTACACCGTTCCGAGACGCGCGACTTCCGCGTTCAGCTCGCGGCCGGCCCAGAGATCGAGCGCGGCGCGGACGACCAGCAACGCGGCAACGAGAATGAGCAGCGCCAGGGCCATGCGCCGCCAACTCCGCAACCACCATTCCAGCAGCCAGGCAAAGGGGCGGCGCCAATGGCGGAGCCAATCCAGCAACCAGGCAAACGGCGCGCGCGATCGCGGATCCGATTCAAGTTGCGCCACCGTGAACTCCTTCGCTTACTGACGGCCTTCGGCCTTCGGCTTTGGGCCTTCGGCCGACGGCCCAAGGCCCAAGGTCCAAGGCTTAAGGTCGAAGGTCATTTCCCCAGGCCCCGGCTGGCTCGCCGCGATCAGTGCTTGGCGTGCGAGCGCCTTCGCCTCGTCGGGCGGCATGCCGGCCTGCAATGCCGTCTCCTCCGCGGCCCGTGCCGTCTGAACCGCGACTGTACCGGGATCACGAACGGGTGACACCGGCAACACCGAGACCCGATCGAGCAGGCCGAGGGCGAGGAACAGCGCGACGGCGGCCAACCGCCAGCGGCGCGAGAACCACATGACGTCGGCCCACGTCACGCTCGCCCGCACGCGTGCGCCGGCGGCGGCGAGCACCCGATCGCGCAGATCGGCTCCCGGCTCCGGCCACGCCGTGTCGCGCAAACGCTCCTCGACCGTCTCAGGTTGCTTCATGGTTCGCCGAGCCACCGCCGCAGGCGACCGATCCCGAGCCGATAGCGGCTGGCGGCGGTAAACGTGGACACGCCACTGATGTTCCCGATCTCCCGGAACGAGAACCCGTTGAACACATGGAGCACCACGACCTCGCGCTGGTCTTCGGGAAGCGTCGCGAGGGCGCGCCGGATGTCGATGACCGCGTCAGCGTCGGCTGCGGCCGGGGCCAATGGATCGCCGGCGATCGACTGCTCGCCGCTCGTGCCCCGGCGCCGCTGGAGGTCGATCCACGCGGCTCGCAGCATCCGGTGCAGATAGCTGGCCGGCTTCCGCACGCCCAGGAGCAGCGCTCCCATCGACGCCAGCTTCACGAAAGCCGCCTGCACGAGATCCTCGGCGTCGGCGGCCTGCCGGGTCAACGCGAGCGCGTGACGAAAGAGCGGCGCCGCGTGCCGGTCGTAGATGTCCCCGAGTGCCCCGCTGTCCCCCCTGGCCAGCAGGCCGAACAGCTCCCGATCGCGGCGGTCGTCGCGTTCCGCGGGCACTTCTACTGTGATGACGAGCGACGGGGACGTTTTTGTCACGACGGTCGGCCAATCCTATACCGGAGTTTGTTGGCGTCGACGCGCCCGGCGCTCAATCAGCCGCAGATTCACGCAGATTTCCGCAGATGGCCGCGGCGCAGGCGCCGCAGGTTCCGCGGTGCACGTGGGCGGCGAGGACTTCGACCGTCGTCGCGACGCGACGGCCGGGGACAGTGAGGGAGGCAGGCAAACGAAGACTTTCTGGATCAAATGGAGTCTTCGTTTGCCTGCCTCCCT
>PMZR01000096.1 GCA_003170135.1 Acidobacteriota bacterium
CACAAGCGCTACGACTTCTTCGTGCGCTACCTGCGCCGCCTCGAACCGCCGCCCTGGAGCGCGGTGAAGCCCCGGCCGGCCCCCACGACCGCGCCCACCGCCAGCGTGCTGGACGAGAGCGCGCTGCCGTGGGTGGCGGCGGAGTACTGGGACTGGCAGTGACGTGGGGGAGGGCCTGAGCCTGGCCATCAACCCATGCCGCGTGCAGGGCGAGGCTCTGACCTTTGCCAGACAATGATATACTTCAAGATATATCGTCAGGTACATATCCATGGGCAGACCCTTGATGATCCAGGAGCACGATGACCGCCGCATCGAGACCCTGAAGAAGCGGCTCGGCGTGCGAACGAAAGTGGACGTGGTACGCGCCGGGCTGGGCCTGCTGGAGCGCGAGGCCGAGCGGCAGGCGCGCGNNGGGCCGCCGCGCCGTCGAGCCGGACCGTGAACGCGGAGTTCCGCGCGCACAGCCGGTTGAAAGATCTGTGACGAGCTCACCGCGTCGCTGGCACGTGTACGTGGTCGACCTCGAGCCGCGCGTCCGCAGCAAGCCCGGCAAGCAGCGGCCGTGCCTCGCGATTCAGCCGACCGAGTTCTCGCTGGCGGGGCTCGAGAGCACGGTCGTGCTGCCGCTCACGACCAGGCTCGTTCAGGAAGACGCCTTCCCGCTACGCGTGCGGATCCCGGCCGGCACCGCCGGCCTCGACCGGAACAGCGACGTCCTCATCGACCAGATCCTGGCGTGGGATAACTCCCTGTTCCGACGCGAACTCGGCGAATTGCCGGAGGCCCTGCAAGAGGACGTGCGGCGCGCACTCCGGGAATTTCTCGACATCTGAGATCCCAGGCGTACAATCGGGGCCTAAGCGCAACGTTGAGTTGCAGATGCTGGCTTCTGCAACGCGCCAGTCAGTGGTGGTGCACCGCCGCCACGGGTGTCACCCACGACGGGTTTGACGAACGCCCGAGTCGCCGTAGTATCATGGTGAGACGAGTTTGATACTATGAAGAGAGTGCGCGATATCGATCGCACGAAGCGGCCCCGCCCGCGCACGGGCGCCTCGGGGCGCTTCGTCCTGCGCATCGAATCTGGCCTGCACCAGGCGTTGCGGGCGGCCGCACGGGAAGGCGGCCTGTCGCTCAACGATTACTGCGCTCGCCGGCTTGCCGCGCCGGCGAGCGGAAGCGAGGCCGGCGACGCGGCCTCAACACTGCGGCGCGCCGCGTTCCTCTTTGGCGACGCGCTGGTCGGCGTGGTCGCGTTCGGTTCGTGGGTGCGCGGCGAGGCGGGCGCCACCTCCGACGTTGACCTGCTCGTCGTCGTCGATGGCCGCGTGCCGCTGACCCGCGAGCTCTATCGACGTTGGGACGAAGTGCCGGTCAGCTGGGACGGCCGCGAGGCGGAACCCCACTTCGTACACCTTCCCGACCCCGGCATGGTGACGGGCGGAGTCTGGGCAGAAGCGGCAATCGACGGGGTCGTCCTGTTCGAGCGACGTTTGTCCCTGTCGCAGCAGCTGGCAGCGGTGCGCCGCCACATCCTCTCGGGCCGGCTGGTGCGGCGGCGGGTTCATGGCCAGCCGTACTGGGCCGAGGTGGCGTGAGATGAAGAACCAGGATCTCGCGGCCGACTACCTGCGGCGCGCCGACATCAGACTGAAGGCCATCCAGGTGCTGTTCGACGGGGCCAGTTGGGCGGATGTGGTGCGCGAGTCGCAGGAAGTGGTGGAGCTGGCGCTGAAGGGACTGCTGCGCGCCTGCGGCGTCGATGCCCCACGCATCCACGACGTGTCCGACGTACTGCTGGCCGAGCGAGGGCGCCTGCCAACGGCCTTGCAACCGCAGGTCGAGCGCCTGGCGCAGGTGTCCCGGAGCCTGCGCCGCGACCGCGAGCTGGCGTTCTACGGCGCCGAGGACCTGACGCCGTCGGCGTTCTACTCGAGGGAGGATGCGCAAGCGGCGTTCGACGGCGCGCGCCTCGTCGTGACGGTTGCCAAGCCCGTCGTCGATCCGCAGCCGCGCAGGTGACCGGCGGGCCATCGCGCATCTGCAGCTCAGCCCGACGTTTGCTTGCGGACGCCACCCACCTCATCCGTGACACGGGATTTTCACCCTTTTCCTCGGTACGATTCCCTCGCGTTGGGCGATAATCGGCGGCACCTCAGAGCTGGGCCGCGTCGCGACATGGCTTTGGGCCGTGGTGTCCCCGGATCGAGCTACGCGGCTGGAGCATTCCCTCATGTCCCTGATCGTCTTCGGAAGGCCGGCCACCAGAACACGCCTTCGGGCTGTTGCATCGCTGGCGTTCCTCCTCGTTATTGGTCTCGGAAACTGGCGGCTCGCGGCACGACAGCAGGGTTCGCCGGCTCCCGGCGCGCAGGCCGCCGTCCCGAAGGGCTGCCGCGTCACCGGCACGGTGACGATGGTGACGCAGCCGAGAACGCAGGCGAGACAGGATCGCGGCGGGCAGGCAGCACCCAGCAACAGCTCGCCCGCAGCGACCCCGGCCGTGGTCGCGATGCCACTCCCGGGCGCCACGGTCGTCGTGCGTCAGGGTGAGCGCTTCGTCGTGGCGACGTCCACGGACATCCAGGGCAGGTTCACGATCGTCTTCACGCCGGGCCAGACGTTCAAGGTGTCGGCCGAGCTGATGGGCTTTGCAACGGTGGATCGCGATATCACCCTGGGCGCACTGCCCTGCGATACGACGCTCGACTTCGTGGTCAGCCTGATGCCGCGCGATCGACCCCTGCCCAACCTGGCGACGGCTCCGGCGGCGCAGACTGCGGCCCAACCGCCGGCAGCCGACGAGACGCGTCAGGGCGCACCGCCGGCGCGGGGTGCGAACGGGATCGCCGCGACCCCCGCCAATCCGGGCACACCGGCTCGACCCGCGCCGCAGGAGGCCGGCCGCTTCACGCAGTTGACGGTCCAGGCCGATGCGAACGGCGCCGCCGCACTCGAGACGATCCAGCCCGAATCGTCGGCCGACCTGGCGCGGCTGCTCCCGCCTGGATTCAGTCTCCAGGGCGCCAACGCCGAGGCCATCACCATCAACGGCAACGCCGAAGCGATGAGCGTCGATCGCGGCATGATGAACGATCGCATGATGGCCATTGGTCGCGGCGAGTTCGACCCGGCCACCGGGCAGTTCGCCGCGGGCTTTGGTCCAGGCGGCGCCGAAGGTGGTGACAACGCCTTCGCGCAGGGCGGCCGCGGCGGAG
>PMZR01000105.1 GCA_003170135.1 Acidobacteriota bacterium
GCGGTGGCGGGGGAGGACGCGGCGGTGGACCGGGCGGCGGGATGCTGGGTCGGGCGCTGGCGGGCGGCGGCGGCGGACAGGGAGGATTCGGCCCGGGCGGTTTCGGTGGCGGCATGCGCAACGCGAATCGCATCCGGATGACCGCCAATTACACCCTGGGCGGCTCGATGCTCGACGCGGCCCCGTATGCGCTGACCGGCCAGCAGGTTCAGAAACCCAGTTACGTGTCGCAGCGGTTCGGCGCAAGCGGCGGCGGGCCGCTGAACATCCCGGGAATACTCGACGGCACCAAGACGTCGTTCTTCCTGAATTACACCGGCAACCACTCGACCAACGGATACAGCTCGTACTCGACGGTGCCGACGCTCGCCGAACGCGGCGGCGACCTGTCCGCGTTCTCGACGCAGATCTTCGACCCGCAAACGGGCCTGCCGTTCGCCGGCAACCAGATCCCCCTGTCGCGCATCAGCCCCACGGCAGCCGCGTTGCTGAACCTCTTTCCGCAGCCGACGTTGTCGGGCAGCACGCAGAACTTCTATTACGCCACCAACACGATCACGAGCCAGGACGACCTGAACCTGCGCTTCACGCGCAACTTCGGCGATACGGTGCAGCGCGCGCGGGGCGCGATCGCGCGGGCGGTGCTCGGCGGGGGCCGTGGCGGCGGCGGCCGCGGCGGCGGAATACCGAACGGCATGTCGAACCTGAGCATCGGCATTCACTACCATCGGTCGACCGGGGCAAGCGCCAACCCGTTCCCGGCGCTCGGCGGCACGAGCGAAGCGCACGCGTGGGACATCCCGGTCAACTACTCGTTCACGAAGTGGGGCCTCGTGAACATGATGCATGCGCACTACAACCGGAGCGAGTCGCAGAACTTCAGCAATTTCGCGTTCACTCAGAACGTGGCAGGCAACGCGGGGATCGGCGGCGTGTCATCGGATCCGTTCGACTGGGGCGTGCCCGGCGTGTCGCTCGCCTCGTTCAGCGGCCTGCGCGGCGTCAGCCCGTCGCAGCGCCTGGCGCAGACCATCGACGTCGGCGATCAGCTGACGCGGCTCAAGGGGCGCCACGTGATCCGCTTCGGCGGCGACTATCGCGCGTTTCTGACCAACAGCCGGACCGACTCCAACGCGAACGGTGCGTTCGTGTTCACGGGGCTCTATTCCGGCCTCGACTTCGCGGACCTCCTGCTCGGTATGCCGCAGCAGGCCACGCTCCAGTACGGTCCGGGGATGGAACGCTTCCGCGGCCGGTCGTGGGACCTGTTCCTGCAGGATGACTGGCGGGTGTCGTCGAAGGTCACGCTGAACGCGGGGCTGCGCTACGAGTTCGTCTCGCCCTTCTGGGAAGCGGACGGACGGCTGGTCACGCTGGACGTGAACCAGAACGTCACCGCCGCCGTGCCGGTGCAGGCCGGCCAGGTCGGCCCGTTCAGCGGCCAGCTGCCCTCGACGCTCGTGCGGCCCGATTACAACGACCTCGCGCCGCGCATCGGCGTGGCCTGGCGCGCGCAGGACAAGACGACGGTCCGCGGCGGCTACGGGATCAACTACAACGCGGGCATCTACAACGCGATCGCGCAGCAGCTCGCGGCGCAGCCGCCCTTCGCCGTGACCGCGACCGGGCTGGGCACCACGCTGGCGCCGCTCACGTTCTCGAACGCACTGCTCTCGGTGAATCCCAACGCGACGACCAACACGTTCGGCATCGATCCGAACTACCGGCTGGGCTACGTCCAGATCTGGAACGTGGACGTGCAGCGGACGATCGGGCGCACGGCGGTCCTCGGCCTCGGCTACACGGGCACGCGGGGCGCCAACCTCGACATGCAGCGCGCGCCGAACCGCGGGCCGAACGGGTTGCTGATTGCCAACGTGCAGCCGTTCATCTGGGAAACGTCGCAGGCCGCATCGACGATGCACGCCTTCTCGGTGCGGCTGCAGAAGCGGCTGACCAAGGGCTTTTCGGGCGGCGTCAATTACACCTACTCGCGCGCCTTCGACAACGCCTCGACCATCGGCGGCGGCGGCGCGGTCGTCGCGCAAAACGACCAGAACCTGGCCGCGGAGTGGGGGCCGTCGAGCTTCTCGCAACCGCACCGGTTCGGCGGGACGTTCACCTACGATCTGCCGTTCGGGCTGAACAAGCACTGGCTGAACACCGACAGCGCGGTGGGGAACATCCTGGGCGGCTGGCAGCTGGCGGGCAACCTCGCGATCGCCTCCGGCTCGGTGTTCACACCGCGCGTCACCGGCGCGATTGCCGACGTCGCGCGCGGGGTCAACGGCACCCTGCGTGCGGACTACACGGGCGCGCCGATTTACCTCGTCGACCCGACGACCGGCCAGTGGTTCAACACGGCCGCCTTCGTGGTGCCGCCGGCGGGCCAGTTCGGCGACGCGGGCCGGAACAGCATCCGCGGGCCGGGCAGCGCGAGCCTGGACATGTCGATGTCCAAGGACGTGCGGTTTGGCGGCGCCACCTCCAGTCGCGGCATGAACCTCCGCGTGCAGGCCAGCAACATCCTCAACCTGGCGGAATTCTCGACCATCGACACCGTTGTCAACTCGCCGACCTTCGGGCAGGTGATTGGTGTCCGCCCGATGCGCAGCGTGCAGATCATCACGCGTTTCAGGTTCTGAACGGATTTCGACCGATGCCTATCACTCTGCGACGCCTCGCATTCGTGACCTTCATGGTGGGCTTCCTCGTCGTGGCCGCGCCGCACGCCTCGCCGCGGGCGCCGCAGGCTGCCGGCGCCGCCGCGCAGCAGAAGCCGGCCCGGCCCCAGAAGCCGGTCGTGTTCAAGTCCAACATCGAACTGGTGCTCGTCAACGTCGTGGTGCGCGACAAGGACGGGAACATCCTGCGGAACCTGAAACGCGACGATTTCACCATCGTCGAGGACAACAAGACGCAGACGATCGCGACCTTCGACCTGGAGGATTTGCCGGCCGCCGCACCGGCGCCGGCCGACGCCGCCCCCACGCCGGCACCCGCCAAGCCGATCCTGGTGACGCCGCCGCCGCCGAGTGCGGCCCCGGCGCCGCCCACCGCCCCGACGACCGTCGACATGCACGGCCGTCGCCTGCTGGTGTTCTTCTTCGATCTGAGCTCGATGCAGCCGGAAGAGATCGAACGGGCGGTGACCTCGGCGCGCGACTACGTGCAGACCAAGCTCACGCCCGCCGACATGGTGGCGGTGGTGTCGCTGTCCGCCTCGCTGCAGGTCGACAAGGACTTCACCGACAATCGCGAGGAACTGCTGCAGGTGCTCGGCGGCGTCAACGATGCCTCCGCGCAGGGGTTCGCCGAAGGCACCACCGCGGATTCGACCTCGGTCGCCGACACCGGCGCGGACTTCACGCCCGACGACAGCGAGTTCAACATCTTCAACACCGACCGCCGGCTGGAAGCGCTGCAGTCGCTGACCGAAGCGCTGTCCGGCATCCAGCAGAAGAAATCGATCATCTACTTCAGCAGCGGCATGAGCCGCACGGGCCAGGACAACGAGGTGCAGCTGCGCTCGGTCGTCGACAAGGCGATCCGTGCCAATGTGTCGATCTACGCCGCCGACATGCGCGGCCTCCAGGCGATCGTGCCGGGCGGGGATGCGACGCAGGCGAGCGTGCGCGGCACGACCGCGTTCTCGGGACGCGCGATGTCGAACCAGTTCGACTCGACGTTCGCGTCGCAGGAAACGCTCTCCACGCTGGCGGAGGACACAGGCGGCCGCGCCTTCTTCGATTCAAACGAGTTCGGCAAGGTGTTCGATCGCGTCGTCGCCGACACCTCGTCGTACTACGTCCTCGGCTACTCGAGCACCAACGACGCGCTCGACGGCCGCTTCCGCCGCATCCAGGTGCGCGTCAAGGTTCCGGGCACGAAGGTGGAATACCGCAAGGGCTATTACGCCGGGCGGGACTACGCGCACGCGACCAAGGAGGACCGCGACCAGCAGCTCCAGGACCAGCTGCTGTCGGCGATCTCGTCGACCGACCTCGATCTGTTCCTCTCGACCGGGTACTTCCGGCTCGACAAGTCGCGCTACTACGTCCCGGTATCGCTCGTCGTGCCCGGCTCGCAGGTGCCGACCACCCACGCGGGCGACAAGGACAAGGCGACGCTCGATATCCTCGGGCTGGTCCGGGACGAGCAGAACCGGCCGGTGGGCCGCATTCACGACACGGTCAAGCTGTCGGCCGGTGAAGGCGAAATGGGCCGCAAGAACGTCCAGTACTCGACGGCGTTCGAGCTGCCGCCGGGCAAGTACACGTTCAAGGCGGTCGTGCGCGAGAACCAGGACGGCGTCGTCGGATCGTACGAGACGCCGATTGTCGTGCCGGACCTGTCGCGCGACCCGGTGAAGGTGAGCACGGTCGTGCTCGGCACGCAGATGCGCGCGAGCGTGAAGGGCGACCAGGCGAAGAACCCGCTCGTCGAGAACGGCCAGGAGCTGGTGCCGAACGTCGCGCACGTCGTGTCGGTGGCGCAGCAGCTCCACTTCTACTACGAGGTCTACGACCCGACGCAGCCCAAGGACGCCGCCGGGCGCGACGCGGGCCAGAAGGGACGCCTGCTGACCAACGTGGCGTTCTATCGCTCGGGCGTGCGCGTCTTCGAGACGCCGCTCGTCGAATCGACGCAGCCAAACGCGTCGGGCCGCCAGGCGAACGTTTTCGACGCAATCGTCCCGCCGGGCACGCTGCAGCCCGGCTTCTACGTCTGCCAGGTGAACGTCATCGACGACGTCGCGGGCACCTTCGCGTTCCCGCGGCTCGCGCTCTACGTGCGGCGATAGCGGGAACGGACAGCAGTGCGACGTGCGAGGTGCGGTGCCACGTCCGAAGTGCGGGTGCGGCGTCCGGCACGTGGGATCCGGCTTCAGCCGGATTCAGCACTTCGCACTGCACATCGCACGTCGCACCCGCACCGCACGTCGCACCCGCACCTCGCACCCCGCACTCCGCACTACCCCCCTACCGATACCCCCCCGTCGATCCGAACCCACCGCGCGAGTGCGCGTCCGGCGTGAACGGGCGAAGCTTTGCGCGCAGGCGATGCTTCACGACGCCCTGGCCGATGGCTTCGCCGCCGTGGATCGTCACGGCCTCGCTGCCCATGTTCAGGTACGAGAACATGATCTCATCGTCGATGCCGCAGTAGTCCTCGTCGATGATGCCGATGCCGTTGGTGAGGACGAGGCGCTTCTTCCTGAAGGTGCTCGACCGGGCGGAGATCTCGAGGTAGTAGCCGGCGGGCAACCGCATCACGACCCCGGTCTTCACGAGGGCGTGGTCGCCGGGATTGATGGTGACCGCTTCGGCAGCAAAGAAGTCCATCCCGGCGGCCCGCACGCTCTTGTACTCGGGCTTCTTCGCGGCGTCGGTGGTGAGGTAGTACTCGGCAGCCAGGATCTCAGGCGCCTCGGACATCGATGTCTTCCGTTCTGCGCGCGGTTATCGTTCCACCGGCAGTGCGCGCGCTGCGAGTCTACCCATTCGGCAAACGGCCGGCAATCGCCCTGCGAACGCCCGACGCATCGGCGCCCTGAGCGCCGGAGTTCCCACCACGATGACGGTCCCGGTGGTGCTACAATCCCCCCGTCTTATCCCGTCGCCGCAAACCCGTCGGCGTAATCCCGTCGGCGTCATTCCGTTATCGCAATCTCGTCGTCGCGTCGCTTCGCGGTTACCGCCTGGAGGTTCGCATGAGCCTCGCCACCGGGACGCGCGTTGGACCGTACGAGATCGACTCAGCCATCGGGGCGGGCGAGATGGGCGAGGTCCACGCCGCCCGCGACCCACGCCGGCGGCGACCGTCGTGCCTCGCGTTCGCGGCGATCGGCCTGGCCGGCGCGATCCTTGGCGCCGGCCTCATGTGGTTCGCGCACCCCTCCCCGCCGCATAGTGCGGTCGCGCGCGTCGCTGTGCCGGTGGGCCCGGCCGAGAACCTCACCGCCGGCGGCATCTCGCCGGATGCTCCAACGCCCGGCGGGGCACTCACGGCCTTTACCTGGTCCTCGGACGGACAGACATTGATCTTCGTCGGCCGCCGGGGCGGTGTGCAGCGGCTCTACCTGCGGCGCCTTGACGCCGCCGAGGCCCGTCCCCTCGAGGGCACGGACGGCGCCCAGGTGCCCGCCGTGTCGCTGGACGGTCGATGGATCGCCTTCTGGGCGCGAGGGGAGATCATCAAAGCGCCAGTCGCAGGGGGGCCGATCCTGGATATCGTGACCGCCCTCCCGCATGTGCCCTGGGGACTGGCCTGGGACGAGGATGGTCGTCTGTACTTTGGCAACGAGGCCGGAGGTATTTCCCGGGTTGCAGGCTACGGGGTACCGAAGTCGGTGACGACGCTCGGTGACGGGGAGATGTCGCACGGCCTGCCGTGGCCGTTGCCCGGCGGGCGTGCCCTGCTCTACACCGTGCGCAAGCGCGTGGGGTCGCGCGGCGGCGACGAGATCGTCGCGCAGAAGCTCTCCACCGGCGAGCGCAAGGTGGTGCTTCGGGACGCTGTCGATGCGCGGTACGTGCCGACGGGGCACCTCGTGTTCATGCGACGGGGCAGGCTGCTCGCGGTGCCATTCGATCTCGATGGCCTCGAGGTGTCGGGCAAGGAACTCCCGGTGCTCGACGGTGTCGCGCAGGCGTTGACCGGACCCGTGTCGACCGACCCGACCGGGGCGGGGCAGTTCGCGATTGCCGCCACCGGGACCCTCGCCTGGTTGCCTGGCCGGGTCACGTCGAACCCGTACCATGAGGTAGTCACCATTGATGGCCGGGCCCAGACGTCATCCGCGCCTGCGCTCGCCTACATCAACATCGTCCAGAACTGGTTCGAGGAGATGAAGGCGAAGCGGTAATGCGTCATCGTGCGGTCGCCGGTCCCGGAGGCGCCATGACGTATCCGGAGAGCAAGAGCAGGCCGCCAAGGCACACGAAGAACGCCGTGAACGGATCGCCCGCGAGATAGACCACTCCGAACACGCCGATCGCCACATACACTCGAGCTGGATCGTGTATTGGTGATCGGGGCCGAGCGTTCGCAGCATTCCCTCGTATGCCTTGCGGTCGTACGGCTCCGCGTCGGTCCAGCGTTTCTGCTCCGCGTACAGGCCGGCCATGTTCGCCACGAGGATCAGGGTGTCGGGGTGGTCGCGGCCGCGCACGCGACGTGGCCTTCGAGCGACTCGCGGAACAGCGGCTCGGCCTCGACGAACCGGCGCTCGCCAAGCAGCAGGAACCCCAGCGGGTTGATCGCGACGAGGGTCTGCGGGCTGTCGTTGCCGAGCACCCGCCGGGACTGCGCGAGCTGCGCGCGCGCGAGCGGTTCCGCCTCGTCCACGCGGCCAAGTTGCTGCAGGTTGCAGGCAAGGTCGCCGGTCGCCGCCAGCGTGTCCGTGTCATCGATACCGAGGGCCGTCGGGCGCGTTCCATCCGCTCACGCAGCAGGTGCTCCGCCTCGGCCAGGCGTCCCTGGAACTGGATCGCCGTGGCGAGCCGACCGAGAATGGCGAGGCTGATCCGGTCGTCAGGCCCGAGTACCCGCCGCGCCCGCTCGAGCGACCCCAGCGCGATGCTCGTCGCGTTGGTCCGCGCGAGCGCGCCGGTGAACGCGGCGAGCGTGGACTCGGCCTCCGCGGCCGGCGAAAGTTGCGCTGACTGGAAGGCGACCACCTTTTCCAGATCGGCAGCGCGCTCGGCGGCGATCCCGTTGGCGCGGAGCGCCGAGACGAGGCCAACCGTCGTCCCGACGATGCCGGCGACGAGCAGGATGACGATCGCCGCCGCCGCGGCCACGCCGGCCCGGTGACGGCGCACGAACATGCGGGTGATGACCGACCTCAGTGCCGAGCGCTACTGGACGGTCGTGGCGGAAATCGAGGTGCCGAGCCTCGAGGCGTTCATGGCGATGGGACAGAACTCGGACCAAATGCAGCAGATGCAGGAGATCATGAAGGGCTATCACGATCTCGTGGACCACGGCCGGCGGGAGATCTACACGCTCGAGGGATAGGGTGGCGGGGATCGGGAAGTCGCTGCGGCCGCACGCGCAACCGCAGCGATTGATTAGGACAGGCGGACACTGCTTCCCGACACAACCGATTGGGAAACTATCCGGCAACACTCCGATCGAGTTATCGATCCGAAAGGTTCGAAAGGGCTGCGCCCGGCGCGTCCCGGGCGTGGTGCCTATCGCTGCACCCTGCGGCCGATCCTGGAGCGAGTCCCGTAAGGCCCAAGCTGAAGCGTACTCCGTTCCGGGCCGGGTGGCATCACCCGGACAGCCGTTCCTGCGCTTTTTTCCTTCAGATCCGCCGGTCGCCGGCAGTATCCTTCGCTGTCCCTCCAACGGAAGGTGATTCCCATGACCCCTCGTACTCGCGGCTTGACGGCTATCGGTCTAGTGGTCGGCGCCCTGGCGACGCTCGTGACGCTCGGCGCTGCGGGTCCCGCCGATTCGCGTCTGTACTCCGGCCTCGTCTGGCGCAACATCGGACCGTTCCGCGCCGGGCGCGTGTCGGCGGTCACTGGCGCCGTCGGACAGCCCGGCGTCTTCTACATGGGGCTTCCGCTGGGTGGCGTCTGGAAGACGACGAGTGCGGGAACCACGTGGTACCCCGTGTTCGACTCCGTGAAGGAGGCGTCGTGTGTCGGCTCGATCCAGGTGGCGCCTTCCGATCCGAACGTCATTTACGCGGGTATGGGCGACCTCATCACCGGCGGCGGCATCAACGAGGGCAACGGCGTCTACAAGTCTGTCGATGCCGGCAAGACGTGGGTACACCTCGGGCTGGACGACACGAAACAGATCCCGGCCCTCCTGGTCGATCCGCACGACCCGAATACCGTGCTCATCGCCGCGCAGGGCAACATCCACACACACACCGACCAGCGTGGCGTATTTCGCACGACCGACGGCGGCAAGACGTGGACGAAGACGCTGTATATCGACAACGAAACGGGCGTTCAGTCCATCGCGTGGGCATTCGATCATCCCAGCGTGATGCTGGCGACGACCGTCCGGCACTACCAGGCGCCTGGCGCCACTGGCCGAGGCGGGGCGGGCGCGCCTGGAGCGCCGGTGGCAGCCGGCGCAGCAGGCCGGGGAGCGACGGGAGGTCGCGGCGCCGCGCCCACGGGACCGACTGGCACCGCGCTCTACAAGTCAACGGACCAGGGTGTGACGTGGAAGGAGATTACCGGCGACGGACTGCCGACGCTTTCGGGACGCACCTCTGTGGCCATTGCGATGAACACCAACTCGCAGCGCATGTTCATCGTCGGCACCTTCGGCCTGTATCGATCGGATGACGGCGGCACGACGTGGCGGCAGATGGCGGCGTCGGACCGGCGGATCGTGGGCAGCGGGTACATCTGCGGCATCTACGTCGACCCGCAGAATCCCGAAATCCTCTATAACCTGAACACGTCCAGCTACAGGTCGACCGACGGCGGCAACACGTTCGAGGCGTTCAAGGGTGCGCCGGGCGGAGACGACACGCAGCAGATGTGGATCGATCCGACCAACGGCCAGCGGATGTTTCTTGGGGTCGATCAAGGCGCCACGATTTCGCTCGACGGCGGCAAGACGTGGAGCTCATGGTACAACCAGGCGACGGCGCAGGTGTACCACATCGCCGCCGACAGCCAGTATCCGTACTGGGTCTACGCCAGCCAGCAGGACAGCGGCACCATTGCCACGCGAAGCCGGGGCAACCTCGGCGCCATCACGCCGGTCGATTGGTACCCGACGCCCGGCTACGAGTTCGGTTCGCCGATCCCCGATCCGCTCAATCCGAACATCATCTACGAGGGCGGTCCCGGCAACGGCATCATCAAGGTCACGATGCCCAGCGGGCAGTGGATCAACATCAGCCCGAACATCGATACCAGCCTGGCGCTGCGCAAGGTCACCAACCAGCCGATGCTGTTCTCGCCCTTCAACCAGCACGAACTGCTCGTGGGCTTCCAGTACGTCATGGCCACGACTGACGGTGGGATGCACTGGAAGAAACTGAGCCCGGATCTGTGCGTGCCGAAGGGCCAGCCAGCAGCCAGCCCTGCGCCTGCGCCGGCCGCTCCGGCCGCTGGGGGCGGGCGCGGAGGCATGGGTGGCGGTTCCATCGAATCGATGTCGCTGTCCACAGTCGCACCTGGCGTCATCTGGGTGGGCACAAGCAACGGGCTGGTCAAAGTCACCAGGGATCACGGTCTCAGCTGGCACGACGTCACGATTCCGGATCTGCCGAATCCCACCCGTGCGGATATCTCGACCATCGACGCGTCGCATCACGATGCCGCGACCGCGTACGTCGCCATCGACTACCACACCACGGGCGACTACAAGCCGTACTTCTACCGCACGCACGACTACGGCAAGACGTGGACGGCGATCGTGCGCAACCTGCCAACCGACCAGCCGAGCGGCAGCTTTGCGCGCGTGATTCGCGCCGACACGAAGAGGGCAGGGCTCCTCTTCGCGGGGACGGAAAGCTCCGTCTACGTCTCGTTCAACGACGGCGACGACTGGCAGTCGCTGATGCTCAACCTGCCCAACACGTCCTATCGCGACCTGTTGATCAAGGACAACGACCTGGTGGCAGGCACCTACGGCCGAGGCTTCTGGGTTCTCGACGACATCTCGCCGCTCCGCCAGATCACGGCCGCGGTCGCGTCCGAGCCGGCGCATCTGTTCGCGCCCGGCGACGCCATCCGCGTGCGACGCAACGTGAACGGCGACACGCCGTTCCCGCCCGAGGTCACGCACGCCGCCAATCCGCCGCTCGGCGCCGTCATCTACTACTACCTTGGCAGCAAGCCGGCGGGGCCGGTGACGCTCGAGATCGCCGATGCGACGGGCAAGGTGATCCGGCGCATGTCCAGCCTGCCGATCACGCCGCTGCCCGATCCGCCTCCGCCAGTGCCCGACTACTGGCTCGAACAGCCCAAGCCGATGCCCGTCGAGGTCGGGACGAACCGCATCAACTGGAACATCCGTTACGACAACCCGCCGGCCTTCTCGCACAACTTCGCGCAGGTGATGGGTGCGATGGCCGGTGACACGCCGGCGGCGCCGGAGGGCCCGCTGGCGCTGCCGGGCATCTACACGCTCAAGCTGGCGGTGGACGGTAAGGTGTTCACGCAGAAGGTCACGGTCAAGAACGACCCACGTTCGCCTGCGACGCTGGCCGACCTGCGTGCGCAGCACGATCTGCAGATGAAGTTGTACGATGGCATCCAGGAAGCGTGGGACGGCTACCAGCAGGTGGCCGCAATGCGGGCGGCCGTTGTCGAGCTGTCGCGCGGAAACCTCGCGCCAGACCTCGCGACGGCGGTCACGGCCTTCGACGCCAAGCTGGCGGGCGTTGGCGGTGCGACGGGCGGACGCGGCGGCCGTGGCGGATTCCCGGGCGCGGGGGGCGGCGCACCCGTACCGCCCACGTTCTCGGGCGTCAACGGCAGCCTGATTCGTCAGCTCGACACGCTGGACTTCGGCGACCTCGCGCCCACCGAGCCGATGACCAAGGCGTACGCCACGGGCTGCGGCGACCTCAAGACCGTGGTGACGAACTGGAAGACCATCAAGACGCAGGATCTCGTCGCGTTCAACGCGCTCCTCGCAAAGACCAATCTGAAGGCTGTTCCCGCGGCCGCGCAGGCGCTGCCCGTCCCGGTGTGCGGAGCGGTTTCGACGCGGCGCGCACCCGTTACGACGACGTCGCCGGTGGTACCCGCGCGCGGGCGCGGAGGCATGTAGCAGGACCGTATGAGCGCCGCGCCATGAACATTGTGTCCAAGAAGCGCTCGCTGCTGTGGTGCTCGATGGCGTTGTTGACGCTGTCGTTGTCGACCAGTGCAGAGAGGACGCCATCGATCGACCCCAGCCTGTACGCCGGCCTGCGGTGGCGGCTGGTTGGTCCGTTCGAGGGGGGGCCGGTCGTGTCGGTTAGCGGTGTCGCGGGTGAGCCGGGGGTGTACGGCATCACGACACCGGACGGCGGAGCGTTCAAGACGATCGACGGCGGTGAAACGTGGTTCGCCGTCGAACGCGCCAATCTGGCGCCGGCAGGCGGCGATCCGCGGATGTGGACCGACTCCGCGGATCCGCGCCGCATCGTGAAAGCAGCCAGTCAGGGCATCGCGGTCACACTCGACGGCGGCCGCACCTGGAACACCTGCCACAATCAGCCGATCGCCCGCGTGACGCACATCGAGACGAGCGTTCAGCTCCCGTACTGGATATACGGCACACTCGACGACGGCCGGACGGTGGCCGTCGCCAGTCGCACCGACCTCCCGTCGGGAACGCCGCCAGAGCCGCCTGCGCGCGCGGTTCACGCATCTCCCGCAGGCACGCCACCCACGATCGACGGCAGCCCCGTTCGAGTGATCTGTGAAGACACCGAACGGAAAGGACTGCTGTTTGCGGGCACCGACGAATCGATCGCCGTGTCGTTCGACGCCGGCGGACACTGGACGTCGCTCCAGCTGAACCTGCCGCGCGCGCCGGTTCGCGATCTCGTCGTTCACGGCCACGATTTGATCGCCGCGACATCGGGCCGCTCGATGTGGGTGCTCGACGACATTTCGCCGCTCCGCCAACTCAGCGCGAGTTCCGCGCCCGCACCTGCGATCTTGTTCAAGCCGGCAGAAGCGCTGCGCGTCAACGTCGATCCGACGGCCAACCGGCCGGTGGCGCCCGAGACGGGCTGCGCAGAGAATCCCGCGCCCGGCGTCAGCCTGGACTACTACCTTCCCGCAACGGCGACCGGCGAGGTCAGGCTGGAGATCTTCGACCCGTCCGGGCGGCGTGTGCACACCGCCACCAGCGCGTCATCCGGCCGCGAGGATCCCTGGTTCGCCGTCGCGACGCCGCTCGTGGTCACGGCGGGCGAGCACCGCGTCGCCTGGAACCTGCGCATGGATCCGCCTCCTGCGCACAACCATCGCTATGCGCGCCTGGCCCGCGCGCTCGCCGAAACGCCGCCCGACCCGGATGGCCCGCTGGTCCTGCCCGGCCTGTATCGTGTCGCGCTGACCGTCGCCGGCCGAACCTACACGCAGCCGCTCATCGTAGGCAATGACCCGGGCGCCGGCGGGTCTTTGCAGGTGATGGCGTCGCTGCGGCGCCGCTTCGACCTGGCGCTTCGGATTTGCGATGCCATGACCGCCGCTCACAGGGACTTCATGGAGCTGGCCCGCGTCAGGGCGCAGGTCTTCCCGCTCCTGAGCGCACCAGACCCCGACGCGGCGCAGGCGGCGGCTGATCTTGACGCGCGGCTGGCCGAACTCGACGGCAGCAACTGGAGCGGGCTGATTCTGCCCGATGCCGACGCGGCCGGCGAAGCGGACGTGGTGTTCGACAAGGACAGCGACGAGGACCCGCTGCCGCCGCCGGTCGCCGTCTCGCTCACACAGGATTACGACGATCCGACCACGATTGTCGGGCGGTCGTTCGAGAACGTCGGCCATGCGCCCGCCTTCGCGCTTGTCAACGCGGCTCTCGCGGGCCTCCTGACGCGAATCGAAACGAACGACGCAGCACTGGCCCCGGGCGATGCGTCCGAGTACGCGCGCGATCGCCGTGAGCTCGCGGCGGTGCAGGCGACGTGGCGGACCATCAAGGCGCAGGACCTGCCGCAGTTCAATCGAGAGATGACGAAACGCCATCTGCACCCGCTTGCGCTTCCCGCCCCAACGCCGGCCGTGAGGGTCCACAAATGATGCGGCGCCCGGCTCCGGTGGTCGCAGCGCTGGCTGCATTCAGCATCGGCCTCACGGGCGGCGGCGTCCGTTCATCGGTCGCCACGGCGCCGTCCGCAGCCATTCAGCACCTGGTGGTGATCTACCAGGAGAACATCTCGTTCGACCACTATTTCGCCACGTATCCGCACGCGGTCAATCCGCCTGGCGAGCCCGCATTTTCCGCGCGCCCCGACACTCCGCACGTTGAGGGACTCGGTGCCGCGCTGCTGACGGCCAATCCCAACTCGACCAATCCCGCCAACGGCAGCGAGGCGCACAATCCGTTCCGGCTGGATCGATCGCAGGCGGCCACCGTGGATCAGGAGCACAGCTACACGCAGGAGCAGCTGGCGTACGACCACGGCAGGATGGATCAGTTTCCCGTGACCGTTGGCCGCGCAGGACCGCCGCCGGGCGGTCTCCCGGCCGACCTCGGACGCGCGTTGAACCTCGGATACTTCGACGGTAACACCGTGACGGCGGTCTGGAACTACGCCCAGCGCTTCTCGATGAGCGATCACTCGTTCCAAAGCACGTTCGGACCGTCCGTCCTGGGTCACCTCAACATGATCTCGGGACAGACCAACGGCATCGTGGCCGTGCGCAACGGCGGCAGCCCCAACGTGATGATCGACGGCGGCGCGGGATCATTCACCGTCACCGGCGATGCCGACCCGATCGACGACGCGTGCTCACCGTCGAAGCGGGTGCAGGTCAGGATGGGCGGCCGAAACGTGGGGGATCTGCTCAACGCGACCAACGTCACCTGGGGCTACTTCGAGGAAGGCTTCGATTTGCACACCGTCAACTCGAATGGGACGACGGGTTGTGCGCGATCGCACACGTCGAGCGTGACCAAGGTTCCGCACGCGGACTACGTGCCGCATCATCAGCCGTTCCAGTACTACGTCTCGACCGCAAACCGGGCGCACGTTCGGCCGACGTCGGTGGCGATGATTGGACGTGCCGGCGACGCGGCCAACCATCAATACGATCTCGCCGATTTCTTTGCCGCGGTCGAGGCCGGCAACTTCCCGTCGGTCGCGTTCCTCAAGCCGCCGGCGTATCAGAACGGTCATCCCGACTATTCGGATCCACTCGACGAGCAGGAATTCATCGTGCGCGTCGTCAACTACCTGCAACAACGGCCCGAGTGGCGCACGACGGCCATCATCCTGACCTGGGACGATTCGGACGGGTGGTACGACCACCTGATGGGACCCATCGTCAATTCGTCGGTCGGATCGGCGGACGTGCTGTCGGGCGATGGCATCTGCGGTGATGGCACGTCGATCCTGCCGGGCATCGCGCCAGGCAATCGCCACGCGCTCGGCCGCTGCGGATATGGCCCGCGCATCCCGCTGCTGGCCATCTCGCCATGGTCGAAGAGGAACTTCGTGGATTCGACGGTGACCGACCAGACGTCCATCCTCCGGTTCATCGAAGATCTGTTCCTCGACGGCCGGCGCATCGGGCAGGGTTCGTTCGACGCGATGGCGGGTCCGCTGAACAATCTCTTCGACTTCACCAGACCGCCGAACCTCGAGCCGCTGTTCCTTGACGAAAAGACCGGCCAGCTGCGAGGCCAGGAAAGCCGATGATGACGCTGCCGCCAGATCTCGTCGTGCGCGTTCCCTTCGTGGTGGGACTGTTCATGATGGCGCTGGGTCTGTTCGTGTTCGTGGCGTACGGCGCATTCCTCGGAAGCTTCGAGGACCGCATCGTGGCCTGGCTCACCGACAGGATCGCGGCTCACCCCGACGTCCCGCAGCGGGTCAGCGGCCGGGCCGCCACGCCGGAACAGGCCGCGGCCAAGGCATGGGAACGCGTCAAGTTCTCCCACGGCCACGGTTTCTCCATGGTGCTGGCCGCGTTCGCCCTTCTCGTTCTGATTGCGCAGGCACCGCACCTGCCTGCGGTCTTCAAGGCGGCCCTGATGTGGGCCGGCCTCGTCGCGACCTCGTTGTACAACGTGGGCTGGGTGCTGGCGGGCTGGCTGGTTCCCTTTGTGGGCACAAAAAAGGCGAAGGTCTTCGGCGAGACCTTCTTCTTCGTTCCGCTCGGGCTGATTCTGGTCGCGACCACCGCAATCGTCGCGGCTGTATACGCCTGGCACGTGTTCGGCGTAATCACCGGTGTAAGATGACGGCTCCTTTGTTGGCCCCAACCTGCGAGGCGAACCATGCTTCTCGCGTTTTTCGGCACTTACGTCGCGGTGTTCGTCGCGGAAATCGTCGGTGACAAACTGCTGTACACGACGGGCGTCCTGGCCACGCGGTATCGGTCGGTGTCGATCGTCTGGGGCATGGCAGCGGCGTTCGCACTGAAGATGGGCGCGGCCGTGGCGATCGGCGACGTGATTGCCCGTCTGCCGCCTTCCGTGGTGGCTGCTGTGACGGGCGCGAGCTTCGTCGGCGTCGCGCTGGCCATCTGGCGCAAGCCGGACGTGCGCACGCCGAAGGAGAAGGACACGCGCATCCTGATGGGCGCGATGATTGCGTTCTCCGCCATCTTCTTCTCCGAGTGGGGAGACGTCGGGCAGGTGACGGCTGCGGCGATGGCGGCCAGATTCGTCGCGCCGGCCGCAGACAAGTTGTCGCTGGCGGTTGCCGTGTGGGTGGGCGCCGTGTCGGCGATGGTCACCAAGGGAGCACTGGCGGCCTTCCTCGGGGCCGGCGTGCGTGTGTGGATCGCCGAACGCGTGTCGCCGCGGGCCATCCGGTACTGTGCGACGGCGGCGCTGCTGATACTCGGAGCGTTGTCGGTCCTGGAGACGCTCGGAGTCCTGAAAGGCTAGCGCTCGTGACCCACACGTCGATTGACCGCAAGTCTGCCATCCGGTTCATCGTCTGTTTCGGCCTCGTCAGCCTGTTCGCTGACATGACGTACGAGGGCGCCCACAGCAGCATCGGGCCGCTGCTGGATCACTTGGGCGCGAGCGTGGCCGCCGTCGCGTTCATCTCGGGCCTTGGTGAGATGCTGGCGGCAGGTCTGCGGTTTTTTACAGGCCGACTTGCCGATCGGACCCACGCCTACTGGACGCTCGCCATCGCCGGATACGCGTTGAACGTGCTCGCGGTCCCTGCGCTGGCCTTCGCGACCACGTGGCAGATGGTCGCCATCCTGATCACGCTCGAGCGCACGGGCAAAGCCGTCCGCGGGCCGGCCCGTGATCTGCTGCTGTCGGAAGCCACGGCCGTCGTCGGTCACGGATCCGGGTTTGGGCTACATGCGGCGATGGACCAGACGGGTGCGTGTGTCGGCCCGCTGATCATGGCGGCGCTCGTCGCAAGGAGCGGCCAGGTGGCTGCCGCGTTCGCCTGGCTGGCCATCCCCGCCGCCGCGGCGCTGCTTTCGATCATCGCGGCGCGCGCCGTCCGCCCGGTCAAGGCGGAGCCGCCGCCCATCAAGGCTCGCATCGAACTGCCCGCGATGTTCCGGACTTACGTGCTGGCGGCTGGCCTGCTCGCCTGCGGGTTCATCGACTTCCCCGTGCTCGCATCGCACTTCGAACGAGCGCACATGTTCTCGGCGGCGATGATCCCGCTCCTGTACTCGATCGCGATGGGCGTCAACGGGGTGACAGCGTTCTTCTTCGGACGCCTGTTCGACCGTCACGGCCTTGTCGTGCTCGTATGGGGCATCCTCGTATCCGCGCTGGCGTTGCCGCTCGGGCTGCTCGGCGGCGTCGCCGGCGGTTGGGCGGCCATCGTCTGCTGGGCGACCGGGCTTGGCGCGCAGGATGCGACGCTGCGGTCGGGCATCGCACAGGTGGTGTCGATGAACAAGCGCGGGAGCGCCTTCGGCACCTTCAACGGGGTGTACGGCGTGATGTGGTTCCTGGGAAGCACGGCGATGGGACTGATGTACGGCTACTCGCTGGCAGCCCTCATCGCGTTCGGTGTGGTGTGCCAGTTGGTGGCCGCGGCGCTGTTCTTCAGACTGCGGGCGCCGCTGGCGGCCGCGCGCCGGGCCTGAGGCAGCGCCGGATCCACCATACCTGCAGCAGCACCCGCTCGAGTCGAAAGCTCCAGTCGCTGCGGCCGACCTCGCGGCCGCAGCGACTGCTCGAAACAGGTGGTCACCGCGTCCCGGCGGCCGGCGGCGCGGGCAGAACGAATGTGCACGACCCCGGCGCCGGCAGCGCCGTGGGCGTGACCTTCATCGGCGCCTGGTTGTTCCTGGTGAGCAGGCTGTTGAAGCTGGCCAGGTCCGCGCCCTGCGTCGTCTTCCAGGTTGCCAGCGTTGCCACGTACTCCCGGCAACCGGCCTCCCAGGTATGGATCTGCGCCTTGCTCGGGGGCATGTCCATGCCGTTCTGCATCAGCGCCACGACCGTGTTGAAGGAGCCGTTCAAGGCCGTGAACGACGTCACGCCAGCCGGCGCGCCGCCGCCTCGTCCGCCGCCGGCACCGCCGCCACCACCGCCGCGTCCCCCGCGCCCGGACGCACCGCCAATGACAGCCAGTTTGACATCGAGCGCCGTGGCCGCCCCCGCGACGTCGGGTGGGAGCACGCCCGCCGCCAGCTTCGCCACCTGCGCTCGCACCGCCGCCACTTCTTCGCTGCGGCGGGCGCTGTCTTTCATCCCCTGGACGGCGCTCATCATCAGCTTGTGCTGCGCGCGCAGCGCCGTCATGACGGCGGGGCTCTCACCGACGCGCGGATCGTTGTGCACGACCAGCGTCTGGGTGTAGGTGGCTCCGTCGACCAGCAGCTTGAGTGTGTAGGTGCCCGGCAGCGCCAGCGGCCCGTGCGGGGCGGGCGTGACCTGCCCCGGCGCGGCGTTCATCTGGTTTCCGAGGTCGGAGTTGTAGCCCGGTGGATCGTCATACCGCAAGTTCCAGTTGGTCCGGTTGGTGCCCACCGCGGTCGAGAGCGCCAGGCTCTCCGGCGAGGCCAGCCAATAGTCGGGGTAGGGCACGCGCGCCAGCGGCACGGGCTCGGGCGGAATGCTCGAGAGCGTGCGCACCAGCGTGCCGACCGCGTCGTAGACCTGCAACTTCATCTCACCCTTCGGCGGCTGACTGAGGTGGTAGTAGATGATCGCGCCGTACGGCGGGTTCGGTGCGTGCGGCAATTCGACCCCCATCGGCTGATCCCAATTCGAGTTGAGGCGCGCGCGAATGGCGTCCCCCGGTTTGAACAGGTACGCCGGCGCGGCCGCGATCTGCGACGCCTTGGCGGCGAGCTCGCGCAGCGGGCTCATGTCGTCGAGAACCCAGAAGCCGCGACCGTAGGTGGCGATGACCAAGTCGTTCATGTGGTCATCGGTATGGAAGACCATGTCGCGAATCGACGTGCTCGGCAGATTCAGCCGCAGCGACTGCCAGTGGTCGCCATCGTCGAACGACACGAACACCGTGGTCTCCGTTCCGGCAAACAGCAGGCCCTTCTGCTTCGGATCTTCGCGGATGACGTGCACCTGGCTGCCGGTGCGCTCGTCGGCTGGCAGTCCGCTGACGATTCGGGTCCAGGTCTTGCCGGCATCGTGCGTGCGGTAGATGTAGTGCTGCTCGGCGGGCGGCGTGCCGCCGGGAGCCGCGCCGCCGGCC
>PMZR01000082.1 GCA_003170135.1 Acidobacteriota bacterium
ACTTTAGCCACGGGCTGCTAGGCTTCCTTCAGAACCTCGACCTCACCGCGAGTGCGACGAGGCCCGCCAGCGCCAGCCAGGAAAACATGTCGCCGGCTCGTGAGTAGATCGTGTGGACGCCGTGCACGGGAAGCTCGGCCACCAGGACGCGGTCGCGGCTCACCTCGTAATGGTCCATCGCGCCGCGCACCCGGCCCTGGTAGTCCACCGCCATCGACAGGCCGTTGCTCGTGTGACGCACCAGGTTGACGCCCTGCTCGACCGCGCGGAAGACCGCCATCTGTGTCGGGCTTCAGAAGACATACGGCACCATCCGCCTGGTCCTGCGCGCGTATGACGCGTACTCCGGGTATCGACGAAGCAGCAGACCTTCCTCCGTGACCATGCGTACGAGGGCACCCGCGGTGACGAGTGTCGCCATGCTGAAGGAGAACATGGTTGGATGCCCGATCACGCACGCCCAGGTAAACAGGCAGACCGCGGTGTAGATCGGATGGCGAATGAACCGGTACGGCCCGCTCGTCACGAGCCCACCACCGGTCGGTGACGCCGTCGCATGGAAGCTGCGACGCCCGAACACGATTCGGGCCCAGACCATCAGCGCCACCGCGAGCGCCTGGAGAACGATCACGTCCGGCAAGGTGGAGAGCACCGCGCCGCGTAGAATCAGGGCAACCAGGCCCGCCAGCATCAGGACAAAACCGCCGACCGACAATGCGCCTGCCATGCGATCCGCCTCCCGTCCACGACGTGTGCTCGCACATTGCACCACGGCGGCGGGCGTGGCGGCAACCATGGCGTTGTGATCCTTGGTGTCGCCGCACCACGAGGATTCGATCGACGAGCGACATCCTCTCGCGAAGGGCCTGTCGGGTTCCTTTCCTTCGATGGGCGATTTGAAGACGAACGGATCGGCCATCATGCTGCCGTACTGCTGGTCCTCGCCCATCGACACGTGGGACAACCCGAGCCTCTGCGCGGCAGACTCCTACGACATCTCGGCCACTCCAGTCGCCGCAACGAAGGAGGAGCTCGAGATCGGCGACTTCGGCCATATGTGGCGCAGCCGCTCCTCGCGATCCAGGTTACAATCCGCGCGTATCTGCTCGCCCACGTCGGGAAGGGTGCAACCGCGCCGGTGTCTTCTCACCGTGAGAAAGAAGGAGGTCGGTTCATGAGGCGCCGCTCGACTCTCTTTCCCCTCGCGATTCTCGTCCTGCTGACCGCCCCAACCAGCTCCGCCTATTCTCAGACCCGAACATTCGACATCGCCACCTTCAGTCCTCCCGAAGGCTGGGACGCCGAGCAGCGCGGGTCCGTGCTCGTCTTGAAACACGTCGACGAAGGGTCACGCGTGTATTGCCAATTCCTGATCCACACCAGCCAGCCCGGCACCGGGAATCTCGGTGACGACTTCGCCCGTGAGTGGCAGCGAACGGGGTTGGGCCGCACGGCCGGGCCTGCGCCGAAGCCATCCCCAACCCATTCGGTCGTCAACTTCGACGGTCTACAGGGTGGGGCTGCGGCCGAGCAGGCCGGCCGGAAATCCTACGTTCACCTGATTGTCATCTCGGCGCCGCCCCGCGTGATGAGCGTTGTGCTGCTGGCGCCCAATCCGCAAGCGCTTGCGAACAGATACGCGTCGTCCGTCCAGGCGTTCCTCGGGAGCATGCGCTTCGCCGTCGCCACCGCGCCGCCTGCTGCAACCGCGAGGCGACCAGCCCCGCCGCCGCCTGCCGGTCGTTCCGTGCGACCTGCCGAACCCGGGACCGCGGGCGATTTGTCGCGGCCGGGATCCGGCGCCGCGCCCCAGGTGGACCCGCGGCTGGTAGGCAGATGGGACTACGACGCTGGCAAGGCCCTCCACGCTGCGGGCGAGGCGCACCTCGACCTCCGGGCCGACGGCACCTTCGAGTACACCTCCGTCATCGTGATCCAGACAGGGTCGTACGTCACCGGCCAACGCTTTGGCCAGGCCTACAAGTACACGGGCAAGTACAGGGCAAGCGGCGGCGGCGCCGTGCTTTTCTACGCCATCGGCAAGGGCAAGTTGCAATCAACGTCGCAGTTCGAGAATTTCGTCGAGTTGGTCAGAAAGCTCGAGACCAGGAACGCCAGGGCGGACGACCGCGAATACCGCTGGACGCTCGATGGTTCCGGCGATACGGTCACGTTCGTGGCAACCGACGGACGGAAGGACCAGGCCGAGGACCTGAACGGGCTGAACGGCGGGCCGTTCAAGAGGAAGAAGTGACCGCTCCAAGCAGGAATGTGAGCGCAGCCTCGATGAAACCGGCCGAGACCGCAACGACCGCAACGGCGGTGCGATCGGCCGACCGGGAATCGGCGGCAGCCGGGCCCCCGATTCCCGCGTTGGCGAATGCCGCGACGTTTCTTGCCACCGAACTCGTCAACTATTTCAGTTTTCTCTTCCGGGTGCCGGTCTTCTTCTGTTTCGCGGGGATGGTCGTCATCATCGCCATCATCATCCAGGATGTCTATCCGGGCGTTGCCGCCATCACCAGCGCTCCGGCTTCCGCGTCGGCCGCCCGGCACATCCACATCGGCACGGGCGATTGGCTGAAGCTGTACGGCGGTGTGTCGACGGCCTGGTACGTGCTCAGCCTGCTCGCTCGGCTCGTGCTTCGGCGGCGAACCTTCACGGTGAGGTACCGCACGAAGTTCATCATCGCCGCGATGGTCGCGACGCTGGGCTGGGGATTCGTGCTCTACAACGTGCCCTCCCTCCGGGTCGCGACCGGAACGTCGCACGCCGCTCTCGCGCTCCTGTTCCTTTTCTTCTATGCCCTCACGCTTGGCGCGTTCGCCGCGGCGCTCGCGCTTTCCCGGTTGGCGGATTACATCTCCGCATGTGGCGGGAGTCTGGCACGGCGACTCGTCCCGCAAGGCGACGCCAAATCTTCGTAATGGTGGCGCGCAGTTCAGCCGCGCATTACGCGCATTACTTGTCGGTCTTCTTCGTCGTCGGCGTCGCGAGGATCGTCGGGTCGAGGCCCTTCTTCACCTGCGGCACGCCGTCGGTCATCCACACCGGCGCCGGCGCGCCCTTCAAATAATGATCGAAGAACTGGCGCATGCGGATCTGGAAATCCTTCTGGTTCTCCTTCTTGCCGAGGTGGTGCGCCTCATCGGGATAGGACAGCAGGATCACCTTCTTGCCCAGGCGCCGCGCGGCGGCGTAGAACTCGAGCCCCTGGCCCGCGTCCACCGACCCGTCGGCCGTGCCCTGCAGGATCAGGAACGGCGTCGTGATCTTCGGCGCGTTGTGCACGGGCGACTGGCTCTCGAACAAGTCATGCGCCGACCACGGGGTCACACCCGCGCCCATGCGCACTTGCCCGACCTCGGTGATGCCCTGCTGGATGCTGCCGCTCGACCGGTACAACGTGTCGTAGAAGCTCGTGAGGTCGGTCGGCGGCGCCCCGGTCACGACCGCCGCGAAGATGCTGGTCTGCGTGACGATGAACGATGACTGGTAGCCGCCCCAGCTATGACCTTGCAGGCCGATGTGCGCCGGATCCGCGTATCCCAATTCGATCACCTTCTTCACGGCACTCGTGACGCAATCGAGCGCCGACGACCCGGGCCGCCCGATCTCGTACCTCACGTCGGGCTGCAGCACGAGGTAGCCGTTGCTCGCGTAGGTGGACATGTGCGGCCGGTCGTCGTAGACCGGGAACGAGAAGGTGTGGTGCGTGTCGGACATCAGCTCGTAGAAGTACACGAGCATCGGGTATTTCTTGCCGGCCTCGTACCCCGCCGGCAGCGTGAGGGTCGCCTGCAGGCGCACGCCCTTGCTGTTCTTGAAGTCGATGAGCTTCTTCGTGCCCCAGGAGTAGTCCTTGAAGATCTCGGGTTGGGCATCGGTCACCTGCCTGGGCGCGGTGAAGCGCTTGTCCGCGACCCAGTAGTTCGGGTACTCGTTGAAGGTCTGCTCGGTGAAGAGGAGCCGGTCGGCGTTCTTCGCCGCAATCGGCGCGCCGACGGACTTGTCGGCCCAGATGAGCGGCGCAGGGGACTGGCCCGGCGCCACCTCCGAGTACCCTGACTTCTTCGTCCACTCGCCGTAGGTGGACAACAGCACCGGCTTGCTCAGGTCGATTGGTTCCTGCGCGCCCGCGCCACCGCCGCGGCCGCCACCGCCGCCCCGCCCGCCGGCGCCGCCGCGCCCGAGCTGCGTCACCCGGTACCGTACGTCCTGTTTTGCGCCTTCGCCCTTCGTCAGGCACGTGAGCGGTCCGCCCGCGAGCGGCACCGCCCACACGTCGTAGCGGTCGTAGAGCAGCACGGACTTGCCGTCGGAGGTGAAGCCGGCCACGCCGTACACCGGTTTCTCGTAGTCATGATCGTCTTCGGCGTTCACGAAGCTGCGGCCGCCGTCGATGACCGTCTTCTTCCCGCTCGCGATCTCGAATGAATAGACGTGGCCGCCCTTGAGGTACAGGAACCATTTCCCATCCGGCGACAGGCCCATCGTCCGCGAGAGCCCGGCCTCGATGAGCGTGCGTTCACCGGTCGTGAGGTTCACGCGGTAGTTGTCGGCCTTGTTCCCGCCCCACTCGACACTCCCGTGGTACGGCGTGTCAACGCGGCCGATCGCCCATTTCAGATCGTCGGTGGGCGTGATCGGATCCAGGTCGTCGTCCGCAATCTGGCGAAGCGTTCCGGCCGCGACGTCCAGGAGGGCCGCCTTCGTCGCCCGTCGCGCCTGGTTGACCTGTACGATTTGCTCCGACTGCGGCTGGTCGTCCTTCCAGTGCCAGACGTCCACGTTTGCCTGCGGGTCGGTCGATGCCGCCTTCTCGACGTCCTGCTCCTTCAGGCCGACGAGCACCCGTGTGCCGTCGTTGCTCCACTTTGGCGCCGTGAACTCGCTGACCACCATGCCCGAGGGGAACGATGAGACCTTGGCGGGATCGAACGTCGCGGCCTGCATCTGCGGCGTGCCGACGTTGCGCCACGTGAGCACCACGTTGTCCCGGTGCGCCTTGTCCTTGGCCTTGTCACCGCGCAGGACGGCGAGGTGGGTGCCTTCCGCGCTCCACGCGAGCTGGTCGTAGTCGGCGGCGGCAGCATCGAGCATCCGCTGGTCGCCGCTCGCAAGCGTCATCATGTACACGCCGTTGCCCAGGCGCTGCGGGCCGCGCACGGTGTAGGCCATCTGCTTGCCCGCCTCGTCGAACGCGTAGGCGCCGACCCTGCCGAGATAGCGCTGCTCGCCCGTGGCCAGGCGCCGCATCAGCAGGTCCGTGCCCGGCGTGTTGCTGTCGCCCGCGCTGCCCGCGCCACCCGCGCCGCCGCGACCGCCACGCCCGGCCGGCGCAGTGCCGGCAGCAGGCGTCGCTGCGGCCTCGTGCGGCCGCATCAACAGCCATTCGCCATCGGGTGAAAACGTAAAGCTGTCAACCGATGGAAACGAGGTCTTCGTGCCGGTCGTGAGATCGAGCACTTCGAAGGGCCGCGCGGGCGTTGCCTCGGCGCCGCCAGCCGCGCCGGCAGCCGGTGCCGGGCCGCCACGTCCGCCGCCGCCACGCCCGCCGCGTCCCGCCGCCGCCGCCGGCGCGGCGATGAAGTAGGCGACCCACCGGCCGTTCTCCGAGAAGGACGCGCCTGTCCCACGCGGCACCTCGTAGACCTTGTCGCCGTCGAGCGCCTTGACGACGAGCGTGCCGTCGCCGTCATTCGGCGTCACCGTGTAGAGCATCCACTTGCCGTCGGTCGAGATCGCGGCGCTCGCGATGCGTTTGAACTTCGCGTAGTCGTCCAGCGTGATGGGCTTGGGCGCGGCCGACTGCGCGCGCATCAGGAGCGGCGCCATCGCGCAGACCAGGACAAGGATGAAACCGAGACGACGGGCGCGGCCGACAGGACTCATGGTGTGCTCCAAGGTTGCTCGAGCTCGGACCCAAATGGGGCGGTTCAGCGCGGCTCAGGTGGAAGGGACCGGCGCAGGATAGCACGGCTTTCGGCTCTTGGCGCTGCGGCTTTGGACAAGAGGCGCGAAGTCGAGGGCCCGGCGCCGGCCTTCGCCTTTGGGCCTTGGGCCTTCGGCTGTGGCTTGCCGGCACGCGGCCGAGCGGTGCATCATTGATGATCGTGACCGGGCTCGATTTCGCGTCCTGATGAGGTGGCGGATGGGGACCCTGCTACGTGAGCTGAAACACGGCGCGCGCACGCTCATGAAGCAGCCCGGTTTCACGGCGGTGGCGGTGCTCTCGCTTGCGCTGGGCATCGGCGCCAACACCGCCATCTTCACGGTCATCAACGCCGTCTTCCTGCATCCACTTGCGATCGAGGACCCCTCGGGCGTGGCGGAGCTGTTCACGCACGACACGAGAACCGTGCAAGCCGGCAATTTCAACCTCACGCCGACGTCGCTCCAGAATTTCGAGGATTATCGCGACGACAACACGGTGTTCAGCACGCTGGCGGCGTATTTCCCCCTCGACCTGCAGTGGACGAACAAGGGCGAGACCGAGGGGGTGCCGGCGATGATGACCACGCCCAACTACTTCGACGTCCTCGGGATCAAGCCCGTTGTCGGACGCCTGTTCTCGCCGGACGAGGATCTCGAGCACGTGGTCCCCGTGGTGGTGCTGAGCCACAGCGTGTGGGTGAACCGGTTCGGCGCCGATCGCGGCGTCATCGGCCGGACGATCACGCTCAATGGCCTTCCATTCACGGTCGTCGGGGTCACGCCCCCCGGATTCAAGGGCACCTTCTCGCTGGCGGGACCCGATCGGCTGTTTGTGCCGCTCGGCATGCGCGGCCAATTGCTGACGGGACAGGTCAAGTTGCTCATCACGAATCGACGGTTCCGCTGGATCGGGATGCTGGGGCGGTTGAAGGCGGGCGTGGGACTGTCCCAGGCGCGGTCGGCCATGAAGGTCCTGGCGGCGTCGCTGGAGCAGCAGTTTCCGGACGCCAACGGCGGTCGGACCGTGGAACTGGCCTCCGTGTCGGATGCGGCCCTCGGGATCAACAACCGCCGGCAGTTCCTGCAGGCCGGTGGCGTCATGATGGCCGTGGTAGGCCTGGTGCTCTTGATCGCCTGCGTGAACCTGGCGAACCTGCTGCTGGCGCAGTCCTCGCGGCGGGAAAAGGAAGTCAGCATTCGCGCGGCGCTGGGCGCGAGCCGCGCACGCCTGATGAGGCAACTGCTGGCGGAAAGTGTCCTCCTGTCGCTCGCCGGCGGCGGCGTCGGGCTGCTGGTGGCCTACTGGGGACGCAACGCGCTCTGGTCGTTCAGGCCGCCGCAGCTCGGGGCCGCCTCGATCGATCTCAGCCTGGACGTGAGGGTGCTGGCCTTTACGGCGTGCGTCTCCGTGGTTACTGGCTTCATCTTCGGCCTGGTCCCCGCCTTGCGGCTCTCGCGCACGAACCTGACCGACACCCTCAAACTCGGCGGCCGCGGTGGGTCGCTCGACTTGCGGCACGGCCGGGTGCGAAGCGCCCTGGTGGCAGCCGAAATCGCCCTGGCCACCGTGGCACTGGTCGGGGCGGGCCTCTTCGTGCGCAGCATGCAGGCGGCGCAGGCCATGGACGTGGGCTTCGACGTGAAGCACATCGGGCTCGTCGGCCTGGACCCCGGCGGGCAGCATTACGACGCGGCCCACGGCCAGCAGTTCTACGTCGATGCGATCGAGAAGGCGCGCCAGGTGCCGGGAGTTCGGGGGGCGGCCGTGGCGTCCATCGTCCCGGCGGTCGGCGGCGCCGGCGTCCTGCTCACGGTCCTCCCGGAGGGCCAGACGCAGAACTCCACCTATCGGGGCTCGCTCATCACGTTCGATGACGTCACGCCCGGGTACTTCGACACGCTGCGCATCCCGCTGCGCGCGGGGCGCGACTTCACGCAGTTCGACAACGACCAGGCGCCCCAGGTGGCCATCATCAATGAGGCCGTGGCGAGGCAGTTGTGGCCCGGGCAGGAGGCGCTCCACAAACGGTTCACGATCGTGCAGCAGACCGAGCTGTACGAAGTCGTGGGCGTCGTCGCGGATTCCGTGATCGCCGCGGTCGGCGAAGATCCCACGCCGATGATCTGCCGGCCGATGCGGCAGGAATACGCGCCGGCCGTGTCGCTGCTCGTGCGCACGAGCGGCGAGCCGGGCGCCCTCATCGGCTCGGTGCGCGATCAGGTCCGGACCCTCGACAAGCGCATGCCCCTGCGCAACGTGGGAACGATCCAGGAGCAGATCGAACAGGGCCTGTGGGCGCCGCGCATGGGAGCCGCGCTGCTCAGCATCTTCGGCGGCCTCGCCCTGGTGCTGGCCATGATCGGCATCTACGGCGTCATGTCGTACAGCGTGGCGCAGCGCACCTCGGAAATCGGGATCCGCATGGCGCTGGGCGCGCGGCCCGGCGACGTACTGCGGATGGTCATGCGGCAAGGCATGTGGCTCGCCGCGTCCGGGGCGGCCGCGGGCATCATCGCCGCACTCCTGCTCGGCCGGCTGATCGCCGATCTGCTCTTCGGGATACCGCCGCACGATCCGGTCACCCTGGCGGGCGTCGTCGTGGCGCTCTTCGCGGTGGCGCTGGTGGCGTGCTACATCCCGGCACGGCGCGCGACACGCGTGGATCCGCTCGTGGCGTTGCGCGCCGAGTAGCCTTCAGCGTCGGGCCGCGACGCGATCCTGAAAGTGCTTGCCCCGCTGCCGGCCTGCGTCTACGCTGGGCGCTGGTTGTGCGCGTCCACGCCGGCTTTCAGAGCGCGGGGCGGGATCATGCATGAAGAGTCGTTTCAGGGACTGGCTATCGTCGCAGGCGCCGCCTTCTTCATGCCGCTGCTGCTCGGCATGTTTCCCCGCGTTCGCCTCCCGTCCGTCGTGCTGGAGATCCTGGCCGGCGTCGTCATCGGTCCCGCCGTCCTGGGCTGGGTGCACGTGGACGGTCCGATCACCGTCATTTCCCGGCTCGGGCTGGCCTCGTTGTTATTCCTGGCTGGAATGGAAATCGAGGTGGAGCGGCTCAAGGGGCCGGTGATGAAGACCACCGGCTGGGCGTTCCTCGTCTCGCTTGTTCTGGCAGCACTGATCTGCTCGGGCCTCGGCGCCGTGGGCGCGATTCAGACGCCGCTGTTCGTCGCCATCCTGCTCACGGCAACCGGGCTGGGCGTGATCGTCCCGGTCCTCAAGGACTCCGGCGAAATCGCGACGCCGTTCGGACAACTGGTCGTGGTCGCCGCGTCGATCGCCGATTTCGGCACCATCATCCTGCTGGCCCTTCTGTTCTCTGCCGGAGAGAAGAGCCGCGCCACGACGGTCTTCCTGCTCGTCGGCGTAGCCGGGCTCTGCGCCATCGGCGCGATTGGCGCCATCGGCCTGGGGCGGTGGACGCGCCTGACCAGCGCGTTGCAGCGCCTTCAGGACACGACCGCGGCGATCCGCGTCCGGGGAGCGGCGTTCCTGCTGATACTCTGGGTCGCCGTGGTGGAGAAGGTCGGCCTGGAGATCATCCTCGGCGCGTTTGCCGCCGGCGTCCTGCTGTCCTTCATCGACCGGGACGAGATGAAGACGCACGTGCTGTTTCGGACCAAGCTGCAGGCGATCGGATTTGGCGTCTTCATCCCGGTGTTCTTCGTGACGAGCGGCGTGCAGTTCAACGTGACCGCGCTGCTGGCCAGCCCGTCGTCGATGGCCGCGGTTCCGCTGTTTCTGGCGGCGTTGCTCCTGATTCGCGGGATCCCGGCGCTGATGTACAAGTCCATCCTGGGGATGCGGCGCTCGGTCGCAGCAGGATTCCTCCAGGCGACCTCGCTGTCGTTCATCGTGGCCGGCGCCCGCATCGGCGTGACGCTCGGCCGGCTCGACCAGGCGACCGCCGCCGCCCTCATCGCCGCCGGCATGTTGTCGGTGCTGCTGTTTCCGTTGGGCGCATTGACGCTGCTGCAGCAGAAGTGGCCATAGCGACCGGGATCCGGCAACAACGCCGACACCTACAGTCCGAAGAACGCGAGAGGAGCCCACTGCTCGAGCCTCGTGGCATAGGGCTTGACGAGTTCCTTGTTGCGGTCCGGCACCTGGTCGTCTGTCGTCCTGCGCATCTGCACCTGCCCGCCGCCCTGCGGCCCCGCACTCGCCAGTCGCGTCAGATCCATCTCGGACAGCGCGATGCCCGCCGCGTTGTAGACGCGCCCGCGAACCCAGGTGTACTCCTCGAGCGAGAACGCGGCCTTGTTCAGCGCCTCCACCTGCGCGCGCTTGGCCACGACGAGGATCGTGGTCAGATCCTTGAGCGCCCCCATCGCCTCGATGAACGACGGATCGCGGTGCTGGGCCTTCTGCAACCGGTCCAGCTCGTCGTACTTCGTCTTCATGTCCGCAAATCGTGCGCCGAGCGACTGTTGCATCCGTTCCTGCACGGTCACGAATCGGGTCACCATCGCCTGGGTCAGCTCGTTTCCGGCCGGCGCCGTGAACGGGCTCTTGTTGGCGATCTGCTTGTCGATATCGGTCAGTTCGCCCAATTGTCGGAAGCTGGCGACGTAGGCAGTGGCCGGCCGCCAGACGAAGATGTAGCCGAGCACGCCGCCGACGACGAGCACCAACACCACGACAATCAGACATCCGATCGCCAACTTCTTCATGGGTCGCCTCCTTGCGGTTATTTCACCTTCACGAAACGCCGGGTGCTGACGAGGAACAGTGTCACGTTGTCCCTGGTGGCCTGACGCGATTAGAGAAACAGATCGGCCAGCAGGTCCGTGCTGCCGGGCACGACGGCGTACTTGGCCAGGTCGGTCACGCCCGCCTTCGCCAGCACCTCGTCGTCGATGAAGAAGTTCCCGGTCGTGGTCGCGGCGTCGGAGGTCAGCACCCGGTACGCGGCGTCCGCCATGATCTGCGGCGATCGGCACTGCTCGCGCCGCACGCCCGGGATCATCTGCAAGGCGGCGGTCAGGATGACGGTCCGCGGCCAGAGCGCGTTGACCCCGATTCCGAGCGGACGGAACTCCTCGGCCTGGCCGAGGACGCACATGCTCATGCCGTACTTCGCGATGGTGTAGGCGACGTGTCGCGAGAACCAGCGCGGGTCGAGCGTCAGCGGCGGGGAAATCGTGAGCACGTGCGGGTTGCGCCCGCGCCCTGCGGATGTCTTCAAGTGCGGCAGGCATGCCTGGGTGCAGAGAAACGTGCCACGCACGTTGACGCCCACCATCAGATCGAACCGCTTCATCGGCGTGGACAGCGTGCCGGTGAGGCTGATGGCACTCGCGTTGTTGACGAGGATGTCGATGCCGCCGAAGCGCTCGACCGCACGGTTGACCGCCTCGAGGACCTGCGGTTCGTCTCGGATGTCCACCTGCACCGGCAGCGCGTGGCCGCCAGCCGCCTCGATCTCGGCTGCGGCCGTGTGAATGGTGCCGGGCAGCGTCGGGTGCGGCTCCGCGGTCTTCGCGGCGACGACGATGTTGGCGCCGTCGGCGGCGCAGCGCGTGGCGATGGCCAGGCCAATGCCGCGCGACGCACCGGTGATGAACACCGTCTTCCCGTTCAGCGTTCCGGTCATGGTCCAGTCCTGTTGGTTGGCGAGAACGGCCGCGCTCGCCAGAGACCATTGTCGCGCATCAGGTACAATGGTTGGTTGTGATTTCTGTTCAACACGTGTCCATGCGCTTCGGCAGCAAGATTCTCTTCGAGGATGTCACCACGACGTTCTCTCCCGGCTGCCGCTACGGCCTGACCGGGCCGAACGGTTCCGGCAAATCGACGTTCATGAAGCTGCTGGCCGGCGACGAGCCGCCGCAGCGCGGCACGGTCACGCGACCGGAAAAAGTCGGCGTGCTGCGGCAGGACCAGTTTGCCTTCGATCGGTTCACGGTGGCCGACACCGTCATCATGGGCAACGGTCGGCTCTGGCGCGCGCTGCAGGAACGCGAAGCCCTCTACGAACAGATCGCGGACCTGACCGACGCGCAAGGCATGCGCCTGGGCGAACTCGAGGGAATCGTCGGCCATGAAGACGGCTACGAGGCGGAGGCGAACGCTGCGATCCTGCTGCAGGGGCTCGACATCCCGAATCACCTGCACCAGCGGAAGATGGCCGAACTGCAGGGCGGCCAGAAAGTGCGCGTGCTGCTCGCCCAGGCGCTCTTCGGGCAGCCGGCCGCGCTGCTGCTCGACGAGCCGACCAACCACCTCGACCTCGACTCGATCCACTGGCTGCGCGATTTCATGACGCGCTACGAGGGCACGCTCATCGTGGTCTCGCACGACCGCCACTTTCTCAACTCCGTCTGCACGCACATCGCCGACATCGACTACGAGACGATTATCACCTACACCGGCGGGTACGACGACATGGTGCTCGCCAAGACGCAGGCGCGGTCGCGCATCGAGGCCGACAACGAGCAGCGCGAGAAGAAGATCGCGCAGCTGCAGGATTTCATCGCGCGTTTTTCGGCGGGCACACGCGCGAGCCAGGTGATGTCGCGCAAGAAGGAGGTCGAGCGGCTGCAGACCTCAGACCTGGCGCGCTCGAACATCCGGCCGCCCGTTCATCAAGTTCCCGATGAACCGTCCGTCGGGCAAGGTGGTCGTCGAGATCGACGGCGTCACGAAGCGCCACGGCGGCGCGTCGGCGGTCGATGGGTTCAGCGCGATCGTGAGACGCGGCGAAAAAGTCGTGCTGGTGGGTCGCAACGGCGTGGGCAAGACCACGCTGCTGAAGGCGCTGCTCTCCGACGCCCCGGGCATGCCGCGATCCGCCGGCGACATCGACACAGGCACGGTCGCCTGGGGTCACGAGGTGTCGATCGGGTACTTTCCCCAGGATTCGACGGGGCTCATCACGAAAGGCATGACGGCCGTCGATTGGCTCCACCAGTGGGACCCCGACGCGCATCGCCAGGACGTCCATGGCCTGCTCGGCCAGATGCTGTTCAGCGGTGAGGAAGGGCTCAAGCCGACCGCCGCGCTTTCAGGCGGCGAAACCGCCCGCCTCCTGTTCTGCCGTATCATGCTGCAGAAGCCGAACGTGCTGGTGTTCGACGAGCCCACCAATCACCTCGACCTGGAGTCGATCAACGCCCTGAACGTCGCGTTGCAGAAGTTCGCGGGCACCGTGCTCATCGTGACGCACGACGAGGACGTGATGGACGAAGTCGGCACGCGCGTCTGGAGCTTCGCCCACGACGCGATCGCCGACTTCACGGGTGGGTACGAGGAGTTCGAAGCACAGGTCGGCTAGCGAGGCTAGCGAGGCGACCAGACACACGACAGCCGGGCAAAAGGAGAGAACCAGATGGGCGACAAGTCACCGAAGTCGATCGGCAAGCAGGCGTCACAGAAACAAACCCAGAACGATAAATCGAACCGCCGGAAACAGGAGGAGGTGTTCGCGAAACAATCGAAGAACAAGAAGACGTAGAACGGCCGACGGCTATCGTCCCGGCTGCTTGTAAATCTTCCCGTCCTTCATCACGAACGCCACTTTCTCGAGCGTCGTGATGTCGGCCGTCGGGTCGCCGGGAACCGCCACCAGGTCGGCGAACAGGCCCGGCTTGATCGTGCCGAGGCGTTCCGCCTGGCGCAACACCCTGGCGTTGACGGCGGTGGCGGCGAGCAGCGCCTGCGCGGGCGTCATGCCGTCGCGCACGAGCCATTCCGCTTCCCGGTAGTCCTCGCCGTGGGAATACACGCCGATGTCGCCGCCGAGGCCGATGACGACGTGGTTCTTCATGGCGAGCTGGAAGGCCTGTTTCGCCTGCTCCATGGACCGGGTCGGCGGCCCGCCGCGTTTGTAGGTCCCCGCGTACTCGGCCGAGGCTTCGACGGCCGTGAGCGTGGGGAAGAACGCCACGTTCTTCTCGGCCATCATCTTGAACACCTCGTCGGTGCCGCCGTAGCCGTGTTCGATCGTGTCGACGCCGGCGACGACTGCGCGCCGCATGCCCTCGGCGGTCGATGAGTGCGCGGAGACCGGCCTGCCGGCGCTATGCGCCTCCGCCACGAGCGCGTTCAGCTCTTCTTGCGAGAACGTCGGCATCGACGGACCCGTGCCGCGCCGGTAGTCCGCGTACACCTTCACCCAGTCCGCGCCGTGGCCCACCTGCTCGCGGACCGCCTTGAGCACCTCCGGCACGCCGCTCGCTTCCTGCGCGCCCTTGGGCGTCTCGAAATTCGGCGCGAACCCGGCGGGGCCGGGGCCGTAGCTGGCCGTGGCCACGATCGCGCGGGTGGCCACGAAAAGGCGAGGGCCCGGGATCAGCCCCTCGTTGATCGCGCGCTGCACCGACACGTCGGCATATCCCGCACCTTCGGTGCCCAGATCGCGAATCGTCGTGAACCCGGCGAGCAGCGTCTGCTCGCAATGGCGCACCGCCTCGATGGTGCGGTACGCCTCGGGTTCCTTCAGGACCTGGTCGTTCCACAACGTCTCGTTGTACGCGTGCAGGAAGATGTGCGTGTGCGCCTCGATGAGGCCGGGCAAAAGGGTCATGCCGGGCAGATCGATGGTACGGACGTCCGATGGCGCCTTGATGCCCGCAGCCGGGCCGACGGCGACGATCCGATTGCCCGTGACCAGCACGACCCACCCGTGCTGCGCCCGTTCGCTCGTCCCGTCGAAGACCTGCTGCGGGCGGAGCAGCCAGCTGGCGGCCGGCACCTGCGGCGACGATGGCGGCGAGGCCGGCCGCTGCGCGTGCAGGCGGGAAACGGGGGCCCAGACGAGCAGGGCGAGGATGAGGGCGGCCGGGAGAACCTGCGATAGCCTTTTCATGACGGAGGATTATACGCGGGTGGCGGGTGTTGCATCTCCCCGGGGATGCCAGTCTTGCGCGGCCGGTCTCCTGCTTTGGGCTGTTGGAGCCGACAACAGGTGTGTCGACCGGTCGGCCGGTGGTCTCGCCAGTCCCGCGCGAAGTTCTTGACTCGCGCGATCGTTTCGATCGAAAGTGCTCTCCGCGACGACATGATGACTCCTTTCGAACTTGCCGCGAGGGTGTGGCTGGCCGCGTGGCCGCTGTGGGGCGTCGTCCCGCCGCCGTCTTCGCCGCCGCCCGAATCGCCCAGAACCGCCGTCGTGGCGGCGATCGACGCGCGCGACTCACCGGCGGCGCTGCTGGCCCTCGGCGACGAGGAACTGGCGAGCCGGATCGAATCAGATCCGGCGTCGCTCGGTTCAGTGTCGATCGGGTCCGCGGGAAGCGCCGTGCTCTTCAACGCGGTCGCCCTGCCGGCGGATCCGCGCTGGCACATCGCTCCGGGCGCTGAATCGTGGGCGACGACGGAGACGATCGAGGCGATCCAGATCGCGGTGGACACGGTCCGGGAGTTGTTCGCCGATACGCCGCCGATGACCATCGGCGACATCAGCGGTCCCACCGGGGGACGACTCAAGCGCCACGAGAGCCACCAGGCCGGGCGGGACGTGGACTTCGGGTTCTTCTACAGGGCCGGCAAGGGCACGTGGTACACGCCGGGGACGGCGGCCAACCTGGATCTGCCCCGCAACTGGGCGTTCCTGCGCGCACTCGTCGCACGCACCGATGTCGAGCGAGTCTTCCTCGACACGCGGATCCAGAAACTCCTCTACAAGCACGCCCTGAGCATCGGCGAGGACAAGCTCTGGCTCGATCGCGTCTTCCAGTTCTCGCGGGGAGCACGTGACGCGATCGTCGAACACCTGCCAAAGCACCGGACGCACTTCCACGTGCGCTTCTACAACCCGGTGGCGCAGGAGCTCGGCCGCCGGGCGCACCCCGTGCTCGTGCAACTGAATATGATCGCCCCGCCGGTCTTCACGGTGCGGCACGTCGTGCGGTCGGGTCAGACCCTGAGCCATCTCGCCTCGCGTTACGGCGTGTCGACGAGCGCGATCATGCAGGCCAACGGGCTGCGCACGACACGGCTCCGGGTCGGGCGCGCCTACCGCATTCCGCTCCGCGCGGCGGTCCCGACGTCTCAGCCCATCACCGTTCCACCGCGGTTGCTTCCGCCGCAGACTCCACCGGCCATGGCGGCGATTGACTGGCCGATTCCGGCATCGCCGTCCGAGACATTCCGCGAACGCTGACGCCGCGCGTCCGCTCCCGCACCTTTCCCCCGCGTGCCGGCGGGCTACACCGAAGCGAAGAGCAGCGCCGAGTTGCTCTCGGGCTTCCAGGCGAGCGGCGGCCTCGCCGACGCGCTGCTCGGATCGACGGCGGACGGGACGAGTAGCGCGGCGCCCAAGAGCGCCGGGGTCGTGCGCATCGGCGTTCTCGAACCGGTCAACAAGTCCGCGCACGAGCTGCCGACGCGCGAGTTGCGACAGGAACTGGCCAGCAGCTTCCGAAAGGCCCCGTTCGAAGCGCTGACGCTGGCCGGGAAGTCGCCCGATGAAGCGCAGGCGGACGCCGCGCGCATGCAGTGCGACTACGTGCTCTACACGGAAATCACCGAGATCAAGACGTCGAAGCCGGGCCGGGTCGGCGGCGTGTTGAAGAAGGTCAGCGGCGATGGGCCACCGCGCGACGTGCACGACGTGAAGTTGGACTACAAGCTCTACGCGCTCGGCGGCCCGACAGCGCCCACCTTCGTCGACACGGCCAAAGCCAGCAGCAGCGCCGGCTTCAATATGCGCTCGGCGCTCCACCTGGCGATGTTCGCCGGGTCGATGTACCTGCGGTTCACCGGTCTCGGACTCATGGCCCCGATGCTCATGTCCGGCCTCGGAGGCGGCGGCCTCGGTCCCCTGGGTGGTAGCGGATTGTTCGATCCGCGCATGAGCGCGATGTCGTCGGTGGCGCAGCTCGCCATGTCGGGCGGGCCCATGGGCCCGGGTGGTCACGGCGACGCGGCGGTGGGCACGTCCGGCCCCGGCGAAGATACCGAGGCCGTCATCCGGCAAACCGTCGACGCGGCGCTGACCACGGCCGCCAAAGGCACGATCGAGCACCTGCAGAAAGGCAAGGACTGATCCTGCGCGCGGGTCACCAGGAGTGTTACCATCCCGCACGTGAACATCCTGGACGAACCGCCCGACGCTCCCCGTTCCCGCTCGCGCCTGATCGTCGCCGTCGGCACGGTGCTACTGGTCATCGCGGCGCTCGCGGGTGTCTGGCTGCTGCCTCGTCACGATGCGCCCGCGCCGTCCGCGCCCACGCATGCGGCGCCACCGCCCGCCGCGGTGGCCGTCGCGCCACCGGTCACGACCACCGCGCCTGTGCCGGTCCCGACCCGTCGCCGTCCCGCAAAGGTGAAAGACGCACCGGCACCCGTGCCTGCCGCACCCGCGGCCGTCCCCACGCTGAAGGTGGACAGCGACGTGCCTGGCGCCTCGGTGTTCGTCGATCGCGTGTACCTGGGGACGACGCCGCTCGCTACGAGCGACGTGAAACCCGGCTCGCACGCGCTGAGGGTGTCGGCCGAAGGGTACGAAGGCCAGGCCTCCACGGTCGACGTCGGTGGCGGCCCCGCCGACATCATGGTGCGCTTCAAGGTGGTGCGCCTGAACGAAGGCATCCCCGTGGTGCACAAGCACGCGATCGGATCGTGCGAAGGGCGCCTGGTGGCCGATCCGCACGGCCTTCGCTATGAGACGCCAAACAAGGGCCACGCGTTCGCGGTCCCGTTCTCCGAGGTGCGATCCCTCGAGATCGATTACCTGCAGAAGAACCTGCGGCTGACGCGCAAGGACGGCAAGACGTTCAACTTCACCGACCACACGGCGAACGGCGATGCGCTGTTCGTCTTTCACCAGAAAGTCGAGGCGGCGCGCGCCAAGCTCGCCGCGGGCCTGCCGCCCGCGGAGAAGTGAGCGGCGATTGCGCAAGGCCACGACGTGAGACACCCGCGAGCGGCGGGGCCCGCCTGGCCGTGGAACCCCTCCGCCAGGCATCCGTCACGCACGCCGCGGCCTGAGCTTTACCCCATCTGCGGGCCGACGCTCGGCCATCTTACCTGAAGCACGACATCCTCCGATTGTCCGACATCGACCGTGACACCGCCGGCGTTGCCGCCGTGTTCGCACTCGGCGGCGCGAAGGATGCAGACATCAGCGACATATGAAGAACCTCACCAACATTCTGATGACGCTGGCGCTGATGGTGCTCGTGCTGGGTGTTGCGCAGGGTCTTCCCGCGCAGGAGCGCGGCGGCCAGCAGGGGCGGGGTGCGCAGCCAAAAGCGCAGCCGCGGCCGCAGTCAGGGCGGGACGTTGGCGGCGGCCACATTCCGCAGCGCGGGCCGGCCCCGGCGCGGCCGCAGCAGAAGGCGGAGCAGGGCCGCGCAACACCGCGAATGTTCCGCGACCAGCCAGGGCATCCGGAAGTTCCGCACGTGCACGCGTCGAACGATGAGTGGATCGGTCACGACAGCGGGCGGAACGATCAGCGCTACCATCTCGATCGTCCGTGGGAGCACGGGCGATTCACGGGACCGATTGGGCCGCAGCACATCTGGCGTCTGCGGGGTGGCCGGCGCGACCGGTTCGACGCTGACGGTTTCTTCTTTCAGGTGGCGCCGGCTGACTACGACATCGTGGCTGACTGGTTGTGGGACAGCGACGACATCGTGTTCTACCCGGGACCCCGACCACGATGGGTGGTACCTGGCCTATAACCCGCGGCTGGGAACGTACGCGCACGTGATGTTCCTGGGGAGCTGAGCGCGGCGCGCGTCAGAAACAGATCGTGTGGCGGGCCGCGGCCGCGGTGCGCACCGCCGCGTCGGTCGTCGGGCCCGGCGCACCAGTGCGACGACCCGGCATGTCCCACAGGAGCACGGGCCGCTCGGCGAGCATCAGATCGATGCTCTGCGTCTTGCCGTCCCTGTTCACCGTGAGCTTCAACGGACTGCCGACCTTGAGGCCGTCCAGAATCTGTGCGAGCTTGTGCGCGTCGTCGATGACGGTGCCGTTGACCTGGGTGATGATGTCGCCGCCAAGCAGGATGGGTTGACCTTCGATCGTGATTTCGAAGATGCCGCCGCGCAGTCCCTTCTGCTCGGCCGGGCTGCCCGGCTCGACGGCTTCCACGAGGAACCCGTCAACCAGCGGGACACGCAGCAGCTGTTTCAGCGCGGAGACGACGAACTGGCCCTGCACGCCAAGCCAGGGCCGCACCATCCGCCCCTTGTCGACGAGCTGCGGGATGACCTCCCTGATCAGATTCACCGGCACCGCGAACCCGATGCTCTGCGCCTCGGGCTGGATGGCCGTCGTGATGCCGACGACCCGCCCTTGCGAATCGACCAGCGGTCCTCCGGAATTTCCCGGGTTGATGGCCGCGTCCGTTTGAATCATCGGTTCGGTCAACGACCACTCGGCACCGGGCAGCATCCGGTTGATGGCCGAGACCACACCGCGCGTGAGGGTCTGATCCAGCCCGAGCGGGTTGCCGATCGCGTAGACGTCTTCGCCCACTCGCAGCTTCGACGAGTCGCCCAGCGTCGCCACCGGAAGCGATCCTTGCGTTGGTCGCGGGATCCTGATGAGTGCGATGTCGAAGGTAGGATCGGCGCCGATGAACTTCGCGGGCAGCGACGTGCCGTCGTCGAGCGTCACGGTGATGACCTGCCGGCCGAACACGACGTGCGAGTTCGTGAGGATCAGGCCTGACGCGTCGATGATGACGCCGGATCCCAACGCGCGCTCGAGCCGGTGGTCGAGGTCGTACGGATTGATCGAGATCGTCGCAATCGAGACCACCGACGGCGACACCTGGTCGTAGAGGTCCGGCAGCGACCTGGGAGACGCCGCGGCGGTTTGCGGCTGCGACACCGACTGGGCCGCAGCCGTGCTGCCGAAGGTCGAAAGCGCGGCGACGATTCCAGCGAGCGCCGTGAGGCGCGACGCGAATCCAGGCCGGCGCAGCGCACAGGTCGTACTTGTTGCGATCATCACTCCCCCTTCGAAAAACGAACCCGGTCCGGAGGCGATGCGAGGACGCCCCACGATTCCTCCCACTGGCGCGGTCGACCTCCTCGCCGAACGCCGCTACTGTGCAGGGGCCGCGCCACATCACACTTTGTTCACACGCATTCGAATTGACGACCAAACCGACGTGCGACAGGCGCCTGCTGTCACAGCAATGTCACAACTCGAAGATTCCTCGTCCATGACGTGTCGTCGGGGGAGGCCATCTCGTCATCGATGATGGACAGGCTACTGCGCGCCGCCGAGATTGACGTGCAGGAAGTGCACGATGGCGGGCCAGGCCTTCTCGAATGCTCTGATTGCCCCGACGCGATCGCCGCCCGTTCGATCGAAATCGATCGACGGCGGTCCCAACCATGTGGCCAGGACGTGTCCGGAGTGCGGGAGGTAGAGCGCCGTGTCGCTCGCGCCGACGCCGGCCCTGGCCCGCCGGTCTTCGATCTGTCTCGCCATCAGAGCGGATGGCCAGATCCGATCGTCGAGTCCCGCGGCCAGCAGCAGCGGCGCCTTGATCCGCTCGACCGGGATCGTGGTCCGCACGACCGCCTCGTGGTACTCGGTGAGCGCGCAGCGGAACATGTCGGCGCCCGCCGCGCCGAGCCTGGCGCAGCGACCGGGCGCTACCGTCATGTAGGCGATCTCGCGACCGCGGAACGTCCACGGCGAGGTGCCCGTGTTTCGTCTGGAGCCGGGATCGAATCCACCCCAGACAACCGAAGATGGCGCCATGACGATCACCGCGCGCACGTCCTCAAAGACCGTGGCCAGCAGCAGCGCCGCCTCGGTGCCGCGCGAGGCCGACATCACGCCGATCCGGCTTCCATCGACGTACGGCTGGTCTTCCAGCCAGTCGAGGGCCTTGCGAAAGTACTCGAGCGGAACCGCGCTGAGGCTCGAGGGGAGCGAGGCGTCGCTGAAGTACGCCAGCGACAGGACGACATAGCCGCGCGAGGCCAGGAGCGCGACGCGGGCGGGATCGCGCGGAAGGCCTCCTTCGCTGCCGCCGAAGTGCAGGATCGCCGGGTGCCGACCCTCGCCCGCAGGAATGGCCACGCTGGCGACCAGTCCCTGCTCGTGCACGGCCTGCACCCGCACCGCCGGATCACCGACGCGCCTGACAGCCTCCGCGTGAGCCAGCACGTGGCCCGCGACGACGAGATCGAACTGCCAACGAAGCGGTTCGGTCCCCAGCCAGAAGAGCGCCTCGGGGCCCCGGCGTGCGGACGCCTCGGGCTCGACCGACCAGAGAAGCCCCGTCGCGTCGATCCCGCTGTAACTCCCGGAGGCCTTGGAGGTGGACAGATCCACCGCGCCATGCGCATCGGCCGTGAAGCGCGCCTGGCTGGTGAACGCGTGCCCGTGCCCATCGACGACCCTCGCCGTCACGAGCAGCGCCTGGTTGGGCTCGAGTCCCGACGCCTGGATGCTCGTTGGCGCATCAACCAGTGCGTCCGCGGGCGTGACGAGCAGCGTCGGCGTGGAGCGCACCGGGGCAACAGCCACCTCAGGCGCCGCCACCAGGAACAGGCACATGAGTCGCGCGAGTACGGTCATCGCTCCCTGCCTCCTGTGCTAGTCTAGCGCCCTCCGCTGCTGCGCGAACGATGGCGCGACCGCGTGGGGGCGATGGCGGTCTCTTCATCGGATCCGGTTCCCTTCGGCGCTGGCGTCACATGGGTCCACTTCTTCGTCGCGCTTCGCTCACGCTTGTCGCCTGTGCCCTGGCGCTTACCGGGATTGCGGTGTCAGCCGGCAGGCCGCCGGACGATCCCGACGACGAGCGCATGAGCGTGCCGGGCGGCACGGCGGCGTTGCTGAAGGTTGCCGGCATTCCAGGCCGCGTCGAACCGGCGCGCGCGTGGCTGGTGCTCGCGCGGGCCCTTCACGGCGGTCTGCCGCCGGCAAGTGTGCCCCTGAGCGTCGCCACCATCAAGCCGTACCTGGCCGATGCGGCGACGCGTGTCGATTCGGCGGCAGACGAGGTGCCGGCGCTGCTGCCGCGTTCGGTCTGGGAGCAGGCGGTCTTCGGCCGGCCGGTGGAGCCCGACCAGCTCGCGTTCTCCATTCTGCGCGACCGGCGTGCAGCGCTTCTCTACACCGGCCTGTTCTCGCTCGATCGCGAGACGCTCGCCTACTTCGTCGCCCACCCGTCGCTCGTCTTTGCGATCTACCACGATCATTCGGGCACCTTCGCCGCCTTCGCGGAGAGCCTCACGGTTCGGGCCGCCCAGGTCGTGCTCCCGGACGGCGCGGGTCGCACGACGGAGTGGGAGCGGCTCGTCGACGCGCCGGTAAGCGAGCCGGATCGTTTCATCCCGGAGTTGCTGGGACGAGACGATGGGCGCCTGGCCTGGCTGTTCGACACGCTCGCGTCGCTCGACAATGCGCGGCGCGCCTTCGCCCTGCAGGCGGGGCTCGAACCGCTGTACGCCGCCTTCGGGCTCGAGCAGATGTCCGTCGATTTTTCCGCTCAACCGTTCACGCGGCCTCCGGTCGATTTCGCGATCGTCTTGAGGACCATCGGCGTCGCGAGCGACGGTACGCTGGCTCCGCCGCGTGACCTGCAGTTGTGGAACACGCTGTTCCTCGGACGCGGCCGCGTCGCCGCCACTTCGGAGATGACCGCGAGCTGGCTGCTGCGCTCGTTCGCAGACATGCCCACCCGCCAGCGGAGGCTGCACCTGGACACGTTGCTCTTCGCCCAGCGCGTGTTCGCGTCGGCCCGGGCCGCGCGGCTCTCGCCCGCGGCGCGGGACATTCTCGTGCAGGCCCTGTCCGCGTACCCGGCCCACTCGGCGCTCATGCTCGCACTCGAACGCCTCGGGTTCACCGATCCAGACGATTTCGTGACAGCCGTCCGTGCCGCCGACGGGCTCGCCTCGGTCCTCGATCGATCGCGCGCCGAACTTCGGGTCGCGACGTTCCAGGGCGCGCTGGCCCTCGTGACGCGCTTGCACGACGTCGATGCGATCGACGCGCGAACGGCCCGCAGTCTCGCGCAGGCGCTCATCAAGCTGCCGCGCACCGATCCCGCGCTCTACTCTGACTCGGTCGCCAGGTGGATCGAGGACCTGCTCCTGCCGTCACTGCCAGGCACACCAGGCGCGGGGGCGGACCCCGAACAGCGATTGCTCGACGGGCTTGCGGGCATGCGCGCCGGCCGGTCGTTGCCGGTCGTCACCTGGGAGGACGAGACCTACCGCGTGGACATCGCCGCCGGCGAGCGATCGCGGTTGCGGAGGGTTCGCGAGAGGCAGGGCGGAAACGATCTCACGACCCTGCTCCTCCTTCGGCAGATGAAGCGGCAGGGCGACCCCAAACTCGCCTCGACCGCGTCGATCCTCGTTTCCCGGCTTGGCCTGCAGGACGCCCGAAGCCTCTTCGGGGCCGGCGAACACGCGACGGTGGCAAGAGGCGGCGGCGCAAAGGCCGACGCTCGCATCGAGCGGGCGGAGAACTGGCAGGACGTTTTGCTGGCCGAGCTTCTGGCATCCTACGCGTACGCCATCGCGATCGGCGATCCCGATTCGCCAATGCTGCTGACGGTCAATCCCGCTCGCGTACACGACTTCGACATTGGCGGATCCGACACGTGGCTGCTCGCGCACAGCACCCGGGTCGCGTCAGGGATGGTCCTGCGCGGGTCGCTCGTCGGTCTCGAGCGCGCGCTGGCGGTGTCGTCGTTGCGGCAGGCGACGCTCGACGCGCCCGTCGACGCGCCGAGTCTCGGCCAGATGGACCTGCAGGGCATCGCGGAGTCGGTGGCGACGATGAATCCGTTTCGCCTGGACGACCGCGGGCGGGACGCGCTGGCTGGCGTCCTTCGGCGGGGCAGGGAACGCATCGCCATCGCGGCGCGCGACCGGAACGAGATCGACGCGTTGGCCGAACACGCCGGCGTCGAGAGGTGGCGCCGGCGTCTCATGCGGCTCGCCGCAGGCTCCGGCCCCGCGGCGATGATGCAGTACTGGTCGCTCGGCGAGGCGTGCGGTGTCGGGCAGTCGGACGCCGTGACGGCGGACCTGCGCGTCTGGGGCGTCGCGCAGCGGCTGACGGACGGAAGCTGGGAACAGGCGCTGCCCCTGCGGTTGTCGATGCACGAGCTCGGGGGCCGAATCGGCGTGGGCCTCGTGTCGGCGCAGTTCGCCGACCTGCACCTGCGCGTCGTCGAGTGGCTGGCCGAGCTGAAGCTCCCGGCCGGGCTGGCGCCCGGCGTGCTGCGGGCGGCGGCGTGGGACCTGGCGATGCACACGCAGATGGCCGATCTCGACGACTGGCTGGCGGTGGTCAGGACCGCGCAGGCCTTGCCCGCTGATCGGATGGCCGACCACGTCTCGGCGCTGACCGCTGACGGTCCGCTGGTGCCGGTGACGCAGGTGAAGCACTGACCGGAGCGTCAGGCCGGCATCGTTGTGAGGACTCGAGATGAACTTCGTACGCGCCAGCATCTTCGCGGCGGGCATTCTGTCGGCGGCGGCCGTCCTCGGGCAGTCGCCGGCGCCGGCCGTGCGCATCCTGGAGCCCGACAACGGCGCGTACGTCAGCGGTGAGATCCTGGTTCGCGCGGCGCTCGAGCCGCCCGACCAGCCCGTCGATCGCCTGGCGTTTTTCGTGGATGGCCGCCTGGTGTGCACCGTGGAGCGGCCCCCGTTCGAATGTTCGTGGAACGGAGGTACCGGGGTGCGGGCGCACCTGTTCAGGGTGGTGGCCTACCTGCCGGGCGGCGGCCGGCTGGTACGGATTGCGCGGACGAAGGGCGTGGAGTACGCCGACGCCGAAGACGTCGAGATGGTCCACGTGACGGTGACCGTGCTCGACGGGAACGGCCAGTTCGTGCGCGGGCTGCCGCGCGACGCGTTCAAGGTCTTCGAAGACGGCGTGGCGCAGCCGATCAACTATTTCGCCGCCGAGGCGAGCCCCCTCGAACTCGTCATCGCCGTGGACATCAGCGGCAGCATGGTCGGGGCGATCGACCGCGTGAAGGAGAACGTCAAGTCCTTCGTGTCGGCTCTCCGGCCCGCCGACCGCGTGACGCTGGTCCTCTTCAACGAGAACTTCTTCGTGCTCACACGGCCGTCGGTGGATCTTGGCGGCCGCTTGAAGGCACTCGATCGTCTCGCGCCGTGGGGATCGACGTCGCTGTACGAGGCGCTCGTCCGGTCCTTCGACCTGCTCGGGCGGCAGGCCAGACGCCGGGGGCTCGTGGTGTTCACCGACGGCGATGACACGTCGAGCCGGATCCCGCGAGCGGCCGTGGAGCGCCGCTCCGAGACGAGCGACGCCGTCGTCTACGTGATTGGCCAGGGCCGCGCCGTTCAATCGGCCGGCCTGAAGGAACTGTGCGGGCGGCTGGCCACGACGAGCGGCGGCCGCGCGTTCTTCCCCGGGCGGATCGAGGATCTGCGAGGCGCGTTCGACGCGATCCTCGAGGAGATGTCGAACCAGTACCTGCTGTCCTACGCGCCACCGTCGCCATCACGCGATGCGACGTTCCACCGCATTCGCGTCCAGGTGTCCGGCGGCTACCAGGTGCGGGCCCGCCAGGGCTACCGCATGCGTTAGCGCAGCGACGGTAGCCGGGAACACGCGACGTGCAGGCGTCCCTTCGCAAGGCTCGTCAAAGATGCGTGCCGAACACGCCGGGAGGATCTTCCATGACGCCAGTTCTTCTGCTGACACTAGGTCTGAGCCTTCTTCCCTGGCAGGGCGTCGCCGGCGCTCCCGCCCAACAACCGCGACGGATACCGCTGGTGTCCCTGAAGGTCGTCACAGAGCCGGCTGACCTGAAGGGACGCCTTGAATCAGCGGTCCGCGCGGAGTTCGAGAAGTATTCGCGGCAGGTTGAACTGACGGACGAAGGCTACAAGGCCGTTGCGGTGCTGTGGATCTATGCCGTGCAGACGACCGACAGCTCGAAGAACCCTGAGGGTGTGTCGATTGCGGTCATTCACGCGAGGCCGGGCCTCGTCTTCGCGTTGATCATGATGCAGGACAAACTGTGTGCGCCCGGCCAGCCCGACCCGCAGGCGAAGGCCGCCTTGATGAAGCTGGCCGGGTCGATCGCCGTGGACACCCCGCCTCTCAGCCACATCAACGCCGCACACCTCGACCGCGTCGATGACAGCTCGCTGAAGACCTTTGCGTCCAGGATCGTCGCAGACTTCGCAGAGCGAACGAACCCGCAGGTGCGCGGACAGGCGCCATCATCGTCCCGGCGATAGCGGCGGTCACAGTGACGGTCCTGCCGGCCGCGCTTCCCGCCTTCACTCGTCACTCCGCTCGCAGCGCGATCACCGGGTCAACTCGCGCCGCGCGGCGCGCCGGCACCCAGGCAGCGACAAGCGCCGCAGCACCCATGAGAAACGCAACGGCCCCGAACGTCGCCGGATCGTGTGAAGTCGTTTCGAACAGAAAGCTCGCGATGACCCGCGTCGCGTAGAATGCGCCGGCCATCCCGGCCGCGAGTCCGAGAAGCGCGGGCCACGCCGCGTCCCGCACCACCATCAGCACCACGTCGGCGGGGCGGGCGCCGAACGCCGTCCGAATGCCGATCTCCTGCGTGCGGCGCGCGACGGCGTACGCCGTCATGCTGAAGATGCCGACCAGCGTGAGCAGCAGGCCAAGGCCGCCGAGCAGGCTGAAGAGCAATGTCCGCCGGCGCGGCGTGACCACCCTCTCGCCCAAGTCGTCAGTCCCGGACCGGATGCGTCCAACGAGCACCTTCGGCCCCACCCCCTGCGCCATCTGGCGCAAACGATCGCCGGACAGCACGGCCGATGAGCGCGGCCGAAGGACGATCCTCAAGGGGTGAGGTCGCGCAGTCTGGCCGTATAACTCGTAGGCCTCGGCCTTCACTGTCGACCGCGGACCAGAGTGCCGCACGTTGCCGACCACGCCGATGATCCGGCGTGGCACCTCGTCAATCATTTGCAGAAGCTGCCCCACGGGAGAACCGTCCGGGAAGAACAGCCTGGCGGCTTCTTCGTTGATCAGCAGGACATGCTCTGCGCTGGTTCGATCCGACTCGGTCGGAGGCCGACCTCGTTTCACCGGCACGCCTATGGCTTCGAAATAGCCAGGCAGGACCTGCCTCACGTGGAGGTTGGTCTGGCCACCGCCCTTGACGAAAGTGGACATCGAGCCATCGCGCAACGGGACGTAGTCGACGGCACCCGCCGCAGCCAGCTCGGGCAACCTTCGAACCGCGCTGAGGAGCGCCGGATAGTACTGCTCCCGGACGGCGGGCGCAGGGTCGAGGGGCTCGACTTCCAGCGTCAGGACCGCGCTCGGGTCGAACCCCAGGTCAATCGCCGTGAGCCGCGCAAAGCTGCGAACCATCAGGCCGGCGCCGGCCAGCAGGACGACGGCCAGCGCGACTTCCGCGCCGATGAGCACTTGCCCGCCGCGTCGAGACAACGCGGAGCCATGCCGGCGGTTGGCGGCGGCGAGCTGCGCGCCCATCCGGGCGCGCGAAATCCTGAGCGCCGGCACGAGGCCAACCCCCACCGAGCTGACGATCGACACGATCGCGGCGAACGCCAGCACCGGGAGATTGATGGTCGCTGGAGAATTCGATGGCAGCGACATCGGAATGATCGCGACGAGCGCATCGAGAGAAGCCCAGGCGAGGATCAGCCCGACGAGTCCTCCGGCGAACGACAAGACGAGACTCTCGGTAAGGAGCTGTCGCACGAGGCGCGTTCGTCCCGCGCCAATCGATGCCCGAATGGCGAGCTCCGGCTCGCGAATCGCACCGCGGGCCAGGAGAAGACCTGCCACGTTGACACAGGCGATGAGCAGAATCAGGCCGACGGCGCATGCCAGGGGCGTGATGGCCTTGCCGGACCCGCTGGTCTCGTCGTCGTACATCGATGTGAGCGCAACGCGAACATCCCTGGTGTCGCCGGGGCCGGGAGCGATTCCCCTGGTGAGGGCCGAGAGCTCCCGCTCGGCCTGCGCGAGCGTCACGCCGGGCCGCAGTCGTCCCTCCACAGGCGTACCTGACCCGCGGCGGTTCGTGCGGGATGCCGGAATCTGCTCCGGCTGCCAGACGGCCGTCTCGCGATAGAACCCCGCGGGCAGGACGCCAACGATGGTCGCCGGCACCCCCGCGATCCGGATGACACGGCCGAGGACACCAGGGGTCCCGCCGAAGCGACTCTGCCAGTAGCCATGCCCGAGCAGCGCGACGAGCGGGGCGCCTTCGCGTGTGTCTTCGATCTGGATGCCCCTGCCAAGAATCGGCTTGATGCCGTAGACTTCGAGGAAATCTTCGGAGACGTCGCCGACAATGAGACGCTCGGGTTCCCCCGCGTCGACGATGAGAGGAAGAAAGCCAGTGACGCGGCCCATGCCTGCATGAGCGAAGATGCGTCCGGACGCGCGCCAGGCGCGGACGTCGGCCAGTGAAGGATCGTAGCTGGCCGATCTCCCGTTGCCTGTCTCGTGGACCATCACGTCGACCAGTTGCTCGGGGTGCGGATATGGCAGCGGTCGCAGCAGGGCCGCATCGATGACGCTGAAGAGCGCGGTCGGAGCGCCGATGCCCAGCGCCAGGGTGAGGATCGCAACCACGGAGAACGCGCGGTGCTTGAGGAGGAGCCGCACGCCGTAGCGGACGTCCTGGACAACGGTTTCCACGATCCCACCTCCTCGCACGTCGTAGCCGCGGTCCTGCATCAGCGCGAGATTGCCGAACCGCCTGGAGGCCGCGCGCCTGGCCTCGTGGGCCGCCAGCCCTTGACGTTCGTACTCCTCGGCGCGCATCTGCAGATGAAACTGCATCTCGTCGCGGATCTCTCCGGCGACGACATCATGTCGGACCAGCGCACGACACCTCGCGAGCACAAGACGCAGGATTCGCATGGGTCTCAACTCCCGAGCACGCCCTGCACCGCAGCCGTCAGCCGCGTCCAGCTCTCGGTCTCGGCCTCGAGCTGCCTGCGGCCCTGACGGGTCAGCCTGTAGAAGCGGGCGCGCCGCGCGGTGTCGGTCACGCCCCATTCGGACGACAGCCACCCGCGTGCCTCCATGCGATAGAGGGCGGGATAGAGCGAACCCTCCTCGACCTGCAAGACTTCATTCGACAGCTGCTCGAGCCGGATGGCGATCGCATACCCGTGAAGGCGGCCGTTCTGAAGTGTCTTCAGCACGAGCATGTCGAGCGTGCCATGCAGCTGGTCGCTGTTGGTCTTTGGCATGTCATACCCAGTCTTTCTAAGTCTAAGACTCAGGCATTCTAGGTATGGAAGACTGCAGATGCAAGGCGAAACGAGCGTCATTCGTTCCGGAGTCGCGAGCGTCGAGGCGTGCGGTGGTGGCAGGCCGCCGATTTTACCCGGGGAGGTGCGCGCGTCCACTCCGCAAGGAGGTGGACTTCGACTTTCGGGGCACCGCCGACGAGGTGGTGGCACGCATCGAGCGCCACCCGCTGTTCACGGCGGAGGTCAGGCCCCGCACACGCCCCGGTCGCCCGAAGCTCGGTGTCATCTCGCGAGAAGTGTCGCTGCTTCCAAGGCAGTGGGAGTGGCTCGAGGCGCAGCCGAACGGGATCTCATCGGCGCTGCGCCGGCTGGTGGACGAATCACGCAAGGCGAACGCCGGAAAGGACCGCGCGCGCATGGCCACCGAGGCGGCCAGTCGCTTCATGACGACGATGGCGGGCAACCTCCCCGGCTTCGAGGAGGCGTCGCGCGCCTTGTTTGCGCACAACGAGGATCGGTTCGCGCAGCAGATTTGCGATTGGCCGGCGGACATCCGCGAGCACGTCCGGCGCCTGGCCAGGGAGTCGTTTGAAGCGGACGCCAGGTTACGATGATCACGGCGCCGAATGCACCGGGTCGGTGGCGCTCACGTGCCTTCATGATCGTACCGGGTCACGGTTTGGTCATTGACGCTGTTTCGGCGCTCGATATACTCCATGCATGAAATCCGGTCGGATCGCTCTCGTCGTGGCCATCGGTGTCCTCGTCGCCCTGGCGATGCCGGTCGCCGCCGGCGCCCAGACCACGTTCCACGTGGCGGATTCAGCCAGCCTCAATATGGCCATCACGTCGGCGGTGTCTGGCGATCAGATCATCTTCGACGCCAATATCACGCTGACGAGTGACCTGTCGTCGATCCAGGCCGACGTCACGATTGACGGCGCCGGCCATACCCTGTCGGGCAACAACCAGTTCCGCGGCCTGTTCATCACGACCACGACGGACCTCGTGCCCGTCAATGTCGCCATTGCGAACCTGACGATTCAGAACACCCTGGCGGCGGGCGGGAACGGGGGCGCCGGAACCGCCGGCGGCGGCGGCGGCGCGGGTCTCGGCGGTGCGCTGTATGTCGCCAACCTTGCGACCGTGACGGTGTCGAACGTGAACCTGGTCGGGAACACCGCGACCGGCGGCAGCGGGGGAGCCGGGGGGACGGGCGTGGCGGGCGGCGGCGGCGGCGGCATGGGCGGCGCAGGCGCTTCAGGAGCCACCGGGGCTGGCGGCGGCGGCGGCATCGGTGCCGGTGCCAGCGGAGGAGAGGGAGCCACCGACGGGGCGGCCGGAATCCTGAGCGGTTACCCCGGCGGGGGCGGCACGATTATCAACACCTTTGGCGGTGCCAATGGCGGCGGCGGCGGGGCGGCGGCGCTGCCTTCGCGGGTGGCGGCGGCGGCGGCGCGAGCGGTGGCGATGGGGCGGGGCCGACCGGCGGTGCTGGCGGATACGGCGGCGGCGGCGGTGGCGCCGGTTTCGGTACGGGCACCGCTGCCGGGAACGGTGGATTTGGCGGCGGCAGCGGTGGCGGAGGCGATCTGGCCAGCGCGGGCGGGTTCGGCGGCGGCGGTGGGGGATCGGCCGCGGGGCTGACCAATGCCGGCGGGTTCGGTGGCGGCACGGGCGCGACGAGCGCCACCGGCAACGGCGGTGGCGGCGCGGGGCTGGGCGGCGCGATCTTCGTGGAGCAGGGCGGCGCAATCCAGGTGGCTGGCGGGTTCACGATCAACGGAAGCGTTGTCGCGGGTGGGTCCGCGTTGACCGGCGCGACGGCCGGCTCGGCGTTCGGCTCGGGCATCTTCCTGCAGGGCGACGGCACGCTCGCGTTCGCGCCGCCATCGGGCGTGACGGTCACGATCGCCGATGCGATCGCGGATCAATTCGGCTCGGGTGGCGGCTCCGGCAGTTGGGGCCTGGTGAAGGACGGCGCGGGGACCGTCGTGCTGGGTGGCGCGAACACCTACAGCGGGCAGACCCGGATCAACGCCGGCACCTTGAGCATCTCCGCCGACGCGAACCTCGGGGTCGGCGGCTCGCTGTTCATGAGCAACGACACGACGCTCGCGCTCACCGCGTCCGGCACCTATACGCACGACGCGTTCCTGGGCGGGAACACGCTCTTCAACGTTTCGCCAGGCCAGACGGCGACGTGGACCGGCACCATCGGCGACATCGAAGCGCCTGCCGCGCTGCACGTCGCTGGTGGCGGCACCCTCGCGCTGGGCGGCTCGAGCAACACGTACGGCGGGGGCACCCTCGTAACCGGCGGCAGCACCGTCAGCGTCGGCGACGATTTCGTGCTCGGCCTGGGCGGCGTCACGCTGGGCGACGCGTCGAGTGTCGGAACGCTCGCGATCACGACCGCGGGGACTTTCCTGTCGTCGCGTTCGTTCACGCTGGGCGCCGGCGGCGGCGTTATCGACACCAGCGCTTCGACCGATGCCACCCTGACCGGATTCATCGACGGCGCCGGCGGGCTCACGAAGGCGGGGACGGGCGCGCTGACGCTGGCGGGCGTTTCCACCTACACCGGCCCGACGACCGTCAACGCCGGCACGCTCCGCGCCGGCGGATCGAGCGTTTTCGGGGTCAACCCGTCGCTCTTCATCGGATCGGCGGGCACCGTCGATCTGAACGGCTTCGGGCAGAGCCTCGATAGCATCGGCGGAAGCGGGGCGCTTGCGCTCGGCGGCGGCGCGGACGTGACGATCGGCGGCGCGAATGCCAGCAGTGCGTTCGGCGGCACGATTGCGGGCACGGGCGGTCTCGTGAAGGTCGGGTCTGGCACGTTGACGCTCAGCGGCGCCAGCACGTACACCGGCGGAACGACCGTGAACGGCGGCGCGCTCGTCGGTACGACCGCCAGCCTGCAGGGCAACATCGCGAACGCCGCCACGGTTGTCTTCGACCAGAGCACGACCGGCACCTACTCGGGCGTGATGAGCGGTTCCGGATTGTTGATCAAGGCCGGCACGGGCACGCTGACGCTCGGCGCCGCCAATACGTTCAGTGGCGGCGTATCGATCCAGGCCGGCACGCTCAGTGTCGGGGCGGACGCGAACCTGGGATCCGGTGGAACCGTGTCGCTCGCCGATGCGGCGACGCTCGCCATCACCGGTTCGGGCACCTACACCCACGGGCTCGGCCTGGCCGGGCGGCCGCTCGTCACGATCGGCGCCGGACAGGCGGTGACGTGGAGCGGCGTGGCGGCCGACGGCGGGTCGGCCGGCGCGCTGCAACTGGTCGGCGGCGGCACGCTCACGCTTGCCAATGCCGCCAACACGTATTCGGGCGGCACGCTCGTGGCCGGTGGGAGCACGCTGAAGGTCGGCGCCGATGGGGTGCTCGGCGCGCCAGGTGCGGGAATCGGACTGGGCGACGCAGTCACAACGGCCAGGCTGGCGATCGATGCCGGCGGGACGTTCAATTCATCGCGGTCGATCGCCGTGGGATCGTTCGGTGCGACGATTGACACCGCCGCGGGAACGAGCGCGACCTTCAGCGGCGCGCTCACGGGGAACGGCAGCCTGACGAAGACGGGCGCTGGCGCGCTGACGCTCGCGGGCGCGAGCACCTTCTCGGGTGCCACGTCCACTCTGGCCGGAACGCTGCGCGCGGGCCACACGAACCTGTTCGGCGCCGACGCCGTGCTGGCGATTGCCGGGCCCGCGACGGTGGACCTGAACGGGTTCAACCAGACCGTTGGCTCGCTTTCGGGCACAGGGACGCTCGCGCTCGGGAGCGCGACGCTGACCTTTGGCGGCGACAATTCCGATACGCTGTTCAGCGGCGCCATCACGGGCTCGGGCCGGCTCGTCAAGAACGGCGCGGGCACGCTCGATCTCATCGGCACCAACAGCTACACCGGCGGCCTGACGCTGAACGGCGGCACGCTGCTCGCCACCACGGCGACCACCACGGGAAACATCGTCAACAACGCCGCCATCGTGTTCAATCAGCCGGGCACTGGCACCTTTAGCGGCTCCATGAGCGGCACCGGGTCGTTCACGAAGACCGGCCCGGGAACGCTCATCCTCACCGGCGCGAATACGTACACCGGGGGAACCACCGTGTCCGCCGGCACGCTCTCCGGCAATGCGACGAGCCTGCAGGGCGTGATTCAGGACAACGCGGCTTTGATTTTCAACCAATCCACCGACGGGACCTTCAACGGCGCAATCTTCGGATCGGGATCGCTGACCAAGACCGGGCTGGGCACGCTCACCATCTCGAGCGTGAATCCGTTCACGGGGCCGACGACGATCAGCCAGGGTACGCTCGCCCTGAATGGCTCGCTGGGCGGGGACGTGAACGTCGGCGCCACGGCCGCGCTGCGCGGGGCCGGCTTCATCGGCGGCTCCCTGAACGTCGCCGGCTCGCTCTTCGTGCCGGCGCCGGGCAGTGCGCTCGCGACCTTCAACGGGACGCTCGGCGGCCCGCACGCGGCGTCGGTGTTCGCGTCCGCCAGCCAGACGCCTTCGCTCGTCGTGAACGGCAACCTGACGACGTTGCCCGGCTCGGTGCTCGATTTCACGGTGACGCCCAGCGGCGTGGCCCCGATTGTCGTGAACGGCAGCGCGAGCCTGTCGGGCACGCTCATCAATCTGACGATCAACGATCCGTCGCCGGCGCGGCACGCGAGCTATGTGGCGCTGACCGCGGCCAAGGGCATGACCGTCAACGGCCTCACCCTGTCCACCCCGCCCACGGGGATCGTCCCGATCCTGAAATACGACCCGAACGCGATGTTCGTCACCGTCCTGAACATGAACGTTCCGCTGGCGACGGCGGTGACCTCGCCCAACGCCGCGGCGGTCGGCCAGGCGCTCGACGCCATCAAGGGCGGTGCCACCGGCGACCTGCGCACGGTCGTGCAGGAACTCACGGCGCTCGATGATCCAGCGCTCAACGCCGCGCTCGGAAGCCTCGCGGGCGAGTTGCACGCATCGGAGTTGCGGCTCACCGTCGACGACAGCCTCGCGATGACCGATCTCGTCCGCGAGGCGATGTCCGACCGCGATCACGAAGGCGACGATGGCCGCCGCAAGACCACCGGCGCGAGCTCCGTGCGGTTCTGGTTCCAGCTCGCGGGCGACCATGCGCGGTTTACGCCGGGTGGCCTCGATGCCGCGGTCGCGAACGTCGGAGGCGGCGGCGGCGGATTCGACTTCCGCCCGACGACCCGTCTCACCCTCGGCGGCGGCGGATCATTCAGCCGCGGCGCGCTCTCGATGCTCGGACTCGGCGGGTCGAGCGACCTGCAGGCGCCGCGGGCGTTCAGTTACGGAGGCTACAACTTCGGGCCGATCGGCATCCATGCCGGCTGGAGCGCCGCGAAGACCTCCTACACGACGCAGCGTCCGATTGCGTTCACCGCGACGGTCACCGCCCAGAACGGCGAGGAACCGCTCACGGGCGGCATCAATCGAGTGGCCGAAAGCGTTCAGGACGGTCTCACGCGTGACACCTGGGCCGATTGGCAGAACACGATGAAGGTGAAGACGTGGACGCTCGACTGGAAACTCGGCTGGCGCGCCGCCACCTTCACTCGCAATCCGTTCAGCGAGACCGGCGCTGATTCCATCTCGCTCAGCGGCGCCGAGAAGTCCCTCAAGACCCAGGAGGCCGACGTCGACGTCCACGTCTTCCGCCGGACCGGCACCTGGCGTCCGCGCGTGCTGGTGACCTACCGCCGGCAGTTCGGCGACGATGCGACGGGCGCCGACGTCCAGTTCGTGAACCAGCCGGCAGGCAGCTTCGTGGTCAATGGCGTGCCGATCGCCCAGGACGAATTTCACCTGATCGCCGGTGTGACGATGCGAACGGGATTGGGTCTCGAATACACGTTCGAGTACGAGACGCGCGTGGCGAAGGACGAGAACCACCAGGGCGTGCACTTCCGGGTCCGGTTCAAGTAAGCGGCGGCCACCGACGAGCGGCCCTGTCCGCGTCGTGCCGGCCGCGCCGCCCGCGGCACCCGCCGTACGTTACGCTGTAGTGACCGTACGGTCTGCAGGGGGACGCCATGGCACTGGTTTCCGTGTTCTTGAGTCTGATGCTGGTCGCCACCTCGGCCGACAAGCACGTCGTCGTGGTGGCCGCCGCCGATTCGCCCGTTCGACTCGATCGAGCGACGATCCTGACGGCGGCCGAGGGTCCTCCGGTCCTGTACTTCGCAGCGATCAATCTGACCGATGACCAGCTGGAGCAGTTCACCGTCATCGCGTTCGTCTTCGATGCCGACGGAACGCTGAAGGCGAGGCAGACCGCGCCGGCTCGGCGGACGCTCGACGCGCGCAGTACGAAGTATTCCGCGATCGTGCTCGACGGATCGGCGATCGCTGCCACCGACGTGATCGTCGTCGGCGTGAACCAGGCACAGCGCGCCGGCTCCGAGACCTGGTGGCGCGCGGATCTTCAAGCCGCGGCCGCAGGCGCGGCCCGACAGAAGAGCCCATAAATGGACGCCAGAACCGAATGAGGTTTGCGGCTTCAACAAGTCAACCTCTGCCGGGCTGAACAGGAGCGCCGGCCCCTGTCTTTTTTACTCCATTCCGCTGGTGCTCGTCCGACCGCCAAATACACCCGGTGCACGCCACTGCGTAGCGGCCAGCCAGGTTCGGCCCAAAGTCGCGCCGGTGTGGGCGGCGCACACACCAGGCTCATCTGGCACCAGGATTGCTCAGCTGCACCCGGGTACCTCTGATTCTTGATGGCCTTCGGTCCTGTGTGACCTCCTTGCGGGCGGCCCGTTCCGGTTCGGCGCAAGGCATGCGCTGGCGGCGTTCAGCGTGTTCACGGTGGCGATGAGCCTCTATCTCGACCACCGCATCATGGCCATCTATACGGGCTCGGTGGAGGTCAATCAGCGATGGGCGCAGCGGCTGACGCACTACTCGGAACTGGGCCAACTCGCCGCGGCGGTAGCTTCGTGCTGCCGAGAGTTCCCATCTAGGGTCAGCAGGCCGCCTGGCAGGCGGCACGATGGCGTCGAGGAGAAACGCATGGCGAAGACCGTATTGGTGGTCGATGACGAGTCCGGGATCGTCAAGGAACTCCTGGAGATGCTCTCGAGAGTTCTCGGCGAAGTCAGTCGATAGGCGGTGACTGGCAGCTGGTCGTCGGCGGCTGGCAGTTCGCTGTTCGCCTTTGATCGTTGATGGCCGACAGTCGATGGTTCATCGTTCGGCCGGCACCGGCGCGTGCCAAAACGTTGAACCATCAACCATCGACTATCGGGTTCCCCGCTACTTCAGCTTCGCGCCCACCAGCTGCGCAATCGCTCCGAGCGTCGTCTGCGCGGCGTTCAGGCCGAGCCGGAAATCCTTGTCCGAGAACGTCGCAAAGAGATCGGTTGGCTGGTGCCAGTGCGGATCCCAGCCGCTGCCGACCTGTGACAGCCGTTCCGATTCGCGCAGGCTGAGGGACGCCACCAGATCCTGGAACGCACCCGAGTCGGTGTTGCTCATGCGGTTGCCGACCACCGCCGGGTAGTCCGTGGCATAGCGATCGTTGGCGGCTTTGAAGGCCCACGCGAGATCCTGTGCCTGCGCCCCCATCTTCGACGTGGCGGCGAATTCGACGTTCACGTCGGCCTCGGCGCGCTGCTCGGAGGGGACCTTGCCGTCCGGTCCCGGCATGCCGTGATCGAACAACATCATGTCGTGCGCGATCATGCCGAGCCACTTCGGCTCCGGGTACTTGCCCGATCCCGGCGGGTCCTCTTTGCCCTGGAGCGGCCCGCGCTGGTCCACGTACGCGTGGGCACCGTTGAGGCCCGTCTCCTCGTTGTTCCACAGCACGAAGCGGATCGATCGGTCGGTCTGCACGTCGGGAGCGCTGAAGATGCGCGCCAGTTCCATCGTGACCGCCGCACCCGACGCGTTGTCGTTGGCGGCCTCACCGAAGCCGATTCCGTCCATGTGGCCGCTGACGATGTACATCTCTTCGGGATGGGTCGAGCCGATCTTGGTGCAGTAGACTTCCTCGCGAGGTCCCGGCGCCGTGGGCTGTGCGTCGAGCGCGCGCAGCTTCGGATCGGGCTGCTTCTCCGGATCGTTGTTCACCCCGGTCGGTCCGCGGTTGCCCTTGACGGGCGCCGCGCCCCTTCGACCCTGTGCCGGCGCAGGCTGGTCGCCGCCCGCGCCCGCACTGGCCGCTGCGCCGGTGCCACCCCTGCCGCCCGCCGCCGCGCCCGTTGCGCCGCCGCGACCGGCCGCGCCGGCTGCCCCCGCGGCCCCGGCCGGGGCGGTGCGAGGAGCTGGCGCGTAGTCGTACTTGATCCGTTCGACGCTCGAGCAGCCGTAGCTCTTGAGCTGCACCTCGATCCAGTCGACCGCCGCGCGATTGCGGTCGGTGCCCTGGCGTCGATCGCCGAACTGCGTCAGGCCCTTGATGGTGGCCTTGTACTTCTTGAGATCGAGGCGGCCGGCCAGGGTCCGTATCGGATCGTTCGGGGCGGCGCCGGCCTGCGCGGCCGACCCAGCCTGCGCGTGCAGTGTCGTCGGGCGAGCCACCAGGTGGACGGCCACCGTCGAGGCTGCCACGACCGCGAAAACAGTCAACATCCTTCGCATCAAACGTCCTCCCGTCGCGGGTCATGGGACCATGCGGCGACGCGCACGGTGCACCCGCACGCGAGAGTATAGCCTCTCGGCCCGTTACCGCGGGATGCTCTCGGGATGGAGGGCGAGATTTACCTGCTTCTGCAGCGAGACGATCTCGTCGCGATGCGGCGCGAGGATTGCCGCGTCGGACGTTCGTAGCTGTGCAAAGCGCTCGATCCGCAGCTTCAACTGCTGCTTCTGTTCGGCAGTCCTTTGGGGTGCATCGGCGGGGTCCCCTTCGCCGCTCGAGGGCATTACGAAAAAGTCGACGCGGCCCAGGACGGACCTGTAGCGCTCGGCCACGCCGAGTTCACGGGCGACCGATGCGTCGAGCGCCATGAGTACCCCGGCGCGCTGGACGGCGGCGATCTGTTCGGGCGATGGAACGGCCTGGTTCGGATTCGGACTTGTCGTCATCGCGCGAAACACCCTGAGCGCGTCCCGATCGGCGGCCGACATGTTCCTGACGCGCTGCGCGGCCGTACGCATGACCTGCAGATACAGGGCGACGTCTGCGTTGCTCAACGGTTCGAACTCGCCGAGCGGCCGGGCCGCGCCCGCAGCATGCGCCTGCGAAGGAGCGGGCTCGTGGTTGCTGGCCAGGGCTTGCGAAGGAGCCTGACCGTCCGGAACGGACTGACGTTGCTGCGGAGTCTGGGCGCGGCTGCAGCCGTATGCGAGTACGAGCCCACAAAGAAGAAGGGCGCGAACACCGTGCATGAGCACCTCCCGGCTTCAGGCTGGCGGATGAATCCGCGGCGGATGGGTTGCCCGCCGACAGCGCCGATTGTAGCCCCGCGAGGAGAGAAAAGAGAACGCGGTCTCAGGCCAGGCAGGAAGCCGCGCCGTCGTGGGCAAGCACGTTGTCGATCGCGACGACCAGTTCGGTGACACCGATCGGTTTGGCGACGTAGCCGTCCATCCCGGCCTGGACGCACCGCTCGCGATCTCCTGCCATCGCGTGTGCGGTCATCGCGATGATTGGCAGATGGCGGCCCGTCCCCGCCTCTTGCGCGCGCACTGCCGATGTCGCCTGGAACCCGTCCATCTCGGGCATCTGGACGTCCATCAGGACCACGTCGAAGCGCTCGCGTTCGAGCGCGGCCAACGCCGCGCGGCCGTCGTTCACCGTGGCGACCTCGTGCCCTTCCTTTTCGAGCAGCCGCAGGGCCAGAAGACGGTTCACGACATTGTCTTCGACCACCAGCACCCGCAGCCGGGCCGCGGCGCGGGCGAGCGCCGGCGGGGCACCGGTCACTTCCACGGGGGCGCCCGCCCGGCCGAGCACCACCGTGAAGTGAAACGCGCTGCCTCGGCCGGGTTCGCTCTCGACCCACAACCGGCCCTCCATGAGCGCGACCAGCATTGCCGAGATGGAAAGTCCCAGCCCCGTGCCTCCGTGGCGCCGCGTCGTTGATCCGTCGGCCTGGGTAAACGGTTCGAAGATGATGGGCTGCTTCTCGAGCGGGATGCCGATGCCCGTATCGCGGACGGTCCCGTGCAGGCGGATCCGCTCCGGATCGGATGGTTGATCGGCGTCGAGCGAGATCGTGACGGCAATCCCGCCCCGCTCCGTGAACTTCAGGGCGTTGCCGACCAGGTTCAGGACGACCTGGCGCAGCCGCACCGGGTCACCCACGAGGCGTGGCGGCACGGTGCCGGCAACATCGACGCCGAGCGCCAGGCCCTTCTCCCGCGCCGCGATCGCGAAGGGCTTCAGCACGTCGTTGACGAGCGTGCGGATCTCGAGCGACACCGGATCGAGGCGGAGCTTGCCCGCCTCGACTTTCGACACGTCGAGGACGTCGTTGATGATCGTCAGCAGCGACCCCGCCGACTCGCGCACCATGTCCAGGTACTCACGCTGCTCGCCGGTCAGCGTCGTGGCGAGCGCCAGGTCGGTCATCCCGATGATCCCGTTCATCGGCGTACGGATCTCGTGGCTCATGTTTGCCAGGAACTCGCTCTTGGCGCGCGTGCTGCTCTCGGCGAGGTCCTTGGCGCGTCGAAGCGCGTCGGTCTGGGCGCGCACTTTTCTGCCCAGCGCCACGCTCCAGGCCACCAGCAAGCCCGCGATCGTCGTCACTGCCCCCAGGAGCCACCACACGTAGCGGAGCGGCAACGTCCAGGCGCTGCGCATGATCCGGACGTCCGCAACCGAGCGCAGCCGCATCTTGAATGCGGTCAGCGCGCCGTTGCGGATGGTCGAGATCCCGATGCCGGTGATGTCGAGGTCGCTGCCCGGGACCAGGTTCAACGACGCAAGTCCGCCGGCATCGAGGGCGGCGGTAAAGGTCAGACCGTCCGCCCTCAGCCACAGCGTGGCGTCATCGTCGATGCTGACGAGGCGCGCGCGCACCCGAATCAGATCGTCGATGAACCGGCCGTCCTGGATGCCGGCGGCATTCGCGGGGTGGACGACAAGAGGCATGCCGCGACCGAGCGGCCGGTAGCGGGCCCGTTCGATGATCGGGCCGTTGTCGCTTCCGAGGAACCCGACGATGTCGACCAGATCGCCGACGATGACCTTGAGCGGGTCTTGCGTGGCCACGTAGAGGGAGCCGGTGGCATCCTGCACGAAGAGCGAGGTGCCTGGCCGCTCGAGAGCCACGGATGCTCGAATGTGCACGAGGCGCCCGAAGTACTGTTGCGCGCGGAATTCGAACAGGTTCTGGATCGTCTGGACCGGCAGTCGGAACGGGTCGGCCGTACCCGGGTCGACGACATCGACCGCGGACGGTCCTGGCGACAGGATGCGTCCACCCAGGGGCACGCCGCGCCGGCTGATGTCCACGTCGCAGACGCCGCGCACGCGAATCACGGCGTTGACGAGGACTGCGCCTGGCGCCGGCGCGCCATGGGCGATGCGCACGTCGAAGACCCGGCCGTCAATCCCGAGTTCCACGACGGCGGTGGTCCCTTCGCTGGCGATCGCACGCACGACGCCAATAAGCTCGACCCACTGAGCATCGAGCCCGCCCGACGCCAGCTGCATCCCGGTCGGGTGCTTCGGATCCGGCAGCGGCGCGTGCCCGCCAATCTCGAGTGAGTCGGCCATGACCGCCGGCGCCAATCCGCCTTGCCAGGCGACGCCGGTCACGGCGGCGACGTCGCCGGGGCGAACGTCCGCCGGGTGGTCGATGCGGCCGACGAAGATGCCGGCCGAGCCGTCATGCAGGTACAGCGCATGACGATCGTCGTCCACGAACATCACGACGCCGCAAAGCGCGACGGCGCGGCCCGCGGCAATTTCCGCGCGCGACAGGCTGCGGACGTCGATGGCGCGGTTGAGCGGCGCCGTCACGGGCGCGATCGGCACCGACATTGGCGCGGCGGCGATCGGCACCGCCGCAATCAGACACCACACCAAGACAGCCGCCACCCGGGCGGCGCCCGCACACCGGCCTGTGCGCATCCGCGCACATGCGCGCCGCCTGTGACTGGAACGCTCAACCGGATCTCCCATTGGCGCGCGATTGGCGGGGACGGCGTTGCGCATTCGAGATGCTGTGGCAGAAGGCGTGCCGGCCTGTTAGCATACGCCTCGACCGCGCCGACCCGCGTCCAACCTGGCTCCTCACGCCCGCGAAAGGTGCCATCATGCGCGTCCGCTCCGCGATTCGCAGCCTGGCCCGGATGCCGTCGTTCCCCCTCGCCGTCGTCCTGACGATCGCGTTGGGCGTGGGCGCGACGACCGCCATGTTCAGCGTCGTCTGCGCGGTGCTCCTGCGGCCGCTTCCGTACCCGAACGCCGACCGGATCGTCGTCGTGTGGGAAAGGTGGCAGGTCGACCGTGACATGAAAGGGGTCGATCCTGTCGTGGCCGCCCGGCTCGCCGAGCGGTCCGTGGTCATGACCGATGCGCTGTCCGCCTGGCGAACCGGGAATCACGTGTTCCAGCAGATCGGCGGTTTCAATCCGCGCCAGTTCAGCCTCACCGGGACCGCGGAACCCGAACGCGTCGAAGGCATCGTGGCCTCGTCCGATTTCTTCCGCGTGCTCGACACGCATCCATCGCTCGGCCGGGCGTTCTCGGTCGAGGAAGATCAGCCGGGACGGGACGAAGTGGTCATTCTCGGCCACGGCCTGTGGATGCGACGCTTCGGCGGCGATCGGACGATCCTCGGCCGGACGATCGGCGTCGATGGCCTGCCGCACACCGTGATCGGCGTGATGCCGGCCGATTTCCACCTTGTGCTGCCGAACGCCCCGGCCGACCCGCAACTCATCACGCCGGTCCCGCACAGTTACCAACCCGGTCGGAAATGGGCGCTCCTGATGACGGTGGCGCGGCTGAAGCCGGGCGTTGACGTGGCGGCCGCCCAGTCGGACATGTCGGCCGTGGTGAGGCGCATGGCGGCAACCAACCGCCGCTACGCCACGCGTGGCGCGAACGTCGTTCCTCTGGCCGAGGAGATGGCGCAAAATTCACGGCTGGCGCTGCTCGTCCTGTTCGGCGCGACCGGCGGCGTGCTGCTCATCGGCTGCGTGAACGTGGCGAACCTGTTGCTCGTCCGCGTGGCCGCGCGACAGAAGGAATTCGCGATCCGCACCGCGCTCGGGGCGGGGAGGTGGCAGATCATCCGTGACGTGCTCGGCGAGAGCCTGGCACTGGCCGCGGTCGGCGGTGCGTGCGGCCTGCTGCTCGCCTACTGGGGCACCGACGCGCTGCTGGCACTCGTTCCCGAACATCTGTTTCCGCGGCTGGAAGAGGTCAAGGTCGACAGAACGGTTCTGGGATTCGGTCTCGTCGTGTCCCTCCTGGTCGGTCTCGCCGCGGGCCTGGCTCCGGCGCTGCACGCCCTCGGTCGCGACCGCCACGCCACGCTCAATCGGGCGTTGAACGCCGCGCAGCGAACGTCGACCCTGAGCCGCAGGCAGCGTGCGACGCGTCGCATTCTGGTGGCGACGCAGGTGGCGATCGCGATGGTGATGCTGGTCGGAGCGGCGCTGCTCACCCAGACCTACGTGCGCCTGACGCGCGTGGATCTCGGCGTGAGTCCCCAGCACGTCCTGACCTTCGGTGTAATTCTCCCGCCGGCGCGCTATGGCACCGACGTTGGGCGGATGGCGTTCGAAGACAAGCTGCTCTCGAAGCTCGAAGTGTTGCCGGGCGTGGAAGGCGTCGGCCTCACGAATTCGTTGCCCGTGCAGTCGAGTTTCACCGGGAGCATGAACGTGACCGTGGAAGGTCGAGCGCCGGTGGATGGCGAGTTCGTCGACGTGCGCACGGTGAATCCCGGCTTCTTCCGCGCGGCCGGCGCCCGCCTCGCCTACGGGCGCTTCCTGAACGCGGGCGACGCCCGGTCGGAGGTGACGGTGGTGAACCGCGCGCTCATCCGCCGGTATTGGCCGTCGGTCGCGACCACTGGTCCGGAGCCGCTCGGCCGCAGGCTGCAGCTCGGCGACCGCTGGTGCACGATCATCGGCGTCGTGGACGATATCAAGTACTCGGGACCCGATCGCCGCTCCGAGCCTGAAGCGTACGCGCCGCTCGCGTTCTGGCCGACCGGTTACCTGGCCGGGCTCGTGCGCGTGGCAGGCGACCCGATGGCGATTGCCGGGCTCGCGCGGCAGGGGCGATGCGTGCCGTCGATCCGGACCTGCCCGTGCAGGACGTGAAGACGCTGGAGGAGGTGGTGTCGCAGTCGGTGGCACCGCCGCGCTTCCGGTTCGTGCTGGTCGGCCTCTTCGCCGTCCTGGCACTGGCGCTCTCGGTGGTCGGACTCTACGGCGTCATTTCGCAGTCGGTCGCGCACCGCACGCAGGAGATCGGCATCCGCATGGCGCTCGGGGCGTCCCGGGCGACGATCGCCCGGATGGTCATCATCGAGGCGCTGGCGCTGGCGGCCATCGGCGTGGCCGTCGGCGTGGCGGTCTCGCTCGGTGCCACGCGCGTCCTCGTCGGGTTCCTCTTCGGCGTGGAGGCGACCAACGTCGCGACGTACGCGATGGTCGCCATCGTGATTGCGATGTCGGCCGTCGCGGCGAGCTACGGGCCCGCGCGCCGGGCGATGCGGGCCGATCCGGCGATGGTCCTGCGCGCCGAGTGACCTCGAGCGGGTCGGCTGCGCCGCCCCGGCCTCCGGTCACAGGGCGCGGGGCGTGACGCTACTTGTCATCCGTCTTCTGGCTGTCGGAGGTTTCGGACATCGCCTCCTTGAAGCCCCGAATCGACTGGCCAAGCCCGCGACCCAATTCCGGCAGCTTCTTGGGACCAAACACGATCAGGGCAATACCCAGAATCAGCAGCAGGTGCATCGGTTGCAATAGACCTTCGAACATTCTCGTGCCTCCTGGCGACTGGTGGAGGCAACGGCTGTGCCACGGAGCGCCCGGGCCGCCGTGCCCGCCCAGTCATTGAATTGGTTCCAGATTCCGCAGGATCTACCGGCGGGGGAGTGCGCCGCCCGGACGGGCGCGTCAGCACCCGTACGAAGTTCGAAAAAAAGCCTACGCGGCCCCCGCCCCAGGCCCAGCCGCGGCGCCGCCGCCCCGCGCCGCCCTGGCCTCGGGTTACCGTCGGCCCTCGTGGTCGAGCCGCAGGAGGCCATTCGTGTAGTCGATGGTCACGTCGAAGTGCCGCAGCGCGTCGAGGCCAATCACGCCGCCGATCTCCGTGCCCTGGCGCTTGTTCTGCTCATCGAGATTCACAGCCAGGAACTTCCCTCGCGCGACCAGGTTCCCGACCGTCAGCATCACCCGGCCCGTCGTCAGGGTCTCCCGAGCCAGGCCCGAGACGCCCCGCACGATCGCATTCGCGACGTGCAGGCTGCCGATCCGGCTCGCGGCCGTCGTCGTCGAGGGCGTCCCCTGTCCCGGATTGGCGCGCAGAGGAACCGACGTGGACGAAGCGAGCAGGAGAGCAGATCGTCGTCGCGAGGGATCTCTTCACGCCGCGCGCCCTTCTGCCGCGAGCCTGGTGGGGCACGCCCGACGACGCAGTGATTCTACAGTGCGTGGTGCGACAACCGGAGACGGAAGTTGTGAAAAAAGCGTGTATGGATGGGCTGAAGCGAGCAGGGGCGGGGCAACGCGGCGCGCGCACGTTCCGCGTGGCGTTCGGCGTGCGGTTCTGAGACGATTCGTTTGACCGGATGACCGTGTCGAGCTTCAACCACGGCCGCAGACTCCGGAACACCGGGATGTCATAGTTGATCGACGGGATGCCAGAGAAGCAACACCGTATATCCGACAAAAACAAGCCTATCTCGGCCATCGCGCGACGAGGCTTCGCGCGCGATTCAAGAATCTGTCGGCGCGAATCCACGTGGTTGAATAGGCGCTGCCGCGACGAAGTGGCGTGCTGCTAGTGGGGAAGCACGAACATGCCGGCGACGCCGAGCGCGAAGACGGCCAGCGCGAGGATCGAGTCCGGACCGAGCCGCCCGATGCAGCGGTAGGGCCGTCCCACGACGCCGATCACGTAGACGGCAGTCAGGGCGACGGCGAGCGAGGCGAGCCAACTGTTCAGCCGGCCTGCCGTTGGAAGCACCGGGGCGCCGGCGATCAGGTCGGCAACCAGGAACAGGCAGACCTGGAAGGCATTGCCGCCGAAGATGTCGCCGATCGCGAGCGCGTTGTCTCCAAGCCGGACCGCGGCGATGCCCGAGCTGATTTCCGGAAGCGCCGTCGCGGCCGCCAGCACGGTCGCGCCGAAGATGACACCGTTGATGCCGGCCCGGTCCGCGAGCGCATTGCCGCTCACCTCGAGCCCGACCCCGGCGATCAGGGTGCCCGCACAGGCCGCGGCGAAGATCCCCGCGACCCGAAGCGTCGACACGCGCGCGAACGGATGTGGCTGCCGGGGATGCTTCTCGCGCCGGTGTCGCCGCCCGGGCTGGCTGCCCGGCATCGACACGCTCCAACGCGGGTCCTTGCGCACGCGGTTGATCACATACACGCCCACGGCCCAGACGACGACGATCGCGATCGACGCAGGACTGACGCCGCCGATCGCCGTCGACGGGTTGAGCAGCGCTCCCATCAGCACCCCGGAGACGACCAGCACGACCAGCATCCCCTCGAGCACCGGCGTGAGCGCCCCGACGAGAAACGTCAGCGGCCGTTCCCGTCCGGCCGCGACATCGCAGACCACGAGCACCATCGTCTGGACGGCGATGCCGCCGATGAGATTCCCCGCTGCGAGATCCAGGTTTCCCTGCGATGCGGCCGAGACCGTGATCGCCAACTCGGGCAGGCTGCCGGCGACCGCGAGCAGGAGGATCCCGCCCATCTCGTCGCCCCAGCCGAGACGGGCGTCGAGCGCGTCGGTCGTCCTCGAGAGGACAACTCCGCATAGCCACGTCGCCACCGCGGCGGCGGCGAACAGCACCACGATCCACGGCGTCGTCAGGCCGGACATGACCTGGTGGACTGTTTCCTCGGGACTACGTGCTGCCAATCAGCTCTTTCCATGTCCCTCACGGTTCGTCGGATTTTAGCACCGCCACTCCCTTATACTGAGCGTCGATTGCGCGTGGCCCTGCCCCCGGAAACGGCGGGTGTCGCAATGAGACGAGCCTGCTCCGGTCTGTTCCTTGGACGTTCGACTGGCAATCGAAGCTGCCGCCAGGTCGCGGCACAGCCGCGCCGCGGCCGGGCGACAGCCGTCGCGCTCCGTGATGAGCGTCCGCGCTCGCGCAGGACGCCATCAGCGGGCAGCAGGACAGGCCGGCGTTGTCGCAGGTGAGCGAGCAGTGCGCATGGACGACGGCGACGATCTGCTCCATGTCGAACGGCTTGGTGATATAGGCGGCCGGGCGCAGACGCCCGGTGTGCTGTTCGGCGTTCTCGACCGCGGTAATGCAGACGACCGGCACCTGGGCGATGTCCGGGTCGCGCAACTGCGCGGCCCGGAACTGCTCGTCGTCCATGACGGGCATCAGCAAGTCGAGCAGCACCAGCGCGGGCCGCAGCTGCCTGGTGCGCTCCAGCCCATCGGCTCCGTTGGTCGCCGTGACGACGACGAAGCCTTCCAGTTCAAGGCACGTGGTCAGCAGGGTCCGGATGCTCGGGTCGTCTTCGATCACCAGCACGCAGGGCCTGCACGACCGCCGGCTGCACGCGGCGAGGGCGGCGGGGAGCGTCGCCGACGGCCGGGCCGGGAGTTCCACGCGGACCACGGTCCCCGTCCCCACTTCACTGCGAATCCCGATGGTGCCTTCCAGCCCGGTGACGATGTTCTTCGCGATCGGCAGTCCGAGGACTGGATACCGGGCCACAGTGCGGATAGGCACGGGCGCCGGGCCTGGCACGATCGGCGTGCAGGCCTTCAGTCCGGTGAGCTGCGCGGTACAAACCGCCCCCGCGGTGTACGTGGGCGGCCGCTATGAATGGGACCTGACCGCCACCAACGGCTGGCGGCTGACGCTGAAGACGCTCGACGCGCCGTGGAGCAACCAGACCTCGAGCGGTGCACCGCACACCCTCGAGTTCTCGCGTCTCGGAGAAGCGGTGCCGTTTCAGGTGCTGGACGCCAGGATGCGCGTCGATCCAGACGGCGGATACAGCGGCGATCTGCGCTTCAACGGCGGCGACCTCGGCCGCACCGGGGCCGAAATCGACGCGATGGAGCAACAACTGCGCGACCCATCCTTCGATGCGCAGGGCAGGGCGGAGCTGCAACGACAGCTGGCCGAGGTGAGGAAGCGGCTGGAGAGCGAGACGGCCTACCCCACGCTGGAAGTCGCGTGCAGCACGCTGCGCATGCGCCCTGGACCGGACGGGAGATTCTCGGCGGATGTCGCCTGCGACGATCCGGCGGTCGGCACGCTCAAGGCGAGCGGCACAATCAAGTTCATCGGACCGTAGCAGTCCGGTGCGTGTCCCGGGCCGCGAGCGCCGCAACGGGTCTGCCGCGTTCAGGCACCGCCGCCCGGGGTCGTCCCCGCCCGGTTCGCGTTACTTGTCGATCTGCTCGAGCAGTTTCCTGGCGCTCTCCGCCTCCGGCGCGTTCGGCGCCAGCTGGAGGAACTTTGCCAGGTCGGCTTTCATCTTGGCCACCTGCGCGATTCGCTCCGGATCCTTCGGGTCCTTCTGCGCGTTGACCAGGTCGACGAGCGTCACGGCGCGATAGTAGTAGGGATCGGCCGACTGCGGAAACTTCGCCACGGCCTTGTCCAGGTACTGCAGCGCATCGGTCGATTTCTGTTTCTTCACGAGCGCCACGCCGAAATTCACGTACATGGTCGGGTCGGTGATCTTCGCTTCGTCGATCGTGCCGGCGATCTGGGACGCCTCGTCGATCGCGCCGGTCTCGAGAAGCATGTTGACCAGCAGGAACTTCATCTGGACGTTCGCGGGCTCCATCGCGAGGCCTGTCTTCAAGTGCGCCGCGGCCTCGGCGGAGTTCCCTTCCAGGTAGTAGGTGCGCGCGATGAACTGCTGCATGTGCGCGGTGACCGCCGGGACCTTGGCAATGATGCCCTCGTACACGACGCGCGCCGCGGAGTAGTTCTTCTGCGCCACCAGCGCGTCCGCCTTCTTGCCCTCGTCCTGGATGAAGGCGTTCGGATCGAATTTCTTCTTCAGCGTCGTGCGCAGCGACGTGGAGCGTCCGGTCTCGTCGACATCGGCGTTGCCCTTGCCGGGCATGTACCCGTCGCCCTCGAAGACCAGCTCCCAGCCGCCTTCTGCGACGTCGTCGATACTCCATTCGCCTTTCTTGTCGGTCTTCGCCTCGGCCAGGACCCCGTGCTGCAGCGCCGGCAGCGACGCCCGGACGATGACGCCTTCGACGGCCTTGCCCTGCTCGTCGACGACCTTGCCCATCAGTCGCCCGTTTCCGCGCCAATCCTGCGCCGACCCGACCGTCGCCAACAACATGAGAGCCAGTGTGAAACCCGCGATTCTTGACATGATCCAATCCCTTTGCTGATCGAGCGGAGGTGCTGACAACGCGCCCCCACGGGAGAACTCCGCCGCCGGTCGCCGATAGTGTAGCCGAGAGCGCGGCCGAAGGGGAGGGCGCCCGAGGAAGCACGCGATCTCTGGCGCCCGTGCGTCAGCCCTGAAGGCGGCGTTTGGCGGGTCGCCGATTAGTAGTAGACAGTCACCCGGTAGGCGCCCTGGTTGTCTGCGAGATTCTCGTCGTTGATTCCGAGGAACAGTCGCCCTCCGCCCCGCACGCGCACCGGCCCCTCGTTGTCGCCGATGAAGAAGTAGTCGTTCGACCCGGCGCCGATCTTTCCGATGAGTGCGCCGATCGCGCGTCCGGGGATCGGGCGCCGCGCGTTGTAGGGCGCTCCCGGATTTCCCCCCGCGCGGGTGTGCTCGCCCCGCCGCCACTGGATGTCGCCTCCATGGGTCGTGAAGTAGACGACCTGGCCGTCGCGCACCTCGATGCCGCTATCCTTCCAGGCGTCGGTGGCTGACACCCAGACTTCCTTCTCGCGCAGACCGCTCGGACGTCCCTCGCGGCCCTGGACCTGATCGGGGCGATCCATTTCCTGTCGATCCGGTACGCCTCCCCGTCGATCCGGTCCGCCGCGCGGCTCGTCCATTTCGATGCGCTGGACGTCTTCCCGCCGCACCTGGATGGTGCGCGGACCGCGGAAGTCGCCTTGCTCCTGGAACTCGATGACGCCCCGTTGCACGCTGACGAGCTGGCCCTCGATGCGCCGGCCATCGCGCATCACCAGTGTGTCGGCGCAAAGCACAACAACACCGAGCACCAGGGCGCCGGCCACGAACGCCGCGGTCGCACCAATGCCTGTTCTCATGGTTTTCTCCTGTCACACGGCGGTGTCACCGCCCGGGCGGTCAATCCTATCATTACTGTCACAGGCCCGGCCCTGGTCCCGACGCGCCGATCCTGTCTCGGCCGCGCGTCGGCGCCCAACCCGTCGATTCCGCGTCCGTCCAGGTGAACTCAACGCGCACCATGCCGACGGGGCGCGGGCCCGTCGAGGTGAAATTTCCCTTGTTATCTATATTTTACGGAATGCCCTTCCCGCGGAAGCTCGCGTCGTGCGCGGCCCCTGGCACGTCCGACACGTGATTGGATGGTTGGCGCGCGACGGACGCCGGCCGGAACTCCGGCGCCTTGATCCTTCGAGAGACGCCATAAATGCAGTTGCAGTTGCAGTGGCGAAATGGCACGTGGTATATTCGTCAGGTTCTTCGGTGCCAGGAAACCCTATCTGGTACTGAACCGCCCGGAGAGGTTCCGCGAGCAGCGAGTGTCGGGCGAAACCGCGATGGAAGCCGTCGCCATGTCAACGGCCGATCGCGAGGACGCAAGCGGCGTACGACGCTGTTCAGAAAAACGCGCCGCGGGCGCGCGTTTTGCGGAAGAGGTTCTGACCCTCTTCTCGACCGCCTTCACGCGGTCGCAGGCCGACGGCGCGACCAAACATTCTATAGGGTAAGCAGTTTCAGGTGCCAAGCGGTTCGGCTCGCGTCAGGGAGCCGGACAAGAGGCTTCTAGGCCTGGAGCGAATCAGACTCGCCGCGTGCGTTCGGCGCGGCCGGGTGTCCGTTTTTCGGGAGGATGCGTCCCGCTGCGCACCCGCGAGGGTGCCGCGCTGGGGCCCCGCAGCGGAGCGGGGACGCGTGCCTCCGGCAGGAGTGCTCGTGCCGACCATCAGCCAGCTGGTCCGCAAAGGCCGCGCGAAGATCGTGACCAAGACGAAGAGTCCCGCGCTGCAGGACAACCCGCAGAAACGCGGCGTGTGCGTGCGGGTCTTCACCCAGACGCCGAAGAAGCCGAACTCGGCGCTGCGCAAGGTGGCGCGCGTGCGGTTGACGAACGGGATCGAAGTGACGACCTATATCCCGGGCGTCGGTCACAACCTGCAGGAGCACTCGCTGGTGCTCATTCGCGGCGGCCGCGTGAAGGATCTGCCCGGCGTGCGCTATCACGTCGTTCGCGGCACGCTGGACGCCGTCGGCGTCGCGGGCCGTAAGCAGGCACGATCGAAGTACGGCGCGAAGAGGCCGAAGGCATAAACGAGTGCCAGGTGCGTTGTGCTTGGTGCCGGGTGCAGTGCCTGGTGCCGAGTGCCGGCGACACGCCGCCGGCAACACGAGCACGGCACATGGCACGTAGCACGCAGCACAGGAAGCGAAGCGCCATGCCACGCAGACGAGAAATAGCCAAGCGCGAGATTCCGCCCGATCCGATCTACTCCAGCCCGCTCGTCACCAAGTTCATCAACACGGTGATGCAGGAGGGGAAGCGCAGCACGGCCGAGGGGATCCTCTACCGCAGCTTCGACATCATCAAGGAGAAGACGGGCGACGATCCGCTCAAGGTCTTCAAGAAGGCGCTCGACAACGTCAAGCCGAGCCTCGAGGTCAAGTCGCGCCGCGTCGGCGGATCGAACTACCAGGTCCCGGTCGAGGTGAACCCGAACCGCCGTCTCTCGCTCAGCATCCGCTGGCTCGTCACCTACGCGCGCAGCCGCGGTGACGGCAAGACGATGCAGGAGAAACTGGCCAACGAGCTGCTCGACGCGTCGAACCTGCGCGGCGGCGCCGTCAAGAAGCGCGAAGACACGCATCGCATGGCGGAAGCCAACAAGGCCTTCGCCCACTATCGGTGGTAGGAGAAGCAGGCGACAGGCGGTAGGCGGCAGGCGGCAGGGGTAAGTCCCTTCCGCCCCGCGTCTTCCGCCCTCCGCCTTTCGACAATGCCCAGGCAAGGACCGCTGAATCGCACGCGCAATATCGGCATCATGGCGCACATCGATGCCGGTAAGACCACCACGACGGAGCGCATCCTGTACTACACCGGGATTACGTACAAAATCGGTGAAGTGCACGAGGGCACCGCGGTGATGGACTGGATGGAGCAGGAACAGGAGCGCGGCATCACGATCACGTCGGCCGCCACGACCTGCTTCTGGCGCGAGCACCGCATCAACATCATCGATACGCCGGGGCACGTGGATTTCACGGCCGAGGTCGAGCGGTCGTTGCGGGTGCTCGACGGCGCGGTGGCCGTCTTCGACGCCGTCGGCGGCGTCGAGCCGCAGTCCGAGACGGTCTGGCGGCAGGCGGACAAGTACCGCGTTCCGCGCATCTGCTTCGTGAACAAGATGGACCGCGTGGGCGCCGACTTCAAGGCCACGCTCGAACAGATCCGGCGCAAGCTGCAGGCGAACCCGGTCGCCATCCAGCTGCCGATGGGCAGCGAGGACAAGTTCCAGGGCGTGATCGATCTGGTCTGCATGCGCGCCCTGCGCTACCAGGACGAGACGCTGGGCGCGGATGTCATCGTGGACGAGATCCCCGAGCAGTACCGCGCCGAGGCGCAGGAGTACCGCGAGCACCTGATCGAGAAGGTGAGCGAGTGGGACGACCGCCTGCTCGAGAAGTACCTGGTCGGCGAGCCGATCGGCGCGGACGAGATCAACGCGGTGCTGCGGCGGCGCACGATCGAATCGGTGCGGCGCGAGAAGGCGCCGTTCGTGCCGGTCATCTGCGGCGCGGCGTTCAAGAACAAGGGCGTCCAGCCGCTGCTCGATGCCGTCGTCGACTACCTCCCTTCGCCGATGGACATCCCGCCGGTCGAGGGCATCGATCCCAGCAAGCCCGAGGACGCGCCGCACGTCGAGCGGCCGGCCTCCGACGATGCCCCGGTCTCGGCGCTCGCGTTCAAGATCATGACCGACCCGTTCGTCGGCCAGCTGGCCTTCATCCGCGTGTACTCGGGCGTGATGCTGTCGGGCTCGATGGTCTACAACGCGACCAAGGGACGCACCGAGCGGGTCGGCCGCCTGCTGAAGATGCACGCCAACAAGCGCGAGGAGATCAAGGAAGTCTTCGCGGGCGACATCGCGGCGGCGGTCGGGCTGCGCAGCGTCACCACCGGCGACACGATCTGCGACGAGAAGCACCCGATCGTGCTCGAGGCGATGGTCTTCCCCGAGCCGGTCATCACGCTGGCCATCGAGCCCAAGACCAAGNNAAGGCCGACCAGGAGAAGCTCGGACACGGCCTGGGCAAGCTGCAGGCCGAGGATCCGACCTTCCGCGTGCGCACCGACGTGGACACGGGCCAGGTGGTCATCTCCGGCATGGGCGAGCTGCACCTGGAGATCCTGGTCGATCGGCTGAGCCGCGAGTTTGGCGTCGAGGCCAGCGTCGGCCGGCCGCAGGTGGCCTACAAGGAAACGCTCACGCAACCGGCCCAGGGCGAGGGCCGCTACATCCGGCAGACGGGCGGGCGCGGCCAGTACGGCCACGCGAAGATCCGCGTGCACCCGCGCAAGCCGGGCGAAGGTTTCGAGTTCCTCAACGAGATCGTCGGCGGATCGATCCCGCGCGAGTACATCAAGCCGATCGAGGAAGGCATCAAGGAAGCGATGTCCGGCGGCGTGCTGGCCGGCTACCCGGTCGACGATGTGGGCGTGGAGCTCTACGACGGGTCGTACCACGAGGTCGACTCGTCCGAGATGGCGTTCAAGATCGCCGGGTCGCTGGCGTTCAAGGAAGCGGCCCGCCACGCCAGTCCGGTGCTCCTCGAACCGATCATGAAGGTGGAAGTCGTCGTGCCCGAGGAGCACATGGGCGATGTCATGGGCGACCTGAACAGCCGGCGCGGCCGGATCCTGTCGATGGAAGCCCGCGGCAGCACGCAGATCATCAACGCGCGGGTCCCGTTGTCGGAAATGTTCGGCTATGCCACCGACCTGCGGTCACGCACTCAGGGCCGCGCAACCTATACGATGCATTTCGATCGATATGAGCAGGCGCCCCAGAACGTGAGCGAAGAGGTGGTCGCTCGTATTCAGGGCAAATAGCGGAGACGCAGTCCATGGCGAAAGAAAAATTTGATCGTTCGAAGCCGCACGTGAACATCGGGACGATCGGCCACATCGACCACGGCAAGACCACGCTCACCGCGGCGCTCACGAAAGTGGCGGCCGAGAAGGGCTGGGCCAAGTACGTGTCGTACGACGAGGTCGCCAAGGCGTCCGAGTCGCAAGGACGCCGCGACGCGACCAAGATCCTGACGATCGCCACGAGCCACGTGGAGTACAGCACCGCGAAGCGGCACTATGCGCACGTGGACTGCCCGGGGCACGCGGANNGGCGCGGCCCAGATGGACGGCGCCATCGTGGTGGTGAGCGCGGTCGACGGCCCGATGCCGCAGACCCGGGAGCACATCCTGCTCGCCCGCCAGGTGCAGGTGCCCTGCCTGGTGGTGGCGCTCAACAAGGTCGACGCGGTGGACGACCCCGAGCTGCTCGACCTGGTCGAGCTCGAGGTGCGCGAGCTGCTCAAGACCTACAAGTTCCCCGGCGATGACGTGCCCGTCATCCGCGTGTCGGCGCTCAAGGCCCTCGAGGGTGACCCGGAGGCCGAGGCCGGCATCCTGAAGCTGATGGAGGCGATCGACGACTACGTGCCGATGCCCGTGCGGCAGGTGGACAAGCCGTTCATGATGCCGATCGAGGACGTGTTCTCGATCTCCGGCCGTGGCACGGTCGTCACCGGGCGCGTCGAGCGCGGCCGGGTCAAGGTCGGCGAGGAAGTCGAAATCGTCGGCTTCGGCCCGACCTTCAAGCGCGTCGTCACCGGCGTCGAGATGTTCAAGAAGCTGCTCGATTCGGGCGAGGCGGGCGACAACATCGGCGTCCTGCTGCGCGGCACGGAGAAGACCGAGGTCGAGCGCGGGCAGGTCCTCGCCAAGCCGGGGTCGATCACGCCGCACACGAAGTTCGCCGCCGAGGTCTACGTCCTCAACAAGGACGAGGGCGGACGGCACACCCCGTTCTTCAACGGGTATCGCCCGCAGTTCTACATGCAGACGACCGACGTCACCGGCTCGCTGCATCTGCCCGAGGGCGTCGAGATGGTGATGCCGGGCGACAACATGAGCATCACGGCGGAACTGCAGACGCCGGTGGCCCTCGAGAAGGGGCAGCGTTTCGCCATCCGCGAGGGCGGCCGCACGGTCGGCGCGGGCACGATCTCGGAGATTCTGGAGTAGCGATCGACACGGCCCTGGGCCTTTGGCCTTCGGCCTTCGGGCTTGTCTGGCCTTGGGCGCGTTGGTCTGCGGGGCCCCTCGAGCCCCAAGGTCCAAGGCCCAGGGCCCAAGGCCGACAAGGATCAGCATGGCAACAGCGTTTGGCGACAAGATCCGCATCCGGTTGAAGGCGTACGACTACCGCGTGCTCGACCAGTCGACGACCGAGATCGTGGAGACGGCGCGGCGGACGGGCGCGCGGCTCACCGGCCCGATCCCGCTCCCCACGGAGAAGAACAAGTGGACCGTGCTGCGCTCGCCGCACGTCGACAAGAAATCGCGCGAGCAGTTCGAGATCCGGACGCACAAGCGCCTCATCGACATCTACGAGCCGACGCCGCAGACCGTGGACGCGCTGATGAAGCTCGATCTGCCGGCCGGCGTGGACGTCGAGATCAAGGCCTTCGGCAAGGAACGGAAGTAAACGCGGCCTCACGGCCGCGTGCCGGCGTTGGGCCTTGGACCTTAGGCCTTAGGGCATGTCCGGCGTCGCGACAAGCCCCAAGGCCCAAGGTCCAAGGCCTGAGGCCTTGGTGAGAACACAGATGGTCACTGGAATCATCGGCAGGAAAATCGGGATGACGCAGCTGTTCGCCGCCGACGGCACCGTCCAGCCCGTCACCGTCCTCAAGGCCGGGCCGTGCGTGGTCGTGCAGGCCAAGAGCGCGACGACCGACGGGTACGAGGCCGTGCAGCTGGCGCTGGTCGAAGAGCGCCCGGCGCGCGTCAACAAGGCGCTCGCCGGTCACTACAAGAAGGCCAACGTGCCGCCGACGCGCGTGCGGCGCGAGGTGAAGTTGCGCCCCAACGCGGCCGCGCAGCCGGAGGCGGGCGGCGACGGGCTCAAGCCCGGCGACCAGGTGCTGGTCAACGCGATCTTCGCCAAGGGGGAACGCGTGGACGTCATCGGGGTCAGCCGCGGCCACGGCTTCCAGGGCGTCATGAAGCGGCATCACTTCGCGGGTGGCGCGGCGACGCACGGCTCGATGTTCCATCGGGCCCCGGGATCCATCGGCGCCTCGTCGTATCCGTCGCGCGTCATCAAGGGGATGCGCGCGGCCGGACGCATGGGCGGCCGGCGCACGACGACGCTGAACCTGTTCGTGGAGAAGGTGGACGGGGACAACAACCTGTTGCTGCTTCGCGGCGCGGTGCCGGGGGCCGACGGCGGCTACGTGATCATCCGCAAGGCCGTGGCGGCGAAGCCCGAACCCAGGCCGCAGGTCGAGAAGGCGGCGAAGGGCGGCCCCAAGAGCGCCAAGAGATAGACGCGCCGGGGCGACCCGCCGGGTCGCCTGCGTATGTCGCGAAGGATCGTTATGACCCTAGACGTCGTCAACGACCAGAACGAGAAGGTGGGCACGGTCGATCTCCAGGACGACCTGCTCGGGCACGCGGCCAAGCTGCACCTCGTGTGGGAGTCGGTCGTGCACGCCAACGCCGCAGAGCGCCGCGGGACGCACGCGACCAAGACCCGCGCGATGGTGAGCGGCACCGGCAAGAAGCCGTGGCGGCAGAAGGGCACCGGTCGCGCGCGCGTCGGCGAGGCGCGCAACCCGCTGTGGCGCAAGGGCGGGACGACGTTCGGTCCGCAGCCCCGCAGCTACGATTACGCCGTGCCGCGCAAGGTCGAGCGCGGCGCGCTCAAGACGGCCCTGGCGGCGAAAGTGGCCGCGCAGTCCGTCGTCGTCGTGGATCGGCTGGCGGGGGGCGACCACAAGACGAAGGCGGCGGCCGAGATGCTGCGCCGGCTGGGTGCGGACGGCAAGACGCTGCTGCTCGACGTGGCGCCGGATGCACAGATGATGCTGGCTGTGCGCAACCTGCCCGGCGTGCGGTTCGTGCAGAGCGGGCGCGTGACGCCGCGCGATCTGATGGACTGCACGCGCGTCATCGCGACGCGGGCCGCCATCGAGCGGCTGCACGACGTGCTGATGGGGCAGACGAAGGAGTAGGGCGGGACATGAACCTCACAGACGTCATCCGGCGGCCGCTCATCACCGAGAAGACCTCGATCCTGCGTGAAGACGGCCGCACGATCGTGTTCGAGGTGGCGTCCGGCGCGAACAAGGTGGAGATCAAGCAGGCGATCGAAAAGTTGCTCGGCACCAAGGTCGCCGGCATCCGGACGACGATCTCCCACGGCAAGATCAAGCGCCAGGGCCGCTTCGCCGGCCAGCGGTCGGACTGGAAGAAGGCGTACGTCCGGTTGCGGGACGGCGAGAAGATGCCGGAGTTCCTCGAAGGCGCATAGGAAAGTCAATGGTCAATGGTCGATAGTCAATCGTTGAGCGCAACGATGAACTGTCAACTATCGACTATCGACTGAGGATCGAAGATATGCCCATTCGCAAATACAAGCCGACGTCGGCCGGCCGGCGGTTCCAGACGGTGCAGACCTTCGAGCACGTCACCGAGAGCGAGCCGTACAAGCCGCTGACCGAGCCGTTGCACAAGTCGGGCGGCCGCAACAACTGCGGCGAGATCACCATCTGGTGGCGTGGCGGCGGGCACAAGCGGACCTACCGCATCATCGACTTCAAGCGCGACAAGCAGAACATTCCGGGAAAGGTCGCCACGATCGAGTACGACCCGAACCGATCGGCCTGGATCGCGCTGGTGCACTACGCCGACGGCGAGAAACGCTACATCCTTCAACCGCTCGGGCTGAAGGTGGGGGACACGGTCGTGGCGGGGGAGGCCGTGGACATCCTGCCGGGGAACGCGCTGCCGCTCAAGAACATCCCGCTCGGCACGATGGTGCACAACGTCGAGATGCGCCCGGGCAAGGGCGGGCAGATCGCGCGCAGCGCGGGCTCGTCGGTGCAGGTGGTGGCCAAGGAAGGCGACTACGCCTCGGTCAAGATGCCGTCGGGCGAGATCCGCCTCATCCGGCAGGTGTGCCTGGCGACGGTGGGCCAGGTCGGGAACCTCGACCACGAGAACGTGTCGTTCGGCAAGGCGGGCCGCAGCCGCTGGCTGGGCAAGCGCCCGCACGTGCGCGGCGTCGCGATGAACCCGGTCGATCATCCGCTCGGTGGTGGTGAAGGCAAGACCTCGGGCGGCCGTCACCCCGTCACGCCCTGGGGCATGCCGACCAAGGGCTACAAGACGCGCAACCGCAAGGCCACCGACGCGTTCATCGTGCAGCGACGGAAGAAGTAGGCGTGCAACCATGAGCAGATCAACCAAGAAGGGCCCGTTCGTCGACACGCCGTTGCTCGAGAAGATCGAGGCGATGAACCGGGGCGGCGAGAAGAAGGTCGTGCGCACGTGGTCGCGGCGCTCGACGGTGGTGCCCGAGATGCTTGGCCACACGCTGGCCGTGCACAACGGGAAGAAATTCATCCCGGTGTACATCACCGAGAACATGGTCGGCCACAAGCTCGGCGAGTTCTCCCTGACGCGTACGTTCAAGGGACACACGACCAAGAGCGAGAAGGCGGCGACCGTTGCGCCCGCCGGCGCGCCCGCGCCGGCCGCGGCCGCCGCGGCCGCTCCCAAGGCGGGGAGTTAGTCATGATCGAGGCGCGTGCATCCGCCCGGTACGTCCGCACGTCGGCGCAGAAGGCCGGCTTGGTGCTGGACCAGATCCGGGGACGGGACGTCAATCAGGCGCTCGGCGCGTTGCGCTACTCGCGCAAGTCGGTCGCGCGCGATATCGAGAAGGTGCTGCGATCGGCCATCGCGAACGCCCAGCAGCAGGACGGGTTCGGCGGCGACGTCGACCGGTTGTACGTGCTGGCCGCGTTCGCGGACCAGGGGCCCTCGCAGAAGCGCGTTCGCCCGGCACCGATGGGACGCGCCTTCCGCGTGGTCAAGCGGACCGCGCACCTGACGGTGCGCGTGGCCGAGCACGCGCTGGCGATCGCGGCCACGCCCGAGCGGCCCAGGCGGGTGCCGGCGAAGGCCGCGGCCGGGGGGACCGACGCGCCGGCGGCGGGCGCCGAGCGGCCCGAACGGAAGCCGCGGCCGAAGGCACGGCCCGCGGGGAAGGCCGGGTACTCGCACGTGAAGGCGTCGGCCGGGTCGGGCCGGTCGTCGGCGAAGGCGCAGCGCGCGGCCGCCAAGACGAAGAAGGGGCAGTGACGGAGGGGTGCCGGGTGCCCGCACGGAGCACGGGCACATGGCACGTAGCACGTAGCACATAGCACTACTGACAGGAGTCACCGTGGGTCAGAAGGTCCACCCGTACGGATTCCGGCTCGGCTTCAACAAGACGTGGCGGTCACGGTGGTACGCGGACCGCGACTACGCGAAGTTGCTGCACGAGGATCTGAAGCTGCGCGACACGCTGAAGCGGCGGTTCGCCCACGCCGGCGTGTCGAAGATCGAGATCGAACGCGCGGCCAACAAGCTGAAGATCGACATCTACACCTCGCGCCCCGGCATCATCATCGGGCGCAAGGGTGCGGAAGTCGACAAGCTGAAGACCGAGATCCAGAAGCGCACGAACCGCGAAGTCTTCATCAACATCCAGGAGATCCAGAAGCCCGAGCTCGACGCGCAGCTCATCGCCGAGTCGGTGGGGATGCAGCTCGAGAAGCGCGTGGCGTTCCGCCGCGCGATGCGCAAGGCCGTCGAGTCGGCGCTGCGCTTCGGTGCGCGCGGCATCAAGGTGCGTGTGTCGGGCCGGCTGAACGGCGCCGAGATCGCGCGCTCCGAGTGGTATCTCAACGGCCAGCTGCCGCTGCAGACCCTGCGCGCCGACATCGACTACGGGTTTGCCGAGGCGCACACGACCTACGGCCAGATCGGCGTCAAGACGTGGCTCTACAAGGGCGAACGGCTGACGCCGCGGACCGGGCGCGAAGAAGACTACCGGATGCCGCGCCGCGAACGGGGCGGCCGGGAAGCCAGGGGATAGTGGTCTCGTAGACGGTAGTCGGGAGACGGCAGCCGGCCTGTCAGTCGGGCACCGGGCCTGCGGACTGCGGACTACGGACTGCGGAAGAAGCATTAGGTACGAACATGTTGATGCCGAAGAAGGTCAAGTACCGGAAGCAGCAGCGCGGCCGCATGGCCGGCAAGGCCTGGCGCGGGTCGGACGTCTCGTTCGGGGACTACGGCCTGAAGGCGCTCGAGCCGTGCTGGATGACGGCGCGGCAGATCGAGGCGGCCCGCGTCGCGATGACCCGGTTCATCAAGCGTGGCGGCAAGATCTGGGTGCGCGTCTTTCCGGACAAGCCCGTGACGAAGAAGCCCCAGGAAACGCGCATGGGCAAGGGCAAGGGCGCGCCCGAGGAATGGGTGTCGGTCGTGCGCCCGGGCAAGGTGCTGTTCGAGATGGAAGGCGTCACCGAGGTGGAGGCGCGCGCCGCGATGCGCCTGGCCGCCGCCAAGCTTTCGATCCGCACCAAGTTCGCGACCCGCTTCGCCGAGGAGAAAGTCGTATGACGACGACCAAGGCACGCGACCTGCGGGAGCTGAGCGCGGACGATCTGCGGCGCAAGGAAGCGGACCTGACCGATCAGATCTTCCGGTTGCGGATTCAGAAGGCCATGGGGCACCTGGACGTGCCGCTCAAGGTGCGGACCACGCGGCGCGAGCTCGCGCGCGTGAAAACGGTGCTCGCCCAGAAGACGCGACACCAGGCGGGTTCGGGCGCAGCCGGCGCCCCGTCGCCCTCGTCCCGGCCGGCCGAAAGCGAGAACTGAACGGGTATGGCTGTCAAATCAACCGTGCGGGGCGTCGTCACCAGCGACAAGATGAATCTGACGGTGGTCGTGGCCGTCGAGCACCAGGTGCGCCACCCCCTCTACGGCAAGATCCAGCGCCGGACGTCGAAGTTCATGGCGCACAACGAGGGCAACGCGGCGCGCGTGGGCGACCTCGTGGAGATCGTCGAGAGCCGCCCGCTCAGCCGGCGCAAGCGGTGGGTCGTGACGCGCGTCGTGCAGCGCGCCGCCCAGACGGCGGCGGCCGCCGCGGCCGAGGCGGCCGCGCTCGAGGTGCCGGGGATCGACCGCGGCTAGTCGACAGGTCACAGTTCACCGTCGCGCGACGGATGACTGTCAACGGTCAACTGTGGACCGGAGCGAAGCTTTGTTGCGAGGAACGCCATGATTCAGATGCGCTCGATTCTGGACGTCGCCGACAACTCGGGGGCGCGCAAGATCTCGGTCATCAACCCGATCGGCGGGTCCACGGGCCGCTACGCGCGCCTGGGCGACATCATCACCGCGTCGGTCAAGGAAGCGACGCCGGATTCGAACGTCAAGAAGGGGCAGGTCGTCAAGGCGGTGGTCGTGCGCACGCGCAAGGAGCAGCGCCGCAAGGACGGCAGCTACATCCGGTTCGACCGCAACGCGGCCGTGCTCATCAACGATCAGAACGAGCCGATCGGGACGCGCGTGTTCGGCCCGGTCGCCCGCGAACTGCGCGAACGCAAGTTCATGAAGATCATCTCGCTCGCGCCCGAAGTGCTCTAGTCAGTCGACAGTTGACCGTTGACAGTTCACCGTTGCGACGGTCGACTGTGAACGGTCAACGGTGAACGGGAAACCATATGGCAGAACTGCAAACCCCCATCCGCCGCAACGACAACGTGGTCGTGACGGCGGGCAAGGACCGAGGCAAGCGCGGCCGCGTGTTGAAGGTGCTGCGCGAGAAGAACCGGCTCGTGATCGAAGGCGTGAACTTCATCAACCGCCACACGAAGCCGAACCCGCAGAAGAACATCAAGGGCGGCGTGATGAAGCGCGAGGCCCCGCTGCATGCCAGTAACGTGCAGCTCGTGTGCCCGGAGTGCGGTGCCCAGACGCGCATCGGGCACAAGCTGCTGGGCGACGGACGCAAGGTGCGGTTCTGCCGCAAGTGCCAGGGAGTGGTGGACAAATGAGCCGGATCAAGGATCGGTATCTGAACGAAGCGGTCCCGGCTCTGCGCAAGGAGTTCGGCTACACGAACATCATGGCCGTCCCCAAGGTCGAGAAGGTCGTGGTGAACATGGGGCTGGGCGAGGCGACGCAGAACGTCAAGATCATCGACACGGCGCACGACGAGCTCGCCCGCGTGACCGGGCAGCGGCCGGTGACGACCCGTTCGAAGAAGTCGATCGCCGCCTTCAAGGTCCGCCAGGGGATGCCCATCGGATCGATGGTCACGCTGCGCGGCGCGCGCATGTGGGACTTCCTCGATCGGCTGATGAACATCGCGCTGCCGCGCGTGCGCGACTTCAAAGGGGTGTCGCCCAAGGGGTTCGACGGCCGGGGCAACTACACGCTCGGCCTGCGGGATCAGCTGCTGTTCCCCGAGATCGACTACCTGAAGGTGGACAAGGCGCGCGGCATGAACGTGTCGGTCGTCACGACGGCGCGCAGCGACCAGGAAGCGCGCCGCCTGCTGCAGTTGATTGGGATGCCCTTCCGGGCGAGCTGAAGACTATGGCCACTACCGCGAAGATCGTTCGGGACAACGGACCGCTCAAGTATGCGATCCGGCATCGCAATCGCTGCAAGCTGTGCGGGCGGCCGCGCGGGTATATCCGGAAGTTCGCTCTCTGCCGCCTCTGCTTCCGCCAGCTGGCGTTGCAGGGCGACATCACGGGCGTCACCAAGAGCAGTTGGTAGGCCGCGTGAGCGCCGGTGGTGGCACCACCGGGCTGTAGGCACCCCGCGCCTTGCGGCGCCGGGGATGCGCCCCAGTCCGGCGGGCGCCCCGCACGGGACCTCACGCGCTCAGGAACGACAAGGTTCGAGCTATGACTGATCCGATCGCTGACATGCTCACGCGCGTCCGTAATGCAGTGTCTGCGCGGCACGCGCGCGTGGACGTGCCCATGTCCAAGGTGAAGATCGAAATCGCGCGCATTCTCCAGGACGAGGGCTACATCCACGGCTACAAGGTGGTGGACGAGCGCACGCCCGGCGACCGCGGCACGCGCCAGGTGCTCCGCATCGCGCTCAAGTACGGGCCGCGCGGCGAGACCGTGATCTCCGGCATCGAGCGCATCAGCCGCCCGGGCCGTCGCGTCTATTTCGGCCGCCACGAGGTCCCGCCGGTCCTCGCCGGCCTGGGCATGAGCATCCTGACGACCTCGCGCGGCGTGATGACGGGCCGCGAGGCCGTCAAGGCCGGCGTGGGCGGCGAGGTGCTGTGCAACGTGTGGTAGGGTCGACCGTCGACAGTTGACAGCCAACCGTTGCGCCGGCACGGCCCGGCGATGCCGGTCTCAACGGTCAACTGTGAACGGTCAACTGTCAACTAAAGCAGAGAGTCAACCATGTCCCGCATAGGCAAGAAACCGATTCCGATCCCCGACAAGGTGAATGTGTCGGTCGTCGACGGCGCGATCGACGTCCAGGGCCCGAAGGGCACCTTGCGGACGGCGTTCCCGCCCGGGATCACGTTTGAAGTGCACGAGCGCCAGATTCTCGCGAAGACCCTGCGCGAGGACAAGCAGCTCGGCAAGTTCCACGGCCTGGGCCGCAGCCTCGTCGCCAACGCGGTGCGCGGCGTGACCGACGGGTTCAAGCGTGAACTCGACATCGTGGGCATCGGGTACCGCGCCGAGGTCAAGGGCCGGCAGGTCAACTTCGCGCTCGGCTACTCGCACCCGGTCGTGTTCGAGATCCCCACGGGCATCGAGATCGCCGTCGAGAAGAACACGCACATCACGGTGACGGGGATCGACAGGCAGGCGGTCGGGCAGGTGGCGGCGAACATCCGCCGGCTGCGCAAGCCGGATCCCTACAAGCAGAAGGGCGTGCGGTACACCGGCGAGAAGCTGAAGAAGAAGGTCGGAAAGACGGGCGCGTAACGGACCATGGACCGCGACGCGGTTCATGCAAGAGCGTGAGCAGCCATGAAGATCAAGACGAAGGAAGATCGTCGCGCGCGCATCAAGCTGCGCCTGCGCAAGCGGATCCACGGGACGGCCGAGCGGCCGCGCCTGAGCGTGTTTCGCAGCCTGAACCACATGTACGTGCAGGCGGTCGACGACATGGCCGGGCGCACGATCGCGTCGGCCGCGACCAGCGAGCCGGCCGTGAAGGGCCAGCTGCCCACGGGCGGTCGGGGCGGGAACCGCGTCGGCGCCGAGGCGCTGGGCGGGGTCATTGCCGCGCGGCTCCTCGAGAAGGGCATCAAGCAGGCGGTCTTCGACCGCAACGGCTTCCTGTATCACGGGCGCATCCGGGCAGTCGCCGAGGCCGCACGCAAGGCGGGGTTGGAATTCTAGGAATCAGGGATCAGGAATCGGGATTCAGGAGCCATCTGATTCCTGGTTCCTGACTCCTGATTCCTGTCAGCGAAGAAACATATGATCCGAACACGCGAGAAGATCGACGCGTCGCAGCTGGACCTCAAGGACACGGTGGTCTCGATCAACCGCGTCACCAAGGTCGTCAAGGGCGGCAAGAACCTCAGCTTCAGTGCCCTGGTCGTGGTCGGCGACGGGCACGGCGTTGTCGGCTTCGGCGTCGGCAAGGCGCGCGAGGTGCCCTCCGCCATCAAGAAGGGGATCGAGGCGGCCAAGAAGTCGCTGGTGCGCGTGCCGATCATCGGCACGACCATTCCCCACACGGTGACGGGCCACTACGGCGCGGGGAGCGTGCTGCTCAAGTCGGCGCCCGACGGCACCGGCATCATCGCGGGCGGCGCCGTGCGCGCGGTCGTGGAATCGGCCGGCATCGCCAACATCCTGACCAAGTCCCTGGGCTCGGACAACCCGCACAACGTCGTGCGCGCGACCTTTGCCGGCCTGCTCGGGCTGAAGGATCCGGTCCTGGTGGCGCGGTTGCGCGGCAAGGAACTGGCAGACTTCGAGGTGCCGTCGACGCGTCGCCGGCAGCGGCCCAGGTCCACAGTCGAACGCCCGCAGGCGTGAGCGAGACGAAGATGGCAGACAAGACACTCAAGGTCACCCAGGTCCGCAGCATCATCGGCTTCAACCGGAAGCAGGGGGCCGTCGTGCGCAGCCTGGGCCTTCGCCGGATCCGCCACACGATCGAAGTGCCGGACACGCCCGAGATTCGCGGCATGATCCACAAGGTCCGGCACCTGGTCAGCGTCGAGTAGCGACGACTGTGAGAGAGACACCATGGATTTGAGCAAACTCCGGCCGCCCAAGGGCGCCAAGCACAATTCGAAGCGCGTGGGGCGCGGGCAAGGGTCCGGCCTCGGCAAGACGGCCGGTCGTGGCGAGAAGGGCGCGAAATCGCGGTCGGGCTTCAAGCACAAGCGCGGGTTCGAGGGCGGCCAGATGCCGCTGCACCGGCGCGTGCCCAAGCGCGGGTTCTTCAACCCGTTCAGGACCGAGTACGAAATCGTGAACCTGGACACGCTGGCGGCGCGTTTCGAAGCCGGCACCGTCGTCACGCCCGAGCTCCTCTACGCGCGCGGCATGGTCGCCGGCGCCGATCGACTGCTCAAGGTGCTCGCCCGCGGCGACCTCGATCGGGCGCTCACGGTGCGCGCGCACAAGTTCAGCGGGAAGGCGGCCGAGAAGATCGCGGCGGCCGGCGGCACGGTCGAGACGCTGCCGGTCAGGGCCGCGGGGCCGGCGGACAAGGCATAGATTCGAGGGTCCGGGCTTCGGGCCTTTGTGGAGTCTGGAGCCGTGGCAGGTTAGACATGGTTGAAAGTCTCAAGAACATCTTCGCCGTCCCCGACCTGCGCAAGCGTGTCCTGTTCACGTTCGGGCTGCTGGCCGTCTACCGTCTCGGCCACGTCATCCCGCTGCCGGGCATCGACCCGCAGGCGCTCCAGCAGTTCATGGAGCAGGCGGCCAAGAACTCGATGTTCGGGCTCTACGACATGTTCTCGGGCGGGAACCTGTCGCGCATCACGATCTTCGCGCTGGGCATCATGCCCTACATCAGCGCGTCGATCATCCTGCAGTTGCTCGCGGTCGTCTGGCCGTACCTCGAGCGGCTGTCGAAGGAAGGCGAGCTCGGGCGCCGCAAGATCACGCAGTACACGCGCTACGGCACGATCCTGCTCAGCGTGGTCCAGGCGCTCGGCATCGCCATCTGGCTGGAGAGTTTCGGCGCCGGCGGGGCACAGGGCGGCCTGCCGCTCGTCTACCATCCCGGCTGGGGCTTCCGCCTGCTCGCGGTGCTGACGCTCACGACCGGCAGCGCCTTCATCATGTGGCTCGGCGAGCAGATCACCGAGCGGGGCGTCGGCAACGGGATGTCGCTCATCATCTATGCCGGCATCGTGGTGAACTTCCCCGGCGCGGTGATGACGACGGTCGGCCAGATGAGCACCGGGCAGCTGGGCCTGTTCAGCATCGCGGTCCTCATGGTCGCGATGGTGGTCATCGTCGGCGCGATCATCTTCATCGAGCGCGGGCACCGGCGGGTCACCGTGCAGTACGCGAAGCGCGTCGTGGGACGCCGCATGTACGGCGGCTCCAGCACGCACATCCCGCTCAAGGTGAACACCGGCGGCGTCATCCCGGTCATCTTCGCGTCGTCCATCATCGCGTTCCCGGTGACGATCGCCAGCATGCTGCCCAGCGCCCGCGCGGGCACGGGCCCGGTCGCCGCGGTGATCGAACAGCTGAAATACGGGATGCCGCTCTACAACCTGATGTACGTGGCCGGCATCATCTTCTTCGCGTACTTCTACACCGCGATCATCTTCAACCCGGACGATGTCGCGGAGAACATGCGGAAGTACGGCGGGTTCATCCCCGGCATCCGGCCGGGCAAGCGGACGGCCGAGTACATCGACACGATCCTGACCAGGATCACGCTGGCGGGCGCCATCTACCTGGCGCTGGTCGCGATCCTGCCCGAGTTCCTGATGAGCGGCTTCAAGGTCGCGCCGATTCCGTTCATCGGGGAAACCCTGGACACGTACCTGCCGAAGTTCGTGACCGAGGGCATGGGGATCCAGTTCTACTTCGGCGGCACGTCGCTGCTCATCGTCGTGGGCGTGGCGATGGATACCGTGCAGCAGGTCGAGTCGCAGCTCATCATGCGGCATTACGATGGCTTCATGAAGAAGACGCGGATCCGGGGGCGACGGGGTTAGGACAGGTTCGCTGCGGCAGGGGCCAACATGTTGTGCCCCTACGGGATCACAAGGATCGCCATGGCGCTCGACATCGTCATGCTGGGGCCGCCCGGTGCGGGCAAGGGGACGCAGGCTGCGCGGCTGGCGCGCCTGTACGGGCTTCCCGCCATCTCGACCGGCGATATGCTTCGCGAAGCGGTGCAGGCCGGGTCCGACCTGGGCCAGCGCGTCAAGGCCGTGATGGATCGGGGCGACCTCGTCAGCGACGACCTGATGATCGAGATCGTGCGCGAACGCCTGGTGCGCGACGACACCGCGAAGGGCGTTGTGCTCGACGGCTTTCCCAGGACGTTGCGGCAGGCCGAGGCGCTCGACCAGATGGCGGACGGCCGCAACCTGGTTGCGATCGAGGTTGCGGTGCCGGCCGAGGAGATCATCCGCCGCCTGTCGTCGCGCCGGATCTGCCGTGATTGCGCCGCGATTGCCGATCCCGAAACGCTCGCGGGCGGCGGCGCGACGTGCGCGCGGTGCGGCGGGCCGCTCGTCCAGCGGGCCGACGACCGCGAGGATGTCGTGCGCGAGCGGCTGCACGTGTACGAACGGACGGTGCGTCCGATGCTCGACTACTATCGGGCGCGGCCGTCGTTCCGGACGGTCGATGGACGGCAGCCGCCCGATCGCGTCTTCGACGCGATTGTCGAGGCGGTCGAACGGTTGACGGCGGTGGGGCAGAAGGATTGACGGCGGTCGCGCCATGATTGTGTGCAAATCCCCGGCGGAGCTCGCGCGGATGCGGCCGGCCAACGTCCTGGTGGCGAAGCTGCTCGCCGAACTGCGGGACGCGGCGCGGCCGGGCGTGACGACGGCGGATCTGGACCAGCTGGCCGAGAAGCGGATCCGGGCCGAGGGCGGGGAGCCCGCCTTCAAGGGCTACCACGGGTATCCGGCGACGATCTGCGCGTCGGTGAACGAACAGGTGATTCACGGGATCCCCTCGACGCGGGCGCTCGTCGAAGGCGACATCCTGTCGATCGACGTCGGTGTGCGGATGGACGGCTTCTACGGGGACGCGGCCATCACCGTGCCGGTAGGGCAGATCTCGGAGCGCGCGGCCGATCTGATGCGCGTGACCGAGGAGTCGCTCTACAAGGGGATTGCGCAGGCGCGTGTCGGCGCGCGCGTGTCGGACATCGGCCACGCGGTGCAGCAGCACGTCGAGGCGCACGGCTTCTCGGTCGTGCGGGAATTCGTCGGTCACGGCATCGGCGCGGCGATGCACGAGGAACCGCAGATTCCCAACTACGGCGAGCCGGGGCGCGGGCCGCGCCTGACCGAGGGCATGGTGCTGGCGATCGAGCCGATGATCAATCTCGGCAAGCCGGCGGTGAAGATTCTCGCGGACGGATGGACGGCGGTCACCCGTGACGGCAGCCTGTCGGCGCACTTCGAGCACACGGTGAGCGTGACCGCCGCGGGGCCGGTGATCCTGACGACGGTCAACGGGGCGGCGCCCGGCGCGGTCGCGGCGCCGGAGTCGGAGCCACCGGGACGTCGCCGGCACCTGGCGTGACCAGAGTCGGAGCCCCTGGCAACCGGGAGAACAGGTGGCGAAAGAGGACACGATCGAGGTGACCGGGGTGGTGCTCGAGTCGCTGCCCAACGCGATGTTCCGCGTCGAGCTCGAGAACAAGCACCATGTCCTCGCGCACGTGTCCGGCAAGATGCGGAAGAACTTCATCCGCATCCTGACCGGCGACCGGGTGCTCGTCGAGCTGTCGCCGTACGACCTGTCGCGCGGGCGGATTACGTATCGGTATAAGTAGTCGACGGTTGACAGTCGACCGTTGACCGTCCCGTTCTGTGAGCGGCACGGTGAACGGTTGACGGTGAACGGTCAACGGCAAGGATCGCCAGATGAAAGTGCGAGCGTCGGTCAAACGCATGTGTGACAAGTGCAAGATCGTCCGCCGGCGCGGGGTGGTGCGGGTGATTTGCACGAACCCGAAGCACAAGCAGCGGCAGGGATAGCGCGGCAGGAATCGGGAAGCAGGATCCAGGATTCAGGTGCACCTGATTCCTGACTGCTGGCTCCTGAATCCTGACAAGGAGCAGACAGTATGGCTCGTATCGCAGGCGTCGATCTTCCGCGGCCGAAGCGGGTCGAGATCGCGCTCACCTACATCTTCGGGATCGGCCGGACGCGGTCGGTCAAGATCCTCTCACTGGCGGGCGTCAGTCCCGACGTCCGCGTGAAGGACCTCTCGGAAGACGACGTGCGGAAGATCAGCCGCGTGATCGAGGAGCAGGGCGGCGTCGAAGGGGACCTCCGCAAGGAGGTCTCGATGAACATCAAGCGACTGATGGACATCGGCTGCTACCGCGGGCTGCGTCACCGCCGCGGCCTGCCCGTGCGCGGCCAGCGGACGCGCACCAACGCGCGGACGCGCAAGGGCCCGCGCCGGGGAGCGGTCGCCAAGAAGAAGGCAGTGTAACCGATGGCCAAGACAGAATCGACCGAAGGGGCGACCCCCGAGAAGCAGCCTGGCAAGCGCCCCGCCAAGAAGACGTTCAAGAAGCGCGGCGAGAAACGGGTGGTGCACCACGGCATCGTGCACATCCAGGCGTCGTTCAACAACACGATCGTCACCATCGCCGACACCGAGGGCAACGTCATCGCATGGTCGAGCGCGGGCGGCATCGGGTTCAAGGGATCGCGCAAGGGCACGCCGTTCGCCGCGACGCAGGCGGCCATCAACGCCGGCAACGCGGCGAAGACGGTCGGCATGCGCAGCGTGGAAGTGCGCGTCAAGGGCCCGGGCGCCGGCCGCGAATCGGCGATCCGCGCGCTGCAGGCGGTCGGCATCGAGGTGAAGTCGATCCGCGACGTGACGCCGATCCCCCACAACGGGTGCCGGCCGTCGAAGCGGCGCCGGGTGTAGGGATCGAACGCTGCAGGGATCAGGGACCGATCCCTGCGCAGGATGTTCAGCAGGCAATGCCCGGGCGTCCCCGGGATTGCGGACCGAGGAAGATCAGCATGGCGAGATATGCGGGTGCGGTCTGCCGGCTCTGCCGCCGGGAGGCGATGAAACTGTTTCTGAAAGGCGAGCGCTGCTACACGGAGAAGTGCGCGATCGAGAAGCGCAACTTCCCGCCGGGCCAGCACGGGAAGCGCCGGGCGGCCAAGATGCTCGGCTATGGCATCCAGCTGCGCGAGAAGCAGAAGGTCAAGCGCATCTACGGCGTGCTCGAGGACCAGTTCCGCCGCTACTTCGAACAGGCGGAACGGCTCAAGGGCATCACCGGCGAGATGCTGCTGCAACTGCTGGAACGCCGGCTCGACAACGTCTCCTACCGCCTCGGGTTCGCGACCTCGCGCGCGCAGGCGCGGCAACTGGTGCGTCACGGGCACTTCGCCGTGAACGGCCGGAAGGTGGACATCCCGTCCTACCTCGTGAAGGCGGGCGACCTCGTCACGGTGCGTGCGAACAGCCAGAAGTCCGTCACGATCCAGCACGCGATCGAGGAAGTGAAGGGCCGCGGTGTGCCGGAGTGGCTGGTGCTCGAGGGCGAGCAGTTGACCGGCCGCGTGGTCTCGCTCCCCACGCGCGAGCAGATCAACCTGCCGGTGCAGGAGCAGCTGATCGTCGAGTTGTACTCGAAGTAAGGCGATCCTCGTAGTCCGAAGTCCGGTGTCCGAGGTCCGATGTCGAATGCGACTCCGGACTCCGGACTCCGGACTACGAAGATCCGTTGACCCCCGCGTGGCGTCCCCGCAGGGTGGAAGGGCCCAGCGCTGCAGTGGCGCTGGGGGCGCTGAGGCGGACAGCAAGAAAGGAACGGAGTCGATGCTCTGGAAAGGTTTTCAGCGGCCGAAACGGCTGGAGTTCGAGCGCGAGACGCTGACCGATCGGTTCGGTCGGTTCTACGCGCAGCCCTTTGAGCGCGGGTTCGGCACGACCATCGGCAACACCATGCGGCGCGTGCTGCTGTCGTCGATCGAGGGCGCGGCCATCACCGCCGTGAAGATCGAGGGCGTGCTGCACGAGTTCTCCCCGATTCCCGGCGTGGTCGAGGATGCGACCGACATCATCCTGAACCTGAAGCAGATCCCGCTGAAGATGCACGTGGACCACACCAAGACGCTCTACGTGCGCGTGGAGAAGCCGGGTGAGGTCAAGGCGCGCGACATCGAGACCGACGCCGACGTCGAGATCCTCGAACCCGACGCCCACATCGCCACGGTCTCCGAGGGCGGCAAGCTGCTCATGGAGATGCGCGTGAAGCGGGGCCGCGGCTACGTGGCCGCCGACCGCAATTTCGACGACGACCTGGGCATCGGCTGGATTCCGATCGACTCCGTGCACTCGCCGGTGAAGAAGGTCAATTACCTCGTCGAGGCGGCGCGCCTCGGCCAGACGACCGACTACGAGAAGCTGACGCTCGACGTCTGGACCAACGGCTCGATTCACCCGCGCGACGGCGTGTCGCTGGCGGCCAAGCTGGTGCGCGATCACCTCAACATCTTCATCAACCTCGAGGAGAGCGCCGAGACGCTGCCCGAGGCGCAGGCGGAGCAGCCCCGCGGCACGGCGCTCAACGAGAACCTCGACAAGAGCGTCGAGGAACTCGAGCTGTCGGTGCGCTCCTACAATTGCCTGAAGAACGCGAACATCCGGACCATCCGCGACCTGGTGCAGAAGACCGAGGCCGAGATGCTGAAGACGAAGAACTTCGGCCGCAAGTCGCTGAACGAGATCAAGGAGATCCTGCACAGCATGGGACTGAGCCTGGGCATGCGGCTGGATCAGTCCGCGGCGCAGCCGCAGTCGGAATAGCGCCGAGGAGCCAGGAACCGGGAATCAGGAATCAGGAGCGTGCGCTCATGGTCCTGGATCCTGAATCCTGAATCCCGATTCCTAGAAAGATACTGATATGCGTCACCGAGTCGCCCACCGGAAACTGGGACGGGTCACCGAGCACCGGATTGCGCTGCTGCGCAACCAGGCCGAGGCCCTGCTGCGCCACGAACGGATCCAGACGACGGTCCCGAAGGCCAAAGAGCTGAAGATGTTCGTGGAGAAGATCATCACGACCGCCAAGCAGGGGCTGGCGGGCGACGGCAATGGCAACGGCAAGGCGCTGCACGCGCGCCGGCTCGTGGCGCGCGACATCCAGAACGGCGAGATCGTCAAGAAGCTGTTCACCGATCTCGCGCCGCGGTTCGCCACGCGCCCGGGCGGCTACACGCGCCTGCTGCGCATCGGGTTCCGCCGGGGCGATTGCGCCGAGATGGCGCAGATCGAACTGGTGGGCAGCGAGTTCAACCCGAAGGCGGCCGCCGAGAAGAAGGAAGGGCCCGAGGGCAAGACCGGCGCCAAGACGGTCGGCGGTCGGCTGCGCGCGGCGGCCCAGCGCCTGCGCTCGCGCCGCGGTGAGAAGGGCGAGAAGGCCGAGGAAGCCGAGAAGCCCGAGAAGGAACCGGAAGAGGGCGAGGAATAAGCCTTCCCCGAAGCTGTTCCCAACCTCGTGTTGCAGACGAAGGACCGTGCGGCATCGCGCCGACGGTCCTTTTTTTGTCTGCGCCGGCCGCCTGCCCGGGCGGCGTAGAATGATGGCGAGACGGAACCGATCATGAGATCTCTCGAATTCTGGAAGGCGGTCGTCGTGGACGAATCCAACTTCCTCGGCGGCCTCGTCGCGCTGCTCGCGCGCGAGGGTGCGCGTTATTGCGTGATCGGCGGCCAGGCCGTCAATGCGTACGTCGAACCTCTAGTGAGCCTCGATCTCGATCTTGCCGTTGCGGCCGAGGACCTCCCGAGACTCGAAGACGCGCTGCGCGCATCTTTCCGGCTCGAGCGATTCGCTCACAGCCTGAACGTCAGCCTGCCCGGATCGGACCTGCGTGCGCAGGTGCAGACCGATTCCCGATACGCGGGTTTCGTGTCGCGGGCCGCGCCGCTGTCAGTGCTTGGCGTCACCCTGCCCGTCGCCGCCGTTGACGACGTCCTCCGAGGAAAGGTGTGGGCGGCTCTCGACCCCGAACGCAGGCCGAGCAAACGCCAGAAGGATCTCGCCGACATCGCACGCCTGCTCGAACGCTTTCCGAATCTCCGTACGCAGGTCCCGCAGGAGATCCTCGACCGGCTGCTCTGACGGCTCATCTGATACAGAGACGGCCGAGGGGCGTCACGCGCCTCCCGGTCCGTTCTCGCTGTCTGCTTCAGTCTCCTTGCGAAGCGCCGCGACGATCCTGGACGCGCCCGCGTCCGGCAGTCGGGCAGGTGTGCGCAGTTGGTAGTTGGCCGTCGGCATTCGTTCATGGCGCTACCGATCTACCGACTGCCAGCTGCCAACACTGCTGCCTGCCCGCCGATTTCGCTGGCCCGAGGCCCTCACTCCCCATAGAATCCGCCGGGGGCGTTCCGCATTCACCGTGCGCATACCGCAACCCGTTGACACGGCCGCTCTTGGTCATCTGCTGGCTCTCCGCTATCGCCTGCAATGGGCCAGGGTGCGGTCGCGCGAGGGCCGGATCGCGTTCGCGGTCGTCGGGACGCTGGTCCTCGCGGCCGGCGCGGTCTTCCTCGGCCTTGGCGGCCTCGGCGGCGCCGTTGCGGCCGTTCGTGCCGGCCAGTCGCAGCGTATCGCGCTCGGCGTCCTCACGCAGGCCTACCTCCTGGCAATCGCCGCGTCCCTCTTCCTCGGCATCGGCGTCAATGCCGCCTTCTCGAACGCGACCCTGCGGCGCTATCCACTGTCGGCCGCCGACCGATTCGTGGCGCGCCACCTCACCGCCTGTCTCGACCCGCTGTGGTTCGCCTGCCTCGCACTCTACCTCGGCGTGGCCGTCGGGTTTGCCGCCCTCGGGGTGACGCCGGCATGGCTGACCGTGCCCGCGGCGCTGCTGCTCGTCGTCACCAACTGGCTCGCCGCGCGAGTCCTCATGGCCGTGGGTGAGGTGATCATGGGGTCGCGCCTTGCCCCGTTCGTGCTCGCGATGCTTGCGGCTGTCGCGGTTGCGACGCCGCCGTTGATGCGCGGCAGTCCGCTGGCCGTTCACCTGCTCTCGTTGGCTCTCGGGAGGAGTCCGGCGGGTGCCGCGGCGAAGGTCATGGCGGGTGGCGCACGCGCTGCCGTCGAGTGGCTGGCGTGCCTGGCCGGATGGACGATCGCGCTCGCGTGGGCGCTCGTTGCGTTCGACCGGCTTCCTGCCCGTTCGCGCAGCGTGCCTGGCGCCGCGCCCGTGTGGAACGGGATCTGTGACCGGGTCGGCGGCGTCTTCAGCGCCCCGCTCGGACCGCTCGTGACGAAGATGCTGCGTTACTACACGCGCAGCCCGCAGGTGCGCTGGAATTTCCCGTTCGTGCTGCCGTTCCTGATCACCGGCTGCCTCGAGCTGTCGCGTGAGGGCCAGCGAGCGGACTTCTTCGTGTACGCCCTCGGTACGCTCGTCGCCGTCGGCTTCCTCTGCACCGGCGCGATGTCGCTGAACCTGTTCGGCTTCGACGGCGCCGGGTTCCGCCGCTACTTCCTGCTGCCCGCCTCGCCGGCCGTCGTCGTGCGCGCCGCGACGATCGCGGCGGTTCTGCCGGGCGCCGTGCTGGTGACGATCGCCCTCGTCGCGTGGGCGGTCGTTCCGCCCGTGCCGACCGATGCCCGGATGTTCGTGATGCTCGCCGCGAGCGGGTTCGGCGGAACGCTCGTTTCGCAGGCGGGCAGCCTGTGGATCGCGGTCCTCTGGCCGCGGCCTGCGGTCTTCACCGCGGCCTTCGGCAATCGGTTGTCGGCGGCGGGCGGGGCAGCACTGTGCGCCGGCGTTCTCGCGATGGTCGGAGTCCCGTTCGCGCTGCACGCGGCAGGCCAGGCGGCCGTGTTGCGCGCGTGGGCCCTCTGGCCGATCTTCGGGCTGGTGGCCTGCGGGTGGTACCTGTTCACGCTGCACTTTGCCGCGCGCGCGTTCGCCTCGCGCCGGGAGGAAATGCTGACCCTCATCGAGGGAGAGGAGCGCCAGGCCGGCGCCTGGCTGGTTCGGTGACCATGCCCAATGCGATCGAGACATTCCATCTGCGCAAGGAGTACTCCTCGGTCATCGCCGTCGAGGACCTCTCGCTCGTCGTGCCCGCCGGTTGCTTCTTCGGATTCCTCGGCCCGAACGGGTCCGGCAAGAGCACGACGATCGCGTGCCTGACGGGGCTGCTCGACGCGACGCGGGGCGAGACGCGATTGCTCGGGCAGCCGTTCCACGCCGATGCCATCGATTTGAAACGGCGAATCGGCGTCATGCCCGAAACGCTCGGGCTCTTCGACGCGCTCTACGCGCACGAGTTCCTGTCGTTCCAGGGACGCATGTACGGGCTCGACAAGGAGACGACCCGGCGCCGGGGCACGGAACTGCTCGAGGCGCTCGACCTGGCGAACCAGGGCCGGACGCCGCTGTCGGAGTTCAGCACCGGCATGCGCAAGCGGGTCGCGTTTGCGGCCGCGATGATCCACGGGCCGGAGATCCTGTTTCTCGACGAGCCGTTCGAGTCGATCGATCCGGACGGCGTGGGCATGATGAAGCAGTGGCTGCGGCAGTTTGCCTCACGCGGCGGCACGATCTTCATGACCAGCCACGTGCTGGAGACGGTCGAACGGCTGTGCGACCGCGTGGCGATCATCACGCGGCCCGGGGCGCTCGTGTGGGAAGGGGACATCAGCGCGCTCGCCGCCGACGGCGCCATCGCGGCCAACGGTCGCCAGTTCCGCACGCTCGAGGAGTTGTTCCTCGCGGTTGCCGGCCGGCGGTACGCGCCGGCGCTGGAGTGGCTCTAGCGAAGGGCGGGTGGGGCAGGTGGGCCGGCCGGTAAGACGAAAAGGACCGGGTAATGGCTCCCCGGTCCTGTGCGATATTCGTCCCCGGCGTCTCCGGCCAACGACCCCGACCAACGACGCCGACCAACGACGAACGACCCGGACCAACAACCAACAACTAACAACCAACGCCCAACGACTACACTTCTTCCTCGGCCTCCTCGCCCTTCTCCGCCTTGGACGCCGCGATGATCTTCTGTTGAATCATCGCCGGCGCCTCCTCGTAGTGCGAGTACTCCATGTGATAGCTGCCGCGGCCGCCGGTTGCCGACGTGAGGTGCTGCTCGTAGGTCAACATCTCGGCCATCGGCACCTGCGCCTTGATGACCGTCATGCCGCCGCGCGTGTCCATGCCGGCAATGCGGCCCCGCCGGCTGTTCAGATCGCCCATCAGGTCGCCGGCGAAGTCCGACGGCGCGTACACCTCGACGTTCATGATCGGCTCGAGGATCGTCGGCCGCGCGTGCGCCATCGCCTCCTTGAACGCGATGCGTCCCGCCATCTTGAACGAGAGCTCGTTGGAATCGACCGCGTGGAACTTGCCGTCGATGAGCGTCACCCGGAAGTCCACCATCGGGTAGCCCGCCAGGTAGCCGCGTATCCGGGTCTCCTGGATTCCCTTCTCGACCGCGGGCCGGAACTGCTGCGGGATCGAGCCCCCGAAGATGTCGTCCACGAACTCGAAGTCGGAGCCGCGGGGGAGTGGCTCGACCCGGATCGTGCAATCGCCGAACTGGCCGTGGCCGCCGGTCTGCTTCTTGTGCCGGCCCTGTGCCTCGGTCGTGGCGTTGATCGTTTCGCGGTAGGGGATCTTCGGCGGCTTCAGGTTCACTTCGACGCCGAACCGGCGCTTCATCTTCGCGACGGTCACCTCGATGTGCAGCTGGCCCTGGCCCGAGAGCAGCAGTTCCTTGGTCTGCGCGTCGCGGCTCGACCGGATCGTCGGATCCTCTTCCTGCAGGCGTTGCAGCGAGCCGCTGATCTTCTCTTCGTCGCCGCGGCTCTTGGGCTCCACCGCGTAGGACAGCACCGGCTCCGGGAACTTCAGCGGCGTGAAGAGAATCGAGTCCTTCTCGCCGATCGTGTCGCCGGTCAGCGTGTCCTTCAGCTTCGCCACGGCGCCCAGGTCGCCGGCCTTCATTTCCGGAACCTCGGTCTGCGTCTTGCCCTGGAGGAGGAGCAGGTGGCCGAGGCGCTCCTGCGTGTCGCGCGTCGCGTTGTGGACCGTGCTGTCGGCTTTCAGCGTGCCGAGCATGACGCGGAACATCGTGATGCGGCCGGCAAACGGATCGGCGACGGTCTTCCAGACGAACGCGGCGTACGGCGCGCTGTCGGTGACCTCGCGGGTGACCTCCTCGCCGCTCTTCGGCTCCTTGCCCTTGACGGGGCGGTCGGCCGGCGACGGGAGGTAGGACAGGATGGCGTCGGCCAGCGTCTGGATGCCGACGTTCAGCAGCCCGGAGGTGCACACGAGCGGGAAGATACGGGCGGCGCGGATCCCCTTCTGCAGGCCGTGCAGCAGTTCGTCTTGCGTCAGCGTGCCGGCCTCGAAGAACTTCTCCATCAGCGCGTCATCGGCCTCGGCGACCATCTCGACCAGCGCGTCGCGCGCCGCCTTGGCGCGATCGGCCATGTCGGCGGGGATCGCCGCCTCGGAGGGCTTGCCGCTCCCGTCGGTCGCGAACGTGACGGCCTTCATCGAGACCAGGTCGACAACGCCCGAGAAAGCCTTCTCCTCTCCGATCGGCAGCTGGATGGGAATGACGGCGCGGCCAAACGCGGTCTGCAGCGACTCGAGCGATCGCTCGAGGCTGGCGCGTTCACGGTCGACGCGGTTGAGCACCACGAAGCGGGGCAGCACGAGGTCGTTGGCGAACTCCCAGACCTTCTCGGTCTGCACCTCGACGCCCGAGACCGCGTCGACGACGACGAGCGCGGCATCGGCGACGCTCATGCCCGCGCGCGCGTCGCTCAGGAAGTTCGCGAATCCCGGCGTGTCGATGAAGTTGATCTTGTTCTTGTTCCACTCGGCGAACGCCAGGCTCGCCGACAGGGAGTGCTTGCGCGCGATTTCCTCTTCGTCGAAGTCGGTGACCGTGGTGCCGTCGTCCACCCGGCCGAGGCGGGTCACCATGCCGGCGTCGAACAGGAGCGCCGAGACCAATTGCGTCTTGCCGGCGCCGCTGTGCCCGACGACCGCGACATTTCTGATGCTGGCCGCGTCATAGACCTTCATAGACGGTTCTTCCTCCTACCGCGGCCCGGTGCCGGCGGCGCCTGTCGGCCCAGCTGGTGCGGGTGCTCTGTGGAACGAAGACACGCAAGAAGCGCCGGCTGCGCCGCCTCCTGCTCTCACGGATGCACGGACCGTGCTGATGATCGGCCGAAAAATACTCAGGAGATTATATCAAAGGGCGGGACGCCGGATGGCCGCGGCCGGGCATTATTCGTATCTCAGCGCTTCGATTGGATCGAGCCGCGACGCCTTGTAGGCCGGATACATGCCGAAGAACATCCCGATGGCGGCCGAGAATCCGAAGCCGATGGCAAACGAGGATAGAGGCAGCGAGATCGGGAAGTGGGCAAGGTAATGGACGAGCAGCCCCACGGCGGAGCCGAGGCCGATGCCGAGCACGCCGCCGACCGAGGTCAGCGTGCCCGCCTCGAGCAGGAACTGCCACAGGATCTCGCGCCGGCGGGCGCCGAGCGCCTTCCGCAGGCCGATCTCGCGGGTCCGCTCGGTGACCGAGATCATCATGATCGACATGACGCCGATGCCGCCGACCATCAGGGCGATTGACGACAGGACCACCAGGCCAAGATAGATGTACTGCGTGATCTGGTTGACCATGCTCATGATCGAGTCCTGCGTCATGAAGTCGAAATCGTTCGGCTGGTCGACCTTGAGCGCGTGCCGGGCACGCATGATCTCCTCGACTTCGTGCTCCGCCTGGTCGCGCGTGTACTCATCGCGCGGCACGCAGGCGATCATGACCGGCGCCCACGTGTTCTTGCCCCACCGGAACCGGCTCAGGCTGAACGTCTTCGCGTAGGTGGAGGTCGGCATGACGGCGAGGTTGTCGGGATCGCCGAGGCCACCCGGGCTCAGCCGTTTTCCGAGCACGCCGACCACGGTGAACCGCGCCGGGCCGATTCGAACCATCTTGCCGATGGGGTTGACCGCCGGAAACAGGGCCTGCACCGGTGTGTCGCCGAGCACGACCACGTTGCGCCGGTGCTCGACCTCCACCTCGCTGAAGTAGCGGCCGGCCGCGACCACCAGCGCGTTCACTTCGGGGTAGCGGGCGGTCGTGCCGAGGATCGGCATGGTCTTCGTCTTCAGGCTCTTGTAGAAGATGCGCTCGTTCGCGCCGCCGGGCTGGCCGCCGCCGAACGCGATGTCCACGTACTGCAGCGACTCGGTCCCCTCCTTGATCGCCTTCGCATCCGCGTCGGTGATGTTCGGCCGCTTCATGATCTCGAGGAATTGCTGGCGGTTGCCGCCCAGCATCGGGCTGGCCTTCACGAGATACACGGTCTTCGGTCCCATCTGGCGGATCGTATCCTTGATCGACTCGTCGAAGCCCCGGATGAGCGACGTCATGCCGACGATCGACGTGATGCCGATGACGATGCCGAGCACGGTGAGGGCCGAGCGCATCTTGTTCGCCCGGATCGTGCCGAACGCCATCCCCACCGTGTCCACGTAGAGCGCCAGACGCAGCATCGGCGGCTATTCCTTCCTCAGCGCTTCGATCGGATCCAGCCGCGCCGCGCGCATCGACGGATACAGGCCGAAGAACAGGCCGACGACGGCGGTCATCGAAATGCCGACGACGACCGACCACAGTTCGACCGCGGCGGGCAACGGAGTCACCCTCGCCATGATGAACGCCACGCCGAACCCGAGCGTCGTGCCGATGATGCCGCCCGCCAGCGACAACGTGATCGACTCGGTGAGAATCTGCCACATGATGTCGCGGCGTCGTGCGCCGAGCGCTTTGCGCAATCCGATCTCGCTGGTGCGCTCGCTGACGACCATCAACATGATGTTCATGATGACGATGCCGCCAACGACCAGCGACAGGGCGACGACGCCGACCAGCACCGAGAAGATCCAGTTGGTGATCGAGTGGTAGAAATCCAGGGCGCTTTCCGAGCTGATGAGGCCGAAGTTGTCCCGGTCCTTCGGTTTGAGCCGGCGCCCGATCCGCAGCGCCACCGTCGTCTCGTCCATGGCGGCCTGCATCATGCCGGTTTCTCGGGGCATGACGGCCAGGCTCAGGTACAACCGCGCGCCGAACAGCCGCTGGTACGCGCCGAGCGGAATGACGGCGAAGTTGTCGAGCGACTGCCCGAACATCGACCCCTTCTTCTCGTTCACGCCGACCACGCGGAAATTGATGCCGTTGATCTTGATGACCTTGTCGAGGGGATCCTGCGACCCGAACAGCTTGTCGGCGACGTCCCAGCCGATGATGACCAGCGCCCGGTTGCGTTCGACCTCGATCGGCGTGATCGGACGGCCGCGGTCGATGACATAGGTGGGGAAGTCGACGTACTGCGAGGACACGCCCGTCACCTGGACGCTGTCGATCGTGCGGTCGCGGTAGGCGAACTGCGCGCCGCTGTCGTCGGTCGCCATGATCGACTTCACCAGCGGGCTGTAGCGGCGGATCGCCTTCGCATCGTCCAGCGTCACGCGCGGGTTGTTGCGCTGCGCGTCTTCCTCGTCGGCGCTCCTGGTAATGCCGCTTCGCTCGACGCGGAACGAGTCCACGCCCAGCTCGTTCTGGATCAACTGGGTCACCGAGCCGTTGAGCCCCTGGATGAGCGACACCACCGCGATGATCGACGTCACGGCGACGATGTTGCCGAGCACCGTCAGGAGCGACCGCATCTTGTTCGCCCAGATGGCGTTCAGCGCGATCACCACCGATTCGAGGAAGAGTTGCACTGGTCCTTGGTCCTTAGTCCTTAGTCCTTGGTGCGTGGTCCGACCAGGGACCAGGGACCAGGGACCAGGGACTTCGTCACTTCTTCTTCTCGTCCACCTTCACCGCCTTGCCGTCGGCGAGCTCGCGAACCGACGCGAACGGCCCGGTGATCACCTTGTCGCCCGGGCTCAGGCCCGACAGCACTTCGCAGTACTTGTCGCCGGAGATTCCGCTCTTGACCGGCGTGAACTCCGCCTTCCCGTCGCGGACAGCGAAGACGCCTTCGACTTCCTTCTTCGTCTGGCCGGGCTTGTCCTTCGCGGTCGCGGCGGTCTCAACCGAGTTGGAGGCCTTCTTCACCGCCTTCTCGGGCGTCGGTTGGCGAATCACCTTGCCGCTTGCATCCATGGTGACTTCGCGAACCGCCAGCGCCTGGATCGGGACGGCGACGGCGTCCTGCCGCGTGGCGGTGGTGATGTCCGCCGTGCAGGAGAAACCCGGACGGATGTTCGGAATCGCCTCGTCCACGGTCACCACGACCTTGAAATTGGTGGCCTGCCGGCTGCCGGTCGATTGCGCCGACACGTTGATCGGGCTGTTGCCGACCTCGGTCACGTGGCCCGCGAAGGTCCTGTCGGGCATCGCGTCGATCGTGATCTTGGTCTTCTGGCCGATGGCCACGTTCGGGATGTCGGTTTCGTCCACCTGGATCTCGGCTTCGATCACCGACATGTCGGCGAGGATCAGCAGGACGACGCTCGGGTTGTTGGTGAAGCCCGCCTGCGCCGTTTCCCCCTCCTCGACGTTCCGCTTCGTGATGATCCCCTCGATCGGCGCGGTGATCGTCACCTTGCTCAGGTCGTGCTGCGCGCTCTCGAGGTCGGTCGTCATCTGGCGAATCGACTGGTCCGTGCGGGCGATCTGCTGCTCGGCCGACCGCTGCGTGTTCAGCTGCACCCGCAGGTTGTTGTCGGCCCGGTCGTAGTCCTGCCTCGTGGCAATCCCGGCCTTGAGCAGGTCCTGCTGCCGCTTGAACTCGTCCTGCGCGAGCTTCACCATCTCCTTGGCGCTCTCGAGGGAGACCTTCGCCTGCTGCAGCGCGATCTTCTGCTGCTCGACGACCGCCTCGAGTCCCTGCACGCGCGATTTCGGGATGCGGGAATCGATTTCGAGCAGGAACTGTCCGGCCTTCACGCGGTCGCCTTCCTCGACGGCCAGGCGGGTGATCTTGCCGGTCACCTCGGAGGTGATGTTCACCGTCTTCCGGGCGCGGATGGTCCCCGACGCCGACACGATCGACTCGAGAGACCGCCTGGACACGGCCTCGACAGTGACGGCGACGGCGTCGGTCTTCTTGAACGCGAGGTTCGCGTAGACGATGGCCGCGCCGACGACCAGGATGACCACTCCGATGAGGACCTTCTTCCGCGTCATGAACTAGCTCCGGGCGGCGAACATCGCCGCAATGGTCGCGTAACCGAGCGCGATGACGGCGTACACGGCGAAGAGCGACACCGCGATCGACGCGGTCTTGCGCTTGTAGAGCACGCCGAGGCCGATCGAGAGGACGACGACCCACCAGATCCTGAACAGATCGATGCTGCCGAGCAGCGACGCGACGAAGCCGTTGTCGTCGAGCATCGGCAGAAAGACCCGCAGCGTCGTCGCACTGTCCATCGATTCCCGCACGTAGTTGAGCGGCGTCAGGAAGACGGCGGCCAGCCCCGTGATGACCCAGGAATGCACGACGACGGCGTACACCTGCTTGAAGGTGCCCTCGCCCGCGAGCAGGACCTTGAAGACGAAGAAGAGCAGGCCCGCGTAGATGGCCGCAATGATCGGCGTCACGACGATGATCGAAGCCACGGGCCATCCGGCGACGCGCCAGATCGAACCTTCCAGGTAGGTCTGGGACAGCTTTTCCTGCTGCTGGGCCATCTGGTCGGCCGGAATCCACGCCGCGAACATCTTCATCCCCTGTTCGGCCTTGTCCAGCATGGCCTGGCGTCCGACGGCCGTGCTCATGAACCAGCCGGTCGGCACGGTGGTCAGCAGAAGGATGATGACCAGCATCGCCAACGGTCGCGGCCTTGCCGCGATGGCGGCGAACGTCTCGCGCGGCGAGAACAGAATGCCGGCCACGCGTGCGAACACACCCTTGTCGGGCACTTGCGGCGCCGCTTCGGTCGCGTCGATTGTGGGTTGGGTCATGATCTGCCTTTGGGAGGGGGCCAAAGGCTGGCGATTGTACCTCAAGAACATATACGCGGCCAGCGCTCCGGATGTTTCCCGGCGGTTTGCGCTCAACCGTTCTTGACAGCGTCCAAGTCGTTGATTACGATGCGGTTTCTGCGCATCGGGCCGCGACCGCTTCCGGACGGAAGCCCGGAAGTCCCACGAAGGTGGGGACCGCCGGTCCCTGAGACCGGTGTACAGTGGGACCGTCGGTCTTCAAACCGGTGGCCGCACACAAGGAGCGTGGACGTGTTGAGTTTCGTGCCCAGAGAGCTGTTCCTCACCAAGGGCGTCGGCAAGCATCGCGAGAAGCTGTCGTCGTTCGAGCTCGCGCTCCGATCGGCGGGCATCGCGGCCTGCAACCTGGTGCGGGTCTCCAGCATTTTCCCGCCCGGCTGCCGGATCCTGTCCCGTGCCGAGGGCATCAAGCAATTGAGTCCCGGGCAGGTCACCTTCGTCGTCATGTCCGAGGCTGCCACGCGCGAGCCGCATCGTCTCATCGCCGCAACCATCGGACTCGCCATTCCTTCCGATCGATCGCTTTACGGCTACCTCTCCGAGCATCACAGTTTCGGCGAGAAGGAGGAAACCGCGGGCGATTACGCGGAGGAACTCGCCGCCGAGATGCTGGCGACCACGCTCGGCCTGGAGTTCGATCCGGACAAGAGCTGGGACGAGAAGAAGGAAGTGTACCGGCTGTCCAGGCAGATCGTGCGAACGCAGAACGTGACCCAGACGGCGGTCGGCGACAAGAACGCAATCTGGACGACGGTCGTGGCCGCCGCCGTGCTGCTCGGACGTCCCGACTGAGCGCTGCGGGCGACCCAGGACGCGTCCTCCGCCCGCGCCGGCAGGTGGAACGCCTGTTCCATTCCCTCCTCCCCGTGCCGTCTTCTCCAGAAGGTTCAGCCATGCGCGCCAAACTCTTCGGCCCCTGGACGGTTCGCGTCCCGCTGTGCGTGTGCCTCGCCGTCGTGGGGACCGCCGCGCCGGCCGGTGCCCAGGTCTTCGAATCGGTCGGCACGCGAGCGCTCGGCATGGGCGGCGCGTTCGTCGCGGTCGCCGACGACGTGACCGCGGTGTATTGGAACCCGGCGGGCCTGGCTTTTGGCGGTCTGGTGGATGCGGCCCTCCAGCGGACTTCCACGGGCAGCCCGGTCGGTCAGGGCAGCGTGCCGGCGGCCGCGGGGGGCTCGCGCGTATCGACGACGATGTTCGCTTTCGCAATTCCTTCGCTTGGAGTGAGCTACCTGCGGACCCGGTTCGATCAAGCGGCGGCCCCTACAGCCCAGCCGAACGACGGCCGACACAATGAAGGACCCGGTGTGGCAGCAGTGAGCTCGCTTGCGATCGACCAGGTGGGCGTCACGCTGTTGCAATCGCTGCTCGCCAACCTGGTCGTCGGCACGACGCTCAAGCTTGCGCGCGGGTCCTCCGGGATTGCGACCGCCGCGCCGGACGCCGCGTTGTCGGCGGCGCTGGATCAGGCGGGACAGCAGTCGGCGGGCGCCGTCACGCGACTGGATCTTGACGTCGGCGTGCTCGCGTTTGCGGGACCCGTCCGCGTGGGCCTGGTCGGTCGCAACCTGCGCCGGCCGGACTTCAACCCCGGCGATCCGACCGGGGCGGGTCGGCTGCAGCGCCAGGTGCGGGTGGGGGTGGCCTTCACGCCAGGTTTCGTGGTCAATCGGACGGCCGCGTCGCAGCCGTCTCTGACGATTGCCCTCGATGCAGATCTGACCCGCGCGATGCTGCCGACGGGCGACGAGCGACATGTGGCCGCCGGGGTCGAGCAGTGGTTCATGGGGCGGCGCGTGGGCGTTCGCGGCGGTGTGCGCGGCAACACCGTTGGAGCGCTTCGGCCGCTCGCGACGGCTGGCGGCACCGTGGCGGTGCGCGCCGGCTTGGCGATCGAGGCCCAGGTCGCTCGCGGCAGGGCCGCCGCCGGCCAGCAGTGGAGCGTTGGAGCAAGGGTGACGTTCTGACCGGGGCGTTGACAAAAAATGTCACCCTGATATAGTTCAGCCGGATCTCAGATGCCTGTCCGAATTGGCGAACTCCTGCTCAAGGAGAAACGGGTCACGCCGGAGCAGCTCCAGGAGGCCTTGAATTATCAAAAGGCCAACGGGGGGAAGCTTGGCCACAACCTCGTCAAGCTGGGGCACGTGAAGGACGAGGAAATCACGGCCCTGCTCAGCAAGCAGTACGGCGTCCCGTCCATCAATCTCTCCGAGTTCGACATCGACCCGCTCGTCATCAAGCTCATTCCCGGCGACACCGCGCAGAAGTATCAGATCATCCCGGTCAGCCGATCGGGCGCGACGCTGACCATCGCGATGACCGATCCGACCAACGTGTTCGCCATGGACGACATCAAGTTCATGACGGGCTACAACGTCGAGCCGGTGGTGGCGTCGGAAGCCGCGGTGGTGGACGCGCTGGCGAAGTATTACTCGATGAAGACGGTCCCGGCGTCGGGGCCGGCCGGCCCGAGCGCGCTCGAAGTGGCGACCCGGGCGCTCGACGACAATCTCGAAACACCGGGGAACGTCGAGGTCCTGTCGGACCTGGAGGAGATCAGCGTCGAGACCCTGGCCAAGCAGGGCGAGGAAGCGCCGGTCATCCGCCTGGTCAACGTGATGCTGATGTCGGCCATCAGCAAGGGGGCGAGCGACATCCACATCGAGCCGTACGAGAAGGAACTGCGCGTGCGGTACCGCGTCGATGGCATCCTCTACAACATCATGGCGCCGCCGATGAAGTTCCGCGATGCGATCGCGTCGCGCGTGAAGATCCTGGCGAAGCTCGACATCGCCGAGAAGCGGCTGCCGCAGGACGGGCGCATCAAGATCCGCTACTCGGACGATGGCAAGACCAAGGAGATCGACTTCCGCGTCTCCTGCCTGCCGACGCTGTTCGGCGAGAAGATCGTCCTGCGCCTCCTCGATCGCGACAAGTTGATGCTCGACATGACGCGGCTGGGCTTCGAGCCCGAGTCGTTGCAGAAGTTCGAGGCCGCGATCGAGCGGCCGTGGGGCATGGTGCTCGTGACGGGCCCCACCGGCAGCGGCAAGACCAATACGCTTTACTCGTCGATCTCGCGCATCAACAAATCCGAAACCAACATCATGACCGCGGAAGACCCGGTCGAGTTCAACCTGCCGGGCATCAACCAGGTGCAGATCCGGGAGAACATCGGGTTGAACTTCGCGGCCGCCCTGCGGTCGTTCCTGCGCCAGGATCCGAACATCATCCTGGTCGGCGAGATCCGCGACTTCGAAACGGCCGAGATCGCGGTGAAGGCGGCGCTCACGGGCCACCTGGTGCTCTCGACGCTTCACACCAACGACGCGCCGAGCACCATCAACCGGCTTATGAACATGGGAATCGAGCCGTTTCTCGTGGCCAGCTCGGTCAACCTCATTTGCGCGCAGCGGCTCGTGCGGCGGATTTGCTCCAACTGCAAGGAGCCGAGCCCGGTGCCGCCCGCCGCGCTCACGAAGGTCGGGTTCTCGGGCGAGGAGCAGCGCTCGGTCGCCGTGTTCAAAGGCGTCGGCTGCGAGAAGTGCACCAACACCGGCTACAAGGGACGCGTCGGCCTGTACGAGGTCATGGAGCTGACCGACGAATTGAAGGAGCTGGTGCTGGTGGGCGCGTCGAGCATGGAGCTGCGCAAGAAGGCGGTCGAGGAAGGGATGATCACCCTGCGCCAGAGCGGCCTGCGCAAGATCAAGGAAGGCATGACGACGCTCGACGAAGTGCTGCGCGAAACGGTGCTGTAGGAGTCCATGGTCAATAGTCGATAGTCAATCGTTTCGACTGGTGCTCGGACTATCGACTCGACGATGAAGGATTTGAATGACCCTTCCGGAATTGCTGAAGACGACCGTCGAGATGAAAGGCTCCGACCTGCACTTGACCGTGAGCACGCCACCCCAGGTACGCGTGGACGGGAAGCTGCAGCGCCTGCCGTTGCCCGAGCTCGCGCCGGCCGACACGAAGCAGCTCGCCTACAGCGTGCTGACCGACTCCCAGAAGAAGCGCTTCGAGGAGACGATGGAACTCGACTGCGCGTTCGGCATCCGCGGCCTGGCGCGCTTCCGCTGCAACGTGTTCTCGCAGCGCGGGTCGGTCGCCGCCGTCTACCGCCTGATCCCGGAACGCATCCGCACGTTCGAAGAGCTGGGTCTGCCGGAGATCATCGCCAAGTTCGCCGAGGCGCCGCGGGGCCTGGTGCTGGTGACGGGGCCCACCGGCAGCGGCAAGTCGACCACGCTGGCGGCGATGCTGGACAAGGTCAATACCGAGCGGCACGAGCACATCATCACCATCGAGGATCCGATCGAGTACATCCACGCGCACAAGGGTTGTATCGTCAACCAGCGCGAGGTGCACGCGGACACCGACGGGTTCGACGTGGCCCTGCGGGCGGCCCTGCGCGAGGACCCGGATGTCGTCCTCATCGGCGAGATGCGCGACCTGCCGACGATCGAGGCGGCGCTGCGCATCGCCGAGACCGGCCACCTGACGTTTGCGACGCTCCATACGAACTCGGCGTCGCAGACCATCAACCGCATCATCGACGTGTTCCCGGCGCACCAGCAGTCGCAGATTCGCACGCAGCTGTCGCTCGTCCTCGAGGGGGTCGTGTGCCAGGCGCTGCTGCCGCGCGCGACCGGGCCGGGGCGCGCGGTCGCGCTGGAGATCCTGGTGCCGACGCCGGCAATCAGGAATCTGATCCGCGAGGACAAGGTCCATCAGATCTATTCGGCGATGCAGGCCGGCCAGGAGAAGGCGGGCATGCAGACGTTCAACCAGTCGCTGGCCACCCTGTACCTGCAGCGGCAGATCTCGATGGCCACCGCGCTCGCGACGTCGTCGATGAAGGACGAACTGACGGAGATGATCAGCCGGGGCGCCGGCGTGGTGGCCGGCGCGGGGCTGCGGCGTCCGGGCGGGCCGCCCGCCGGCCGGCCGGCCGGCGCGGGGCGGTGAACACGCGCGTTTGATGGTGGGGGCGCCACATGTGGCGCCCCTACCGGGTCACCAGCATGGCTACATTTGCTTATACCGGTCGCACGCGGGCCGGAAACGTCGTCAACGGCGAGCGGTCTGCCGACACGATCGAGGCGGCGGTTGCCGCGCTGCGCCGCGATCAGGTGGTCGTCACGCGGATTGCGCCCGCCAAGGCCAAGGCCAAGGCCAAGGCCAAGGCCAGCGCCGACCCGGCCAAGCCGTCGCGATTCGCGCGAAGGGTCAAGGCGAAGAACCTCGCGATCTTCACCCGGCAGTTCTCCGTCATGATCGACGCCGGCCTGCCGCTGGTGCAGTGTCTCGAGATCCTCGGCAACCAGGAAGAGGACAAGAACTTCGCCAAGATCATCCTGCAGACGCGCGCCGACGTCGAAGCGGGCGCGTCGCTGGCCGACGCCATGAAGAAGCATCCCACCGCCTTCGACGGGCTCTTCACCAACATGGTCGCGGCAGGCGAGGCGGGCGGCATCCTCGACACCATTCTCAAGCGGCTCGCGATCTACATCGAGAAGAACGTGAAGCTCAAGGGCCAGGTGAAGTCGGCGATGATCTACCCGATTGCGATCATGGTGATGGCGGCGGGGGTCGTCGCCGTGATCCTGTGGAAGGTCATCCCGACGTTTGCCGCCATGTTCGCCGGGCTCGGCGCCGAGCTGCCGCTGCCGACCCGCGTCGTCATTGCGCTCAGCAACGGCCTGATCCGGTTCTTCCCGTTCATCGCCGTCGCGCTGGTCGCGATGCCGTTCGGCCTGCGGCAGTACTACGCGACCGACCGCGGGCGCCACATGGTGGACGCGGTCACGATGAAAGCGCCGGTGCTCGGCCTGATCATCCGCAAGATCGCGGTCGCCCGTTTCTGCCGCACGCTCGCCACGTTGATCTCGTCGGGTGTGCCGATCCTCGATGGTCTGGAAATCACGGCCAAGACCGCCGGCAACGTGATCATCCAGGACGCGGTCATGGCGACGCGCAAGAGCATCGAGCGGGGCGAGACGATCTCGGCGCCCCTGAAGGAAACGAAAGTCTTTCCGTCGATGGTCACGCAGATGATCGGCGTCGGGGAGGCGACCGGCGCCCTCGACACCATGCTGGGGAAGATTGCCGACTTCTACGAGGAAGAGGTGGACACCGCGGTGGCCGGCCTGCTGACCCTGATGGAGCCGATCATGATCGGCACGCTCGGCCTCATCGTCGGCGGGATCGTCATCGCGATGTACATGCCGATCTTCTCGATGATCAGCCACCTCACGTAGGAGTCGACCGTTGACCGTTCACGTCGACCGTCGCGGCCGGAGGCCGCGCGGCAGGGCTCAACGGCCACCTCTCAGCGGTCGACTGTCGACTGTCAACCGTCAACCGTCACCGGGTACCCGTTGACCGACCAGCCATGGCAACCACCGACATCCGGCGCAGGCTCTCCTGGCTGATCGGCGCCCGGCTCCTGATCAGCACCACGCTGCTCGGCTGGGCCATGCTGATGCAGGTCCGGGCGCCCGGTGTCGAGACGGGCCCCTTCTACCTGCTCATCGCCGCGACCTACGGCCTGTCGATTCTCTACGGGGTGAGCCTGCGCCTCGCGGAGCGGCGACGGTGGCTCGTCGACGTCCAGCTGGCGTGCGACGCGCTGAACATCTCCGCGTTCATTGCGCTCACCGGCGGCGTCAGCAGTTATTTCTCGTCCCTGTACTTCCTGCCGATCATCGCGGCCGGCAGTCTGCAGTTCCGGCGTGGCGCGCTGACGGTGGCGCTCTTCAGCGCGGTGATGTACGTCGGCCTGGTCGTCCTCCAGTACCAGCAGATCCTGCTGGTGCCGGTCTGGATGCACGCGACTGGCGAGCCGCCGGCCCTTCGGGTGGCCATCGACGTCTTCGCGTTCTTCGCGGTCGCGTTCCTGGCCGGGTCGCTGGCCGAAGGCGTGCGCACCGCCGGCGTGCGCCTGGAGCGCGCGTCGACGGAAATCGCGAACCTCCAGGCGCTGAACGAGCACGTCATCAACAGCCTGGCCAGCGGCCTCATCACGACCGACTACGACGGCCGGGTCATCACGTTCAACCACGCCGCCGAGCAGATCACGGGGCACGGCTCCGGTGAGGCGGTCGGGCGCAACGTCAGCGAGGTGCTCCAGCTGCCGTCGGGCTTCGTCGCGTCGCTCGAAGCCGACCTCGACGATGCCGGCCTGCGACGCGTCGATTACGCGTACCACACGGGCCAGGCGACGATGATCGACATGGGGCTGAGCGCGACGCACCTGGTGACGCCGAGCGGGCCGGCCGGGTTCCTGTTCAACTTCCAGGACGTGACGAAGGTCAAGAAGCTGGAGCGCGACGCGCGCATCCAGCACCGGCTCGCCGCCGTCGGCGAAATGGCGGCCGGCATCGCGCACGAAATCCGCAACCCGCTCGCATCGATCTCGGGGTCGATCCAGATCCTGCGCAAGGACATCGAGGTCAACGCGGAGCAGGGCCAGCTGATGGACATCGTGCTCCGCGAATCGGAGCGGCTGAACGGCATCATCCGGAGCTTCCTCGCCTACGCGCGCCCGCAGCGCTTCGCGATCGCGCGCCTGGACCTGGGCCGCATCATCCGCGACGCGGCGCTGCTCCTGCGCAACAGCGGCGACCTCGGCGAAGGGCACGTCATCGACGTGGACCTGCCGCCCGTCGAGGTGTGGTACGAGGCAGACGAGGGGCAGATCCGGCAGATCATCTGGAACCTGGCGACCAACGGCATCCGGGCGATGCCCGAGGGCGGCCACCTCCGGCTGTCCGTCGCCGAGGAGGCGGGGGTCGGCCCCTCACCGGTCGCCGACGGGCACGTCGTCATCACCGTCGAGGACGAGGGTGTCGGGATTCCGCCCGACGAACTGGACAACATCTTCCAGCCGTTCCACGGCTCATTTGCCAAGGGAAGCGGCCTCGGCCTGGCGATCGTGCACCGCATCGTCAGCGATTACCATGGCGAGATCCAGGTGACCTCGAGACCCGGCGCGGGCACGAAGGTCAGGGTTCGGCTGCCGGGCACCGTCTCGGCGGTATGAAGACGGTCGACTGTCAACAGTCGACCGTTCACCGTTCAACGGTTGACTGTGAACGGTTGACTGTCAACGATTGAGATCAATGGCTGACAACGAACAACGGCAGGCGCGCGTGCTGGTCGTGGACGACGAGCGGTCGATGCGCGAGCTGCTGGCCATCGTGCTCCATCGCGAGGGCTACGAGGTGCTGACCGCCGAGAACGGCGGGACCGCGATTGCCACGCTCGAGCGCGAGGCGGTCGACCTGCTGATCTGCGACATCAAGATGCCCGACATGAACGGGGTCGAGGTGTTGCGCGCCGCCAAGCGCCTCGACCAGGACATGGTGGCCATCATGGTCACGGCGTTCGCCTCGACGCAGACCGCCGTCGAGGCGATGCGCCTGGGCGCCTGCGACTACCTGAGCAAGCCGTTCGACGTCGACGAACTGAAGATGAAGGTGCGCGAGAAGCTCGAGAGTCGGAACCTGCGGCAGGAGAATGTCCTGCTCAAGCGCGTGCTGGGCGCCCGGCACGAATTCTCGAACATCATCGGCCGCAGCGAGCCGATGCTCCGCGTGTTCAAGCTGATTCAGACGATCGCCCGCACCACCAGCACGGTGCTCGTCACGGGCGAGTCGGGCACCGGGAAGGAACTGGTCGCGCGCGCCATCCACTTCAACTCGCTGCGCCGCGATCGGCCGTTCGTGGCCCTCAATTGCGCGGCGCTGCCCGATACGCTGCTCGAGTCGGAACTGTTCGGCCACATGCGCGGCTCGTTCACCAGCGCCGACAGCAACAAGAAGGGCCTGATCGAAATCGCCGAGCACGGGACCATCTTTCTCGACGAGATCGGCGAGATGAGCCCGTCCGTGCAGGTCAAGATCCTGCGCGTGCTGCAGGAGCGCCGGTTCCGCCGGCTGGGCGCCGTCGACGAGATCGAGGCGGACATCCGCATCATCGCGGCGACCAACCAGGACCTGTCGAAGATGGTTGCCGACGGCAAGTTCCGCGAGGACCTCTTCTACCGCATCAACGTCATCCCCATCCACCTCCCGCCGCTGCGCGAGCGCCAGGAGGACATCCCGCTGCTCGCCGAGCACTTCCTGGCGAAGTACCGGACCCAGATGGACAAACAGATCACCGGGATTTCGGGCGAGGCGATGGAAGTCCTCGACGCCTACGACTGGCCGGGCAACATCCGCGAACTCGAGAACGTCATCGAACACGCGGTCGCCCTCGAGCAGGCCCGCGTGATCCTGCCGGCCAGCCTGCCCGACCAGGTTCGCTGCGACACGGCGCGGGTGGCCGCCGTGGCCGCGGCCGCGGCGCTCCCCGAGGCGGGGTTCGACCTCGAAGAGCACGTGCAGGGCATTGAACGCGAGTACCTCGCGCAGGCGCTGCAGAAAGCGGGCGGCGTCCAGGTGAAAGCGGCCGAACTGCTGGGCATGACCTTCCGATCGTTCCGCTACTACGCCAAGAAATACAATCTGCGGTAGTTGGCAGTTGGCAGTCAGCAGGTTCGCAGTCAGCAGTTGGCGGCCAGCAGTTGGCGGCCAGCAGTTTACCGTCGAAAGCGGGAGGTAGCGAGGCAGAGTTTCAGGAAGCTTCGCGTATGGCAGCGCGCCCATTCAGTTGTTCTGGACATCTACCGCGAGACGCGCAGCTTTCCCGATGACGAGCGTTTCGGCCTGGTTTCGCAGATGCGGCGGGCAGCCGTGTCGGTTTCGATCAACATCGCCGAAGGGGCGCGCCGCGAGAGCCGCGCCGAGTACGCGCGCTTCCTGAATATCGCCGAAGGGTCGGCATCCGAATCGGAAGCGTTGCTTCTTATCGGGCAGGACCTGGGGATGCTTGACGGACCGTGTGCGGAACGGTTGCTGGTCGAGTTCGAGGAGATCGGCAAGATGCTGCACGCGCTTCGTCTTAGAGTCGGCAAGGGATGAGCACGAGGGACTGCCAACTGCCAACTGCTGACTGCCACGGACTGACAACCGTTGTCGGTCCAGCTTGACAGTAATTGTCAGAACCGCCGAGAATCGATCCGGACGGCCGCCCGTTTCGATCGTCTAAATCTTTTGAATAGAGCAGCTTCGCGGCTTTTGTCGGATACGGCAGGGTTTGGCATCGGGGTTGCTCTGCCTTGCATTACCTTCTGACCATCACGCTGAAGTTGCAAGCCATTACGTAGAACCCGAACTGTCTTTATGTTGAGGAGCATGACCATGAGGATCCGAAGCAACCGAGGTTTCACGCTGATCGAACTGCTGATTGTCGTGGCGATCATCGGCATCATCGCCGCCATCGCGGTTCCGGGCCTGCTGCGCGCCCGCATGTCGGGCAACGAGACGTCGGCCATCGGGTCGATGCGCGCCATCAACAGCGGGGAGTCCACCTACGCCTCCAGCTGCGCCGCCGGCGGCTACGCGGTTTCTCTCGCGGACCTCGCGAAGGCGCCAGCCGGTTCGACGACCGCGTTCATCAGCCCGGACCTCAACGCCAACGGCGTCGTCAAGAGCGGCTACGTCGTGAACATCGCCGGGGGCGCCGGCGCGGCAGCGGTGACCGTCGCCGCGAGCACGTGCAACGCGTCGGGTGCTGACGCGGTGTCCGGCTACTTCGCCGAGGCGCACCCCGTGACGATCGGCACGAGCGGTCAGCGCTCGTTCGGCACCGACACCCGGGCGACCATCTTCTTCAACACGGCCGGCACGACCTGGACCGCGGCCACGATCGCCGCGGCGACCCAGGCGCAGGCTCTCCAGTAACGCCACAGTGCGCGCGGCACACCGAGGGGGGACGACCGCCAATCGGCGGCCGTCCCCCTTCCGCTTTTGCAGCGGTCACAGTCTCCGCCCCTGCCCGCGACAGTTTCCACTGCCTGGCACGTCCGGGTTTCAGTCCAGACTGACGACGATTGTCGGCTGAGGTTGACACGATTTGTCAGGTGAACCAAATGACGATCCGGCCGATTGCCCGTTCCGATCGTCTAAACTTTTTGAATAGAGCAGCTTCGCGTCTTGCACCCGATACCGCAGGACTTGGCACCAGGGTTGCTTTGCATCTGGTCGCAACAAGCGTTGGCGTCAGAGATTCCCAGCCATCAAGTGCTTGAACCGCTCGCAACCGTCTTTTTACGAGGAGCATGACCATGAGGATCCGAAACAACAAGGGCTTCACGCTGATCGAACTGCTGATTGTCGTGGCGATCATCGGCATCATCGCCGCCATCGCGGTTCCGGGCCTGCTGCGCGCCCGCATGTCGGGCAACGAGACGTCGGCCATCGGGTCGATGCGCGCCATCAACAGCGGCGAGTCCACCTACGCCTCGAGCTGCGCCGCCGGCGGTTACGCGGTTGCACTCGCGGACCTCGTGAAGCCGCCAGCCGGCTCGACGACCGCGTTCATCAGCCCGGATCTCAACGCGAACGGCGTCATCAAGAGCGGCTACGCGGTGAACATCGGTGGGGGCGCGGGCGCGGCAGCGGTGACCGTCGCCGCGAATACGTGCAACGCGTCGGGTGCTGACGCGGTGTCCGGCTACTTCGCCGAAGCGCACCCCGTGACGATCGGCACGAGCGGTCAGCGCTCGTTCGGCACCGACACTCGTGCGACGATCTTCTTCGACGTGGCGGGCGCGACGTGGACCTCGGCCACGGTTGCTGCGGCGACCCAGACGCAGGCTCTCCAGTAACGACGAGTCGCTCCATAGCGCAGCCAAGGGGACGACCGCCAATCGGCGGCCGTCCCCTTCGGCTTTTTGCGACACGTCGCGTCGGCATTTGACTTCGGACTTCGGACCTCGGACTTCGGACTTCGGACGACGTATCTTTCTCTCTCTGATTCGGCTCGGCGCCGCGGGACACCGAGAACGCCCGCGCTCGATTCGCCCAGCCCACGTATAATGGGCGCGTCGGCGACGGGATCCGACGCCGGGAGCGCCTCAGCGGCCTGTCGTCGGGGAGCCTGACCGCGGGTTCCGCCCCATTTCCCGTGCCTTTCTCCCGGAGCGCACGCGACCATGAGCACGACCATCCGCCGTTGGGTCCTGCTGTTTGCGGCCGTTGGCCTGGCCGCGGCAACGACCTCTCTGTACATCCACTACCGCATCCTGGCGCAACCGGGCTACGCCAGCCCGTGTGACATCAACGCCACGTTCAGCTGCAGCGACGCCTATCGCAGCCAGTACGGCAGCCTGTTCGGCGTGCCGGTGGCGCTGTTCGGCGTTCTGTGGTTTGCCTTTGTCATCGTGCTCGTCGCCGTCGCCAGCCGCGGGCCGGCGCCCGTGCAGGAAAGCCTGCCCGGGTATCTGTTTGCGTGGTCGACGATCGGCCTTGCCGTGACGTTGTACCTCGGCTACGCCGCCTTCTTCGTGCTGCGGGAGTTCTGCGTCTTCTGCCTGGTCACCTACGCGGCGGTCATCGCGCTGTTCTGTCTGACCGGTGTTGCGACCTCGATCCCGATGACGACGCTGCCACGCCGAGCGTTGCAGGACCTGCGGCTGCTCGTCACGAGGCCGGTTGCCCTCATCGTCGCCGTGCTCTTCCTGGCCGGTGCCGGCTCGGCCATCGCCTTCTTCCCGCGGGCCGGACAGATGCCCGCCGAGCAACCGACGGCCACGGCCCTGCCGAAGGACACGCGGTCGGACTTCGAGCAGTACTGGGCGGCGCTGCCGCGGCAGATACTGCCGGTGTCGAACGACGGCGCCGCCGTGGTCATTGTCAAGTTCACCGATTATCAGTGCCCGTCGTGCAGCCGCACGTACTTCGAATTGCAGCCGATCCTCGCGAAGTACCAGGCCGAGCTGCCCGGCGCCGTGACGCTGGTGTCGAAGGACTACCCGCTCGACAAGTCGTGCAATACGGCGTTGTTCCAGACGATCCATCCCGGCGGCTGCACCGCGGCGGTGGCCGTGCGGCTCGCCGCGCAACACCATCGCGCGGCGCAGATGGAGGAGTGGCTGTACTCCAACCAGCAGCTGCTGACGCCCGCCACGGTTCGCGAGGCGGCGCGGACGATCGGAGGCGTCACCGATTTCGACGCGCAGTACCAGCGGACGGTCGAGGCCGTGCAGAGCGATATCGCCCTGGGCCAGCTGGTGAAGGTCCAGTCGACGCCGACCTTCTTCGTCAATGGCATCCGCGTTCCGGAAAACGGCCTGCAGCCCGCGTACTGGGACCTGGCGATCCGTTTCGAGCTGAAGCGTGCGGGGAAATTGAAGTGAAGTTGATAGTCGGCAGTTGGCAGTCGGCAGTTGGCAGTTGGCAGCCAGCCTTCATCGTTCGGTGTGTTGATAACAGTCGACGGCCAACCGCTCAACTGCCAACTGCGAACTACTAACTGCGAACGGCTAACCGTCAACGTTTGACTACCACCGTGCTGGCCATCCAGACAGAAGACCTCACCAAGGACTACGCGGTCGGCTTCTGGCGCAAACGCCCGCGCCGCGCGCTCGACTGCCTGACGCTCGGTGTCGAGCGCGGCGAGATCTTCGGCCTGCTCGGGCCGAACGGCGCCGGCAAGACGACGACGCTGAAGCTGCTGATGCAGTTGGTGTTCCCGACCTTGGGGCGGGCCTCGATTCTGGGACTTCCGGTGGGATCGCTCGCCTTGAAGCGGCGCCTGGGGTACCTGCCCGAACATCCTTACTTCTACGACCACCTGAGCGCGGAGGAGCTGCTGGTTTACTTCGCCGGCCTGTTCGGCTACACACGGACCGAGCGGCGCGCCCGGGCGG